>CAXUFL010000001.1:0-250537 GCA_964250455.1 uncultured bacterium
CTCCGTATTCTCCGGCTTTCTCGGCTTCGATCGCCGCATTGAGCGATAGCAAATTTGTTTGGTCAGCAACCTTCGTAATGGTGGTAACGACGGTGTTGATATTATTTGCTTTCTCGTTCATTACTTTTAGCTTTGTCGATATCGAATTCGTTGCGTATCCTAGATGCTGCATTGCCGTTTGAATTTTATCAAGATTGGTTTGGCTACTAGAAGCAGCGTTAGTCGTGGTTTGGGCAGTTTGAGCAACTTCATCCATTGATTTTGCTAAACCACCTGCGGTTAGGGCGATTTGTCGAGCGGTAGCGTTGACTTCGTTCATCGAGGCAAACTGCTCGTTAACTGTCGCTTCAAGTTGACGTCCGGCGGCGGCGATTTGCGTAGTTGACGTACTGATTTGAATTCCCGATCGCTGCGCCTGCGTAATCAACGTATTCAAACTCTTGGTCATATTTTGAAACGCAGCGAGAAGCTGTCCGATTTCGGTTTTGTCTTTTGGGCAATTGAGCGATTGCGTCAAGTCTCCATCGGCGATCGCTTCGGCCGCGTTGACGACTTGAGGAAGCTGACGCCTGAGCGGTAACGTATTCGATAATCCCGCTAAAACGGTGGCTAAAATCGTTAATCCTGATCCTAACAAAATCAACGTCAATAGCGACTGCTGAGATTTTCTTAGCGCTGCATTGTTTTGGTCTAACTGGTTTTGAAACGCATTGACTAATCGATCGCGCTGACCGACGACTTCAGCAATCCGCGGCTTGCTAATTTCTGCTCTGGCTTGATCAAGTCTTCGCGCATCGATTAATCGAAACGCATTTTGCGAAATATCATCGTAGCGGTTGCCTAACTGATTAAATTCATCGACAGATCGACTAATATTTGGATCAGCGATCGTTTGTAGGGGTCTTACGTTTTCAACAAACTGATTGCGACCTTGACCATAAACCGTTAAATAAGATTGATCGTTCGGAAAAATATAGTAGCCTCGAACGCTGGCGATCGATCGATTGAGGCCATCGACCATTGCATCGGTTTTTCTAATATTTTCCTCGGTTTCTCTCGCTTCTTTTTGAAGCTGAAACGTGCGAACTGAAGTTGAATAAACCGCGCCGCCTAAAACAAGCAAAGCAACAAGCGGAATAGAATACCCAAGTAAGATTCGGTTAGTAATTTTGTTCCACATATCGGTTAATCATAAATCATCAGGACTGAAGAAGCCGTTGAATCCGGGATCTTAAAATAGCGGCAGTTGTCATATCCCCTCGTTCTTCTTTTAATAATGCTAAATGAATTAAGGCTTCATAGAAATTTGGATTAAGATAAATAGCTTTTTGAAACGATCGCTCGGCTCGATCTAAATCGTTGAGTTCTTGATAAATTTCGCCAAGCAGTAAATAAGCACGGGGATTAGCGCGATCGGCATCAAGATAAGCTTCGGTGAGGTTTGCCGCTTCAACAAGCTGCCCGCGATCGGCAAGCTGTTTTGCTTGTTCGAGCGGCGATTGTTTTGGCGCACTGGTTTTAGAAAACTGCGCAGATTTAGGCGGAGTTTTCTTTGAAATTGACACAATTTGTAACGGCTTGGGTTGAATTAAAGGAGGACTTTCTTTTTGATAAGCAAATGCCGAAGCGTGACGCCTTGATTTGTAGTGTTTTGCTGAAATCTGCGAAGTTTCAGCAGAGCCAACAAACAGCAAACCCGATGGCATTAAAACACGATCGAGCGTTTCTAACACTTGATTTCGAGCCGAATGATTCAGATAAATCAATAAATTACGACAGAAAATAACGTGATATTGCTGCTTTGCCAAAAATGCAGGTTCTAGAATATTTCCTTGCCTAAAATGCACGGTTTCACGCACAAACGATCGAACTTCATATCCGTTCTCATGATTTTGAAAATAGCGCAGATTAACCGCTCCACCCCGAAACGATTTTTTGGTATAAACGGCTCGTTTTGCTTTTTGCAGTGCCTGCTGGCTAATGTCCACAGCGTCGATGCGAAATTGAGTCGCCATTAATCCGGATTCCAAAAGCGTAACGGCGATCGAATACGGTTCTTCTCCGGTTGAGCACGGCACAGACAGCACGCGAAAAACGCCGTTTCGCTTCCACTCGGTTTTGACAAATTGACTCAGACACACAAACGGCTCGCGATCGCGAAAAAACCACGTTTCCGGCACAACAACCGCTTCGATCAACGCTTCAACTTCGCTCGGTGTCGTTTTTAAGCGCTGCCAATACGACGCCAAATTTGGTGCGCCACACCTCGATCGACAGCGCTCAACCGCACGAGCGATCGTTCTCGATCCGATGCTGTCCGCATCTAGCCCGATCTTTTGCCGCAGCATCGCTTCGATTTCAGCTTGCATTATTATGAACGTTTCCTACAGCCATCAAAGAGGCATGTTGAGCATCACTAACCAGCGTTTCCCAATGTAATCGCTGAATCATGCCTTTTTCGTGCATGAAAATTTCTCCCAAGTAGGGCGTATCATTAAGCGACGCTTTAGCCGAGCCTGAATCCGCAGCCGATTGCTTTAGCGTTTCCGTAACTCGTTCTGCCATTAGTCCTAAATATTGTTGATCGCCGTTTCTTGTCGTGTAATTAACCATGATTATTCGCGTATTAAAGCGAATTTGACACGGAGTTCCGCAAATTAATTGACACAAATCAATCACGGGAACAATACAGCCGCGATAGCTAAATACACCCGCCACGTACTTAGGAACCTGATGAACTTTTCTCAGCACCACGATCGGCAACACCTCGATCACTGAAGTCGTTTCAATCGCGTACAGATTCTCATCAGCTTGAAACAGCAGCAGGAGCATTGCTTTTGTTGCAGTACAGTCGTTCCGAATCTAGACGCAATTGAACGCGATCGACATCTTCCTCAAGGGGAGTGATGTTAGTTTAAGGTTAGTTTCGGTTAAGCCTAGCGACTGAAGTCACGACTGCACAAACTTGTTTGGGGCGGGTGCCTCATCCTCGATCGCGCTTAGCTGATTGCACTCCAGAATTGAGCGCGAAGCGATCGCCGTTCTAGTCGATCGTTAAGATGCTGAGCCGTTGCTAATCCTGCTAAAAACGCACTTTCAACCCGATTTCCGCCACACCAATCTCCGGTACAAACGAGCGGGGCAGGAGTGTCAGCCGTGAGAAACGATCGCGCCACCGGATTTTTTGCAAACGCATAGCGCCATCGGTGCACCTGAAGCACTTCTGGCGTTGTCAACCAGGGCGCAACAATGTGAGCCGCTTTGCTCAGTAATTGTTCTCCAACCGCTTGCAAATCAGGCGCTTCTAAATAGCGAGCAGCAAAAGTCGCATTACTTTGAATCACGAATACGGGTTGAGCCGGATTAATTTGTTTGGTGCTATCGATGCCAATCCAACCGAGATCAGCATCCTGCGAAGCCACGATCGCCTGCACCTTCATCGCATCAATTTCGCGCTGTCGCTCGCTCGGATAAACCGCGATCGCGCTGATACACGGTGTGAATTCAACGGTTTTAATTTGCTCAAACAACGGTTGATTCACGGATTGAACAAGTTGAGCCGCTTGCGGTGCTGGAATTGCAATCACTAAGGCAGTTGCGGTAAGCGGTTCTAAATTTTGATCAAACTGGAGTTGCCAACCGTGATCAATACGAGCGATCGTTTCAACGCGATGACTTAATCGAATCGGAAGCCCGATTGCTAGAAATTTAGCGATCGCGCTGATGCCGTTATCGCAGGCGTAGCGCGGTGATCGATCCGAAGGCGCTTGAATTTGATCGTTTAAATCGAGTTCGTGAATGGTGTCTGTCCAAACTCGAAGAACTTTGCGCTCAAGCAATCGATCGAGCAATGCTTTGAAAGTTGGATCTTTGGGCTTGAGGTAGCAAACGCCATGATCTGCGTGGGTTCCGTGTAGTCGACGAGTCGCGAGGCGTCCGCCTAAACCACGAGATTTGTCTATTAGTGCGATTTGGTAGCCTGCTTGATGAAGCAGTTGGGCGCAAGTTAAACCGGCCATTCCTGCACCCACGATCGCGATATCAACGTGAGAAGCTGTCATGCTGGGTAAGAAGGTAAAGCTTGTATTATCCGATGTTTCCTCGTTCCTTTAGTAGAATAGTGACAACGACGCTGCATTTGAGAGGAAAGCAACCTGTGGACGAATTTAGAGCGGCTTTAGAATTAGCAACCGACGAAGAATTACGCGAACTCACCGATATTTTATTTCGTCCTAAATTCAATCCACTCGATTATGTGAGTACTCCCAACCCGATCGACGTGCAAAGTCAAAGCCGCGAAGCTTGGCTCGATGCGATCGACGATCGATTTCGGTATCTTGCGGCTGATGGTATGACGGTTTTGCGCGGTCGCACGCAGCAAGTCAGCTACCGCCAAGTTCTGATTCAAGTTTGTCGCTACCTCAAACTGCCGTATCAAAGCGCATTGTCAACCACCGATTTAGAAGCTGAAATTTTTCTGACGCTGCTTAATCGCGCTTGGAAGCAGCTTCCGGCATCTGAACAAACGGCGTTATCGCGGCGCGTTCAAAAATCACTGGCGCAAACCCATTTTTCTGAAGAATTGCCGCTTGCACTGCAAAAAAATCCGATGTCGCTCGTTGCCAAAGGAGGCGGAGCGATCGCCATTAGTTCAGTTCTGCAACCGCTTTTGCTGCGCCACATTGCAAGTCAGTTTGCGCTGCATTTTGCTCAATACCAAGTGGCACAAAGCGCGATCGTGCAGGGCGGAGCGGCAATTCAAGCAGAAGTCGCGATGCAGCTTGCGCGGCGTGGAATGGCAATGGCAACAGCACGCTATAGCGCGACTCGTGCAGCGTTTGCATTTGTGGGGTCGGCGCTGTGGATGTGGTTTGCGGCGGATTTGGGATGGAGAGCGATCGCCACGAATTACGGGCGCGTAATTCCGATTATTTTTGCATTGGCACAAATTCGGCTGACGCGATCGGATGTGTTTGATGCGTTTTAGCGGCGAGGACTGCGCATGAATGTACAACCCTTAGAAACGGTCAGCGAACCCATTTTGATCGATGGATTAAGTTGGCAAGACTTTAAAACGGTTGAACCGTTGCTCGATCGTCCTGGTGTGCGATTGTCATTTTTAGCTGGAGTACTAGAGATTCGGAAAGTGCCAGGAGAAAAACACGAAACAATTAAAGAGCGAATCGGACTTTTATTAGATCTCTATCTGTTGCAGATGGGTATTGATTACACGCCAACAGGGTCAGTTACCTTAGAAAATGAGTCTGAGCAAGTTCGACAAGAGGCAGACAAATCCTATAAGCTCGGTGCCGATCGAACTCGCCCAGATTTAGCGATTGAGGTTGTCACAAGCGGCGGTATTAATCAGTTAGAGGCTTACAAACGTCTCAATATTTCTGAAGTGTGGTTTTGGCAAAATAGCAAACTTTCGCTTTATGCGTTGCGAAATCAAGCAGGCGATCGCGTTTACGAAGAAATGACTAAAAGCGAAATTTTGCCAGAATTAAATATCGATTTATTTGTTGGGTGCTTTAATATTCCGAATCATATTCAGGCAATTCGAGAATTTAGGCAGGCGATTTGAAGAGATTCAACTTTAAGACATTTATTCATCTTCAGCCACATTTAGACCGATCGCTGCAAACCCATTGGAATGCTGCACAAATTGGGCTGTTTTTATTACCGTTTAGCTCTTTTTTGGGCGGCGTTCCGATTCTCATCGCATCATTAGCAATTTGGAAGCGGCACTTTTCTAAACTAAGTCGTGACCGCATCAATCAAGGGTTCGCGCTGCTTAGCATTCTGATGATTGTTACGGCTTGTTTTGGCCTCGATCGCGCCAATGCCTTTCTCGGTCTATTCAACTTTCTACCGTTTTTCATTACGTTTCCTGCTTTAAGTTTTTTAATTCAAACCCCTGCCCAACTTCGTCGCATTGCTTGGATTTTGGTGCTGACTTCAATCCCGGTCAGCCTGATCGGATTCGGGCAGCTTTACCTTCATTGGGGCGGCTACCCCTCGATTCTGTGGGGCTTGCTGCAATGGACAATCGATCCCGGTGGCAGACCTCCCGGACGAATGGCATCGGTCTTTACGTATGCCAACGTGCTCGCGGCGTACTACGCGATCGTGTTTGTGTTAGGCATCGGGCTGTGGATCGAGCAGCCGCGATCGCGACTTTTAGCGATCGTGATGCTGCTTGACGCGATCGCGCTCATTCTCACCAATTCTCGAAATGTGTGGGCGATCGCGCTGCTTGCGTGTCTTGCCTTCGCGCTGTACCAGGGTTGGAATCGGATTGTTGGAATCGTGGGCGCGATCGGAGCAATCCTAATCGGAGCGGCATTTGCACCGATGCCGATCGCGAACCTACTTCGAGCGGTAGTGCCGCGATTTTTTTGGGCGCGATTAAACGATCAACTGTACAGCGATCGACCTCTTGCGCAACTGCGATCAACGCAGTGGAACTTCGCTTGGTCGATGGCGCACGATCGACCTTTTACCGGATGGGGACTGCGCAGCTTTACGCAGCTTTACTTCGCCAAAATGAATTATTGGCTTGGACATCCCCACAATTTATTTCTGATGATGTCTGCTGAAACAGGGTTTATCGCCACCGCGCTACTCTACGGATTGGTTGGCTGGATGATGGCTCAAGGCGTTCTGCAATGCCGCACCCAGCCGAATCGAATTTATTTCACATTTCTGATCGCGTTTGCTGCCTGCACGCTGTTTAGTTTCTTAGACGTGACGCTATTTGACGCCCGAATCAACTTAATTGGATGGATTGTTTTAGCGGGAATTTGGGGAATTGCAAAAAATAAGACGGAAAGAAACTTCTTCCCGTCTAAATCGATTTCTTAGCAAAGCTTACTTATTGCCCGCGATTTGAGCCGCGACTTCTGCGGCAAAATCGCTTTCTTCTTTCTCGATGCCTTCGCCCAACACAAAGCGGACAAATCGACGCACTTGAATGTTTTCACCGAGTTGGGCAATATTTTGCTTCACCAACTCATCGACCGTAATGTTCGGATCTTTGATGTAAGGCTGATCCAGCAGCGACAATTCCTTCAGTCGCTTATCAATCCGACCTTGAACGATTCTTTCTTTGATATTGTCTGGTTTGCCCGACAAATCATCTTTGCCCATCTCGATCGCTTTTTCACGATCGGCAATCTCGGCAGGAATATCCGAAACCTTCACGTATTCAACGTTGGTACTTGCCGCAATCTGCATGGCAATACTGCGCACCAAATCTTTGAACGCATCGTTTCGCGCCACAAAGTCGGTTTGACAGTTCACTTCGACCAGCACGCCGATTCGACCGCCGATGTGAATGTAGCTATCCACCAATCCTTCAGCCGCCGTTTTGCCTGACTTCTTCTCAGCCGAAGCGATACCTTTTTTCCGAAGCCAATCGATCGACTTCTCCATATCGCCCCCGTTTTCTGAGAGGGCTTTTTTGCAATCCATCATGCCTGCGCCTGTTTTTTCGCGCAGTTCTTTCACCGCTTTTGCTGAAATATCTGCCATTGTGAGTTCCCAGAGAGGTATACAGGGATAAGAGATGAGACGCTTAATTTCATCTCTTATCCCTCATTATTATGCGTCGCTTTCGTCTTCTGCTACGGCGTCAGTTTCATCGTACTCGTACTCTTCTTCTGCGCCGTCGTAGTCTTCGTAATCGTCTTCGGCTTCAAGCTGACCGTGACGACCTTCGTAGATCGCATCGGCTAAGCGACCGACGATGAGCTTGATTGATCGAATCGCGTCATCGTTTGCCGGAATCGGAATATCAACGGTATCCGGATCGCAGTTCGTGTCAAGCAGGGCGACGATCGGAATGTTCAGCTTAAGGCATTCTTGCACCGCGTTGTATTCCCGACGCTGATCCACCATGATGATCACATCCGGCAGTTTGCGCATGTTTTTGATGCCGCCAAGATACTTTTGCAGCTTTTCCATTTCTCGACGCAGCACCGACGCTTCTTTCTTGGGCAGCAGATCGAGCGCTCCGGTTTCTTCGCGACGTTCGAGATCTTTGAGTCGATCGACACGAGTTTTGATTGTCGCCCAGTTGGTCAGCATTCCACCCAACCAGCGCTGATTCACAAAGTACGCGCCACAGCGAGACGCTTCTTGCGCAATAATGCCCGCCGCTTGCCGCTTCGTGCCGATAAACAAAAACTTTTTGCCTTGCTCGGATGCGGTACGCACGTAGTTGTAAGCAGCATCCATTAATTGAGCGGTTTGCACCAAGTCAATAATATGAACACCGTTGCGAGCCGTGTAGATATACGGACTCATTTTCGGGTTCCATCTCCGGGTTTGGTGCCCAAAGTGAACCCCAGACTCAAGTAATTGAGCCAACGAAACAACTGGCATGAATCGAACTCCTTATTCGGGTTAATCCTCCATCCAGCAGCAGGATTTACGTCAATCCCACCCGAAAGCCTGGATGTGTGAGTGTTAGATAACTTATCTAGGGTAACACAAGACCCCGGTTGATCGCTTGTTAGCGTATATTGAGTAAGCGTTTTAACCTGTTGACTTATGCTCGCTCCAACTCAATCGGATTGGGCGATCGCGATCGTTGGACTGATCTTGAGCGCGATCGCAATCACCAGCGTTCCCCGATATCAAATTAAACGCCTGCCCTTCTCGGCGCTGATCGTGCTGTTGCTGCTGCATATGCTGGTCGGCTGGACGTTGAAGATGGATAACAACGTTGCATCCTCGTGGTTTATCGCGTTTGCGGTGCCGCTCGGTCTTGCGGTGATGCCGTCTCGCTGGGTTGGAATGATTGGATTAGGCGCATTTCTGACTACTGGCATCGCGGGAATTGCGGCTTTGTCTAGGCGGGTTGATGTTCAGGCACAAAGCATTACGCTCGTAGCGGCTTCGGTGGCGGCGTGGTGTTGGGCGATCGGCGGCGCGCGACATCGCATGGAAATGGTCGCCCTGCCGCGATCGTTTGTCCTTTGGGCATTGCTGCTGATTAGCTGGGAGGGAATCTGGATCGGTTGGCTTATTGCAACCTTGATCACGCCTTATTTTGGCGATTGGATGATTCAACTCTCGAATCATTAATAAGCTGCTGAATTTCTGCCACGCTTAATCCGGTTTTTTGTGCGATCGTTTCCGCATCAAGAACATCTAGGAGCGATCGGGCGATCGCTAACCGTTCTTCTCGTCGTCCTTCTTGTCGTCCTTCTTGTCGTCCTTTCTGTTCACCATCTTGACGTGCTTTGAGAATGGCATTGCGGTTGTCGTGCAAAAGTATTTGACGCTTTTCGAGAATCTCTAGCTCTTTGCGGCTGAGCTTGCTTTGCTGTGCGACCGTAAAAGCGTGCTGAATGGCTGGAATCATTTTCATTTGCGGCGGAACAGATTCTAGCTCGTTTGCCGATCGCAAAAAAAATAGCCACTTATCCACGAGCGTTGTCAATTCGTCTAAGGACTTCTGAAACTTCGGTAATTCGACGAACACTAGCTCGATATCATCGCTGTAGTCGGTGAGGTCGTCTTTTTCTTTGAGGCGATAGCGAGAAATAATTCTGTCGTTGCCCGGAAACATCTCGAAATCAGTAATTGTTAAGGCAATCACCGGATTTAGCAACGTGTAATCTTCCCCGACGCCAAGCTGAATCGAGAAGGCTTTAGCGGCATTGTAGAGCACTCGCTTTTCAAAGCCTAAAACGTTAAGCACCTGCATTTCGATAATCACCGTTTTGCCATCGTTGAGCGTGGCTTTCACGTCGAGATACGAATCTTTGATGCCTTTGATGCGCGGAGCTTGGTAAGGGTCTAAAATTTCGAGATCTTGAATCGCATCTTGTTCGTTGTACAAAATCGCATTGAGAAAGCTAATCAAAATATCTTTGCTGTGTTTGGAGCCAAAGATTTTTTTGAAGGCAAAGTCAGTTTTAGGACTGATAAAAACCGCAGGCATAAGACAGAAAAGAAGCGTGCCCCAATTCTAGCGTTTGTGATTCGCGAAGCTCTGAACAAGTAGGCTTGTTTGGCTGTTCTGTACATTCTTAAAGAGTGACTAGGGTAATTTGCGTCTCAAGCTTAGCCACTGTTGAGCTGCTTCAGTGAGTTCAGCAGTCTCCCAAACAATTGCTAAAGCGTTTAGCTTGATTTTAAGCTTTCTCAATTGTCGAATCTCATCAATGTGAGTCAAAACATAATCGCGATCGCTTTTATGGTTGATCCAACGTTCCACTTTTTCCTGAACTGCTTCATACGATAAGTCTTCTAACGCCCAACTCACTAGCAGTGGGTAGTTTAGGGCAGCCTGTGAGGTACTCATTCCCAGTTTTTGTATCATTCCTGCCCGCAGTCGCATTGCTGAATCTATAAAAGTGAAGCTTTCTGAAGGACTCACGTCGTGAGCAAGCTGTTCATAAACTGATATAGCAATGTCAGCCCAGGTTAAAGCTGTTCTTGAATCATTGTTGTCTAACGATCGGTGCGCTTGACTTGCCGCAACTTCAGCTAAACCAAGCCAATTGAAATCTTTAGGGGCGTCTAGCTGTCCCTCTTGCACACTTCTCACCCAATCCTGCACAAAGGCTGCATTTTGCTGAAGCAGTTGATTCGCTGAGGAAATGACTTGAAGCGGAGGCATGATTTTTACTCGGTAATTAACTTAATTCCATTTTCTCCAAAAGCATGGCAGCCAATCTGCAAACTTGCTGTATCTGGCTGATAGTGACCACTGTGATTGTTAATCTCTAACAGCGTATACTGCCCATTATTACTAATAATTTCAGCCTCGCCAGCAGAAAGGGTAGGTTGTCCGAGTGTGAGCACGGTATAAGCAATTTCTTGAGAACCCGAATATTTGGGAATAATGAATAGCTCACCGTTTTCTGTGACAGCCCATTTTACGGTTCCCTGGTTGACCGTTTCATCAAAACCAGCATCTCCCACTTTCAAGCGTTGAATATTCTGCTGCTTGGCAAACTCAAGTTCATTGCTTAAACGTTGAGGAAATTGATTGAAAAACAAGCGCATTGATAACTAATTCTATTTTTGCGTTTTAGCATAAGCCGCATAAACGCCTTTAACGTTGTACCAGTTGAGGAAAATACGGGCGACCTGCTCGGCAAGTTGAGGTTTGCCTTGAGCGATCAGCGATCGCATAATCGGCGCAAGCGTGCGTTCGTTGAGCAGACCGCCGATCGACAGCACCCCCCACAAAACACGATGAATCCAAGTCATTTGAATCATCATCCGCACGTCCCAAGTTGGATGCTTTTGATAAAACACTACGCCCATGCGTCCGCGCTGCATTTCGATGTCAATCAGTTTCGGAATCTGATCAAGCGAAAAAGCGGGATGCCAATGATATCCCACAGCTTCAGGGCATTTAATCAGTTTGAGTCCAAGATTTTTAAGACGAACACCGAGTTCGAGATCTTCCCAGCCGTATTGCTTGAATCCAAGATCAAATAATCCCGCTTCGATTAGCCAATGCCGAGCGATCGCAACGTTTCCCGTAGCAAAGTAAGCCGCCGAAAAATCAGTAATCTTATACGGCTCAGACGTTGGATCATCGAAGTTAGCGGTATTAATGACGCGACCATAAGTGAAAATGCGAGCAGTGCCTAATTCTTTCTCGGCTTGGATTAATGCTTGAGCGTGCGATCGCAAAAACGCTTCTGTCACGACTAAATCGCTGTCGATAAATACGATCGTGTCTCCCTGCGCTTGTTCAACACCAAAATTACGAGCAGCGGCCGCTCCCTGATGATTCTGGCAAAACAAGCGAACATGCGGAAAACGCTCTTTTTGAGACTCTAGCCATTCCAGGGTGCCATCGGTTGAGCCGTCATCGATCACGACGACTTCGTAATTCTCAAACTGCTGACGCTCGATCGCGTCTAAACACTTCTCTAAAATCGGTTTGCGGTTGTAGGTTGGAATGACTACACTAAAAAACACAAGCTTGCTCCCCAAAATAAGCGTAGTGACGCCACGGTTTTAGTATCGCTGATTTCGGTTTAATTGAATTTGTGCCCGATCGCGCAGAGATTTCTGCTTAGCCGATCGCGCAGAGATTTCTGCTTAGCAGATCGCGCAGAGATTTCTGCTTAGCAGATCGCGCAGAGATTTCTGCTTCAGCCGAATCGCGTCTAAAAATTCTACCGAGAGGCAGAATGCAATTTCGATCAAGCGCAAAAATGCTGGATTTAAAGTTCTGTGCATCTCATGACCGACGCTGCAAAAAAATGGCTGCATAATTGTAGACTTGTTGTTCAAACTTTGAAAAACGGGGAAATCATGGGTCGCGCCAAGAAAGTTGTGTTGGCATATTCGGGCGGAGTGGATACCTCTGTGTGTATTCCGTATCTCAAGCACGAATGGGGAGTTGAAGAAGTGATTACGCTTGCCGCCGATTTAGGACAAGGCGACGAATTAGAACCAATTCGCGAGAAAGCTTTAAATTCTGGAGCATCAGAATCGCTGGTTGTGGATGCCAAAGTTAATTTTGTCAAAGATTACGCTTTTCCAGCCATTCAAGCAAACGCTTTGTACGAGAATCGCTATCCGCTTTCGACAGCGCTGGCTCGTCCGCTAATCGCAAAGCTTTTAGTTGATGCGGCCCAAGAGTACGGAGCCGATGCCGTCGCCCACGGATGCACGGGAAAAGGAAACGATCAGGTGCGATTTGACGTAGCGATCGCCGCTCTCAATCCAAACCTCAAAGTGCTGGCTCCCGCTCGCGAATGGGGCATGAGCCGCGAACAAACGATCGCGTATGGAGAGCGTTACGGCATTCCGTCTCCGGTGAAAAAATCCTCACCGTACAGCATCGATCGCAATCTCCTCGGACGCAGCATCGAAGCCGGCCCGCTCGAAGACCCGTGGAATGAACCGCTCGAAGAAATTTTCGCGATGACAAAAGCGATCGCTGATACACCCAACGAACCGGATTACGTTGAAATCGGCTTCGATCGTGGCATTCCCGTAACGCTGGATAATCAAGAATTGAGTCCGATCGAGCTTTTAACGCAGCTTAACGATCGAGCAGGCAATCATGGCATCGGTCGCGTGGATATGCTGGAAAACCGCTTAGTTGGCATCAAATCCCGCGAGATTTACGAAACGCCTGCATTGCTGGTTTTAATCCAAGCGCACCGCGATTTAGAAAGCTTGACGCTGACGGCTGATGTCACCCACTACAAGCGCGGCATCGAGGAAACGTATTCGCAAATGATTTATAACGGCTTGTGGTACAGCCCGTTAAAAGAAGCGCTCGATGCATTTGTCTTGAAAACTCAAGAGCAAGTTTCCGGCACGGTGCGCGTGAAACTGTTTAAGGGTAACGCCTCGATCGTCGGTCGCCAATCTTCTAACGCTTTGTACACGCCGGATTTAGCAACCTACGGATCTGACGATAAATTCGATCACAAAGCGGCAGAAGGCTTTATTTACGTTTGGGGCTTACCGACTCGCGTTTGGTCACAGCAGCATCGCAAGTAGTCTGCTTGATTCTGATCATCCTTTGTGCGCCTAAAACGCACAAAGGATTTTTAATGGGTACTGTAAATAAAATCTGCCTTCAAATCTGGATGATATTTTTGGAAATAAGCACGATCGTTCGGTGTCCAGCGATCCGTCCAAGCTTCGGTTTCATCGATGTTGTACTCGGTTTTGCCTCGATTTAGTCCGCGAACCTGCGCGACCTCTAATGAACAATCAACCCAGATTTTGAATTGATAATACGGCAGCAGATTCGGGTGCAGCGTGCTAATGCCTTCGATGATCAAATAAGTTGAAGCATTCAGAGTGCGCCAATTGCCGAGTTTCCCTTGATGCCAATCAAAGCGTTGGTAGCGAATCGCTTCATTACAAGCGGCGGGAATGAGAACTTGTTTTAGCAAGCGATCGCGATCGAACGCCGCCCAGTCTTCGGACAATTGATCGCGATCGGGAATCCAAAAGTCATCGATCGAAATAATCTCTGTTTCTTGAAGTTGTGCAGCAAGCTCACGAGCAAGCGTACTCTTCCCCGAACCGCCAAAACCAGAAATGGCAATGACGATCGGGTTTTGGGCAGCACTCAAAGCAGAAATACGCTGAACGAGCGGATTCAAAGTACTTCGGTTGGCTTCACGCGCATCACCACCAGCGTCATATCATCGGAATTTGGGTTTCCGGCTCCGATAAACTGCTGCACACAGTCAAACAAATACTTCAAAATCGATTGCGGATCGTCGAGATGCTGACACGCCCAGCGAAACGCACTCATCAAATTGTCTTCATCGAATCGCTGACCATACTGATTTGCCGCATCGGTAAAGCCATCGGTGTAGTAAATAATCGTATCTCCGGGCTGAAGCTGTACCTGCGAGTCTTGATACTGCGTTTCTGCATCAAGTCCGATTAGCATTCCCAGCGTATCGAGGCGCTTGATTGAATTAGTTGCCGCTTGCCACAGCAACGGCGGATTGTGAGCCGCATTGCTATAAGACAAAAGGCGCGTTTTCGGATCGTACTCAGAGTAAAACAGCGTCACAAAGCGATTAGAGTTCTCCAAGTCGGCATACATAACTTGATTGAGGTGCTGCAAAATTCGCGCAGGCGAGTGGCCGTTTAAAACTTCTGCCCGCAGCATTCCCCGCGTCATGGTCATAATCAACCCAGCAGGAACGCCTTTTCCCATCACATCGCCGATCGTCAAACTCCAGCGCCCCGTTGTTGCATCTTCTTCGAGCGATCGAGTCTGAGCCGAATGCGCGGGAATAAAATCGTAATAATCGCCGCCCACCCGATTTGCGGTTTTACACAAAGCTGCTAGTTCAATGCCTTGAATTTGAGGACATTGACGCGGCAGCAATCGCAGTTGAATTTCTGCTCCAATTTCGAGTTCTCGATCGAGCCGCTCTTTCTTTTTCAGCTCAACGGTGAGTTCATCGTTTTCGATCGCCACTGCCGTTTGGTCGGCAACGAGTCGCACTAATTTTTGGCGCGTTTCCGTCCAGGTGTAGTTCGGATCGCGACTAAACACATACAGCCGACCGCGTTCGCTGTTTCTAACTAAAATCGCCGTGCCAAAAATTTGAACGTCTGCCCCTAATCGCCGCGTGACTTGATGATCCAACATCGAAACCATTTGTGGCGATCGTGCAACTGCTTCTGCGGGCGGCAAGGTTGCTAAAGCCGTAGAAATCTGGCGCGTGGCGTTTTCGATCGCTTTTCTTAGCTCTTGCCCCCAAACTGAGTCTTGACAGTGCAGCCGCTCTAGTTTGACTTGACCGTTGGGGCGGAACAAAATCAACGCGCCGCCGTCAGCATCTGTGACGCGACTTGCCATCAACGGAATGAGTTCTAAAAACTGATTAAGATTGCTAAAGCTGCGCAGCGCAAACCCTAGCGAGCTGAGCAAATCTTGAATCTTATGCTGTTCCCGATTCAGACGCGCGACCAATTCCTTTAGGGCAAAAACAGTCGTCACGTCACCTCCACCCGAATTATTGCGCTCAGGCGGTTGAGAAGGCTGTCGAGGAAGAGGCACAGCAGTCATTCGATCACAACGGGTAGGATAGGAACAATCGAACTCGATTTAAGAATCGAATTTTAAAGCGTGATGGCAACGAAGACCAGCAGTGAACATCAATATTAGCGAAAGAGTTACAACTCGTGTTACGCCGTTTGACACGTTTTCTGAGGAAATTGAGCTTTTAGAATTAGCGTTCTATGAAGATGAATGGCGCTTTCGCACTGCTTGAGCAAGTCCACACCATAAACGACGCGATCGCAGGAGTCAAGCTTTTAGCTAATGTACAAGGAAATAGATTGTAAAACTCGTGCTCAGAGAAACGTTGAAAAAAATTATACGAATTCCAAAAGGATAATCTTCAGTAAATTCCATTAAAGTTTTGCGCGATCGTGTGAATTTGCCATTACAGCGTGCCCACGGCGTGAATTAACGTCTCCTACCATCTTAAAAACTTTAAATCTCAACCGCTAATTAAAGCTTCAACAAATTCATAGCTCGAAAACGGCCGCAAATCTTCGATACCTTCGCCCGCTCCAATAAAGCGAATCGGCAATCCAAGCTGTTCTACGATCGCCAGCGCAATTCCACCTTTTGCCGTGCCGTCAAGCTTGGTCAACACAACGCCGCTTAACTGTGCCGCCTGCGAAAAAACTTCGGCTTGTTTCAATCCGTTTTGTCCGAGCGTAGCATCAAGCACCAACAGCGACTCTACTTTGGCGTTGCCTGCTTTTTTGTCGATAATTCGCCGCACTTTGCTTAATTCATCCATCAAATTCTTTTTGTTTTGCAAGCGTCCTGCCGTGTCAACCAGCAGCAATTCTGTTCCCCGCGCTTGAGCCGCACTAATCGCATCAAACACAACCGCCGCCGGATCGGTATTTTGTCCAGGATTCGCGATTACTTCTACATCGCTGCGCTGTCCCCACACTTTGACTTGCTCAACTGCCGCCGCTCGAAACGTATCTGCCGCCGCGATCAAACAGTTGTAGCCGGATTTTTTGGCGATATGAGCGAGTTTGCCGATCGTCGTCGTTTTCCCGGCTCCATTCACGCCAGTCATCAGCCAAATATTCAGCGTGTCTTTTTCTGGGGCAAAGAAAGCGCTGTGCGACCCTTGAAGCGGTTGATCGAGCAAATCGCGCAGAATTTGTTTGAGATACGCGATCGCTTGATCCGGCGGCAGCGTTTCTTGTCTGAGCTTACTTTGCAGCGCTTCGATCACTTTGTCGGTTGCTTCAACGCCCGCATCGGCTTGCAGCAGCAGCGATTCAATTTCGTAAACGGCGTCTTGGTTGAGCGGGCCTTGACCGACAATCGCTTTGAGCCGATTCACAAGCGATCGTCGGGTTTTATCCAATCCTCGCCGCAGGCGCTTTAGCCAGGTAATTTCTTCAACCGTGACATCTTCGGCTCGACGACCCATCGACGCCAAAACATCGACCGACCACATAAATCCTTCGTCGATCGTCAAAATTTCAGCATCAGCCGTTGCGGGTTCTGGCGTAGGTTCCGGTTCGACTTCGGTTTCAATAGCAGTCGCTCTGAGGCGTTCTAACCGCGCTTGTCGATCGGCTTCGGCTTGTGCCCAAAACGGTAACGGCGCGTTTTCTGTACTGCTTTCGGCATCGAGCGCAGCAACGGGTTTTATAGCTTCAGCCGCTTCGGATTGAGGCGCAGAAACCGGAGTTTCAGCAATGGTTTCCGGTTCGATTTGCAGTTCTGGCGCTTCTACCGTTTCAGGCTCGGCAACGGCTTCTGCATCAGGCTCAGCTTGTGCTGGTGGTTCAACCGGGGCAGACTGTTGATTTTGCTGACGCTTTTTAATTGCTTCCATTGCAGCCCTTGCCCGCGCCAGCGCTGCTGCTTGGGAATCCTCAGCCGCAGGAGCAGGGTCAGGCGTTGAATCAGGTTCAGGTTGCGCGGGTGCAGCGTCGGGTTTGTTGTCTGCGTCGTCTTTATTGAACCGATTAAACCAATTGAAAGTCATCGTCCGTCCCCAGAACTGCCTAGATTTTAAGTTGAATCGATCAGGAAGATCGACGTGTGGCGCTTAGCTGTTCAGCCACACGTCTGAGCACGCCATTAATAAATTTATAGCTTTCTTCGCCGCTATAGCGTTTTGTCAGTTCTACGGCTTCGTTGATGGCCACACGATCGGGCGTGCCCAAAAACATCATTTCTGTAACGGCAATTCGGAGGATGTCTCGATCGATCACCGCTAATCGATCCAGTTGCCAATCAATTAAGATCTCGTTGAGAAATTCATCCACGGTTTTGCGTTCGACTTGCAGGCGCGTGATAACTTCCATTGCATAAGCGCGAACTTCAGCTTGGTTGGCAAGCTGGATAAATTCAGGAAGCTCGATCGCGCCGCCTAATCGATTAATCGCGGTTTGAGTTTGGTCGATCGCGTCTTGAATCATCGATCGCGCCACCGGAACAGTACCAGCGCGAGTTTCGCTTTTGAGGAGTTTATCGTTGCCGCGTTGCAGTTCTGCGGCGGCGGTTTCAAGCGTGTCGCGGGCTTCGGCGGCCAGCGTGCGAATCGCTGCCAAAACAAGGTCTTGCAGCTTTTGGTTGGTGACTTTTTCTGGGTTCGCTGGAAGCTGACTAATGCTTAAAAGCGCTAATTCGCGGGCGACTCGTTGAGCTTGCATGGTCACGGGGGTTCGAGATAGCTCGCTTATCTTAGCAAGAATGACGCTACGAGCGAGTTCGGAGATCCGCCGAAAACCTACTCTTCGACGGTTCCTTCGGAGTTGCGCACCGCGCTAATCGGCTCTAAAACGCGCTTAGCGCTACTGCCTTTGGAAATTTGTGGCGAAATCAACGCATCCGGTGACACAATTCCACCGGAAATAATCACCTTAAAGGCATCTTCGATCGGCATCGCCAACGGAATCACATCGTTTTCAGGCACAACCACATACCACCCCGTTGCAGGGTTTGGCGTCGTGGGAATAAAGACGCTGAGCATGTCGGTGGTGAAATGCGATTGCACTTCAGATCCGATCGCACCTGTCACAAACCCGATCGACCAAACGCCCGATCGCGGATACTCCACCAGTACGACGCGGCGAAACTTTCCGGTTGTATCTCGCAAAACCGTTTCTAAAAGCTGCTTTAGCGTTTTGTAAATTGCACCTGCAAGCGGAATTGCCTCTAGCAGTTGCTCACCGACATCGAGCAGCCATCGCCCCGCGATATTTCGCGCCATCAATCCGATAAACAAAATGCTTAGCAACGGCACCGCCAACCCAACCGTAAAATTGAGCAGATTGACCAAGAGCGGATTTAAGCCGTCAAACGGATTGACTTGTTTTGGAACGCGAGTGAGAAAATCAATGACCCACGTCGCGATCGTGTAAGTCAGCCAGATCGTCGTCGCCAATGGAATGACAACCAGCAATCCAGCGATCAGATCGTTTTTTAAATCCTGCTTTAGACGATGGATCACAGACGTTCTACT
Organism: uncultured bacterium; assembly: GCA_964250455.1. Classification (GTDB taxonomy): domain Bacteria; phylum Cyanobacteriota; class Cyanobacteriia; order Leptolyngbyales; family Leptolyngbyaceae; genus CAXUFL01. The sequence goes on from CAXUFL010000001.1 coordinate 18,984, forward strand.
CTCCTTCATCTGGCTGCAAATTTTGCATAAACGGGTTCAACAGCACGGGCACCATCAGAAAAACTCGAATTTGAGCGCCAGTCCTCACACAGCGTTGCCAATAGTATCTACCCTAGTTGTAAGGCTTGTAAAGGAATGTTGCAAGTTTGGATTGAGCTGCTAATTTTTAGTCTTCTGATTTAAGCATTGATTTTGAGCCGTTCTGTCTGCATACAATTAGTATACTAATTAACATTTTAATCTAAACAACTCGATTGCAGGCTTATAGTGTCTCGAAGCTCTTCTACTTTAAGCAGAATTAAATATTCATAAAATCCTTGTAGCACGCACCAGCGAAAGCCTGCCCGCCCGTCTAGAAAGCCACCCAATAGAAAATACATATAAACAAATCGAATCAACGGCCGAAACGGCAGTCGCAGCGATAAATCTTTGAGCGCGCGCCGTCGATCGACCTCAGTTTTTCCAAACCATAAATCCTTCCAGTTAATCTGTCCGGTTTCAAGCTGACGAATTGTTTCGATCGCTTCGTTGGTTGAGTAGCGGTTGTGTTTATCAATCCAACGGCTCAAGCCTTTTCCAGATGTGTAGTGCGGATAGGTTTCTTGTAAAAATCCTGTTGTGCCGTCTACGACTTCGCGCTCGGTGTGTCCGTAATCGGTAAACCAGACGCGATCTTTGCGAAACAACCGAAGCTGATAGCGCGGATACTGCGTACTGCGGCGAATCCAGGTGTTCATAAACATCACCCGTTCAGCGACGTAATACCCGACGTGATTTGCCGTCGCAATTGTGCGCCAACATTCCTCAAACAAGGCAGGCGTCAACCGCTCATCGGCTTCGAGAATGTACACCCAATCATGTTTAACCGGAATCGATCGCAGCATCCAGGTTCGCTGCTTGCCGTGGCTTTCAAACGCATGTTGCACAACGCGAACCGGATACGATCGCGCAATTTCAACCGTGCGATCGTCGCTAAACGAATCTACCACTACCACATCATCCGACAGCATCGCCGACTCAAGACAAGCAGCAATCTCGGTTTCTTCGTTGTGCGTGAGAATAAAAATCGAAAACATAAGCTGTCATTCGTAACGCGCCGCGCCGCAACTACGAATGACATCGGGGTTATCGCATTGCAGAACGACGCTTTCCACCTAGAATGCCCAATTCGCGCAAGCCTGACCATCCGATCACAAAGTAAGCCAGCGACAGCAACAAGCTGCTAATTCCGACGCGCATTCCGGTTTTCAGCGCTTCGGATTTTGCTTGGTTTTCTGCTTGCACTCGCTGATCGCGAATCTGGGTTAATTGCTGATTGCGAAATTCTTTTGCACGATCGACAACCGAATTCGGATTCGCTTTGAGCGCTTGTAGTTCTTTTTGAGCGCGTTGCGCTTGTTGAAGCTGATCGCCTTTTAGCTGACCGCTTGCGATCGCATCGTTGATTTGCTTGAGTTGCGCATCAAGCTGCTGCACTTGACCCGGATCGCGCAGGGCAGAACTAATTTGCTCTTGACGCTGCTGCACATCGGCATTCAGCTTGGCTTCGGCATCGCCCGACTGTTGAGCAATGCGTTGAAGGGCTTGATCCGAAAGCTGGCGTGTGTTGTTGAGATGCAACGGAAACGCGATTAGAAAAATCAAGCTTAGCAACAGCGACAAAAGCGTTGCCCAGAACCGAATCGAGAGCGCGGGATTTTTGCGATCGCTCAAAGCAAAAGAACCATTTTCGAGAAATGCGCTGATAAACAAAAACGCAAGCCCGACCATCGGAATAATGCCGCGATCGACGATCTGCGTGGTTGCACCCGCCAACCAAGCTTTATCGGAGAAATTAGGCGGAATCAGAACCGTGAGATAATCGACGAGCGACGACAAAATCAGAATCGTACCCACGACTCTGAGAACGGTAGGGGCTGAGGGAAGAGTGTTCGTTGCTTTCATCCGACGTTTTACTTCTACAAAAAGTGGTTTGAGGGCGGAGCAACTGTCTTTGAGAAACAGTTATGCTCCGGGGCACAATGGCAAAAATCAAGACGGTCACAAAAATCACAAACAAGTTTGGATTTGCACGTTCCAACAATAAATCTGGTTGAAAACTTGGTTATTTTACATGAGTTATCTTGATGCAGTTCAAAATTGAAACACCGGGAAATTCATCGATTGATGGCCTCGGAGTTTGCGGGTAGACAGACGCCCGCCTTGAGGGTAACATCGCTCGGTGTGAATTGATCGGTTGCTTTGCATTTCCAAAAACAAACCAATGACGTTGAAATCAGCGCTTTGTTTTCAGACAAGGGGTTAGACTGCTAAACTCCGGGTAATGTTGCGCTCTAGATTGATCGTGCAAATCTCGATCGTTGCCGAAAAACTCAATATTTACACGCTGCAACGAGTGGCGGTGCGTCAAGGCGAAATTGTCGTCCCCACGTTAGACGGGCAGTTGCTTACCGTGACCGATCAAGGCACGAGTAGAGTTTTAGCCGATTTACTCAAAGCTGAACTCGGTATTCCGTTTGGCATTGTCGAGCAAGGTGATGATGTAATCGTGACCGTGTCGAATTATTCACCGGATCATTATCTTGTGCGCGTGAAGCGGAACGGGCAAATTAGCACGATCGCAAATCTATCTCAGCTTTGCGGCGAATTTGGCGCACCGTTTGGCGTTGCCGTTTATCAAAATCAATATTGGGTCACGCTTTCACCGGATGTTTCTGCATCAAAGGGGCTACTGCTCTCGATTAGCCCGACCGGAAAGATCACGCCGATCGCGCCGCTTGATGCCTTTGGGATTCCGTTTGGCATTGCTTTATGGAATAACTCGGCGGTGATTGCTCAATCTTACGGTCAGCTTGTGCAGGTTTCGGCGACCGGAACCGCGAAAACAATCGTTGATCTACAAGCGCTAAAGTTTGGCATTCCGTTTGATGTGGCCGTTTGGCAAAATCAACTGGTTGCAACCACAAACACGGGTCAAATTGTGCGAGTTGATGCAACCGGGAACGTGAGCACGATCGCAGATCTAACAAAAGAAAAACGAGGAATTCCAGCCGGAATCGCGGTTAGCGGAAACGATTTGATCGTGACGACAAACGCTGGATTTTTGATTCGGATTACGGTTTGAGCATGACGATCGCCAATAGTAAACTTGTTCGTACAATAAGTTTGATTGAAAGCGCGATTCATGACCGAAAACGAGAGAGTTTGAGAAGGGACGCAAGCCACTAGCTTTAGATATGGGGTCAAGATTCCCCGCTCAAGCCGATGTTAATTGGCAGTCTTTATCTTCTTTTCCCGAATTAGGCGTTTGATTGCAGCCGAAAAACTGCATCCCCAATACTCGGAAATTAGCTTTAGCTTCTCAAACTCTAAATCATCTAAATAGGCGGGTACAGCATGTTTTTTAGTCGGCATGGCAATCTAAAGTAATAACATAGTGTTATTATAAAACAGGGAGGTAAATCTGATGTCTTACACCGTTCGCAAGCTCAAAATCGGCAACACAGAACAGATGCAAGCGTTATCCCGTGCGTCGGGTGAATTGTATTCGCGCTGTGTGGTCAACTTTTGGCGAACGGTTCGCAAACAAGACAAATGGGTTAAACCATCTTCAATGATGCGATGGCTGCCCAATGATTCCGAAAATCGGCTTCATGCCCATTCTGCTGATGCGGTTGTACAAAACTTCTTTGCATCACTCAAGTCATGGCGTGAACGGCGCAAATCAGAACCCGATGCCCGCCCGCCCCGTCGTCGTCGCTTCTTCTACAAAGTGCAGTGGAAGAGTTCGGCTATCACCGTCAAAGCGGGTAAGTTGCGACTGTCCAATGGGCAAGGTAACGAACCGCTTATCATTGATTGGCAGTGGGACAAGCCGAAATTAGTAGAGATGGGCTGGATGGGGAGCGAATACGAAATCAGGGCTTGCTACGCTACCGATGAAGTTGAACCGAAAGAATCGGGTTCAGTTGCAGGCGTTGACCTCGGAGAAATCCATCTTGCCGTCGCGCACGATGGCGAACAAACCTGTATTGTGAACGGTCGATTACTGCGCTCAAAGCGGCGTTATCAGAACAAGCTCAAAGCAAAACTCAGCGCCAAGATCGATATCAAAAAGCGCGGCTCTAAACGTCGCAAGCGGCTGATCCGTTCAAAACAACGTCAACTTACAAGGCTGAACAATCAAATCAAAGATATTCAGCACAAACAAACTTCAAGACTTGTCTCGACTCTCCATAGTAGTGGAGTCCAGACCGTTGCTATCGGAGATATCCGCACCATTCGGAAGCGTATCGATATCGGCAAAAAAGCGAATCAGAAAATCCATCAAATGCTGCATGGGGCAACTCGACAAATGATCACCTACAAAGCCAAACGGCTAGGGATGAAGGTTGAGATTCAGGATGAGCGGTATACGTCTCAAACTTGCCCACAATGCGGTAAGCGGCATAAACCAAAAAACCGCGTCTACAAATGTAGTTGCAGCTTCAGGTTCCATCGCGATGGAGTGGGAGCAATCAATATTCGCAAAAAGTATCTGGGACTGATGGAAGTCCCCGTAGTTGGGGTAATGGCTGCCCCCGTTGGGTTGAGATTCCGGTCTCATGCTCAGTGTAGCTCACCCGCGCTTTAGCGCCGGGGTGTTCAAGAATCCCCTGCCTTTAGGTATGGGGTCACAGTCAACTAAATGAAATCGCAGATTTTCCTGAACAGGAGGCACTAATGGCATTTTCTGAAGCATTTTTAGAGTGGGAGCAGAAAACTCAGGAACGAGGTGAGCGATCGCTTATTCTTCGTCAACTAACAAAACGAGTGGGAGAATTGCCTGATCGCACGCGATCGCAAATCGAAACATTCTCGATCGCGCAGCTTGAATCGCTCGGAGAAGCTCTACTCGACTTCAAAAGCTTAGCAGAATTAGAAATCTGGCTCTCGGAACATGGCTAATCAAGCAGATACGACAATTCTTTCGCTTCCGGATAATCCAAATGCGGCATGAATCATCTGAAGTGCCAAAACGCCTTGATCTTCTGCAACCACGCAGCTCACCTTAATTTCAGATGTAGCAATCATCTGAATGTTGATGTTGTGTTTGTATAACGCTTCAAACATTCGTGCAGCAACGCCCGGTTGACCAACCATGCCAGAGCCAACAATGCTGACTTTTGCAATCGCACGATCAACCACAATTTCACCGCATCCCAACTGAGCCGCTTCTAGAGTCGATCGCGCTGCATCGGCGTCTATTTGAGCAACCGTAAAGGCAATGTCTCGCGTCATTACGCCATTCACCACGCGGCAGCGCTGCGACTGAATAATCATATCGACGCTAATATTTTGCTCAGCCAAGATCTGAAAGATTTTTGCCGCCATACCGGGATGATCGGGCACATAACGCACCGCAACCTGCGCTTGTTTAACATCTAACGCCACACCGCGAACGGTTGCCGTGGTAATTTCTGTTGAAGGCGATTTCACACCGGATTGAGACACATCAAACGCTTGACACAGCGCAGCAATGGCGCGATCGCAATCTTTCTGCTCAACTACACAGCTTACTTTCACTTCCGACGTTGAAATCATTTGAATATTGATTCCTGCTTCTGCCAGCGTCGAAAACATTTGAGCCGCCACGCCCGGACGCCCGATCATTCCCGCACCCGCGATCGCCACTTTCGCGATCGCCGTTTCGATCATTACATCCGGAGCAGATTCTGGTTGAATCAGTGCGCCTGCGGTTAATGCTGGAATAATTGCACTGGCAACAGCTTCAGCACGGGTAAGAGAATTCTTAGTCACGGTAAAGGCAATATCATTGGTGTTGCCTTCATGAATCGATTGAATAATCAAATCCACGTCTAAGCGCTGCAAAGCAATTTCGCCAAACAACCGCGATGCCACACCGGGACGATCGGGAACCCGCAGCAAAGCAACTTTTGCTTGATCGGTGTCGAATTCAACGGCATCGACCGGACGGGCAATTTCTAAACCTTCGAGCGATCGCGGCTGCGGCGTAGGCGATGTCACCCATGTTCCCGGATCATCGCTCCAGCTCGATCGCACCACAAGCGGAACACCGTAGTTTCGAGCGATTTCAACCGCACGCGGATGCAAGACTTTTGCGCCCAAGCTGGCAAGTTCGAGCATTTCATCGCAGGTAATTTCGCTCATAAGCTGGGCGTCTTCTACCAATCGCGGATCGGCTGTGAGAATGCCCGGAACATCGGTGTAAATTTCACAAAAGTCGGCTTTTAGGGCGGCGGCTAAAGCAACGGCTGACGTATCTGAACCGCCACGACCGAGCGTCGTGATTTCTAAATCCTCGCTCAAACTTACGCCCTGAAATCCGGCAACAACGACGACTTCACCGTTTTGCAAATGGCGATTGAGACGATCGGTTGCAATATTCAAAATCCGGGCGCGGGTGTGGTGGGCTTCGGTAATAATGCCGACTTGAGCACCCGTTAGGGAAATCGCGGGCTGATCGATCGTTTGCAGCGCCATGCTAAGGAGCGCGATCGTCACTTGTTCCCCGGTCGAAAGCAGCATATCCATTTCACGCCGACTCGGGTTCGGGGAAATATCGGCTGCGAGTTTTACCAATCCATCAGTGGTTTTGCCCATCGCAGAAACCACGACAACGACTGAGTTTCCGGCTTGTACGGTTTGTTTCACTCGATTAGCAACTGCTTGAATTCGATCAACCGTTCCGACCGAGGTTCCTCCGTATTTTTGAACAATGAGCGACATAGCAAGTTTCCCCAAGACAATCGGCGTCGTGCCCGTGATTCGCGTGGATTTGGCTTCTGATTTTACCGCGATTATTCTAGGTAAAAGCGGCACAATTCAGACGCGACTCTCATCATATCGAGGCGTGCGACGAAACGTTTCATCTTAAAGCGATAAATTTGAGCTACGATGCCACCGCATGATCGAGCTGCACCGCTTCGACGCTTGCTTGTTTAGCAAGATACTCGTCAAGCTGCGCTTCGATTTGGGTGCGAACGGTTTGACGATACGCTAAGAAGTGTTCGTTGAGAGCACAGACCGCAAGGTAATGTTCAAACACGCCGGGATTGTTGCGCAAGATGCTGATCAAATGGTGCCAAAACTTAAATCGCGTTTCCCGCACAACGCCTTGCCGCCAGCAAACCGTGAGAAAGGCTCGAACCACTTTCCAAGTGACTTTTCGGAGCTTCGATCGATGTCTCGGTGCGCCCATCTTGAGAAAATGACGATACACGCGATCAAGGTAGTTCACCGGATCGTACAGTCGCCAAAATGATTCGAGAAATTCGCGCGTGACTTCTTCGATCGGGCGCGTGGGCACAAAGTTCATCAGCGTGCTTTGATTCAGGTTCGCGTTGTTTTCAACTAAGCGGCCTTCACGCTTTAAGCGGTGCCAAAGCGCCGTATCGGGAAGCGCTTGTAACATGCTGAGAATCGCAAGCGGAATCGTCGTTTGCTCGACAAAGCGCACAATGCGATCGCCTGCGCCCGCCGTTTCGTTATCAAATCCGATAATAAAGCCCGCCATGACGCGCAGTCCGGTTCGCGTGATCGCATCAACCGCATCGCTCAGCGAATCTCGCGTGTTTTGATGTTTTTGCGTTAGCGTTAAACTCGCTTCGTCGGGCGTTTCGATGCCTAAAAACACCGCATTAAAGTTGCATTCAACCATCAAATCCATTAATTCTTGGTCTTGCGCCAAATCGACCGATGCCTCAGTGCTTAAATGAAATGGATATCGATGCTCTGCCATCCAGCCTTGTAGCTCTTTTAGAAATAGCTTGACGTTGCGCTTGTTGCCGATGAAGTTGTCATCGACCATGAAAATGCTGCGCCGCCAGCCAAGATCGTAGAGTCGATCGAGTTCTTTGAGCAGTTGTTCAGGCGTTTTGGTGCGGGGTTTGCGCCCGTACAGCACAATGATGTCGCAGAATTCGCACTGAAACGGACAGCCGCGCGAAAACTGCACCGACATATTATCGTAAGCGTCAAGATTCAATAAATCAAAGCGTGGAATTGGCGTTATCGTCACGTCGGGTCGATCGCCGTTCGAGCGAAACACACCGCTTTTTTCGCCACGCTGCACGGCTTCTACAAACATCGGCAGCGTAATTTCGCCTTCATCTAAAATCAGATAATCGGCTCCAACCGCTTGCGCTTCTTCGGGAAGGGCTGTTGCAAACGGGCCGCCAACCGCAACGAGTTTTCCGCGTCGTTTTGCTTCTTCAATTTGCGCCAGAAAATCGCCTTTTTGCACGATCATGGCGCTGAGTATCACTAAATCTGCCCAGTTCCAATCGTCTTCGCTCAGCGTGTCCACGTTGCGATCGACTAGTCGAAACTCCCACGTCTGCGGCAAAATCGCAGCAACGGTAATCAATCCCAACGGCGGCAGCATTGCTTTACGATCGACTAGCTCCAATGCTTTCTCGAACGACCAGAAACTCTGTGGAAAGATCGGATAAATCAGCAAAACTCGCATATCAAAGCGCCTTTACGATGACGATTAGCAAACCGAAATTTTTCCAAGCTTATCGCGATTGCAAAAGTTATGGATGGGAATTCGCAATTTGTTAATGTTTCACGCCGGAATCAACTGAATTTCTAATCAACATGAGTTCGGGATAGCAAATCGCTTGAACTTGTGCTGATGACCGAATGGCGGCGGGCGGCTGCCGTAGATGCCTGGCGAATCGCTGCGCTAGTTGCTTCGCAAATAAAGTTAGCTTCGCAAGTGACGAGCGGCAACGCGGCTACACAGACAAAACCCGCGACTAGGCGGGTTAAGAGTAGACCTCAGAGACTTCGTTTGTGTAGCCGCGACTTTAGTCGCACCCGCGTTGCGTGCAATTAAACCCGTCAGCTAATCGTGCGTTCCCACAAAAAACCCCCCAATCGGGGGGCAGTTGTTGAGGTTGAGCGTCAACGGTTAAGCAACCGCGATCGCGCCTGCAATCGCCGCAGCAATCGCTGAAACGACCGCCGTTGCAAACAGCCACCAAGCAGCCGTTGCCGCCGCTTTGCGAGTTTCCTCAGCTTGCTTTTTCGCTTGGCGTCGGACTTCTTCAACGCGGCGCTGTGCTTCTTCTTGCAACCGTTCTGCACGACGCAGCACGTTCATTCGAGAATGTTCGATTTGATCAATGATGCGGTTCGCGTCGGCTTCAGAAATGTCTTCGCGAGACGCCAAAAGCGCGACTAGCGTTTCACGGTTAAAGCTGCCTAAGCGATCGCGCAACGCGCCAAAGCCAGCCTGCGGATCGTGAAATAGCGTGCGAACGTCATCCCGAATGCCTTCGTAATTCAATTCAGGACGCTCTAAACCGTTGAGATAGTGGCGAATGCGATCGAGAATGCCTTCGATAATCGAGGTAACCCGATCTTGAATCGCTTGAATTTGCGCCATTGCTTGCTGACGCACCGACAGCACTTGATCAACGATTCGATTGGCTTCTTCTTCGGTCATGTCTTTGCGCTGAGCCAATAGTGCAACAACGGTATTGCGATCGATATGGGCCAGACGTTCGCGCAGGTTGCTGGCACCCGTTCGGCGATCGCTGAGCAACAGTTGCAAATCGCGCTTGATGCCATCGGGATTGAGTTCGTATTTGTCGGTATTGCGCAAATAGTTCTCAAACGCAGTCTCGAAGTTCATAATGCGCTGTTGTGCTCGGCTGGCCAAGCGACGCGGCGATCGCGACAATCCTCGAATCGTTTCTTGCACTTGATCGATCGTTTGATTGACTTGATCCGGGCTGAGATCTTGACGCTGTGAGAGTAGCGCAACGAGCGTATCGCGATCGATTTGCGACAGTCTAGCCCGCAGCCGCAGTGCTCCAACTTTAGGATCTTGCATCAGCGTGTTGAGATCGCGCTTGATGCCATCGGGATCAAGGGCTTCTTTGTTGGTATTGCGCAAATAGTTCTCGATCGTCGCCAGCACTTGATCGACTTGATCTTTGGCTTGTGTAGTGACTTGACTTGCTTGATCTTGTACCTGAGTCGTGATTTGACCCACTTGATCTTTGGCTTTGTTTGCCACCCTTTGCGGCGCGTTCAGCACGCGGTTGCGCACGTCTTCAAGCTGACCCACGATGCGATCGGCTTCTTCGGGCGTGATGTCTTGGCGTTGAGCTAAAAGCTGCACGAGCGTTTCACGATCGAACTGGCTCAAGCGTCCGCGCAAAGCAGAAGCGCCAGCTTGCGGATCGTCAAGCAGCAGTTTAAAGTCGCGCTGAATGCCATCGGGATTCAGCTCATTTTTGTTGGTGTTGCGCAGATACGATTCGACTCGTGCTCTGAGGGCACCCGCTTCAGAACGAACGCGATTTTGCGTTGTTTGCGCAGTGGTCAAAGCCCGATCGCGGGCCGTTTCAAACTGAGTCGCAAGCAGATCGGCTTCTTCGGGTGTGAGGTCTTGCCGTTGCAGCAAATCGTGAATAACGGTTTGATGATCGAGCTGATCCAAGCGGGATTTGAGCGTGTCGTAATCGGCATCTGAATCGTGAACGATTGACGTGATTTCGCGCTCGATCGTGTCGGGCGTCAAGTCTTCTTTCCGAATCGTGCGCAAATAATGCTCTAAGCGATTTTGCACGTCTTGAACAGTTTCGCTTTCTTCGTGGGTGCGAACCGTTCCTAAAACGCTACTGCGAATCGTTTCAAGCTGGTCAGCGATTTCTGCGACTCGTGCGACGGGTAAATCACCGCGCTGCGTTAGCAGATTAACAAAGTCACCGCGATTTAAGCGCTCGATGTCACGACGCACCTGAGCCGGATCAGCTTCGGGATCGTGCAGCACTTCGCGAAATTCGTTGTCTAGCGTTTCACGGTTAAAGTGCCAGGAATACGTATTAAGCAAGTAATTCTCAACATCAGCCCGAATTGCGCTAAAGCCAGACGGCGTGCGATCGGAAGTCGTATCTGCTACTTGCTTTGCGCCATCCACCACCTTGTCGCGTGCGCCTTTGATCTGATTGATGATTTTCTCAACATCGAGATCCGATAAATCGCCGCGACCAAGCACGGTGCTCATCAACGTGCCAAAGCCCATTTGCACAGCTTGATTAATTAAGCCCGGTTGATCAGGTTTTGCTCCTTGTCCCATCGACGCCATCGACGTGAGCGGGTCGCGCATGTTCGACATTGCATCTGGCTGCTGCGGGTTTTGTTGCAGCAGTTGACCTTGACGCCGGACTTCTTGCGTCAGTTCATCTAATCGACGATTCAATTCATCGGTGTTGACTTGACCAGGCTGAACGGTTTTAAGGTATTCTGCTAAATCCTGCGTGGGATCTTTGCGCTGGAACCGCCCGATCGTGTCTTTCCAAACCGAATCAAGCTGATCGACCAATCGATTCGCTTCTTGCTTAGATAAATCAGTGCGGTTGCTAATCAAATTGATAAACGTCGATCGATCCACATTGCGCAACCGCTCGACAACATCTGCCGGAGATCCTGACCCCACAATGTTTTGCAGTTCGGGGTCGTTGACCAAGCGCTCTAGTTCACCGCGCACGCGACGCATATCAAGCTGAGCCGGACGAACGCGATCGAGGTAGTCTTCAACGCGATCGCGAATGCTTGCCGGATCAAGTCCTGCTCCTAATTCACGCCGAACGGCGGCGGCGGCGGCTTCTGCGGTGGAAACGACTTGACGATTCACGGCTTGAGCACCGATCGCCGCCGTAGTCGCACCCACCAGAGTTTGAAAGCCCGACGTTGCCGTATTGACCACCGATCCGATCAGCGATCCAACCGTTGTCGAACTCACCCAAACCAGCGCCATAAAGTACGCTGCCCAGATGACCAAGCCGATAATCGCGCCCAATCCGGCTAATCCACCGCCTGAGAGCAAGCTCAGCTTCACGCCCAGCAAGCACGCGAAAAACAGCGAAACCGTAACGGTGATCAGCGTCCAGATACCGACTGCGAATCCAATTTTCTTCACGGTGCCGCCGACGCTGCCAGAATGCTCATGATCAGAGTGATGATGATCGTGATGATCATCAGAACCGTGACCCAGAATTGAAATTCCCAGCGCAACCGAAAGGTTGGTTAAGAGTACTTGAAAGGCAAATGCTAATAAAAACCCTGAAATCAACGCGACGAAAAATTTCGGGCCTGAAAATGCGAGTGCTGCCTGCTCGACCGGATTAACGCCAGGATTAACGCCTCGATCGACCCCGAACTGAGCCAGCCTTACGACGTGACTAAGATCCCAGGATATATCTCTCAACTGAATCATAGAAATTCCCTCATCAGCCTTCGCCTAACACACAAGAGGGTGCGTCAGTAAGACCTGTAATTTTGTAACTACTACTTTCCGCCAGAATCGCTGAGTCTAAGGGCTGAAGGCATCGGTCACAAGTGGGATGCAGACTCTACTAAAAGAGGGGTTTACGCTTCTGTCTGAAGAATTTGTTTTGCGCTTAGTAAAAATGTGGGAAAAAGTGGGGATTGAATTCGCTCGTCGTTCCGAAATATCTTTTCTTGATACTGTCGATCGACTAGCGTCAATACGGCGACGGTTTGAGCTTGGGGATCGATAATCCAATACTCTGCAATTCCCCGCGCTTGATATTGTTCGCGCTTGTCTTCATAATCACGCTTAACGTTTTCCTGTCCAGGACTGACCACTTCCACAATCAGCACAGGCGCAGGCATACTCAGCCGAATCGTCAATCGACTTTGTGTTAATGCAATGTGTTCAGGCTGAAGGACAACTAAATCAGGAAAGCGGTTTCTCGCTTGTCTTGGCTTAAGAACAGGCACTTCGACTTCGCAGGTGTGTGGGCGAATCAACCTAAAATCGATTAGAGCTGCAAGCTGCAAAAACAAAAAGAGTGCAATACTGTCATTCGGTTCTGATTCTGGTGGCATTTCGATTAATTCTCCTGCCACCCATTCGTAAAAATTGTCGGTGCCATCGTCGTATTGCAGGTATTCCTCGAACGTCATTTTGGCGCGTGTAGGGGTCATCGCAATGCCTCACGAATTAACAGCCGCTTTCTCAAACTCTAACCGAAATGCATCCACAACACGATCGAGTCCTACCGCCCGCGACGCTTTAAACAAAATGCAGTCTCCAGGCTGTACAATCTGCTTTAGCTGATCGACGACTTGAGCATGATCGGCAAAGATTTCTGCTCTCAACGGAGCCGCACCGCGCTGCATGGCGATCGCTGCATCGGGATCTGCCAAAATCAATAGGTGATCAAGGTTTAATTGTTGAACGGATTCACCGACTTGGTGATGGTACTCGGTCGACCAATCGCCGAGTTCTTTCATGGTGCCAAGAACCGCAATTCGGCGTTTTGCAGGCGTTTGAGCCAGGAGCTTCAGCGACGCCAGCATCGACTCTAAACCCGCATTGTAAGATTCATCGAGAATCACAATCTCGTTAGGCAGCTTGTAGCGCTGCGATCGCCCTCCAGGCAACTGCACTTCAAAGCCCGATCGCAGCTTGCTCCAATCAAGATTCAGTTCCCGCGCCACCGCTAACGCTGCTAAAAAGTTCAGGGCAATATGTTCACCGGGGAGCGGCAACGAAAACTTCATTCCTTCAACGCGCACCGTATTGGAATCGATTATTTCGCCGTGCAAATCGCCGCCGTTTAAGCCATAAGTAATCGTTTTGCCGCGCCACACGGTTTTAGCGGTTTCGAGCAATAGCGGATTATCGTGATTGAGAACGGCGGTTCCTTTAGAGTTGTGCGAAGCATTAATCGACGCTTGAGGCATTTCGGCTAATAGCTCACACTTTGCCGCCGCGATCGCTTCTCGCGATCCCAATCGCCCGATATGCGCCGTTCCGACATTCGTAATCACAGCAATATCGGGACTAGCAATCTGACTGAGCAACGCAATTTCACCTGCCGCCCGCATTCCCATTTCGATGACGGCAAAATCATGCGTGTGATTCAGTTCAAGCAGCGTTTTCGGAACGCCAATTTCGTTGTTGTAGTTTGCCTGCGTTTTGTGAACCGATCCATATTGAGATAAAACGGCGGCAAGAAGTTCTTTGGTCGTGGTTTTACCAACCGAGCCAGTAACCGCAACGATCGGGATCTTAAATTGTTGCCGCCACCAATGCGCGATCGCTTGGTAAGCCGCTAAAGTATCTGGCACCACGATCACGGGTAAATCAGGGTTTGGAAAATTCGCATCCACGATCGCACAAACGGCACCGTGATCGATCGACTGCTGCACAAAATCATGCCCGTCGAACTTTTCTCCTCGAAGCGCGAGAAAGATTTCTCCAGGCTTGACGCTACGGCTATCGGTTGTAATGCCCGTTGCCGTGAATTTCGGCACAGAGTGAGCAGTAGCACTCAATACTTTGACAATTTGATTTGTAGTAGCTTGAAACGACATAGCAAAACGCACAGAACCTCGTGTTATTAAAGTCTGAGGCGATCGTTTTGGCAAGCTATTGGGCCGCAGAAATGCTGAAAAGGCAAAATCCATCTCTTAGTTCAGTACTAATGGTTTCGCGACCCAAGATGCATCCTTCGTTTTAAAGTGCAAAGGCGACGCTCGAACTTCAGTTAGAAACACCATATCCACAAATTGCTTTAGAACTTGATTGCTCAACGTCAGTTGCGGTTAAGCGGGCGCGACTGAAGGCGCGGCTACACAGACAAAACCACCCACGGGTTCAGTGTGCGACAAATTCTGGGGGTTTAGTCCGCGTCAGGCGGACTTTGATTAGCGCAAAGCGCAACTCCGAAGGAACCGATTAGCCGCGCCTTCAGTCGCCAGGCGGGTTAGGCTTCTTAATCCGGAACTCAAGTTGCTTGAAGTTCGCCCCTCCAATTCCTCATTTTGGGGGCACAATCCAGCAAAAAGATCGCTCAACTCAGATTCGATTAGCCTATTTGTATAGACGTCGATCGACTTTCCCCGGTGGCATCGTTTCAGAATCGATGCTGACTGATACTGCTCAACAAACAAAAATACCGCTATGCGAACCCTGCATCTGTCCTGTGAACAAGAAATTCCCGTTTTAGGGCTAGGAACCTGGCAAATCGGAGAAACCGCCAAAAATCGTTCTGACGAGGTCAAGGCGCTGCGTCGTGGATTGGATTTAGGGATGACACTAATCGACACGGCGGAAATGTACGGCGAAGGAGGAGCAGAACAAGTGATTGCGGAGGCGCTCACTTCGTGGAGCGGAGCTAACGCGAGTCGTCGTTCTGAGATTTTTCTAGTCAGCAAAGTTTATCCGCACAACGCTTCACGGCAAAGCGTGATGGCAGCGTGTGAACGCAGTCTTAAACGACTCAAAACCGATTACCTTGATCTTTACTTGCTGCACTGGCGCGGCGCTGTCCCTTTAGCAGAAACCCTAGATGCTTTTAAAGCTCTCCAGCAAGCGGGTAAAATTCGCTGCTACGGCGTAAGCAACTTTGACATAGAAGACATGAAGGAAGCGACTGCGATTCAGAACGGACAAGCGATCGCAACCAATCAAGTTCTTTACAACCTGATGCGGCGCGGCATTGAGTGGGATCTGCTGCCGTGGTGTCGGCAACATAGCATTCCGATTATGGCGTATTCACCCGTTGAGCAAGGTCGGCTGCTGCACAATCCCACACTACAAACGCTTGCTAAGCAACGGGGAATAAGTGCGGCACAACTTGCGATCGCATGGCTTTTGCACCAAGAGAATGTAATCGTCATTCCAAAGTCAAGCCGAATCGAACACGTTGAGCAGAATCGAGCCGCGCTGGATCTAAAGCTAAATGCAGATGAACTTGCTGCACTAGACGCCGCTTTTCCACCGCCTACAAAACCTGTTCCCCTAGAGATGCTATAGATTGATTAGCATGAATGACGGGGTTCTAATTTGACCGTGTTGCAATAGGAAGGTTGATCAATTTGAGCAAATGTACTAATCTTCTCTCAAACCAAAAAGCAACCCTGATCAAGTTCTCCTATACAATTCTCTACGTCAAAGATGTTTCTGCGACCGTTGCCTTCTACGAAAAGGCATTTGACTTAAAACAACGGTTTGTTGATGAAAGCGGGCAGTATGCCGAAATGGAAACGAGTGAAACAACCTTCTCCTTTACTGCGGTTGAGCTTGCAAAATCAAACCTGCCGCAAGGGTTTCAGGAAAATACTCGATCGAGCCTCCCTCCAGGAATTGAAGTCGGTTTTGTCACTGATGACGTCGCTGCGACGTTTACGAAGGCAGTTGCGGCAGGTGCGGTTGCAGTCGTAGAACCAAAAACAAAACCCTGGGGACAGATCGTTAGCTACGTGCGAGATCTAGACGGCGTTTTAATTGAAGTTTGTAGCCCGATTTAAGCTGACGTAGAATTTACGCGATCGCCGCTAACTCATTATTTCAGGTGTCTTAAGACCTACCGTGCAACAAAGAATCTCACGCTGAAGGCATACGGCATTCAATCTTTAGCTCTCTAAACTGTGGAACTAGGCTGTAAATTTTCGATTTTCTCAGATTGTTAATTAGTGGAGGTTCAGCCATGAATCTGATGTTAAAACGGGTTCTGATGCCTGGAGTGCTGGCGACTAGTTTTGCAGGCGCAACCCTGCTACCAATGAAGCCTGCATCGGCAGACCAAAATATTTGGCGGGACATTGGAATTGGTGCGGCGACTGGCGTGGCTTCCAGCATTATTACGCATCATAAAGTTGTCCCTAATATCATCAACGGTGCGGCAGCAGGAGCAGCCGTAAACCAATCGCGAGATTTGCTCACGCCAAAAGGAAAGCGTCCTGATTTTCTCAAAGATGCGGCAGTCGGAGCAGGCGCAAGTGCAGCCGTTGGAGCCGTAACGAACCGACATCACGCAGTTCGGAATGCAGCAAACGGAGCGGCAGTCGGAGCCGTAATCAATATTCTGACGCCTCACCCGCGTCGTTGATCATGCCGTTGAATTAAAGCAAAAGCCAGAGATCAGCGTTTTTCCTGAATCTCTGGCTTCAGTGTTTTGAGTTTGATTAGCGATCGACAACGGGCGCAGAAACAATTCCTTTGGCTTCGAGTTCTGCGGCAATTCGTAAAACCAGCGATTCGTGATACGGTGCGCCGATAATCTGAACGCCGATCGGCAGGGTGTTTGATCGCACAATCGGCACTGAAACGATCGGCAATCCAATAAACGAAAGCGGCTGTGTGAATAAGCCCAAATTCGGACGCAGCAAAACTTCTTCGCCGTCAAGCATCATCGTTTGCTGACCGAGGCGCGGAGCGACACAAGGCGTTGTTGGAGCGAGAATAATATCAACGTCTTGGAAAAGGTCACGCACGCGATCGCGAAACCAGCGTCTAAAGCGTTGCGCTTGGAGGTACCACGTTCCCGGCACTAATGCGCCTGCTAAAAAGCGATCGCGAGTCGCAAAATCAAAATCTTGGGGTCGAGTGCGCAAATCGGCTAAATGTAAATTTGCACCTTCACACGAGGTAATTAGAAATGCGGCGGCGCGGGCACGTCCAGCTTCAGGAATCGTAACTCGTGCCGATGCACCTAACGCTTGCGCAACGTGTTCAACTGCTTCAAACACCTCCGGATCGGCACCTTTAGCAAAGTAGCCATCGGCGATCGCGATCCGGAGTCCGTTGCTGCCTTTGTTTAATTGAGGCAAGCAGAGTTCAACGGCACGATCGCGACAAACCGGATCGGTTAAATCGGGTTCTTGCAGCAGATCAAACAGCAACGCCAAATCGCGAACCGATCGCGCAAACGGGCCAACATGATCCAAACTGCTTGAGAATAAGTAAGCGCCCGATCGCGACAATCGCCCGTAGGTCGGCTTTAAGCCAAAAATGCCGCAAAACGAGGCCGGTACTCGAATCGAACCGTTGGTATCTGATCCGAGTGAAATCGGCACAAGCCCTGCTGCGACTGCCGCCGCCGATCCACCAGACGATCCTCCAGCCATGCGATCAAGGTCGTGCGGGTTGCGCGTCGCTCCGTAGTGAGCATTTTCGGTCGTGAATCCGTAAGCGTATTCGTCCATATTGAGCGCCCCGACAAGAACCGCGCCTGCTGCTTTCAGTCGAGCGACGAGGGTTGCGTCTTGAGTTGCGGCTGGCTTTTCGGCGTTGATTTTCGAGCCTGCGAGCGTGGGAATGCCAGCTACATCAAATAAGTCTTTAACGGCAAACGGAACGCCTGCTAAAACGCCTGGATTTTCACCGGATTCAATTTGCTGATCGACGCGATCGGCTGCTTCTAGCGCCGTTTCTGCCAAAACCGTTGTAAAGCAGTTGTAAATTTGATTTTGCTCAGCAATCCGAGCGAGTGCTGCTGCGACCGTTGATTTTGCGCTGATTTCACGCGATCGTACCGCTTCAGCAATTCCAGTGGCATCGGGTAGATTCATGGCTCAAATACCGGGGCAGCTTCGACATCTTCGGGCAACGGGAATTCGATCACTCGCTGAGCAACCGTGCTGATTCGCTCAAAGTTGGCAATCACACTGTCACGATACTCGGCAGGCAACGGTAAATCAACCACGATCGCCATTGCATCTACAAATTCTGCTATGTTCTCATTCATGATTTGCCTTAAGATACGATCGCCAACCCCCATACTCGGTGATTTCGCGCTTTCCGTCGCACAAAATCGGTTCACCTAAAACGCCAAGCACTTCTTCACCGTCGATTAAGCGAACTTTCCCGATGCACAATCCCGGAGGTTCTTGCTGCAAAAGCGTGGCTAATCCGCTCGCAGGAACAGCCCAAACTTCAACCGACACCGCAACGCCGCCTTCTGAAACGCGAATCATAGCGGGATGACGATCGTCGATCGACCAAATTCGATACGCGGGTTCGGTTTGCGTTTCGCATAAAAAGGTGGCGTCGATCGCAAGTAAGTTTCCGTTGAGTTCTAGCCCGCGCATCAACGTTCCATTTACTGCTAACGGTACCGAATAAGTCATCAAGAATTCTGTCGCAGGTAATAAACTAATGCCCGTAGCCCTAAACGGTAGCTGTCGGCACCAAAGCCGCTAATCTGACCGATTGCCACCGGAGCAATGTAAGAATGATGACGAAACGCTTCGCGACGGTAAATGTTGCTTAAGTGTACTTCCACCGTGGGCAGATTCACACCCGCGATCGCGTCTCGAATCGCAACGCTCGTATGCGTATAAGCGCCAGGATTAATTAAAATACCTTGATGCTGATCGATCGCAGCGTGGATCGCATCGATCAGCGCACCTTCATGGTTCGACTGCAACACCGCAATCTCAACCTGGAGCGCTTGAGCGTCTTGCGCTAATGTACGATTAATCTCCTCCAGCGTAACCGCCCCATAAACGCCTGGCTCTCGTTTTCCCAGGAGATTAAGGTTTGGCCCGTGAAGCACCAAAATACGATTCAAGGATTTAGTTTAGCGGCGATGACGATCTTCGACCGGAATAGGAATCAACTCAGGCTCAGATTGGGTCTCTGGCCCTAGCAGTGATTCGATCACGCGACGCGCCCATTCCTTCAGCTTTTCAATCACTTTGTCAATGTAATCCATCGAACAGACAGCTCCTTCGATAGGGTCTACACTCCACTGCCCGTTCGTTTTTCTACAAAAGAAGCAGCTTGGTTTAATCTACTCTTGATACTAACAGGGAGTTCCAAGAAAACCAACGATCCCCAAGTTAGGTTTCGAGTGGTTTTCTTATCATATCGAAAGATTTCGCAAGATCAAACCGTAGAGGCTGATAATTGCCGTCGCAGTTGATCTAAAGCAGTACAAGCGCTGACATGCCGCACCCAATCGCGCCCGCGATCGCCAAACTGATATCGAACGCTGCTCACAGTTTCAGCGTTAGCTAAGCCGATGTAAACTAATCCAACGGGTTTTGCCTCGGTTCCACCACCCGGGCCTGCGACCCCTGTAATGCTCAATCCCCAAGTTGTTTCTAATCGCGATCGCACTCCCGCCGCCATTTGCTCGGCTACCGTTGCGCTGACCGCTCCTTGATCGGCAATCGCCTGCGGATCGACGCCTAAAAGCCGTTCTTTGATCGAATTATCGTAGGAAATCACGCCGCCCCAAAAATAAGCAGAACTCCCGGCGATCGCCGTTAGCATTTGTCCTAAACCGCCCCCAGTGCAAGATTCAGCAACGCTCAGCGTCGCGTGCTGCTGCTGTAACAAATTTCCCACGATCGACGCGAGAGAATCTTCATCAGCTCCGTAGCAGTCGATGCCAGCAAGGTCGCGCAGTTGACGTTCAACAGGCGCGATCGCTTGATTCGCTTCGGCTTCTGAAGGCGCTTTTGCCGAAATTCGCAGCTTTACTTCGCCCAAATTCGCATACGGCGCAACGGTTGGATTTTTTAACTCGAAAAACGGCGCGACTTTTTCAGCCAAAGCAGATTCAGAAATTCCCCAGAATCTTAAGGTGCGACTGACGATAATCTCTTTTCCCCAGCCTTGACGGCGCAAATACGGCACCGCAACTTCGCGCCACATCGATTTCATTTCCGTCGGCACACCGGGAAAAGTCAGAATTGTCAGGTTGGGTCGCGGTTGCCAAATCATGCCCGGAGCACTGCCGATCGCGTTATCTAAAACCTCGGCTCCTTTGGGAATTAAGGCTTGCTTGCGATTGTTGTCGCTCATGTGACGCCCGCGAGCCGCAAACTTCTGCTGAATATCAGCAAGAACTTCGGCATTTTCAATCAAGGGCGCACCGAAAAATTCGGCGATCGTTTCAGTGGTTAAATCATCCGGTGTCGGGCCTAAACCGCCTGTAAAAACGAGCAAATTCGAGCGCTGGCTGGCAATGGCGATCGCGCTTTTGAGTCGATCGGGGTTATCGCCAACAACAGTCTGAAAATAATGAGGAATTCCGAGTTCAGCAAACTGTTGCGCCAGAAACTGCGCGTTTGAGTTCAAAATGTTTCCCAGCAGTAGCTCGGTTCCAACGCTGATAATTTCTGCACTCATCGAGCAGTCCGCCAAACTTGCCAACTCGTGACGCTCAAGATTACCGTTGCACCGACCGCATAGCCCAAGCCGCTTGGCATTCCAGCAACCGCCATTGCTAAAGAGCCTGCCCACAACGTGAGCGAATAAATAAAGAGAACCGCTAATCGATGCGATAATCCGGCTTTCAGCAATCGATGATGTAAATGGCGCTTATCCGCGATAAACGGAGACTTACCGCGTCGTAAGCGATCGAGAATCACCGCCGACATGTCGAGGATCGGTACCGCTAAAATCACATACGGCAGCAAGACCACGACCGTCGGCAGCAAGACAGCAACCGTCGTCACGCTTTTCACGAGTCCTATCACGCCGACGCCTGCTAACGTGAAGCCGATAAAATACGCGCCGCCATCGCCCATGAAAATCTGCGCGGGATTGAAGTTGTAGCGCAAAAAGCTGAGCGTTCCTCCAGCCAACGCCGCCGCAATTAACGCTGCCTGCGGTTGCTTCATGTACAAGCACGTCCAAAACATCACAAACGCCGCAATTCCTGAAACGCCTGCGGCAAGCCCGTCGAGTCCATCAATCCAGTTAATCGCGTTCGCCATGCCGACAAGCCAAATCACCGTAATCGGCAAGCTTGCCCAGTCGGGAAGCGTGAACAGTCCGGCGATCGGATTAGTTAAAAAGTCGATCTGCACGCCTGCTTGCCACGCCAACCCGGCCACAATAATCTGCAAAATCAAGCGGACTTTTGGCGACAAGCTAAACAAATCATCCGCAAGCCCGATTAGAAAAAAGGCTAAACCGCCCAGCGTCACTCCCCAGACTTCGTATTCTTTGCCGATTCTCAAGCTGCCAAAACTGCCCAAACCCCACACGGTTAAAAGCGCGATCGCCACGCCGATAAAGATTGCCACACCGCCCAGCCGCACCATCGGACGTTGATGCACTTTACGGTGATTCGGTTGATCGACCAGTCCGACGCGAAGACCAATTCTCCGGATGATTGGCGTGCTCACGAGAACGACTAACGCTGAAATGAAGAACGCAGCAAAATACGACATCGGAAATCGCAGGTAAGAAGGACAAAAGCTTCAGGCAGAGTGTACTACAGATCAGGCAACTCGAAGCAAAGAATTATAAAGCGCATTGAAGTTTAGCAATCGGACAAATTTAACTTTATTTATTCCTGAAAACGTTTCGCAAGCGAGTCATCCCCTCGAAAGAGATTTCTCAAAAGTTCTTAAAAAACGAGGGTACCCTCTTGATACCCTCGCCCACTGATTCACTGATTTAGCTTGAGATTCGGAAACTTTTCAGAAACTTTATACAAGAGCTGGAACCGCAGCGCCAAGATGCGGATACAACGGAAAGCGATCGCACAACGACGCCACGCGACGACGGCAATCTTGAGCGATCGCGTCGTCTTCGGGGTTTAGTAATCGATCGGCGATGATATTGGCAATTTCAACGAATTCGCTTTGTCCCATGCCGCGTGTTGTCATCGCGGGCGATCCCAATCTCAAACCGCTTGTCACAAACGGCGATTCAGGATCAAACGGGACGGTGTTTTTGTTGGCGGTAATGTTGACCGCGCTTACAAGCTGATCGGCCACTTTTCCGGTCATGCCGATCGATCTTAAATCCACCAGCATTAAATGATTATCGGTTCCACCGGAGACGATCTTAAATCCACGTGCTTGAAGCTGCGTCGCCATGCTGCGAGCGTTTTCGATCACTTGAGCCGAATAAGCTTTAAATTCTGGCTTCAGCGCTTCACCAAACGCAACCGCTTTTCCGGCGATTACGTGCTCTAGCGGGCCGCCTTGCGAACCGGGAAAAACGGCTTTATCAAGCTGTTTGCCGAGTTCCGCATCGCGAGTCATAATCAAACCGCCTCTGGGCCCGCGCAGCGTTTTGTGCGTTGTCGTTGTGACCACATCGCAGTAGGGAATCGGATTTGGATGATGTCCGGTTGCAACCAATCCAGCAATATGCGCAATGTCGGCTAATAAGTAAGCACCGATTTCGTCGGCGATCGCTCTAAATTTGTCGAACTGGATCACACGCGGATAAGCCGAATAGCCGCAAATCAAAAGCTTAGGACGATGCTTTAGAGCGAGATCGCGAATTTCATCGTAATCAAGCTGTTCTGTGGTTTGACTCACGCCGTAATGCTGCACGTTAAACCATTTGCCCGACACATTCACCGGAGAGCCGTGCGTTAAATGTCCGCCGTGCGATAAATCCATGCCCATAATCGTGTCGCCGGGTTTGAGCAGCGACAAAAACACGGCAAAGTTAGCTTGTGCGCCTGAATGAGGCTGTACGTTGGCATGAGCCGCCCCGAAAAGCTGTTTAACGCGATCGATGGCGATTTCTTCGATGCGATCGACAAATTCGCAGCCGCCGTAATAGCGCTTGGTGGGTAGACCTTCGGCGTATTTGTTGGTCAAGACAGAGCCTTGAGCCGCCATGACTGCCGCAGACGTGAAGTTTTCGCTGGCAATCAGTTCGAGGTGATCCCGTTGGCGCTGCAACTCTTGCTGCACGAGTTCAGCAACGGCGGGATCGGTTTTGGTCAGAAAATCGGGAGTCTGAGTCACTGCGCTATTCCTACTTACACTTGAACACGTGCAAACACAACTATGATAAAGTTGCGCTTAAATTATAGAGACCGTATTGGGATCTCGATCATAGCGTCGATCGTTGTGGAGATAAATCAAGATATCTCATTTTCGCAAAAAAATTATTTTTGCTCACGATGTCGCGCTTCTGGAACTCATCAACGCGGTTCAGAGTCTCAGCTTTTCAGACATAGAATCTGGCACTAGGTATCCATAGACACATAACTTTAGTTAGACCTGTAGTAGTCAGAGTTTATGCGATGAATTTGATGAACGACCGAACTCAGGGACGTGTTTCATAACGACAACCTATAATCCTACTTCTATAACAATGCAAAGTTGGCCAACACAAGTTTTTCATGCGGCGAAGGTTGCGGTAAATGAGCTAATTTTCAGAAAGCTTTTCTCTAGTTTCTACACTAGACATTGGGGAAAATCTAGACTTTGCGCAGTCTTAACCAAAACTCAAGCTCCGCCTGGCGTAGATTATGAGGTTTTGTATAAGCCGCTTGCGCTTCCAAGAAACGAGGTGCAATTCTGCATTCCTGGAAAAATCACTCAAGATTATTTGACCCGCCTTGCAACTTATGGAAATGATTTCACTTTTCCCGCAGGCGTGATTTCTGCCAACAATGTTGACGTTTCGTTTCCGATCGGAATGCATTCGTGTCATGGTAAATTTTTCTGGGAAGCGGTGTTAAACGAAGAAGTTTTACTCGTGAATCCAAAGTATGTTTTGGATTTAGAAACTATTCCGTTTAAGCGAAAAACGACGATCGACGAAGCGGTTTTATTATCAACGCCCATTCACCACAATTTCTTTCACTGGCTGATAGAAATCTTGCCGAGATTGCAGCTTTATGAGCAGTTGCCGGGATTACAACAATTGCCGTTAATCGTGCCAAAATCCTCGGCTCGATATGTGAAAGAAAGTCTAGAACTCGTGGGATATCGCGATCGCGTTCAGTTTCTAGATGATGGCGTGTATCAATTTAAACGGCTTCATCTTCTAAGCCGACTCGCTAAAACCTGTGATGGTTCACCGATCGCGCTCAAGTGGCTTAATCAAGCGATTCCAAGCAGCCCGAACTCGCCTCGAAATCGCAGGCTTTATATTTCCCGCAGAGATGCAAAAATTCGATTTTTGACCAATGAAAATGACGCTCAAACCGTTTTAAGCGACTTTGGGTTTGAAACGATCGTCATGTCTGATTATTCGCTTGCCGATCAGATTGAATTATTTCGACAAGCTGAAATAATTGTGGGCAATCACGGTGCGGCGTTTGCGCATTTAGCGTTTGCGCATCCGGGAACAAAATTCATTGAATTTTTCGAGCAAGGACACTTTAGCCACTGTTATTACCGAATTTGCTCGCTGAGAAATCTGCAATACGGATTTCTGGTCGGTGAAAAAAATGGACTTGGCTTTTCGATCGATCCGGAAGATCTCAGAACGCTGATTCAAACAACGCTTTGCGATCGCGCCAACTTGATGATTTAACAAATTCGGTTTACGGCTGACGGATCAGGTTCCGAGTCGCGCTATACTCCGTTTCGTGTTGAATCAATTTGAGGACACTATGGTAGCGGTGGCAATTCTGGCGGCAGGACGCGGCACTCGAATGAAGTCGGATTTACCCAAAGTGCTGCATTGTTTGGGCAATCGATCGCTAGTTGAACGAGTACTCGACAGCACAAGCGCGATCGCGCCGTCTCGTCGCTTGATTATTGTCGGCTACAAAAGCGAACTAGTGAAGGATGCGCTTTCACTTTATTCGCCTTCGGTGGAATTTGTTGAGCAAACCGAGCAGCTTGGCACCGGACACGCGATTCAACAAGTGATCCCATTTCTCGAAGGGTTTGAAGATGATTTTTTGGTGCTAAATGGCGATCTACCGCTTTTACGTCCCGAAACGCTAGAGTTAATGCTCAAAACCCATCGCAAAGCCGGAAATCCAGCGACGATTTTAACGGCGATCGTGCCCGATCCGAAAGGCTACGGTCGCGTGTTTTGCGACGATCAAGGCTTTTTAAAAGAAATTATCGAAGACCGCGACTGCACGATCGACCAGAAACAAAACCGTCGCATCAATGCAGGGGCTTATTGTTTTCGCTGGCCAGATTTAGCGCGAGTTTTGCCGAATCTTACCAGCAGCAACACTCAAAACGAGTACTACATTACCGATGCGGTAAATTATCTTAATCCGGTTACGGTCGTGGATGTACCCGATTACCAAGAAATCTTGGGGATTAACGATCGCATTCAACTCGCCGACGCCTACACGATTTTGCAAACGCGGATTAAACAGCAGTGGATGGCAAGCGGCGTGACGATTATCGATCCGGCAAGCGTGACGATCGATGACACCGTGACAATCGCGCCCAACGTCACGATCGAGCCGCAAACGCATCTGCGCGGTACAACCCAAATCGAAACCGGAAGCCGCATCGGGCCAGGAAGCTTAATCGAAAACAGCCACATCGGGGAAAACGTTGTTGTTCAGTTTTCGGTGATCACCGATAGCGTTGTGAAGGCTGAGGTGCGAGTCGGCCCGTATGCCCATTTGCGCGGACATGCTGAAGTCGGTGAAGGCTGCAAAATCGGCAACTTTGTTGAACTAAAAAATTCCACGCTTGGAGAACGCACGAACGCAACGCATCTTTCTTATTTGGGCGACGCGACGATCGGCACTCGCGTCAATATCGGAGCCGGAACCATTACAGCAAATTTTGACGGCGTGAAAAAGCACCGCACCGTAATCGGCGATCGCACCAAAATCGGATCAAATAACACGCTGGTTCCCCCGCTTACGATCGGCGAAGACGTCACGACCGGAGGCGGATCAACGATTACCGAAGATTTGCCGAATGACTGCTTGGCGATCGCTCGTGCGCGTCAAGTCGTTAAACCCGGATGGCGGCCCAAAGCGTCATCCGATTAACGAATATCGCACTCAAGCTCAACGTTGACTCTCGAATTTGGTAACGCCATCGGCTGATTGAAATACACCATCGTCGTTGTTGCATTGACATCGAATCCGATGCGTTTATAAAACTCTTGCTGATTGGTCGTCATCAAATACACGCGCTCAACTTTTGAAACGTGGGGATGACTTAAAACGGTTTGCACAAGTTTACGTCCGAGTCCCGCGCCTTGATACTCTGGATGCACCACGACATCCCAAATGGTGGCGCGATAAATGCCGTCAGACGTAGCGCGGGCAAACCCGATTAAGCGATCGCCATCCCAGGCGGAAATCACCGGATTGCTGTTAGAAAGCGCGATCGCTAAATCTTCAGATCGTCGATCGCTGGCCCAAAATGCCGCTTTTTGAAACAATTCTTGAAGCTGAATCGCGTCGATCGCTGAGCGACGATCGCAAAATTGAATATGACTGCAATCCATCCTGGTATCCTGAATTGAGCTAGACAGTTGTTTATATCAGAGCGGTCGATTCAAAATCTGTATCGGTTTTACATGGCGCAAATTTTCTTCATTATTTTGTGTAACTCGTGTTTTGTCATCTAACTGTTAGTCAAGCTCGAAACCTTTGGATAGATTTTTCGGTCAGGCGTTCTAATTCGGTCTACAGAGATTTCATTCAACGCACTTTTTGAACCCCCTACGCATGTCAAATTCTTCTAAAGCGTCGCTTAATTCGCCCAAGCTCAGACTTCGCCGTCGATCGCCGATGATTTTGATGCTGGTCGTGCTGGTCTGGAGTTTAATTTTGGGTTGGGGACTTGCTCAAGCCGTTGAACCTGCGCAAAAGCCTCAGTCGATGAGTGCACGCAACTCCGCAGCAATCGGCACGGTTGATGTGATTCCGGCAAATTACCGATACGGGCAGCAGCTTTATTTAGAAAACTGCGCTACGTGTCATATTGGCATTCCGCCTGCCGCTCTGCCCACTCAAACTTGGCTGGCGTTGCTGCAAGATCCTCAGCATTATGGCGTTGAATTAACGCCGCTTGTCGATCCGGCGCGACATTTAGTGTGGAGCTATCTGCAAACGTTTTCGCGCCAAGTCCTCGCAGATGAAAACGTGCCTTACCGCGTCAATGACTCTAAATACTTCAAAATTCTGCATCCGAAAGTTGACTTACCGCGTCCAACCACGCTTTCAACCTGCATCTCGTGTCATCCTGGTACCAATCAATACAATTTCCGCAGCCTTACAGCTAAGTGGGAAAATTCGCCCTGATCATGGGGACGCTTTCAAAAAAATCGATCGCCTTGCTCTCCTTCCGGTCTTCCTTGATCCCGGTACGGATTTCACCCGCGTTTCTAATCCGTTCAGCCTTCGTTCTGAGTGATAGGATTGATATGAATTAGGTAGATCTCAATCAATAACCAAATTAATTAGATCTAGTTGATTAAAGATTAGCTCTAGGACACTTTTACACGCTTGTGCTTCTAGAACACTTCCAAAAAACTCCACCCTCAAAAGCTTTGATTCCCTCCTGTCATGCTTAAAACCCTGCTGGGCGATCCTAATACCCGTAAGCTCAAGAAATACAAACCGTTGGTGAACGATATCAAGCTCTTAGAAGAAGAGATTGAAAGACTCAGCGACGACGAATTAGCGGGAAAAACCGCAGAATTTAAGCAGCGACTTAAAACCGCATCGAACGACGAAGAAGAAAAGCAAATTCTCGATGAGTTGCTGCCCGAAGCGTTTGCAGTCGTGCGTGAAGCTGGTCGCCGCGTCCTCGGAATGCGCCACTTTGATGTGCAGCTTATCGGCGGTATGGTGCTCCACGATGGTCAAATCGCCGAAATGAAGACCGGGGAAGGAAAAACCCTTGTTTCCACACTGCCCGCCTACCTCAACGCGCTAAGCGGAAAAGGCGTTCACGTCGTTACGGTGAACGATTACCTAGCCCGTCGTGACGCGGAATGGATGGGTCAGGTTCACCGCTTTTTAGGCTTGAGCGTCGGACTGATTCAGCAAAACATGAGTCCGATCGAGCGCCAGAAAAACTACGCCTGCGATATCACTTACGCCACCAACAGCGAACTCGGCTTCGATTACCTGCGCGACAACATGGCAACTTCAATGGAAGAAGTTGTGCAGCGTCCGTTTAATTTCTGCGTGATCGACGAAGTAGACTCGGTGCTCATCGACGAAGCAAGAACGCCACTGATCATCTCCGGCCAGGTGGAACGCCCGACTGAGAAATACATGGAAGCCGCGCACATTGCCCGATCGCTGCTCAAAGACGAACACTACGAAGTCGATGAAAAACAGCGCAACATTCTTTTAACCGATGAAGGCTTTATTCAAGCCGAGCAGCTTTTAGGCGTGCGCGATTTGTTTGACCCGAACGATCCCTGGGCGCACTATATCTTCAACGCAATCAAAGCGAAAGAGTTGTTCATCAAAGACGTGAACTACATTGTGCGCAACGATGAAGTGGTGATCGTTGATGAATTTACAGGGCGCGTCATGCCCGGTCGTCGCTGGAGCGATGGACTTCACCAAGCAATCGAAGCCAAAGAAAACGTCGAAATCCAAAACGAAACTCAAACGCTGGCAACGATTACCTACCAAAACTTCTTTTTGCTGTATCCGAAGCTGGCGGGCATGACCGGAACGGCTCGAACCGAAGAAGCGGAATTCGGTAAAATCTACAAGCTTGAAGTTACTACCGTTCCAACCAATCGCACAAACATTCGTCGGGATTTGTCGGATGTGGTTTACAAAAACGAAGAAGCGAAGTGGAACGCAATTGCGCTTGAATGCTCGGAAATGCACGACGTTGGACGCCCTGTTTTAGTAGGAACGACAAGCGTTGAGAAATCCGAGCTATTGTCTGCACTGCTGGCAGAAAAAAGCGTCCCTCATAATCTACTGAACGCAAAGCCTGAAAACGTCGAGCGAGAATCAGAAATCATCGCGCAGGCAGGCCGTAAAGGAAAGGTGACGATCGCGACCAACATGGCAGGACGCGGAACCGACATCATTTTAGGCGGAAACTCAGACTACATGGCGCGTCTAAAAATGCGTGAGTATTTTATGCCGCGCATTGTGCAACCTGATGAAGACGATCAGTTTGCAACGGCCGGACGGGGATTTGCTGATTCTCGCGATGGGGGTCAAGGGTTTGGTGCGGGTCGCAAAATTAAGACTTGGAAGGTGCAATCAAACATCTACCCGACTGACTTATCGCGAGAAACCGAGCAGGCGCTAAAAGATGCCGTCGCGTTTGCCGTTAAACAGTACGGAGAGCGCAGTTTACCGGAACTTGAAGCCGAAGACAAAATCGCGACCGCAGCCGAAAAAGCGCCCTCGAGCGATCCGGTAATTCAACGACTGCGCGAAGTGTATCGCATGGTGCGGGCTGAGTATGACGCTTTTACCGATCGTGAACACGAAGAAGTGGTCGAACTCGGCGGACTGCACGTAATCGGCACTGAGCGCCACGAATCGCGCCGAATCGACAACCAGCTTCGAGGCCGCGCCGGACGACAAGGCGATCCGGGATCGACGAAGTTCTTTCTAAGCTTGCAGGATAACTTGCTGCGAATTTTTGGCGGCGATCGCGTTGCCAACTTGATGAACGCCTTCCGCGTCGAAGAAGACATGCCGATCGAATCGGGGATGTTGACGCGATCGCTCGAAGGTGCTCAAAAGAAAGTCGAAACCTACTACTACGACATCCGGAAGCAGGTGTTTGAGTACGACGAAGTGATGAACAATCAGCGTCGAGCGATTTATGCCGAGCGTCGTCGCGTCTTAGAAGGACAGGATTTGAAAGAGCGCGTGATCGAGTACGGTGAACGCACAATGGATGACATTGTAGAAGCGTATGTTAATTCTGAATTGCCTCCGGAAGAATGGGAACTCGATAAGCTGGTGAGCAAAGTGAAAGAGTTCGTGTATTTGCTGCATGATCTAGAGCCGAGCCAGCTTGAAGACATGACGATCGGCGAAATCAAAACCTTTCTACACGAGCAGGTTCGCATTGCCTACGACCTCAAAGAAGCCGAAGTTGATTCGATTCAGCCCGGATTGATGCGGCAAGCGGAGCGATTCTTTATTCTTAACCGCATTGATACGCTGTGGCGCGAACACCTTCAGTCAATGGATGGTTTGCGCGAATCAGTCGGCTTGCGCGGTTATGGACAAAAAGATCCGCTCATCGAGTATAAGAGCGAAGGCTACGAATTGTTCTTGGAAATGATGGTAAACATTCGTCGCGATGTGGTTTACTCGCTGTTCCAGTTCCAGCCGCAGCCACAGCCCGAACTCGAAGTTCCATCAGAAGCGGTTTAACGAAGAGGAGGCTTTACGCCTCCTTTTTTTGTGGCTTACTGAGTCGATCGACCAACACAGGGGCTTGCTGTATTAAGATTTCGATCGCTTTTAGGCACAACAGAGTGGGGGATCTAAGCCGCCAGGCGGGTTAGGATTCTTGATCCGGTCAAAGGGATATTAGCTTCGCGTATTGCCTCTACGCCGCTAAAAAACTGCCGTTGCGGGTTGAGACAAGCCAGCTTCAAAGCTGAGTCCGCGCAGCGATTATCTTGTCAAGTTCAGCTAATATGAGTTGTCAAGCTTAACCAGAATGCATATCGATTACGCGCCCGGAATGGTGATATCTACCGTTGTAACAGGCTGACTTAAGCTTGATAACGGTGGATTAATTTCTTTTTGGCTGCCAACGACGATCGTGACGATTTTTTCAGGCTGTAGATATTTGTTCGCCGCTTGTTGAACATCCGCGATCGTCGTTGCTTCTACAGCTTTGCGGTATTGGAAAATAAAATCCTTTGGATAACCGTAATACTCATACCTCAACAATCGAGAAAGCGTTTGACCTGAATTTTGAAAATTAAAGATAAACGAATTTAGAACGGTATCTTTTGCAAGCGTTAATTCGCGTTCTGAAATAGGGTCTTTGCGAATGCGATCGATTTCTTTCATCACCGATTGAATAAACGGAACGGTTGCTGTCGATCGTGTTTCTCCGCTTGCGACAAACTCACCAGGATAATCAAATTGAGCGCTCCAACTTGCGCTAACTGAATAAGCGAGTCCTTGACGCGATCGCACTTCATTAAATAATCTGCGCCCAAATCCGCTTAACACATCTTCCATCACGGTTAATGCTGGATAATCGGGGCTGTTCAACTGTCCGCCTAAATGCCCGATTTGAATGTAGCTTTGATTGAGTTGGGGTTGATTGACAAAGAAAATTCCGCCTTGTTTTGCTTGCGTCACACTGGGTAATGCAGGCAATTTCGCTTCAGCTTTTGGATTCCAATCTCCAAATTTTGCTTCGATTCGCGATCGCATTTCTGCGGTATTAAAATCGCCTACAATTCCTAAAATAATATTGCTTGGAACAAACGATCGTTGATAAAACCGAATCACATCATCGCGAGAAATATTGGCTAATGTGCGGTATTCGATCGTGCGGGCGTAAGGACTTTGATTGCCATAAATTAGTTTGTCAAATTCGCGATTGACAATTTGATTCGGGTCATCGTTTCGTCGGGCAATCGAGCCTTGTAGCTGCACTCGTTCAACGGTTAATTGGTTTTGATCAAATGCAGGTTGCTGAATCACTTCGGCAAATAAATCAAACACTTCGGGCAAATCTTCGCTTAGCGTATTGAATGATGTATTGCCTGACGTGGTTGAAATTCCGGCTTCAATAACGGCGGCGCGTTGTTCTAATAATTGATTTAGTTGAGCAGGCGTGTGTTTTTGAGTTCCACCCGATCGTAAAAGTGCGCCTGTAAGGGCGGCTAATCCAACTTGATTTTCTGGCTCAAATCGATCTCCAGTGCGCACGATCGCGCTACCCCTAATCAGGGGAAGTTCTCGATCTTCCATCAAATACACTGTCATGCCATTTCCCAACCGAAACTGCGTATAGTTAGGAATTTTGATTTCAGGCGGTGGCGCAAATTTTAGGTCGGTGTAGTGTTTTGGTGTATCTGCAACGGCTGGGCGAATCAGTACCAATGCAAATAGAAACGCGAAGACAAATAAAACGAGAATTTTGAACGTTTTCATTTAGGCTAATAAGTCATCAACGGCAATACTAAATCCTGGCAAAACAATTTGTGTTGCTGCAATTTCACCAGAAATAAAAATTTTTCTCGCTGCATGTGTCACCACAATAATCCAACGATTATTTGGAAAAATAAGCCAAACTTCCTCACCGCCTGATTGCAAATATTCTTGAGCTTTTGCAATAATGTCTTCTGCAAAATCCGTTGGTGAAACAACTTCGGCACTTAAAGGAAAGCTTTGTGGCAAGGTATCTAGATCCCCAAATTGAATTAGCAAATCTTGAGTGAGATATGCAACATCTGGCTTTCGTCCTTGTTTAAGCGTGCGGCATGGAGGCTCGGTGTAAACTTCTCCACCCATAGTATTGTGGTCTATGTAAACTTTCCATCGCGACGCTAAGCTTGCTTGGATGGCACTGTGTTTTAATGTCATTCCACCGTTTTCAATTAAATGCCCCTCGACTGAAATCGCTTTACGCTTCTCAACTAGCTTGCCATCGACCCATTCCTTACCTTTGGGCGGATTGTGCATCCAATCTTCGAGAGAATTAATTTCAAACCGAGTATACATGGTTGTTTACCGTGATTTTTGAGGAAGAATTCGTCCGATCGTGCGGTTTTCTGCTGTAAACGTCGATCGAGCAACGCGCTGAATATCCGCAGGAGTGATCGCCGCGATCGCGTCAATTTGCTTAAACAAATTTCGCCAGCTTCCGGTTTTTACATCGTATTCCAGCAGCAGTTGTGCCATGCCCATATTAGAATCAAGCGATCGAACCAGTCCCGCTCTTGCCTGTGTTTTAATGCGATCAAGTTCTTCAACAGAAACAAGCTCGGTTTTTAATCGATCAATTTCGGTTCTCAATGCTGCGGCAACTTCTTCAATCGAGCGTCCCGGACTGGTCAGCGCATAAAACAGCATCAGCGTAGGAAATTTATTACCGGGAAATCCGTTAACGCCTTGAGCGGTTAAAGCAAGCTGCTTTTCTTCGATCAGCGATCGATACAGTCTAGACGTTCGACCATCACTCAGGAGCGAGGCGATCGCTTCGTACACAACATTATCCGGATGATTTAATGCGGGGCGGTGATATCCTTCGAGGTACCACGGCTGAGAATTTAACGTTAAAGAAACGTCTCGCGTTTGGGTTTGTGCAGGTTCAACGGCAATAACATCGGGCGCATCGGCTTTTTTAGCATAGCGACCAAAGTAAATTTGAGCCAGGCGTTTAACTTCACCTGGATTCACATCCCCGACGATCGCAACCGTCAAATTGCTCGGTACATAATGCGTTTGAAAAAATTGCTGAACGTCTTGCCGCGTCAGATTCGCAATATCTTGCGAGAATCCGATTACGGGACGCTTGTAAGGATGCACCTGAAACGCAGTTTTCACAAACGCTTCGATCATTTGCCCGATCGGGGAATTTTCAGTTCTCAAGCGTCGCTCTTCAAGAATCACCGCCTTTTCTTTGTAAAATTCTCGAAACACCGGATCTAGAAAGCGTTCCGATTCCAGCGACATCCACAGTTCAAGCTTGTTTGACGGAAAGCTGTAAAAATAGCGCGTTGCATCCGTGGACGTGTTCGCATTCAAGCCAACGCCGCCTGCTTGCTCGACAATTCGACCGAACTCATTTTGCACACCCAAACGAGTCGCTTCGGCTTCCACGCGATCGAACTCGGTCTGCAACGCTTTTACATCTTTACCGTTTGCTTTAGCCGTCTCAATCTGCGCCGCGAGTTGATCTAATTTCTCTAGCAGTGGCTTTTCTGCGGTGTAATTCTGCGTGCCAATGCGGCTGGTTCCCTTAAACGCCAAATGCTCTAGAAAGTGAGCAACGCCCGTTTTTCCATCGGGTTCATCTGCCCCACCTACATCGGCATAAGTTAGAAACGACACTACGGGCGCTTGGTGCCGTTCTAAAACAATAACCTTCAAGCCATTTTCTAACTTGAATTCGGTTACATTTTGAATGACTCGGTCAAGATACGGCTGAATCGACTGGCTAGAAGAAACGCTTCGAGCAACGGCAATTTTTGGAATAGCGCTCCAACTCAACAAGAAAACCAGAACGATCGCGATCCATCTCTTCATCACAACAAACCCTTACAGCACGTTCTCTAGGATAAA
This sequence comes from uncultured bacterium, assembly GCA_964250455.1. Taxonomy (GTDB): domain Bacteria; phylum Cyanobacteriota; class Cyanobacteriia; order Leptolyngbyales; family Leptolyngbyaceae; genus CAXUFL01. The sequence continues at coordinate 53,693 of CAXUFL010000001.1, forward strand.
GAGTTTCCTGTGCCTTCAGATTAAGTGTTGAGATTATTTACTCAAATTCGAGGATCGATCTCCGGTTGTCAGCGTGAACGTGTAGGTATCAAACAGCGCTCCAACCAGCGCACAAGCGCAGCCGATTACCCCAATGCCTTCCCAAGCGCTACCGTTGCCAAACGTTCCAAGAAACGCCAAAACTTGAGATGCACCCGCTTGAGCGATCGTCGTGAATCCGGGCAGCAAGCCGATCAGCAACAACAGCACGATCGCGCTTCCCACTAAGATTAGGGGCGCGAGAAAGCTGATAAAAATAGAAATCAGCAGCGATCGTAGGTAGTGAACCGTAGAACTTGAAGTCATAACCAACCTTAAATAAGTCACACCAGACAGCGCGAAACTCTCTCTACAATACGAGCGATTTTGCAAGCTCGATCGAGGATGACAGAAATCTTAAATGTTTATAAAAAAACTTGTTAGAAGGTACCCCAAATTATGGCACCATCAGGAACAAGCGAACTGTAGCTCGATTTACAGCTACACTCGTTGCTAATAGTTTTCAAGCGATTTATTTGCTTTACAAAACTTCAAAAAGTTTGATAAAGCTGGATACAATTGCTGTTTTGCACCCGTAGATCGATGCTGCTAGTTAAACAGCATTCCTACAATCGTTCCCATCCAAAATTGTTGTAAGGACAAACCCCTATGCAAATCCTTAAACAGCCTGAAGCGAACAACCGCCCTGACGATCCTCGCAATCGTGAAGTGGTGTTTCCGGCGTATGACATTCAGAACGGCAATTTAGCAACCCCGATCAACGCATCTCCGATCGTCAAAACGTACATCAACTCGCTGCCCGCTTACCGTCAGGGGTTGTCGCCGCTTCGTCGGGGTTTAGAAGTCGGAATGGCCCACGGGTATTGGATTCTCGGCCCGTTTGCGAAACTTGGCCCGTTGCGCGATACCGATATCGCAAACCTGGCTGGATTTTTATCTACGATCGGTCTACTGGTTATCTCCACGCTGGCGATTTCCTTGTATGCCAGCGTCAATCCACCGGGGCCAACCACAACGATCACGACGCCAAAACCGCCGGGAGAACTCAATAGTGGTCACGGTTGGAACGAGTACGCCACCGGATTTTTAATCGGGGGTGTTGGTGGCGCAACGGTCGCTTACTTCTTGCTGACGAATATTGCTTTGCTGAAGAACGTTTTCTCTGGGCTGTAATCGTTCAGTTAAAACGAAAAAGGGTGAGCGTAATTCTCACCCTTTTTGTCGTTTATTTCGCTGTCTAGGCTCTAGCACATTGCTGCAACTGGCTCAAATAACGCGGCTTCGATTGCGATTAGTGCTCGATCGAAGTCATCGTTCACAATCTGAACGTTAAATTCATGAGCAGCGTTCACTTCTTCTCGCGCACGCTGAAGGCGAGACGCAATCGCCGCATCCGAATCTTGAGCACGTCCGCGAATGCGGCTTTCAAGTTCGAGCATCGACGGCGGCGCGATGAAGATTTGCAGCGCACTCGGAAACGACTTCCGAATCTGACGTGCCCCTTCAAGCTCGATTTCAAGAATCACTAATCGGCCTTCGCGAATCTTTTCTTCAACGGCTTTTCGCGGAGTGCCGTAGCAGTTTCCCGCAAATTCTGCCCATTCTAAAAACTCGCCTTGCGCCACCATGCGCTCAAACTGCGATCGCGTCACGAAGTAATAGTTTTTACCGTCAACTTCTCCGGGGCGCGGCGATCGCGTCGTGACAGAAACCGATAAATACAAGTCAGGATGCTTCAGAAGTAAGGAACGAAGCAAGGTGCCTTTCCCAACTCCGCTTGGTCCTGTTAAAACAATCAGTCTACCCTTGCTCATGGTGTCAAACCGTTCGCGCTAATGTTCCCAATTTGCTAATTCTGTGAGTATAGCTTGCAACTCGCTGCATTACGTCAATTCTAGAAAAAGGATGTCAATCTTCAGTCCCGTCTTTGGTGAACACAAATCGATTTGCGACAGTTTCGGGTTGAATTGCCGATAAAACAACGTGTCCTGAATCCATGATAATCACAGCACGGGTGCGGCGTCCGTAGGTTGCATCAATCAGCTTATCGCCTTCACGGGCGTCGGTGATGATACGCTTAATGGGGGCTGATTCTGGACTGACGATCGCGATCACTCGATTGGCAGAGACGATGTTCCCAAAGCCGATATTAATCAGTTTGATCTCGGTCATGGGCAATCCTGCTTACGAAAGCAGGCGCGATAAGGAAGCGGTTAGTTTGATCCTAGCTAAAAAATTTGATCGCACAAGCCAGAAGATTAAGGGAGCAAGACTGTGCAGCCAGTGGATGTGACGACGCTGAGAGCGATTTGTGCTGAGCTACGATCGCAGTGGCTTCCAGCAAGATTTGAGCAGGCGTATCAGCGCGATCGATTCACGGTCATGATTGCGCTTCGCACGCTGAAAAAGCGCGGCTGGCTGACGATTTCCTGGCATCCACAAGCGGCACGTCTGCACATCGGGGATTCGCCGCCGCGCACGCCGGACACGTTTACGTTTAGTCAGCAGCTTCGTCATCAAATCGGAAATTTAGCGTTAGTCGCGATCGAGCCTGTTTCTCCGTGGGAGCGAGCGATCGATTTACAGTTTGCTAATCGTCCTGGAGAAGCGGCGCTTTGGCATTTGTACGTTGAAATTATCGGCAAGTATAGCAACGCAATTTTGGCAAACCGTGACAATTTAATTGTGACAGCAGCGCATCAAGTGAGTTCAGCCCAGTCAAGCGTGCGCCCGATTCAGACTGGACAGCCTTACGAGATTCCGCCTGCGTTAAACGATCCGGCTCCGAGTTTGAGCGAAAGTTTTGATCGATGGCGATCGCGCATCGCCCTGGTTCCCGGTGCGATGCGCCGCAATTTAATCAAACCGTATCGTGGGCTAAGTTCTGCGTTAGTGCTTTCAATGCTGCAAGTTGCCCAAATTGACCCGGATCGATCAAGCGAAACGTTAAGCGATTCAGAATGGCAGCAATTGTTTGAATGTTGGCAATCTTGGCTGATAAAGCTAGAAAACGAGAAATTTGATCCAGGACTGAGCGATCAAGGTTATACAGTACTCGGTTGGCGGATCACTCAACCCGCAAAAAGCGTCCAGGAGGTCATCGATCGCTATTACCGAGATCAGCTTAATCAACAAGAATTCAATCAGCTCCGACACCAAATCACGCAGAAACTGAACAATCTTCTAGGTAAACTGCGCACGAAAGCAAACGGGTTTGAAAGTCGGTTAGATCGATCAGATCAAGCCGATGAATCAAAGCGTCAGGCAGATTTACTCATGGCGAATTTGCACTTGTGGCAACCGGGATTCAAATCGATCGCGCTTGCTGATTTTGAAACCGGACAGCCTGTGACGATCGCGCTTGATCCAGAGAAAAATGCAGTTTCAAATGCCCAAGCCCTTTACAAACAGCATCAAAAATTAAAGCGAACTCGTGCCGCGATCGAGCCTTTATTGTCTGCGGTGCAAGAAGAAATCACGTATTTAGAACAAGTCGAATCGTCGCTGACTCAATTCGAGGATTACAAAACGCCGGATGATCTTGAAGCGCTAGAAGAAATTCGCGACGAACTAGTACAGCAAGGCTACCTCGAAGATTCTGAATACCGCAGAGCAGCCACTAAAACTGATTCAGAAAGTCAGCCTTACCGCTACAAATCACCAAGCGGATTTGAAGTGTTAGTCGGGCGAAACAATCGACAAAACGACTTGCTGACGTTCCGATCGGCGACTGAGTACGATTTGTGGTTTCACACGCAAGAAATTCCGGGCAGCCATATTTTGCTTCGCTTAGAACCTGGCACTCAGCCTGACGAGAAGGATTTAGCATTTACGGCTGATTTGGCTGCATACCATAGTCGGGCACGGCAAAGCGAACAAGTTCCAGTTGTTTACACCGAGCCGAAATACGTGTACAAACCCAAAGGTGCAAAGCCTGGAACGGTGATTTATAAAAACGAGCGTGTTCTTTGGGGACAGCCGCAGCGCATTAAAAACTCGAATTTTGCAATCAGTCTAAAAGAGAGTTAGTCTGACTTTGGTTGTATTCCCTCTGTCATCAGAGAGAGATACAGCCGAAAAGCATGAAGTTTCATGACAAAAAGTCTGTGTATGTTGTTACAATGTTAAACGGATAGGGATTATTACTCTATAAAGCCTGCTGCAAGTGTGGGAACGCGCAGTTAGGTTTCCTCTAATGTGAAACGACAACAGGTTGATTGGAGTCAGCTTTTGCAAAAGCTGACTCTTTTCTGTATTTGTCAGCCTTTGAAAAGGGTTGTATTGCAGAGAATCTTGTTTGCTGCTTAAGTTTCTCGAATTGTTGCGTTAGAAAGCTTAATTCGGTTTGGTGAATCAACCTAAGTTCGGGATTACTAACGGCATGAATGTGCCTCGATGGTTAGGTTGTTGCCTGAGACGCCTGGCGATTGAAATCGCCAGGCGTTCTGAGTGAGTAACCCGAACTCATAAGAAGCAAGCTGTTTCTTTCGCCCTTCCCAAAGTTTTACCTTTGTTGGAGACTCACGCTAAATCAAGAATCAAGCGAACTAAACCAAAAAACGTCGATCGAACAGTAAAATTTGTGCGTGGTTTGATCGGCGACGCTGTGAATTTGAAGTACGCATTAGTGCATGAATGGCTGACTCCGAAAGCAACCGGAGGATCAGAACTTGTTGTGCAGGAAATTTTGAAGCACGTAGATGCAGATCTGTACGCTTTAATCGATTTTGAATCAACCAATCCTAATAGTTATTTGTACAAACGTAAAATTGGCACAACGTTTCTACAACATTTTCCATTTGCAAAAAATGGGGTTCAGAAATATCTGCCGTTTCTGCCGATCGCGATCGAACAGCTTGATTTGCGCGATTACGATGTTATTTTGTCTTCGTATCATGCCGTTGCAAAAGGCGTTCTCACCGCACCGCATCAGCTTCATATTTGTTATTGTCACGCACCGATGCGCTATGTATGGGATATGACTTTTGATTATCTCCGTAATAGCCGCTCAGGTCGTGGAATTCCCGGAATTTTTACACGATATCTGTTGCATCAACTGCGACAATGGGACGTTATTTCTGCTAACCGAGTTGATTTTTTTATTGCTAATTCTAGCCACACTGCTCGTCGAATTTGGCGCTGTTATCGCCGTTCTGCTGAAGTTATTTACCCGCCTGTTTCCGTTGATCGATTCCCTTTTCAAGCTCAGAAACAAGATTATTATTTAACCGTTTCACGCTTAGTTAGCTACAAAAAAATAGCGCTAATTGTTCAAGCCTTTAATCGATTGAATTTGCCTTTAGTCGTGATCGGTAGCGGTGCAGAACTAAACGCAATTCAAGCGATCGCGAAACCAAATATTCAAGTTTTAGGATGGCAGCCGAATGCAGTTGTCGAAGACTACATGAAGCAAGCAAAAGCGTTTGTGTATGCCGCTTACGAAGATTTTGGCATTGCTCCGGTCGAAGCTCAAGCGTGCGGAACTCCTGTTATTGCTTACAGAGCGGGAGGAACGCTTGAAACCGTTAGAGATATTCGATCGCACGGAAACCAAAGCACGGGAATTTTATTTCCGGAACAAACGGAACAAGCAATCGTCGATGCCGTCGAATTATTTGAACGCTCCCATTTTGATCCTGAAATCGCTCGATCGCACGCACTTGGCTTTCATCCAGATATTTTTAAGCAGCGTTATCTTGATTTTCTCGATCGCGCTTATCAGCAATTTCAAAAGCAAAGCTAAAAATCAGTTATGGTTTTGCCCGCGTCTTTCATCTTTCAACGAAATTACTGGTCAAACAGGGAGCAAAGTTAACTCAGAACGAGTCTATGGCTTTATGATCAGGACTGTGTGTGGTGTGGAATTGTAAGGAGTAAGATGACTGCCGATAGCCCAATCCTCTCCGGCAAGCGAGTTCGGTCGATCGTCAAACGCGGAATACCCTTGATTCTTAATACGTTTGACGGACTACTCGGCACGATCAACGGAAATTTTGCCAAACGATTGTTTGATATTGTTTTCTCGTTGGCGGTTCTGATTTTATTTTCACCGATTTATTTACTGCTTGCGCTCTTGATTGCCTTAAGTTCGTCAGGCCCCATTTTTTATGTGCAAGAGCGGGTCGGAAAAAATTACAAACGGTTTCAATGCATCAAGTTCAGAACGATGGTGGTGAATGCTGATCAATTGCTGATCGAGATGATGAACGCTTCACCGCATCTACGACAAGAGTTTGAGCGAGATTTTAAGCTAAAGTCCGATCCGCGCATTACCTGGATCGGTCATTTTTTGCGAATTACCAGCCTTGATGAGTTTCCGCAATTTTGGAACGTGCTCAAAGGCGATATGAGTGTTGTGGGCCCACGTCCGCTCGTGGTTGAAGAACTGCCAAAGTACGGAGTACATATCGATAAGATTCTCACCATTCGTCCGGGAATTACAGGATTGTGGCAAGTATCCGGTCGAAATGATATTCCTTATCCGCAGCGTGTGCGAATCGATCTTTACTACGCGATTTGTCACAACTTCTGGATGGACGTGTGGATTATCGTCAAGACGATCGGGGTCGTCATTTTTCCAAAAGATAACGGCGCTTACTGACTTATATGAGGTTTTTAGAAAGATTAAGTCAGCATCCGGACGGCTCGATCGGGATGTCGTACAAGTCAGTAGCGTTAGACTTAGGTATGTTTGCTTTTACGCTTTATTTAGTGCGTTGATCAGCATTTACCGATCCTTGACCTAGCGGTGACGTTTGACTTTATCGAATTTCCTTCGAGGATAACCATTACTTCATCGATGAACCCTTTAAGGTCGCTGATTGTTGTGTGTGTCTCGAAGCTAGGGTTTACTAGGAACAGCGTGTTTTGCCTGCGCTAAATCAGCCCACGGCAGCAAGCTCAATGCACGATGAGTCAAGACTTTGTTATTGTCCAAATGAGGAAAATCTAAGAATGACGCAACCGAAACGCGCACTGTTAACTGGCATCACAGGTCAAGATGGCTCGTATCTAAGTGAACTTCTGCTAGAAAAAGGCTACGAAGTTCACGGCATTATTCGCAGAACGTCAACGTTTAACACCGATCGTATCGATCACATCTACGAAGACCCGCACGCTGAAGGCGCACGGCTGTTTTTGCATTACGGCGATTTGACCGACGGAACTACGCTGCGCCGCATTCTCGAAGAAGTTCAACCCGCCGAAGTGTACAACCTGGGCGCTCAGTCGCATGTGCGTGTCAGCTTCGATGCCCCTGAATACACGGCGGATTCCGTTGGCATGGGCGCTCTGCGAATTCTTGAAGCGGTTCGCGATTACCAACAGCGCACTAACGCTGAAATTCGCTACTACCAAGCCGGATCGTCGGAGATGTACGGCAAAGTGCTACAAGTGCCGCAATCTGAACTCACGCCGTTCTATCCTCGTAGCCCCTACGCTTGCGCAAAGGTATTTGCTCACTGGCAAACGGTTAACTACCGCGAATCGTATAATATGTTTGCCTGCAACGGAATTCTGTTTAATCACGAATCCCCGCGTCGGGGCGAAACGTTTGTAACTCGGAAAATAACTCGCGCTGTGGCTCGCATTTTGGCAGGACAGCAGAAAAAGCTTTTCATGGGCAACCTGGATGCTAAGCGCGATTGGGGTTACGCCAAAGATTACGTTCGGGCGATGTGGCTGATGTTGCAGCAAGACACACCGGATGATTACGTTGTAGCAACGGGTGAAACGCACTCAGTTCAAGAATTCTTAGATTTGGCATTTGGTTACGTCAATTTAGATTGGCAAGAGTACGTTGAATTCGATGAGCGGTATCTCCGCCCAACTGAAGTCGATTTGCTAATCGGCGATCCTGCAAAAGCGAAAAAGCAGCTTGGCTGGGAGCCTTCGGTTACATTCCAAGAATTAGTGCATTTAATGGTAGACGCTGATTTGCAAGCGGTGGGATTGAGCACAGCGAGCAACGGTCAGTTGGGTAGCGGGGACTACGCAACGATTCGTCAGAGTTTGATGGGCAGCATCTCGCTTTAAGTCAACGTGTCGTGTTCCTGATTGAGAAACAACTAAGGTTATGACCTCAACAGTATTAGAGTTTCAAAACAAGCGCGTTCTTGTTACGGGCGGAGCAGGTTTTCTCGGTCGGCAAGTCGTGCGGCAACTGTGTGAAGCTGGGGCTGACCCGCAGAAAATCACAGTGCCGCGATCGGGCGATCTCGATTTGCGCAAGCTAGAGAACTGTCAGCGATCGGTCGATCAGCAAGATGTTGTCATTCACTTGGCGGCTCATGTAGGTGGCATCGGTCTCAACCGCGAAAAACCTGCCGAGTTGTTTTACGACAATTTGATGATGGGAACGCAACTGATTCACGCTGCTTATGAAGCTGGCGTTGAAAAGTTCGTTTGTGCAGGCACAATTTGCGCCTATCCCAAATTTACCCCGGTTCCGTTTCGCGAAGATGACCTTTGGAATGGCTACCCAGAAGAAACTAACGCGCCTTATGGAATTGCAAAAAAGGCGCTTTTGGTGCAGCTTCAATCTTACCGTCAGCAATATGAATTCGATGGCATTTATTTGCTGCCTGTGAATCTTTACGGGCCGGAAGATAATTTCGATTTGCATAGCTCGCATGTTATTCCCGCTTTGATTCGGAAAGTGCATGAAGCCCAAAAGCGCGGAGACAAAACGCTTCCGGTTTGGGGCGATGGTAGCCCAACGCGAGAATTTCTTTACGTTGAGGATGCGGCTCGTGGGATTGTTACTGCCGCTCAGCGCTACAGCGATTCTGATCCAGTCAATCTGGGGACGGGGCGCGAAATAGCAATTCGTGACCTCATCAACTTAATTTGTCAGTTAATGAAGTTTGACGGTGAAATCGTTTGGGAAACCGATAAGCCGAACGGCCAACCGCGTCGCTGTCTAGATACCGAACGCGCCAAAGAGCGGTTTGGCTTTACGTCACAAGTGAGCTTTGAGCAAGGCTTGAAGAATACGATCGATTGGTACCGCCAACACGCTTAATCGTTCGATTTATTCAGTAGGGATATTCTTCGGAATGTCCCTATTTTTTATCGGGAAAGCAAACCGTGGGTGCACAAAGTTTGGGAAACTCGATCGTGCTCGTCATCAAATTTTCTAGCTCTACAACACGAATGACATGATTATTCGTGTCTGCAATGTAAAGATGAGTTTGAGTTGCGCTAATGCCTGAAGGCTCAGAGAATTGGGCGTTTTGTTTTTCGCCATTCTGATATCCCGCTTGACCTGTTCCCAAAACTGTTTGACAGAAATTGCTGCGATCGACTCGCTTAATTTTGTGATTGTAAGTGTCTGCAATCCACAAACTGTCTTGCGCAAATCCAATCCCTAAACAATGCTGTAATCGAGCCGTTTCTCCAATAGCATCTACATCACCGAAACTGTATAAATCTCCGCTACCGCAAACGGTTTGAACGCTAGAATTTTCGCTTAAGTTAATTGATCGAACCGAACTACTTTCACTATCGGCAACAAATAGCTTTTCACTATCGGTTGTAATTCCGCTTGGTTGTGCAAATGCTGCTTGATCAACGGGCGCATCAAAACTTGCTTCGGCTCCCGTTCCAGCGAACGTTCTCACAAAATTGGTATCTAAATTTAGTTCCCAAATCTGATGCGATCCTGCCATTGCAATAAATAATTGATTGTGAATCAGTTCTAAATCCCACGGAGAATTTAGCGGCGTTTCTAACGCGATTCCAGCGTGCGGATGAATATTGCGGCTTTGCGTTCCGGTGCCCGCGATCGTCTCTACCTGTTCTTGCTTTAAATCAATTCGCCGTATTGCATGATTGCCTGTATCGGCAACGTAAAGAAATTGATTTGCTCGATCAAAACTCAGTCCTTGCGGTGCTGAAAATTGAGCTTGATCAAATGCTCCATCTACCAATCCTGCATCGCCTGTTCCAATTACATAAAGTACTTCACCTTCGAGCGTGCTGATAACAATGCGATCGTGTCCTGAATCTGCGACAAATAAAAATTTGCTTGTTTCATCTGCTAAAACTTTTCCAGGAAACGCCAACGGAGAAACGATCGAATTGTGATGTTTCTCAAGTTCTAAATCAAGTTTTTGGAAATCAATTTTGTGCGATTGAATGAGTTTATTAATTAAATCATCGAGAAGCGATCGCTTGCCTTCTCCGGCGATCGTTGCCACAACATATCCTTCAGGATCAATTAATACAAACGTTGGATAAGCTTTAACAGCATACTGTTCCCAAATCGCAAAATCTCGATCCATTAAAACGGGATGCTCAATGTTGTATCGAAGAATTGCTTGACGAACGTTATCTAAGTCTTTTTCGTTCTCGAATTTTGCGGAATGGACGCCCACGATCGTTAAACTATCTGAATATTTTTGTTCTAAATATTTCAAATCTGGCAGAACGTGCAAACAGTTAATACAGCAGTATGTCCAAAAATCAAGCAGCACAATTCGTCCCCTCAGTTCCTTAAGTGAACGAGAACGAATTGTGTTGAGCCAAGCAAAATCTTTGGGCAATTCAGGAGCACGAACGCGAGGCATAAAGCTTTTTGCATTAATGCTCCTACCCTAGCGAACTTTTTAGAAGTTATAAGCGGGAAGGGCGTTCTCGGTTGGCTCAGAACTCGGCGCGGGTTTCGTTGGCTCTGTAGCGGGATTAAGCGGCATTCCAAGACGACGCTCTAGCTCGTTTCGCGGCTGAAACGTGGGCGTTTCCGGTTCACTAACGGGTGAAGACTCCGGCTCAGGCGTGGGTGATGAAAGCACTTCTTCGGGTGGAACGATCGGCGCTAGTTCCACGGTTCCTTCAGAGCTGCGTGCGCTAATCGGCGGTGCAGTTACTTCGGGTGTGGGACGCACCGCAGGACGCCGGAACCGATCTAAAAAGCTGGGTGCGGGTTTGGGTGACACACTTGGCGCAGGCTCCTTGACTTCTGGAACGTCTTTTGATTCAGGTTGTAGTGCTTCAGGCTCCTTAATCTCTGGAACGTCTTTTGATTCGGCTTCAGGTTCAGAAGGCTTTGGTTCGATGATTTTTACGTCTGCTTCGTCGGGTGCAGATAAAACGTCGGGCACGGGTTCGGAACTTGGTGCAATTACCCCTTTAGGGAACTGCGGAGCATTCGAGGGCGCAACGATCGGTGCAGGCTTAACACCCGGACGCTTAAATTGACTGAAGAAACCCCCTTTCGGCGCTTTCTTTACGGTAGGAGTTGTTTCCTCAGTCGCTTCGGGTTCTTCTACCGTAGGCGTTTCAATAGTACTCGGCTCAGAGCTAGGCGGAACGGATGGAGAAGCACTTGGTTCTGAACGTTCGAGACGATCGAGAATTGTACTTCTCGGAGCCTCTTCCGCTTCGGGCACCGTTACTCTTGGCGCTTCGGTTTCTTTTGGCACCGTTATAGGTTGTTCACTCGGAGTTACTGAGGGACTAGGGATGATGCTTGGAGCAGGCGTTCCACTTCGGGGCTTAAAGCGATCGAAGAATCCTTTCGGTTTTTGTTGAACTTCAGGAGCCGCTTTTGTCTCGGTTTCTTCAGGAGCGGGCGGAAGAACTTCGGGTTCTTCGGTTAGTGGCGTTGGTTCGATTTCAGGCTCTTGAATTGCTTTTTCTGGAACTGGAATCGGCACTACTGGCGCGGGCGTTGTTTTCACCGTGGGTTGCTTAAAGCGATTGAAGAACCCTCCTTTGGGTTTTTCTGCTTCAACCGATGGCGGAACGGGTTCGGGGACTTTCTCTTTGATTGTGGGCGCTTCCGGCTGTTTTTCTTCGCTCACAGGCGGCACAATTTGAGGCGCAGGCGGCTCGGTCCCTTCGGAGTTGCGCGGAGCGCTAACTGCTTCGGGCTTGTAATTAGGATCAACTATCGATCGCGCCTCAGTCAACGAAATTTCACCGCGAGTTAATCGAGAAAGCGCGTCTTGTCCGTTCGGCTCGTAGGTGAAAACTCGGGCTGTGTTGTTGTAAACGTTAGGGATTGGGTTGCCTTTTTCGTCGATAAATTCAAGCTGTACCCAGTTTTTACCGGGTTTGAAGCCTTTAAGGTAAATTGGCTCCCAGCGATCGAGCATGAATCGATCGCCGTTTACCGTCACCCGAATTTTCCAATCTGGCACATCGTCTTTCGCATCTTCTCGCGCCACAAAATGCAACGGAGCATTTGTAAGATAAAGATCTAGTAAAACTGGCTCTGCTCCATACGTCGCTTGTGGACGGCTATAAGTCAAGAGCGGCAGTTTAGGATCAGGATTATTGTTTGGAGTTTGGGTAAAAACATGAAACGTCACTTGCGCGTAAGCTCCATCATTCTTAAAGCTCTCGTGCCACGGCCGACCCGGAAACACTCGTAGCGTGTGCGTTCCCGCCGCTAAGTCTTTCAGCACAAACGGCTCATTGACGTTGTAAACCGCTTGGTACGGTTGGTCATCGAGAAATAAATGTAAATGCGGGCCTAACCCAATCTTTGCGTCCTTAAATATGGGCAGATCTGTAACGTTAAATTTGACCGATACCGTATTGTCTTGCAAAACCTCATCGGGGCGAGGAGACGCGATCGACACCTGCGGCTGATATTGATCCAGAAGTTCGCGCAGTTGTTGAATCACTTCAGGCGGCGAGGCTTCGGAAATTTTGCCCGCCAGTTTCGTCGCTGTGGGTTTTGCTGCCACGGTTCCTACGGAGTTGCGCGAAGCGCTAATCGGATTCGGGCTTGCCAATGCAGTCCCACCGGATACATTCAGCAGCATCGCTAACACCAATGAAAGCGAAAGAGTTTTAGCCGTCGCCAGCCTGCGTATATTCCCAAGCACCAAGCAACACTCCTAAAGTCAAAAAGCCTCTAGCCAACAGCTTAAAGCGTTTCCGCTACCAAAGACCCAATTAATAGAATGGGGATCACTTCCTCTAATCAGCGAATCCTAATTGTCCATACGGACTATAGCGGAAAATTCTCAAAGCTCCTGTGAAATTCAGACGCAAATTAGTTCGATGACTGACGCTTTCATCTTGTAACGAATTGTTAATTGCCAATTCGAGAAAATGTTAGATGTGCTTAGCGAGTTAACTTCAATTTCCAATGCTTGAGGAATGTAAAGTTAATCAACAACCTCTTGACTTTTTATTCTTTGTTCAGCGCTCAAATTCAGGCAGCGTCAGGAATTCTGCGATTTTGAATTATTGTTAAATACATTCAGAAACGTTCTGTTGAAAGTCCTATAATGACCCATTGAGAACCCACGAAGGCAACGTCCTACACGATCCCTTGTGTTTCGATGTTTCTTCGCTCAAGCCGAATCTGATCAACTGCGCTTCTTTGCGACAACGCAACTAGGTCTTATCAACTTGGTTTATCTGCGTCAGCGATGAGATTGCAACAGCCGCTTGAGTCGAAACGCCTGCGTGGACAGTCCTCGTTCCTTGTCTAGAGAGAGGAGAGTCTCAATGACAATTAGCCCACCGGAGCGAGAGGCAAAGGCACGGGTCATCGTTGATAAAGATCCCACCCCAACTTCGTTCGAGAAGTGGGGTCAACCGGGACACTTCGATCGCACCCTTGCTAAAGGCCCCAAAACCACCACCTGGATTTGGAACCTTCATGCCAATCCTCACGATTTCGATAGCCATACAAGCGACTTAGAAGACGTATCTCGCAAAATTTTTAGCGCCCACTTTGGTCATTTGGCCGTTGTGTTCATCTGGCTGAGTGGCATGTATTTTCATGGCGCTAAGTTTTCAAACTACGAAGCATGGCTGCGTGACCCGACTGGCGTTAAACCCAGTGCTCAGGTTGTGTGGAACATCTTCGGTCAAGAAATTCTTAACGGAGATGTCGGCGGCGGCTTCCACGGAATTCAGATTACCTCTGGATTTTTCCAACTGTGGCGTGCAGCAGGCTTTACAAATAGCTTCCAGCTTTATGTCACCGCGATCGGCGGTTTGGTGATGGCTGGGTTGATGCTGTTTGCAGGCTGGTTTCACTACCACAAACGCGCTCCTAAGCTGGAATGGTTCCAGAACGTGGAGTCGATGCTAAACCACCACTTGTCGGGTTTGTTTGGACTCGGTTCGCTGTCGTGGGCTGGACACCAGATCCACGTCGCGCTGCCGATTAACGAACTGCTCGATCGGGGCGTTCCTGCCGATAAGATTCCTCTGCCGCATGAGTTCATCCTCAATCCGCAACTCATGTCAGACATCTATCCCAGCTTCTCGAAAGGCTTGATTCCTTTCTTTACGCTGAACTGGGGCGAGTATTCAGACTTTCTCACGTTCAAAGGCGGTCTTAATCCGGTGACGGGTGGACTGTGGCTGACGGATACTGCCCATCACCACTTGGCGATCGCGGTTCTGTTCTTGATCGCAGGTCATATGTACCGCACCAACTGGGGTATCGGTCACAGCATCAGGGAAATCCTTGAGGCGCATAAAGGGCCGTTTACGGGTGAAGGTCACAAAGGGTTGTATGAAAACCTGACCACTTCTTGGCACGCGCAACTGGCAATTAACCTGGCAATGGTTGGCTCTTTGAGCATTATCGTTGCTCAGCATATGTACGCGATGCCGCCTTACCCGTATTTGGCAACGGACTACGCAACGCAGTTGTCAATCTTTACGCACCACATGTGGATCGGTGGATTCTTCATCGTCGGTGGTGCAGCACACGCGGCAATCTTTATGGTGCGCGACTACGATCCGGTTGTGAACCAAAACAACCTGCTCGATCGCGTTCTGCGTCACCGCGATGCCATTATTTCTCACCTCAACTGGGTGTGTATCTTCTTGGGCTTCCACAGCTTCGGTCTGTACGTGCACAACGACACGATGCGGGCTTTGGGTCGTCCTCAAGATATGTTCTCGGATACCGCAATTCAACTTCAGCCAGTGTTCGCGCAGTGGATTCAAAACCTCCACACCGTCGCACCTGGCGCAACCGCTCCGAATGCTTTGGCACCCGCCAGCTACGCATTTGGTGGGGGTGTGGTCGCGGTCGGTGGCAAAGTTGCCATGATGCCGATCGCACTGGGTACGGCGGACTTTATGGTTCACCATATCCACGCCTTCACGATTCACGTGACGGTATTGATTTTGCTCAAGGGCGTGCTGTTTGCTCGATCTTCGCGTCTGATTCCAGACAAAGCGAACCTCGGCTTCCGCTTTCCTTGCGACGGTCCGGGTCGAGGCGGTACCTGCCAAGTTTCTGGTTGGGATCACGTCTTCTTGGGACTGTTCTGGATGTATAACTCGCTGTCGATCGCGGTTTTCCACTTTAGCTGGAAGATGCAGTCTGACGTGTGGGGCACGGTGTCGGCTGACGGAACCGTTGACCACGTAACAGGCGGTAACTTCGCTCAAAGTGCGATCACGATTAACGGCTGGCTGCGTGACTTCCTGTGGGCGCAAGCGGCACAGGTGATCGGTTCCTACGGTTCAGCACTATCGGCTTACGGACTGTTGTTCCTGGGCGCTCACTTTGTTTGGGCATTCAGCCTCATGTTCCTGTTTAGCGGACGTGGCTACTGGCAAGAACTGATTGAGTCCATTGTTTGGGCACACAACAAAATCAAAGTTGCACCCGCGATTCAGCCGCGTGCATTGAGCATCATTCAAGGACGGGCAGTGGGGGTCGCTCACTACCTGTTAGGAGGAATTGTCACCACGTGGGCATTCTTCCTTGCTCGGTCAATTTCCATCGGTTGAGCCAGGGGGATTAATAAAACGTTATGGCGACTAAATTTCCAAAATTCAGCCAAGACCTTGCTCAAGACCCGACTACTCGGCGTATTTGGTACGGAATTGCTACCGCCCACGACTTTGAAAGTCACGATGGCATGACCGAAGAAAAGTTGCATCAAAAGATTTTTGCAACGCACTTCGGACATCTGGCAATCATCTTTTTGTGGACTTCGGGCAGTTTGTTCCACGTTGCTTGGCAAGGCAACTTCGAGCAGTGGATCAAAGATCCGCTCAACATCCGTCCGGTCGCTCACGCGATTTGGGACCCTCAGTTCGGTAAGCCTGCGGTAGAAGCGTTCACCCAGGGCGGCGTAGATTATCCGGCGAACATCTCTTATTCGGGGATTTATCACTGGTGGTACACGATCGGAATGCGCACCAACGGCGACCTGTATCAAGGGTCGATCTTCTTGCTGCTGCTGTCGGCTATCTTCTTGTTTGCGGGCTGGCTTCACCTCCAGCCGAAGTTCCGTCCCAGCTTGGCTTGGTTTAAGAACGCTGAGTCTCGCCTGAATCACCACCTGGCTGGTTTGTTCGGCGTTAGCTCGCTGGCTTGGGCAGGTCACTTGATCCACGTTGCGATTCCGGAATCTCGTGGTCAGCACGTGGGCTGGAACAACTTCTTGACCACAATGCCGCACCCTGCTGGTTTGGGTCCCTTCTTTACCGGAAACTGGAGCGTGTATTCGCAAAACCCTGACACCGCAAACCATGTTTTTGGTACGGCACAAGGTTCGGGTTCTGCCATTTTGACTTTCCTCGGTGGATTCCATCCGCAAACTGAATCGCTGTGGCTGACCGACATGGCTCACCACCACTTAGCGATCGCGGTGATCTTCATCGTGGCGGGTCATATGTACCGCACAAACTTTGGCATCGGTCACAGCATCAAGGACATCTTGAATGCACACATTCCGCCGAACGGGGGCTTAGGCGAAGGTCACAGAGGTCTTTATGACACCGTGAACAACTCGCTGCACTTCCAGTTGGGCTTGGCGCTCGGTGCTTTGGGTACGGTGACTTCGCTGGTCGCGCAGCATATGTATTCGATGCCGCCTTACGCTTTTATGGCGAAGGACTTCACGACACAAGCTGCGCTGTACACGCACCACCAGTACATTGCAGGCTTCTTAATGGTCGGTGGATTTGCTCACGGTGCAATCTTCTGGGTTCGTGACTATGACCCCGATCAAAACAGAAACAACGTGTTGGCCCGAGTTCTAGGACACAAAGAAGCGATCATCTCGCACCTAAGCTGGGTGTCTCTGTTCCTCGGCTTCCACACGCTGGGTCTGTATGTGCACAACGACGTTGTGACCGCTTTTGGTACGCCTGAGAAGCAGATTTTGATTGAGCCAGTGTTTGCTCAATTCGTTCAAGCGGCTCAAGGTAAAGCGCTGTACGGCTTCAATACCTTACTGTCGAACCCTGACAGCATTGCTTCTAATCCTGGTGCAGCTTACCTGCCGGGTTGGTTGGATGCGATCAACAATGGAACGAACTCGCTGTTCCTCACGATCGGTCCGGGTGACTTCTTAGTGCACCACGCGATCGCGCTCGGTCTGCACACCACGACGCTGATTCTGGTCAAAGGCGCGTTGGATGCTCGCGGATCGAAGCTGATGCCGGATAAGAAAGACTTTGGTTATGCCTTCCCGTGCGACGGTCCGGGTCGTGGCGGTACCTGCGACATCTCTGGTTGGGACTCGTTCTACCTAGCGATGTTCTGGATGCTGAATACGATCGGTTGGGTTACGTTCTACTGGCACTGGAAGCATTTAGCAATCTGGTCGGGCAACGTGGCTCAGTTCAACGAAAGCTCAACTTATCTGATGGGCTGGCTGCGTGACTACCTCTGGCAGTATTCGGCTCCGTTGATCAACGGTTACAACCCGTATGGCATGAATAACCTCGCGGTTTGGGCTTGGATGTTCCTGTTTGGACACCTGGTTTGGGCAACGGGCTTCATGTTCTTGATCTCCTGGAGAGGGTATTGGCAAGAATTGATCGAAACACTGGTTTGGGCGCACGAGCGCACGCCGTTGGCGAACTTGATTCGCTGGAAGGACAAGCCTGTTGCGTTGTCGATCGTTCAAGGTCGTTTGGTTGGTTTAGTTCACTTCACGGCGGGCTATATCTTAACCTACGCTGCCTTCTTGATCGCTGCTACGGCTGGTAAGTTTAACTAATCGGCTGATGCGGTAGATAAAAAGTCCCCTGCCTTCGGGCGGGGGACTTTTGTTTGGAAGTATTGGAGAGGGTTTAACGGTCTCGGTAAACCTCTCGTCGATGTGCAATCAGCAAGACGGTAATAATTCCTTCTGTCTCATCATCGGGTTCACCACCTGGCCCTTCATTAATTCTATAAACCACACGCCAATCACCAACTCGATAACGAAAGCAGCCCTCAAACGTGCCGTGAAGCAGTTTAATGTTTGTCGAACCGTATGGATCTTGTCGGAGTTGATCAAAGCATTGGTTGAGACGACGAGCTAGGGAAGTATCTGCTTTCTCGTAAAACTTCTGAGCTTTGCGAACCAGGCTCAGTCTATACATCACGCCGAATTGCTTCAAATGAGACTACTTCTCCGGCGTCAGCTTCTTGGACTGCTTCTCGAAAAGCCTCTTCTAAACCTGGAATGTTCATTAATTCCTCGGTTGCTTCGTTTTCTTCACGCTCTTGTAGGTAGGCGAGAAAATCGATCGCAACTCGTAGACGCTCTGGCGAAAGTTGGCGTAACCGGTTTTCTGCCTGCTGAATGAGAGCGGCTTGGCTTAAAGTCATAAAATGCGCTCAAAACGCTTTGTGGATCGTATTTATTTATAGGTTACTGTAATAGCTGGAAGTAGACGAAAGATAGAATTTGTGAAGGATATATTGTGAACAAAATCATTCGATTGAGGAGTTCAACTGAAGCCTTAGAATTAGCAAGGCGAGTCTCGCACCGATCTATTATTCCTACACTCTCAGAAGCTGGAAAGAAGGAATTTTCTGAGAACTTAGCGATCGATGTTAATGCAGCATTCTCAAAACCAGACGTTGACGTGTATGGCATCTATTCTGGCGAACAGTTGATTGCCTACACAGCCGTTAGCAGAAACTCTCACATCTCTCAACTTTACGTGTCTACAGACAAACAGCGACGAGGACTCGGAAAGATGTTGATTGATTTTGTAGAACAACGGGCAAAAAAAGCAGGCGTCTCTCGACTTAGCGTTAAAGCGTCGTTGAATGCTGTACGGTTTTACGAGAAGTGCGGTTTTGAAATAACTGGAGATGTACAGGAGGTATCAGGAGTTAGATTTCAACCTATGCAAAGAAGCGTTGATTGAGCGATTAACGCAAAATCACGAGTTTAATTGCTTAGTAAAAAGATTTGGCTACTGAGATTCACTTTTCGATCGCTTTCCCCGCCTAAACAATCCAGTCATCGTCAGTCCAGTAACCAGCAATCCAAGCAATCCTAAACCATCGAGAATTGGGTAGATTGCCTCAAGTCCGAAGATTTCTCCACTGTGGATGTGAAGTAGCAAACTGCGAGAAACGCCAAACTGCAAACCCCACTCGCTAACCATTGTTGCTGCCATTCCGGTGATAATCGTCAGCAGCAACGGCAGTGCCAAAATAATTGAAAGAGTCCGATGATATTTCCGAAACGATCGCATCATAAACTTCTAGAAAAGTGAGATTTGCAGAAAGGAATTAGGACTTAGAGACCGCAGAAAGGCTTTGCTGGAGCTTCTTGAGTCCATCTAGTGATTTGGAGCGGTCTTTGCTTTTGAGTGCACTGCTCACTTCAGAAGCAGCATCTTCGATCGCGCCATAATTCGAGGAAGACTTAGCTTTAACTCCATCTTCAACCTTTGACCAAGCCCCTTCAAACTTACCAAACTGCGTATTCGCTTCGGTAAAATCGTTAGCGGTGACGGCTGCTTGAGTTGAGGCAATCACGCTATTAAGCGGTTTGTAATCCGCTCCGTTCGCTGCGTTTGGTTGTTGAGCGGTGGTTGCAGGTGCCGTTGACGTAGCGGGCGCAGAAGCGGCAGGAGAGGCAGGAGCCTCTGCTTGCTTGTTGCCGCCGCAGCTTGTTAAACACATTAAACCGAAAGCAAGCACGGAAAAACCAAATGAAGCGTTAAATCTTTTCATTTTGTGTCTGAGTCGATCATAGAATTCTCAAAAGTATAGCGATTTCTGAAAAACTGAAGATTCAGGCGAAAGGTATAGCTTTTCGCTCAGGTAATCGACACCTGCATTTTCAGAACGCTATTAAGTAGTTCTAACGGCATCGCTTGACAACTGACGGCAAGCTTTTAATCCGAGCTGTGGATTTTGGCGGTACTCGTCGGTTGTCATCCAGACGCTGACGGTGCGATCGACGCCAATCCAATACAAATACTGTGCAGTCGGATCAAATTTCAATCCAACTTTTAGGTTAGAAAAATCATCTTCGCAAATTTCAAAGCCAAATCGCACCACAATTTGAGCCACTAAGCATTCCGGTGTATCCGTATGCACGCCGGAACTATCGCGCTCTTGCCAAAAGGTTTCGAGAAACGGTTCTAGAATTGGCAGCATTTTTTCCGGGGCACCGTTGCGGCTGGCAAATACGATCGCTGCATTGCCTTCAACAATAATATGGCTGGGAATCGGCATAAACGAGTCTACGATCGACACTGCCTCTATGATTTCACATTCAGCTTATTTTGTGGTTCACGCCGATCAAAATCGGGAGATTCACGGTTCTGATGTCTTTATTGAACTTTGCAGAATAAAAGTAACACTCATCACCGTTATTTTATGCTGCCCCAAGTGCGTCTTGTTCCGCTAGATATCGCGCCTCAATCGATTTTGAATCATCCACGCTGCAAAATGTTGAGAGATCGTGCTCAATATCGATCGTGCCATATTCGCGTTCCCGATTCTCAAGATCGATTAGCGGCGATCAAAGTTCACGATCGCTACTACAGCTTTTTTAAATTAATCGAAGAAGAGCAAAAGGCGCTTCAGATTGCAGCAAAGCTAGTGTATCGCGGCGATGAAGTCGCAATGACGCTCACGGTTAAAGGAGTCGCCATTTGGGTTTATGAAGCTGAAGCTTCGAGTCCAAAACCGTCGAAAGTCGCAAAGCAAACCGGATCTCGACTTTGGCGAATTTTAACGTCTCAGCAAGAGTATCAGCGTTGCGAAATTAGCGTGCCCGATGGCACACAGGCGCTGACTGCAATTTGCTGGAATCAACGCTACTACAGCTTGTTGAGAATGGTGCGTGAAGAACTACAAGCGATCGAGCTTGCCGAACGACTTTCAAGCAAAGGGCATGATGCTATTATCACTCGCAACGATTGCGGCTATGAAGTCTGGGTGTTAGAAGCAGACGCAACGCTTCACGCTTGAAGGGAAACACAAAAAAGAGGAAGACCCGCTTCCTCTTTTTTGATTTTGCTTGCGATCGCTTAGATGTCGTTCTCGCCGAGTTCGCGTGCCATGTAGTCAAACGGCTGATCTAAAAAAGTCGTGTTAGCAACGCCTGTTTCAGCGACTTGCTCTTTCACAATGTCTTTCATGATTTGAATGCCGCGCACCGTTGGCCCACAAGGAACTCCTAACGAGTTGTAGGTTTCTCGCAGACCTTCGAGAACGCGCTCATCGAGCACATCCATATCGCCTGCTACCAGTGCATAAGTGGCATAGCGCAAATAGTAATCCATGTCGCGCAAGCAAGCCGCATAGCGACGAGTCGTGTAAGCGTTTCCGCCCGGACGAATCAATTCGGGTTGCTCATCGAACAACTGCGATCCGGCTTGACGAACGATCGCGGCAGCATTGGAATTAATCACCGCAGCCGCCTGCACTCGCGCCATTCCGGTATCAAAATACGATTTCAGGCTGTCGATCGCATTACGATCGAGATACCGCCCTGTGATGTCATAGTTTCTAATCAGGCTTGTGACTGCGTCCCGCATGAAATTCTTCTCCCAATATCCCTTAAACAGATTTGACTAACACACTCAGCTCGACTCACAGCGATTTGTCGAAGCTTGAATATTAAGGATTTAGGCTTAGTTTACCACGCAGGGTAGAGCCTATAGTGGAACCGTACCCTGTTGATCGACGTTTGATGAGAGAATCGTTACATTTCTTTAACCTGTGTGATTTGCACTCTTATAGCAGCTTATTCATCTGACCGTATCATTTGTAATCCTTAATCTATGTTTAATTCTCTGCGATGCATAGGATTCTGTAACGTGCAATACAAAATTGCTGTAAGCGTGTTTCTACGATGATTCAGGACACAACGGGGTCTAATCGTTCTCAGGTATCTCTCTGAAGCAAGAACTGTTAGCTCATTGTGCCGAGGCAAGGAAAATCGTCGGAGACTTTCTTCATACGGTTGAGGTCGCTCGGCATCGCTTACATCTGGGGCACCTGATCTTTCCAAGCCGAATTTAGACCACTACTGCGCTCAGCTTTGAGCAAGCGACGAAAAAGGAGTATTTCATGGCAACCCCGCAGGAAATCCTGGCACAGATTAATGACGAAGGTATTGAACTCATCGATTTGAAATTCATCGATACGCCAGGAATTTGGCAGCACCTCACATTACACAAAAGCCAGATCGACGAAAGCAGCTTCAGCGATGGTGTCCCGTTTGACGGTTCGAGTATTCGCGGTTGGAAATCAATCAACGAATCCGACATGGCAATGGTGCCCGATCCCAACACCGCTTGGATCGACCCGTTTATGCAGCACAAAACGCT
This sequence comes from uncultured bacterium, assembly GCA_964250455.1. Taxonomy (GTDB): domain Bacteria; phylum Cyanobacteriota; class Cyanobacteriia; order Leptolyngbyales; family Leptolyngbyaceae; genus CAXUFL01. The sequence continues at coordinate 76,253 of CAXUFL010000001.1, forward strand.
CAGCATGATTTGCTCGATCAAAGAGCCGCGCACCGGACAACCGTATAGCCGCGACCCGCGATCGATTGCGCAAAAAGCGATCGATTACCTGCAATCAACTGGACTGGGTGACACGGCATTTTTTGGCCCTGAAGCGGAATTCTTTATCTTTGATGATGTCCGCTACGACCAAAACCAGCACGAAGGCTATTACCACGTCGATAGCGCTGAAGGCATTTGGAATTCGGGTCGCGACGAAGCGGGTGGAAACCTGGGCTACAAGCCGCGCAACAAAGAAGGATACTTTCCGGTCGCGCCCACGGATACTTCGCAAGATATGCGATCGGAAATGCTGCTGACCATGCAAAATTGCGGCGTTCCCATTGAGAAGCATCACCACGAAGTGGCAACAGGTGGACAGTGCGAACTCGGCTTCAAGTTTGGATCGCTGATTCAAGCGGCAGACTGGCTGATGACGTACAAGTATGTGATCAAAAACGTGGCTCGCAAATACGGCAAAACGGTGACGTTTATGCCAAAGCCTGTGTTTGGCGATAACGGGTCTGGAATGCACTGTCACCAGTCGATCTGGAACAACGGTCAACCGACGTTTGCAGGCGATATGTATGCGGGTCTAAGCCAAACTGCGCTGCACTACATCGGCGGAATTTTAAAGCACGCGCCTTCGCTGTTGGCGTTTACCAACCCAACCACGAACTCTTACAAGCGATTGGTGCCGGGTTTTGAAGCTCCGGTAAACCTGGCATACTCGCAAGGCAACCGCTCTGCTTCGGTACGGATTCCGCTTTCTGGCACCAATCCAAAAGCGAAGCGTTTGGAGTTTCGCTGCCCGGATGCGACGGCAAATCCGTACTTAGCGTTTGCAGCAATGCTGTGCGCTGGAATCGATGGCATCAAAAACCAAATCGATCCGGGTTCGCCGTTGGATGTAGACATCTACGAACTCAGCCCCGAAGAACTCGCGAAAGTGCCTTCGACGCCGGGATCGTTGGCAGAAGCGCTTAAGAATCTTGAAACCGATCACGATTTCTTGACGTCGGGCGGCGTTTTTAGCGAAGACTTTATCGAAAGCTGGATTAGCTACAAGCTCGATCGAGAAGTCATTCCGATGAGCATTCGCCCGCATCCGTATGAGTTCATGCTCTACTACGATTGCTAATCAACGGCGGTTTAGTGTGTTGGATCGAGCGGTTCGCAGTTGCGGATCGCTCTTTTTTTGACTTATCCGGTCAGCAAGCCTACAAATGCTTTGCCTGTCGGATTAAAAAATCTGCTTAGAAAAACACCGGGGATGAGCGCTAAGTCTGATCCCCATTCGCTTATTTAAGACGAAACTGCTTCAGCAACGGAAACGGTGTTTTTGTCTTGATGCTGAGTTGGCGCTACGGCGGTCACAACCTGCGTGGCGTTTCGCGCTTCGATGATCTCGATCGCACGAGTCACACTCTCCGGCAGAAACACAACTAAACTTCCCGGTGTTGCCGTGTTCAGCGCAGTTTGAATTGCCGTTGTTTCATCGAGAATCGTGTCGCAACGGCTGTCGGGTTTGATTTCGGTGATGCCTTGCTGAATCCAGTAAGCGGCATTGCCGCGATCGCGCCCCCGCGTGTCGTCGTCTTCTTTGATGATGATGCGATCAAACAAATTCGCCGAAAGCTTGCCCAACAGCAGCAAATCGTCATCGCGTCGATCGCCCGGCCCGCCAATCACGCCAATTTTTTCTCCAGATGTCCAATTGCGCACAAATCCGCCTAGCGCTTCGTAGCTGTGGGGATTGTGGGCATAATCAATCAGCACATGAAACTTGCCCAAATTAAACAAGTTCATGCGTCCCGGCGTTTGCTTGGTCGAAGCTTGAAAGCTGATCAATGCCGCACGAATGTCTTCAATCCGAACTCCTTGCGCAAATGCCGCTAAACTCGCGGCGAGCGCATTGGCGATCATAAACGGCGCACGTCCACCCAACGTAAGCGGAACGTTAACAGCTTGTTCGATTCTCAGCGTCCAATCGCCTTTGAGAATTGAGAGATAGCCATTTTCAAACACGGCTGCGAGTCCACCCCGTTGGGTATGATCGCGAATCAGTTCGTTTTCGGCATTCATCGAGAAGTAAGCGATCTGAGCACTCACGCGGCTTGCCATAGCGGAAACAAGCGGATCGTCAGCGTTTAGCACTGCGTACCCGTTGGGTAAAGCGGCTTCGGCAACGACGCTTTTCACTCGCGCCATTTCATCGATCGAGTTAATATCCCCCAGTCCCAGGTGATCTGCCGCAACGTTGAGCACAACGCCCACATCGCACGCACCAAAGGCTAAGCCCGATCGCAAAATTCCGCCCCGCGCACTTTCTAAAACCGCCACTTCAACCGTCGGATCTTGCAGAATTAACTGCGCACTTTGCGGGCCGGTATTATCTCCGGGTTCAACTAAATAATCGCCGATATAAGTTCCGTCGGTTGTGGTATACCCCACGATTTGCTGAGTCTGCTTGAAAATGTGAGCAATCAAGCGCGTTGTCGTTGTTTTTCCATTGGTTCCGGTGATGGCGACGATCGGCACTCGGCTTGGTGTTCCCGGTGGAAATAGCATATCGATCACAGGTTCGGCAACGTTGCGCGGAATGCCTTCGCTCGGTGAAACATGCATCCGAAAACCAGGCGCCGCATTCACTTCTACGATCACGCCATCGACTTCGCGAAGCGGCTTTGAAATATCTTCGGTGACAATATCGATTCCGGCGATATCGAGTCCGATAATTTTCACCACGCGCTGAGCCAGCCACAGATTTTCTGGGTGAATGTCATCGGTACGATCGACCGCAATTCCTCCGGTACTCAAGTTCGCGGTTGCTCTGAGATAGCAGATTTCGCCCGCAGGTAGGACCGTATCTAAGTCGTAGCCTTTTTGCTCAAGCAACTGCCACGAGGTGCGATCGACCTCGATTTTCGTCAAAACGTTATCGTGTCCGGTTCCTCGACGCGGATCGCGGTTCGTTTCATCGATTAACTGCTGAATCGTTGATCGATTATTTCCCACAACGTGGGCGGGAATTCGTTCTGCTACTGCAACAACTTTTCCATTTACCACCAACACGCGGTGATCGCGGCCCTGGTAGTAGCGCTCAACAATAATCGATTTGGAAACTTCTTTTGCAGCATCGTAAGCCGCTTCTGCTTGTTTTGCAGTCGTAATATTAATTGTGATGCCGCGCCCGTGATTACCGTTGAGCGGTTTAACAACGATCGGATAGCCCCCCACGTCTTGAATTGCATCTTCAAGCTCATCGAGGTAGTTGATCACCGTGCCGCGTGGAACCGGAACTCCGGCCGATCGCAGCATTTGCTTGGTGCCTTCTTTGTCGCTTGCCAACTCAACGCCCAAAATGCTCGTATAGTTGCTCAGCGTTGCTTGAACCCGTTTTTGGTGGACGCCGAAACCAAGCTGAATCATCGATCGAGCGCCCAACTCCATCCAGGGAATATGGCGTGATTCGGCTTCTTTGACCAGCGTTTCTGTACTTGGCCCCAACGCACAATCTAAAGCGATTTCGCGCAAATCTTTTAGATCCTGTTCGAGTTCTTGACGAGGGTAATTTCCAGCTTCGATCAGCGTTTGGCAAATTCGCACGGCTGCACGAGCCGCATAGCGTCCAGCGCGTTCGTACTGATACTCGATCGCAACTTGATACACGCCTGGTTCTGCTGTTTCACGAGTACGCCCAAACCCCACTTCCATGCCTGCGAGTTCTTGCAGCTCTAGGGCCACGTGCTCGATAATGTGCCCCATCATCGTGCCTTCGCGAACGCGGCTCAAAAATCCACCCCGACAGCCCGGAGAGCAAAAATGCTCGATTAACGACGGCAACAACTGAGACAGACTTTCATAAAAACCGGGAATCTGATTCGATGGCGTTTCTGCCAGGTCTTCTAAGTCGAGGCGCATCAAGATAACTTTGTGGCGGCGGATGCTCCAGTAGTTAGGACCACGTAACGTCTGAATTTTTAATATCTTCATAGAACCTTATCGGAGTTACAGGCTGGCGTTTTGGGGGTTGTTGAAAAATTTAAGCCAAACCAATAATCGCCTTTGAACAGCAATTATTCAGTTTCGAGCGCGATCGAGCTTCTAAACTGTTCACCTCAAACAAAACGGCGTAAAGGACAATAACTTAAACCGCGACTTCTCAACATTTTGTAACAGATCGTAGCAGCTAACGTTGAAGACCTGATTTTAGAAATCAAGAAAGCAAAACTCAACGAGTGCTAACGATAAAATGCGAGCCTCAGTACATACTCAGCATCGCACGATCGCGCAAGTCAAAACGACAACCCGCACTCAGAACATGCACGCGCAAATTACTAATGCATATCGGCTCGGTTTTAGCGATTTTGGCTTGATTTGTGAACGTCATTTCACCGGGATCAACGATCGTCACTGCGCCTTTTCCAAGCACTTGCAGCGTGCCATCGCCCTCAAACAAGGCGCAAGTGTCTTCGTCGATGCCAATTCCCAAGCGTTCTGGATGTCCGGCGATCGCGCTCATTAACCGCGCCATGCGATTGCGGTTGTGAAAATGCTGATCCACAATAATATCTGGGATGATGCCTAATCCGAGCGTCATATCGACTAGAGAATGATTTGGAGATTCTCCGCTTCCGCCGCCTGCGATCATGTGATATCCCATCACTGCCGCGCCTGCGCTCGTTCCGGCTAACGTAATTTCTCCGGCTTGTGCTCGCGATCGCACAATATCCATTACTGGCGTATCGGCCAGTAATCCACACAGCCTAAGCTGATCGCCTCCGGTAAGAAACACGCCCGTACAGGTAGAAACATAAGCTTGGAAATCCGGATGATCGCAGTGCGCTCGATCGGAGATGTCCAACACCTGAATCGTTTCTGCGCCAAACTCCGAGAAAATCGTTTGATAGCGATCGCCAATAATCGCTGGTTCGCGAGATGCCGATGGAATAATAGCAATGCGAGCGTCAGCGCCGCCCGAGCGCCAAAAAAAGCTGCGGAGAATTTCGCGCCCGTGAACTTTATCTTCGGCTCCGCCAATCACCATAATGGCGGTATTCAGAGACTGAGGCATCTGCGGTTCAAACGATTTTAAGACTGACTCTAGCATGGCGCAATCGCACGATAAATCGGGGAAGGAGAGTTCAAAACTGATTCTAATCAAAACCAGTTTAGGATCGAAGAGATGCAGCAAACTGTTGAATTTGCACACTTAAATCGCGAACGATTCAAGCGGCATTTGATCAATCATGCCAGATTATTAAACTTTATTGGTTGACAAGACCTTAAACCCTTTTCCCTGATTTTCTATGCGCTTTGATATTGTCACGCTATTTCCTGATTTTTTCGAGTCTCCGCTTCGCTCTGGGCTATTGGGTAAAGCGCTAACCAAGCAAATTGCCGAAGTTTATTTAACCAATCCGCGTGATTTTGCCACCGATAAACACCGTCGCGTCGATGATGAACCTTACGGCGGCGGCGTTGGAATGCTGATCAAACCCGAACCGATTTTCGCGGCGGTCGAATCGCTGCCCCAGCGACTACGACGCGAAGTAATCTATGTCACACCACAAGGCAAACCGCTCAATCAATCTTTGCTCAAAGAGTTTGCTACAAATTTCGATCAAATTGTCATCATCTGTGGACATTACGAAGGAGTCGATGAGCGCGTGTTGAACTTGGTCACGCGAGAAGTGTCGATCGGTGATTTTGTTTTAACCTGTGGCGAAATTCCCGCGCTCACGATTTTGAACGGAACGATTCGACTGTTACCCGGAACCGTTGGTAAAGAAGAATCGCTCAAAGCCGAAAGTTTTGAAGAAATTTTGCTCGATTATCCGCAGTACACTCGTCCTCCGGTGTTTAGAAATTGGGAAGTGCCTCCTGTGTTGCGATCGGGCAATCACGCCAAAATTGCCGCTTGGCGCAAACAGCAGCAGATCGATCGCACGCTCGATCGTCGCCCGGATTTGTATGAGCAATGGCTGAGTCAGAATAAACGCTGTGATTAAAGCGGGCTTCCCGAATTGATGCAGCCAGCCCCTTTGATCAAACTGACTTATGAAGGAAACGACGATATTGACGCGATGCAACAGTGAAACCGTTGCTCGGTAAGCTATAAGCATCGTTACATCAACAAAACGCACATGATCAGAATCGGGAATGGTTACGATATTCATCGCTTAGTCGTTGGACGTGACTTAATTTTAGGCGGCGTTAAAATCGAGCACGAAACCGGATTGCTCGGTCACAGTGACGCTGATGTGCTTACTCACGCCATTATGGATGCGATGTTAGGCGCTTTAAGCTTGGGCGACATCGGACACTATTTTCCGCCGACTGACCCGAAATGGGCCGGAGCCGATAGCGTTGTTTTGCTGCAACAAGTGCATCAACTCATCGGCGATCGCGGTTGGCAAATCGGCAATATTGATTCGGTGATTGTGGCAGAGCGCCCCAAGTTAAAGCCGCATCTTGAATCGATGCGATCGCGCCTCGCCGATGCTTTAGAGTTGCCGTTCGATCGCGTTGGCATCAAAGCCACCACCAACGAAAAACTCGACGCGGTCGGCAACGAAGCAGGAATCGCCGCTTATGCGGTCGTTCTTCTCGAAGAAAAATCGTGAGTTAAGAAACACAAGCAATCCCGCAGATCAAGCGCGATCGAGCTTTACAATGCAATATTGAGAGCCTGATCCGATGAGTCGTGATGCTTGGCGGTCTTCAAACGATCCTTTCTCGTTCGGGGACATCGACTGATTAATCGGCACCGTAAGCAGGTTTTCTGCCGAGTTTCGAGCAGTTGGCGAATAACGATTACCAATGATTGTTACTGATTCCGTCCTGGATGCGTTGTTTGAAGCAATGCCCCAGGTGCGTCCTCAAATTTACTTCAAGTCTTCGCTTACCGCGCTGTCTCATGCGATGGAAGATCAGGTTTTAGCGGGCGTCGATCAGCCGTTGGTGATTGCAAGTTTTCAGCGTGAACGATTCTATCGTCAAGAAGCGCATCGGTATTTGAGAATTTCTGAGCGCACCGACCAGGTTTATGTATTGGCAGCACCGGAAACCGATTTTGCCAATCGATCGCATCAGTACGAAACGATCGCCTTTGAACCCGGAGATGCCTTGAGTGAAGAGTGGCATTTAGTGGTTTTAAGCGATCAGTATGCGTCGTGTTTAATTTGCAAAGAACGCGATTTATCAGACGCAAATTCTCTGGTTCCGGCTTTGCATGTTGATCAATCGCGTCGATTTGAAGGAATTTGGACGTTCGATCGACAAATTGTCTTTAAATGCGCCGATCTCCTGCTGCGGCGAATTCTATTGTACCGTCCAGAATTAACCGCAAAAATTGAACCTGTTCTGGCACAAATCGCCAGCGATGCCGCTTCAAACGTGAATCAAGTTGATCCGGCTCCGTTTGCCGACCGATTAGTGACTTATCTGCAAGCCGGACAATACAAACTTTCAAAGGCGTATCGATCGATTGCTGAAAAAGAACGCAAAGAACGGTTAGTCAATTCGATCACTTCAGCAGTGCGGCGATCGCTCAAACCCGTCGAGATTTTGAAAGTTGCCGTCGAAGAACTCGGACAAGTGTTAGGTGCAGGACGCAGCTTGATTTATCGCTGCAAAACCACCGACACTAGCGCAACATTACAGCACGAATATCTTGATTCAACGTCGGGGGCACCGTCACTTGCCGGACGAATTTGGACGCTGCAAGGCAATCCTTTGTTTGAGGAAGTGGTGCAGCGAGGCGAGCCTGTTTACATCGAAGATACTCAAACTGATTCGCGACTTGCGGTGATCAAAGATGGTGATACGACGCTGCGATCGCTAACTCAAACCTGGCAAATCCGATCGTGGCTGATGGTACCTGTGCTGCATCAAAATCAGCTTTTGGGCATGGTTGAGCTACATTACTGTGGAGCCATGCCGCACGTTTTAGATCGCCATGAGCTTGAAATGATCGAAGCGATCGCCGCTCAAATTGGAATCGCGATTATTCAAGCAGAATCTTATGCAAATCTAGAAGACTTGAATCAGCAGTTAGCCGCGCTCGATCGCACGCGCAGCAATCTGATCGCGATTACCGGACACGAACTGCGCACGCCGCTTTCAACGATTCAAATCTGTCTTGAAAGTTTGGCAAGTGAGCCGGATATGTCGCTTGATTTGCGTCAAGTGATGCTCAATTCCGCGCTGACCGATGCCGAACGAATGCGCAAGCTGATTCAAGATTTTCTCACGCTGTCGCGCCTTGAATCCGGTCGGGTTGAATGGAAGATTGAACCGTTACCGCTTTGGGAATGCGTTGATTTAGCGTTAAGCAGTCTGCAAACGCGAAAACTCGCCGCGCCACTTCCACAAATCATTACCCAGCTTCCCGCCGATTTGCCTTTGGTGCAGGTTGATGGAGAATGGCTTGTTGAAGTGCTATCCAAACTGCTCGATAACGCCTGCAAGTTCACCGATTCAGATGATCAAGTCACGATCGAAGCCCACCGCAACGGTAGCAATATGATCGAAGTGACGGTTGCCGATACTGGACGCGGTATCGAGCCAAATCGATTAGAAACGGTGTTCGATCGCTTTTATCAAGAAGAAGGGGCACTCCGCCGCACGCAAGGCGGAACCGGACTTGGACTGGCGATTTGCCGTCAGATTATCAGCAATTGGGGCGGTCGAATTTGGGCAGAATCGCAAGGCAAAGATCACGGTGCTCAGTTCCATTTTACCGTTCCGATCGTGCCCGCAACCGACGAAAAACGCCCCGCAGCCAGCCGACGCAGACGAACAAACTAATCATGAAAACCTTAATGAAGTGGTCTGTCGATGATTATCACCGCTTAATCGAGGCGGGAATATTGGCTGATCGATCGGTCGAGTTATTAGCAGGCGAAATCGTTGAAATGAGTCCAGAGTCTCCTATTCACTACAACACTGCAAAACAAAGCGTCAAGTATCTAGAAACTTTACTCCTCGATCGAGCCGACGTTCGCTTTAATGGCCCAGTTACGCTTGCTGACTCTGAGCCTGAACCCGATATTGCGATCGTCCGATTGCCAACAGATGTCTATTACGATCGTCATCCCGGCGTAGAAGATATCTTTTGGATTATCGAAGTTGCAAAGACTAGCTTGAAAAAAGATTTAGACCTCAAAGCTTCGATTTATGCGACAGCAGGGATTCAAGAATATTGGGTACTGAATTTAGCTAATCGACAGATTACGGTGTTTCGCGATCCTCAAAACGGGCAGTATACATCCGAGCAAGCTATTAGCGAAGGCACGATTGCGCCATTAGCGTTTCTCGATCTTCCGGTGTCGATCGTGCAACTTCTGAACGTTCCGATCGCTTAAAATCGGCTTTTAACTTTAGAACTAAAAGCCGATTCTCAGTTAACAGTTCGATTAGCGCATCACGCGCCCAATTTGATTATTCATCTGCGCCAACGGCTGCCTTTGCCGCGTCTTTTACTTTTTTGGCTTCAGCTTTCGCGGCTTCCTTTGCTTTTTTGGCTTCAGCCTTCGCGGCTTCTTTTGCCTTTTTAGCTTCAGCTTTCGCGGCTTCTTTTTGCTCTTTCGCTTCAGCTTTCGCTTTTTTCGCGGCTTCTTTCGCTGCCTTTTTCGCCGCTTTTGCCTGTTCTTTCGCTGCGTCCTTCGCGTCTTCGGTTAGCTCTTTCGCAGCGTCAACCGGACTGCTCACCGTTGGCGCTTCAGTCGTTGCTGGAGCCGCAATTCCTTCAGAAGCTGGCGGAGCGATCGTCGTTTCGCGTTCTTCCGGTGAAATCGTGTAGGTTTTGTCGGCTAGAACCGCTTGTGGCGTGGTTAGTAACACGCTTAGTAATAAAACAGACAACACCACAGCACGCAAGCCACGCATCACAAATTTGAGCATAATCGAAATCTCTCTAAATTTTGAGCAATTTATAGAATCACTTCCGGGGACTGGAAAGCGATCGAGCCAACAACTAAGTTAGATTTGCTGCCGCTCTAGCCCGAATCATAGTTCGGAGTCATTAATCTGAACTGATACCTTCTTTACAAACTTGAGCTTGCAAAGAAAGTTTAAGCCCAGTTGTATACAGAATGCAAAACTCATCGCTATGACATCAGCAAGCCATAGAGCTTGGCTTGAACGTCGATCGTTTGACGTGCAATTGCTAACAACTGTTACAGTTCCGATAAGCAGTGAAACGTCCAGTGATAGGATGCCTAAAAACGTTTAGAGCGGAACTTATGTCAGAAACTCTTACTGGACAAGCGCCTTTGTTCGGGGGCAGTACAGGTGGACTGCTGACCAAAGCCTTAGTAGAAGAGAAATACGCCATCACTTGGAACAGTCCCAAAGAGCAAGTCTTTGAGATGCCGATGAGCGGCGCGGCTACCATGCGCAAAGGCGACAACCTGCTGTATCTTGCTCGCAAAGAACACTGTCTTGCATTGGGTGGACAACTTCGCACGAAGTTCAAGATCACCAACTACAAAGTTTATCGTTTGTTTCCGAACGGCGATATTCAGTACTTGCATCCGAACGATGGGGTATTCCCTGAGAAAGTGAATCCCGGTCGTGTGTCAGTGAACAGCGTGCCCCGCAATATCGGTGCCAATCCTGAGCCAGTCAAGTCGAAGTTTAGCACTCGTAAACCTTACGATCCGTAACGCTTTGATTTTGAGGGATCGGGTTTCAGATTAAGTTTTAATGCAAGAGTCAGGATTCAGCTTTTATAGGTTGGATTCTGACTCTTGTATTATGAAGGGCGAGTCTCAATCTAACGCCATGATTTCTCCAGATTTTTCTCAGTTTTCTGAACTCGCGCAGCAAGGAAATTTTGTTCCGGTTTACCAAGAATGGGTCGCGGATCTCGATACGCCTGTTTCAGCGTGGTATCGGGTTTGTGCAGGACAGCCGTATAGCTTTTTGCTCGAATCAGTCGAGGGTGGAGAAACAATCGGGCGCTATAGCTTTCTAGGCTGCGACCCGTTGTGGATTTTAGAAGCACGCGGTGATCGCACCGTGCAAACGCAACGAGATGGCACCGAGCAAATTTTTGAAGGTGATCCATTCAAAGCGTTATCCGTTTGTTTAGAACCGATTCATCCGGTAACGCTGCCTGAACTGCCACCGGGAATTGGAGGATTGTTTGGCTATTGGGGCTATGAATTAATTCATTGGATCGAACCCCGAGTTCCAGTTTACAAAACAACGGAAACCGAAACTCCGGATGGATTATGGATGCACATTGATCACTTGTTGATTTTTGATCAAGTCAAGCGCAAAATTTGGGCGATCGCCTACGCTGACTTGCGCGATCCAAACATCGATTCCAAAGCCGCTTACGATCAAGCGTGCGATCGTGTGACGCAGCTCGTGAACAAGCTGCAATCGCCACTGTCCGAGCAGGCGCGGTTGCTGTCTTGGCATCCGCCCGCAATGAATACCGGAGAACTCACCTGGACAAGCAACACGCCCAAAGAGCAGTTTTGCGCCAACGTTGAAAAAGCTAAAGCCCACATCCGAGCGGGTGATATTTTTCAGGTGGTGATTTCGCAGCGATTGTCAGCAGATTACACAGGTGAGCCGTTTGCGCTGTACCGATCGCTGCGCTTAATTAATCCATCGCCGTATATGTCGTATTTTCACTTCAACGATTGGCAAATCATCGGCTCAAGTCCTGAAGTAATGGTAAAAGCGGAACGAGCCAGCGATTTAACTGCACCGAAAATTGCCACAGTGCGCCCGATTGCGGGAACCCGCCGACGCGGAAAAACGCACGCAGAAGATGTCGCCCTCGAACACGACTTGTTACAAGATCCAAAAGAAGTTGCTGAACACGTGATGTTAGTGGATTTGGGACGCAACGATTTAGGTCGGGTTTGCATTAATGGAACCGTGAGCGTTGATGAATTGATGATTGTCGAACGCTATTCCCATGTAATGCATATTGTGAGTAACGTGATTGGACAGTTATCACCAAATAAAACAGCTTGGGATTTGCTAAAAGCGTGTTTTCCAGCAGGCACGGTGAGCGGTGCGCCGAAAATTCGAGCAATGGAAATTATTCACGATTTAGAACCGTGTCGGCGGGGCGTTTATTCGGGTGCGTATGGCTATTACGACTTTGAAGGACAGTTAAACAGCGCGATCGCAATCCGCACAATGGTGGTGCAATCCGAAGGTAACGGAAAACATACCGTTAGCGTGCAGGCGGGCGCAGGATTAGTTGCCGATTCGGTTCCTGAAAGCGAATACCAAGAAACCTTGAATAAAGCGCGGGGACTGCTCGAAGCGATTCGCTGTCTGCAAGATTAATAGCGTCGCATCAGCCGACTCGCTGCAAAAATGCCACCCAAGAAGCCGAACAAATGACCTTCCCAGGAAATCGCCAGGTGAGTTGGTAAAACGCCCCAAAGAATACCGCCGTACAGCAACCCAACGGCGATCGAAAGCGCGATCGATAAAATACTCCGCTCAAAATAAGCGCTCGACACCAAAAAGCCGAAGTACCCAAAAATCACGCCGCTCGCGCCGATGTGCAAGCCTTGCGCTCCGAACAACCAAACGCCAAGACCGCTTGCCACGGCAACAATTAGACTGACTTTAACAAATTGATCAATGCCTCGCAGCATCACAAACCAGCCCATGACGAGAAAAGGAATCGTATTGCTAATCAAATGAGTGAAATCGCGATGCAAAAACGGCGCAAATAAAATGCCTCGCAATCCAACCGCGTAGCGCGGATAGATTCCGAGGGAGTTCAGCCTGCCGCCGAGAGCCAAATCAACGATTTCAACAATCCACATCACGCCAACAAGACCGCCGAGAATCATCGCGTGCGATTTTAATTCTTGCGCGATCGTGCCTGCGTTGTTCGGGTCTCTTCTCGGCATAAATTTTTAAGGGAAAGATGTCTTAAATTTCTGTTTTAACACAGTCTTTCCCCCAGAATTGAGCGTTAAGCCATTGCGGGCGATTGGGACTGTTGTGCGAGTTCGATCAATCGACGAATGCGTTCTTCGGTCGGCGGGTGCGTGCGGAAAAGAGACTGCAAGCCTTGAGTTGAAAGCGGATTCACAATCAAAAGCGGCGACATCGCGGGGTTTCCGTTCATAGGAATTTGATGTCCGATCGCTTCGAGTTTCTCTAATGCACTCACAAGCGCTAACGGATTTCCAGTAATTTCGGCTGATCCTTGATCGGCTGCAAATTCGCGAGTCCGGGAAATCGCAAACTGAATCAATGCGGCCGAAAGCGGTGCCAGCACAATCAAAAACAGCAGTCCGATCGGGTTTGCCCCGCGCCGAGTGTCGCGATACACGGGCCCGTAGAGCGCTCCAAAACTCAAAATTCGTCCTAAATACGTAATTGCACCCGCGATCGTGCCTGCGACCGCCTGCGTTAAGGTGTCGCGGTTTTTAACGTGCGTCAATTCGTGCGCCAAAACGCCTTCGAGTTCTTCAGGACTGAGCAATTCTATAATGCCTTGCGTGACGGCAACCGCAGCATGTTCTGGATCGCGTCCCGTAGCAAACGCATTTGGAGATTTTGTTGGAACTAGAAAGATTCTCGGCATCGGAATTTGAGCGCGATCGCACAAGCGCTGCACCATATCAAATAATTCTGGAGCTTGGTCGCGCTCGATCGGCTGGGCAGCATACGACGCTAACGCGACTCGATCCGAGTAGTACCACGATCCGAAGCTGCTCATAGCAGCAAACAGGAATCCTAAAATTAAGCCTTGCTCGTTTCCGATAAGATAATAGCCAGCTAATACAAGCACTGCGCTAAGCAATCCGAGTAATGCGGCAGTTCTAATTTGATTTCCACCACGCATATTTTTTAGAATTTTTTGTAAAGTGCGTCTTAATTGTGAAAAATCAAAGCAAATTCTGGACTCTATCTAGAGGGAGGCGCGTCGGGTGAATTTTCGGATCGGATGCGCAGTCTGGGCGTATAAGAACTGGGTTGGCGATTTGTTTCCGCCAAAAAGCCGTGCTTCAAACTTTCTCAATCTCTACAGTCGTCGCTTTACCTGCGTTGAAGGCAACACTACGTTTTACTCGATTCCCTCAGTTAAAACCGTAAAACGTTGGGCAGCAGAAACACCGCCAGGATTTCACTTCTGCCCGAAGTTACCTAAAAGTTTGACGCACAACGGGTTATTAATGCCGTCACTGGATCGATCGCTGCAATTTTTAGAACTGATGCAGGAATTGAACGGTTCCTGCGGAGTTACGCAAGCGAGTCGTCTTGGTGTTCTCTTCGCGCAGTTACCGCCAAGCTATAGCCCTAGAAAATTCGATGATTTAGCTGACTTTTTGCAACACTGGGCAGAAACCAAAGCGCCTTTAGCGCTAGAAGTTCGTCATCCGGATTGGTTCAAAGCGCCGGATCGCGATCGACTCAACACGCTGCTTGAATCCCTTAATATCGGTCGTGTTCTGCTTGACACGCGCCCGATCTACGAATGCGATGACGATCCACAGCTTACAAGCGAACGCAAAAAACCAAACCTTCCGCTTCAGATTGATCGCACCGCCTCGTTTAGTTTAGTTCGATTTATCAGCCATCCCACGCTGGAGAAGAATGAATCGTATTTGAATCAATGGGCAAGCACGATCGATCAGTGGCTTCGAGCGGGAACGCAGGTGTATTTCTTTGTTCATTGTCCGATTGAGGCGCGATCGCCCACTAACGCCCGCTATTTCCAGCATTTACTTCAACATCAAAACGCTCCAGTTCCGCCGCTTCCGTGGGATGTGATTAGCGCTGATCAGGACGCTGGAGCCGATCCACCCGCGCAACTCAATCTGTTTTAGGCACCAGCACTAAAATTCTAAAGTAATTGAGTTCATTTCCCTGATCAAATCTGAAAACAATCGAAAATCTCAATAAAGGCACGCCGCACTGAGCGGTATGCTGAGGCAGAGATTTGAGGACAGACTCATGCCGTGGCAGCGCCCCGACGATCGGCAACCCGATGAATTACGCACCGTGCGGTTTGAGCGCCGATTTACAAAATTTGCCGCCGGATCAGTGCTGACCTCGTGCGGCGATACGCAAGTTCTTTGCACCGTAACGGTTCAGCCGAAAGTACCTCGATTTCTCGACGGTAAAGGACAAGGCTGGCTTACCGCAGAATACCGTATGCTGCCCGGAGCCACTCCGGAACGGCAAGAACGCGAATTTCTCAAGCTGTCTGGACGCACGCAGGAAATTCAGCGCTTAATTGGACGCAGTTTACGTTCAGTTCTCGACATGCAAGCGCTGGGAGAACGCACGATTACGATCGATGCCGACGTTTTCCAAGCCGATGCAGGCACCCGAACTACGGCAATCACCGGAGCCTTTGTTGCTCTGCACGACGCGATCGAATACTTGATTAAAATCGGTGAACTTGAACACACTCCGATTCGGCATCAAGTCGCAGCCGTATCAGTTGGACTTATCGAAGATGAAGTTTTATTGGATTTAAACTATCACGAAGACGTGACTGCTGATATTGACTTTAATGTGGTGATGAATGAATCCCTCAGTATAATAGAAGTACAAGGGACAGCAGAGCAAAAAAGCTTTACGCGCCCTCAGCTAAACCAGATTCTTGATCGCGCCGAAAAGGGCATTCGAGAGCTGCTAGAATTGCAGCGACAGGCAATTCGCCCTTCTGCAATTCAGACTGAGTAGGGTGTATTATTTCTCACTTGCGTCAGAAGAAATTCAACGCTCTGACGCAGAAAAGACACGCAGTTATCGTAAAAATTGTCCTAGTGCGCCTGATCGTTTGATTGGCGTAGCGTTATTGACAGTACGAGTCTGAGCATGTTTTATAACGATCATCTGACGGTTAACAGTAACCTTACGGTGCTCAATCACGTCCAAAAGTGGTTTGAGAAATTCTGGCTTCAACATGATCCTTACGTTGCCCGTCGCGATAATCAAGTGTATCGCCTCAATCTCGCTTTAGCAGAAGGGTTTACAAACGCCGTTCGTCATGCTCATTCTGGGTTGTCGGCCGACACGTCGATCGATATCGAAGTTGCGCTGCACGACGATCGATTAGAAATTGAAATTTGGGATTGGGGTCAGCCGTTTGATCCGAATAATGTCCGCGAACCGCAGCCCGGAACGCTTCAAGAAGGGGGATACGGTTGGTTTTTGCTGCGTCGCTTAGCCGATCGCGTCAGCTACGATCGAGAAGGAGAGCGCAACTGTCTCAAAATCATTAAGTACACGCCTAAGACAGAAGTAGCAGCGATGCCCAATTCAGCGCGGGAAAGCTAAACTAAGAGCAGAAATCCTTTTCGATTTGGATTCAGTCGCTCTTGAGCGCGATATTCAAGCAACCGTTGTCGAAGTCTACAAAAGGCGATTACATAATGAAAGGCTCACGGAAACAGGCATTAATGCGGCAAACTCCGACCCAAAACGGGTGGAAGCTTGCTCGTAACGCGCTCTTTGGAATGATGCTCGCACAAAGTGTATGGGTGGGCACGCCAGCAATGGCGCAGCAGTCCCGTGAGACGCTGACGTATAGTGATTTATTAAGAAAAATTGATGCAGGCGAAGTCACACGGGTTGAAATCGACGAGGCGCAGCATGTTGCACGAGTACGCCTACAGGGAAAAGGAAAAAATGATCCGCCTGTTGAAGTGCAGCTTTTAGAGCGCAATCCGGAATTGATCGAGCGATTACGCCGTAAAAAAGTTGATTTTGATTCACAGCCTACCGCCGACAACAGCTTGATTGTGGGTCTTGCCGCAAATTTGCTGCTGTTTATGCTGCTAATTGCGGGTCTGCTGCTGATTTTGCGTCGATCGACCAACTCTTCAGGCGGGCCCGGGCAAGCAATGAACTTCGGGAAGTCTCGCGCTCGATTTCAGATGGAAGCGAAAACTGGCGTGCTGTTTGATGACGTAGCAGGCATCGAAGAAGCCAAAGAAGAATTACAAGAAGTGGTGACGTTTCTGAAAAAGCCCGATCGCTTTACTGCCGTCGGTGCTCGGATTCCGAAAGGCGTGCTGCTTGTTGGACCTCCGGGAACGGGTAAAACCTTGCTGGCAAAAGCGATCGCCGGAGAAGCCGGAGTGCCATTCTTCAGCATTTCAGGCTCAGAATTCGTGGAAATGTTTGTCGGCGTCGGTGCGTCTCGCGTGCGCGACTTGTTCAAAAAAGCCAAAGAAAGCGCACCTTGTATTATCTTTATCGATGAAATTGACGCCGTCGGTCGTCAGCGTGGAGCGGGAATCGGGGGCGGCAACGATGAACGCGAACAAACCCTAAACCAACTTCTAACCGAGATGGATGGTTTCGAGGGTAATGCAGGGATTATTATCATCGCGGCAACGAACCGCCCGGATGTTCTAGATTCAGCGTTGCTCAGACCGGGACGCTTCGATCGACAAGTCTCGGTTGATTTGCCAAGCTACAAAGGACGCCTTAAAATTCTTGAAGTCCACGCCCGCAACAAAAAGCTGTCTGAAGATGTTTCGCTTGACGCTGTTGCGCGTCGTACACCGGGATTTTCAGGTGCAGAATTGGCAAACCTGCTCAACGAAGCGGCAATTCTCACTGCTCGTCGTCGCAAAGATGCAGTAACAATGCTCGAAGTCGATGACGCGATCGATCGCGTGTCGATCGGGCTTGCAATGAATCCGCTTCTTGACTCGACGCGCAAACGCACTACGGCTTACCACGAAATCGGACACGCCTTGCTTACCACGATTTTGAAGCACGCCGATCCGCTCAGCAAAGTCACGATTATTCCGCGATCAGGTGGAATTGAAGGTGTTGCCCAAACGATGCCAAACGAAGAAACGATCGATAGCGGACTTTACACGCGATCGTGGATTCTCGATCGCATTACGGTTGCGTTAGGCGGTCGAGCGGTTGAGGCGGAAGTGTTCGGAGAAGACGCGATCGATACTGGAGCCGCAAGCGATATCCGAATGGTGACGCAGCTTGCGCGGCAGATGGTGACGATGTTTGGAATGTCGGATTTGGGTCCGGTAGCGCTTGAAAGCGCAGGCGAAGAAGTGTTTTTGGGCCGAAACTTGATGCCGCGATCAGAAGTTTCCGAAGAAATGGCGAGTAAGATCGATCAGCAGGTTCGTGAAATTGCTAAACACTGCTATGCCGAAGCGCGGCGATTGCTGCGTGAGAATCGAACCTTAATCGATCGATTAGTCGATGTGCTAATCGAGCAGGAAACGATCGACGGTGAGCAATTCCGTAAACTCGTTGAAGAGTATCGTCAATCTCAATCGACTGCAAGCGTGAGCGCTTAAGTTAACCTTTTCGTTCTGCTTGTCAAAGGGTGGGTTTATGGCCTGCCCTTTTTTTAGTGAGACCAAAGGGACAACGCTCGATCGGTTTCGGATGCATTAACGTCCGTTGCGGTTGAGCCTGGCGAATAACATTAGCTGCGGCAACGCGGCTACACAGACAAAACCCGCAATTACGCGGGTTGCTCGATCGAGCTCGCTGTTAGTGCGCGGAGGCGCACTTCGTCTGTGTAGCCGCGCCTTCAGTCGCCAGGCTTTCAGGCTTAACCGGAACTGACGTTTAGTAGTTCACGGTAGTTCTAAACGCCTTTATTAATTTAACTAAGGTGAACGGAGACTTTTAATCCAGCAGGCTAAGTTGAATGATGTTGGGATCTGGCTGAGGCTTGGATTTACGACGTGAAGCGGTTTGCTTGTGAGGTTTGATATCAACCTGGGCAACGAGCCACGATCGTAGCGTCTTCGATTGCTCAAAATCTAACTGATTTAGATTGAGGGCGGCGGGAAACAAATCTTGTGAGCATTGCGCCCACTGAATCTCACTTTCAAACCGATCGCTGCCAAACGGCACGATCGACTCAGGCATTCGAGCGAGATACGGCAAAACGTTCTGCTGCTGGCGGAAATTTGCGCGTTGGTGTTCAAGCTGCTGCACTCGGTTTTGACGTGCCGATCGGTAGTTGAGAATCGGTGACGGGTAGCCATTAACTCGTGGCGGCAAACCGAGCTGAACGGCGGGAACCTGCCTTAGCTCTGGAACCCAGCGTTTAATAAATTCGCCTTGTGGGTCGCAGCGATCGATCGCCGCTTGTTCAGGGTTATAAATTCGCGTCCAGGTTTTATCAAGGCAGTGGGTTACACCTGCTTGCATTGCCCATTGATAATGATCGATCGGGCAATCGCCATCGATTAAATGCCGCATAAAGTGTAGAGCGCCATACCGCCAATCGATGCCAAGCAGATTGCTCAGGAAACTCGCGTAAATCGCCCGCGATCGAAAATTAAGCGCCATCCATCCTCCGGTTGCCTCAAGACACCGAGCGGCGGCATCGACGATCGGGAATCCGGTTTGTCCGGTTTGCCAGGCTTGGTAAAGGTCTTCGTCGAAATTCCAACCGTCGGCATCAAAAACCGAGTAGAGCGATCGTAATTCTAACTGCGGTAAGTATCGAAAGCGTTGCGCAAATCCAGATCCCCAGCGCAACCGAGCAATTAACTGTTTTCGACTGCGTTGAATGCGATGATCGGCTTCATGTTTTAAGGTGCGCTGCACAATCTGATAACAGTCACGAATTGAAATTGCACCAAATTTAAGGTGTGGACTTAATCCGCTTGTGACTTCTGCACTCGGATAAGACAATTGCCAATAGTATCGATCGATTTTCTCGGTTAGAAATTCTTGAAGCAATTGCCGTGCTGCATTAGTTCCCGCAGGTGGAATTGGCTTATTGTCGGGAAGTCGTCCTAGATCCGATAAGCTGGGCAACGGTTCGCTAAAAATCTCATCGGGAACAGGAACTTTTTGAGGTGTAGGCACTAGATTTTGGCTCATCTCCTCATACCAAAGCTTTCGGTAATCGGAATAAGGGATTAATTCTGATGTGCCTGCGATCGGCTCAAACCAGCGAATCCTTAAGTTCTGATTTTCTAATTCGCGATTTAATCGAGCATCGCGCACTCGCCCATAAATTCGCTCGTAGTCGATATAAGCGTAGATTCCATCCGCCTTTGTTTCGCGAATGAGCGCGGGCAATAGTTCCACTGGATCGCCACAGCGCAAAATCAAGCGTCCGCCGCGATCGCGCAAGTCTTGATCAAGCGATCGCAAACACTCCAACATAAAGACCACTCGCGCCGATCCGGTTTCGGGATGATGCAACAGTGCACGATCGAACACAAAAACCGGAATCACTGCACCCCGCGAAACCGCTCGATAAAGCGGCGCATGATCGCTGATGCGTAAATCTCGACGAAACCAAACGATCGTGCGTTTCATCCGTGCTGTTCGAGGTATTGATTCACATCGTCGATAACGCGGCTTAGTTCGGCTTCGGTGCTGAGTCGAATGCGATCGTCTCTGACGGTAACGAGCACTTTTGCAGCAAACGGCGTTGCCCAAATATTTGGATTGCAAAAGATTTCTAAGAACACGTCTGCGGTGTAGCGGTATTCGATCGATTTTTGCGGCGTGGCTTTGCTTCCGGGTGCCGTTTTACTCGCAGTCACTTTTAAACTGCTGACCAAATCCGCGAGGACTGCTTTTAACTCACGAGCGGCGTCAGGCGTAAAGCTAAACGCAACCGAACCTTCGACTAAATTGAGCGTCAACGAAGCCATGAAAAATCGCCATTTTATCATTCTGCTATTTCATCTTAAAGCAACGGCTTCAGGGACGTTTTGCTTATTGAAAGTAATGTCAAGAATTTTTTGGCATTAAAGCAAGCTGAAAGCTTTAAGCAATCAAGCTTCTGAGCATTTTTTCAACGCTAGATCTACACTGAACTTGAAGCAACTGTATCTAGAGCGATGATTACCGATAATCGATCAACCGTTCGCAAAGTCTTATTTCTAACGCTATTCTTAAATCTATTTGTTTTAGTGCTCAAAGCCGTGGTGGGATGGTCAACCGGATCGCTTAGCTTGCTGGCCGATGCGCTGCACAGTCTCACCGATAGCGCAAGCAACATTTTAGGCTTGGTTGCCAGTCGGTTTTCGTCGCCAATGCCCGATCGCGACCACCCTTACGGTCATCAAAAATACGAAGCGATCAGTGCTTTAGGCATCTCAGCATTTTTAGGCATTGCCTGTTTTGAAATTGTGCAAGGCGCGCTCGAGCGATTGATCAATCCCGGTAAAGCGGTGCACATTTCAGCGTCCGAGCTTTGGATGTTAATTCTCGTGCTGGGCGTCAACATTTTCGTCACGGTGTACGAGCAGCGCGAAGGTCAGCGCGTTAATAGCCCCATTTTGATTGCTGATGCGAAGCATACCGCCAGTGATATTTGGGTGACGATTAGCGTACTGCTTGGATTAGTCGGCGTTTGGGCGTTTAACTGGCAATGGTTAGATTGGGTGCTGTCTTTTCCAGTCGCGATTCTAGTGCTGTATAGCGGTTGGGAAGTTTTGAAGCAAAATTTGCCGTGGTTGGTCGATGAGATCGCGATCGCGCCCGAAGCGATTCACGCGATCGCGCTTTCTGTTCCCGGTGTGATCAACTGTCACGATATTGCCTCGCGGGGCGTAGTCGGACGCCAAAGCTTTATCGAAATGCATTTAATTGTAGATGCAAAAGATGTGGAAACTGCACACGACATCACCGAAGAAGTAGAAGCGCGACTGGCAGAACGGTATGCTCCTGTGCGCATTCTGATTCACATTGAGCCACCGTCGTACAAATCCGATCACATCAGCTACGGCGCTTGAGGCTGCCAGCTTGCAACCCGCCACCATTCTTGCAGCGTTTTAGCGGGAACCTCGATTGTCACAGGGTTGCCGCTTTGAATCGGTAACACAAGCGTTAAAGTCGAATCCGTATCCAAATTCGCGATCGCTGCCTTTAAGTCGTACTCGCCGACGTGCGCGATCGCAAACTCTGGCGCGGTGACATCGGGAGCCAGCAAACGCTTGTTTTTCGTGTCGATTTCTAGTTCACCGGAATGCTGTAGCGCAACTGCGCCCGGAAATCCAATCAAGCGCAGTCTCAATGTTTCGGGCTGTCCGAGCGCAAAGCGTTTATAAACGACCGCTTGCCAAGCGTGATGATTGAGATCTTGGAGCGTAGACAGCGATCGATACATCACTCCGTTTGGCTCAGGATACGTGTGAATCGACGCAAGGGGCGCGGCTAAACTGAAAGGAACGAGCCCGATGAACGCAGCTAAAAGGCTAAAAAAGCAAGTTTTCCACAAGCGATCGAAGTTTTCCACAGGACATTAACGATTTCCACAGGACAAAAGAGCGGATGCACTGATTCTCAATCACATCCGCTTTATTCTAAAAATAATCGAGCCATTACTCCCACTCGATCGTTCCCGGAGGCTTCGAGGTGATGTCGTACACCACACGATTTACGCCTTTGACTTCATTCACAATTCGATTAGAAATCGTTTCAAGCAAATCATACGGAACTCGCGCCCAGTCTGCGGTCATGCCGTCTTCGCTTTTCACCAATCGCAGCACGATCGGGTAAGCATACGTGCGCTGATCGCCCATCACGCCGACGCTGCGCACCGGAAGCAGCACCGCAAACGCTTGCCATAACTCGTGATACACGCCTGCGCGGTTGATTTCCTGCCGCACAATTAAATCAGCGTCTCGCAGAATGTCTAGCTTTTCGTCGGTAATTTCGCCTAAAATCCGAATTGCCAAACCCGGACCCGGAAACGGCTGGCGATTCACAATTTCTTCGGGAAGTCCGATCGATCGTCCCACTTTGCGAACTTCGTCTTTAAACAATTTCCGCAACGGTTCGATCAACTTAAATTGCAGATCTTTCGGCAGTCCACCCACGTTGTGATGGCTTTTAATTTTAACTGCAACGCGCTCTCCGGTTTGCGGATCAACGTTTGTATCCGCCGATTCAATCACGTCCGGGTACAGCGTGCCTTGAGCGAGATAATCAAACGGCCCCAAACGGCGCGATTCTTCCTCGAACACGCGAATAAATTCATGACCGATGCGTTTGCGCTTTTCTTCGGGATCGCTAACGCCGTTCACCGCCGCTAAAAAGCGATCGCGGGCATTGACATACTCAACGGGAATATGAAACTGCTCACAAAACAATTTCACCAATCGTTCAGGTTCGAGCTTGCGCATAAAGCCTTGATCGATAAACATGCAGGTAAGCTGATCGCCGATCGCTCGGTGCAGCAAAAACGCCAGCGTCGAAGAATCGACGCCACCCGACAGCGCCAGCAGCACCCGCTTATCACCCACTCTCGCTCGAATTTCGCGCACCGATTCTTCGACAAATGCCGCCGTTGTCCAAGTTGGCTCACAGTCGCAAATGTGATACACAAAATTGCGAATTAATGCCTGGCCAAATTGCGAATGTACAACTTCGGGGTGAAACTGTACGCCGTATAGTTTGCGATCGTGATCCGCGATCGCCGCACAAGCCGTATTTGCCGTATGCGCCAACAGTTCAAACCCGCTTGGAAGCTGCGTGACTGAATCGCCATGACTCATCCACATCGTTGAACCATCTTCAACATTGGTGAGTAAATCAGTGGGATCGTCGATCGCGATGCTGGCTTTACCGTATTCGCCGCGATCGGTGCGCTCAACGGTGCCGCCAAGCTGCTGCACCATCAGCTGCATTCCGTAGCACACGCCCAAAACCGGAACGCCAAGCTGCCAAATTTCTGGATCGCAGTGCGGTGCGCCTTTGTCGTAAACCGAACTCGGCCCGCCCGAGAAAATAATGCCTTTGGGATTAAGCTGTCGCAGTTGTTCGGCAGTAGTGCGATACGACAACACTTCAGAGTAAACCTGCGTTTCTCGAATTCGACGCGCGATTAGCTCCGAGTACTGCGAACCAAAATCTAGAATCACGATCATTTGACGGTTAAGCGCATTTAAGCCAGACGACTCGGTAGATGTCGAAAGGGCATCAAGAACGGAAGGTTCTGTCTGTGGAGTCACGAGAAGTTTCCTGATGAAAGACGGATAAGCAAACGAAAAAGCGTCAAAAAAAGAGCGTTTTGAAGCGAGGAAGTCGATGTAACTTTTTAGGTATTCTGGCTATTCTAATCACATTAGCAAACGCACTCAAGTAGTGTGTCAGCAATTTGGCTTGCGACTAAGATTTGTCGGGATCGATCGAATAAAACGGTGCCGACTCGAACCGTTGCTTTGCTATGAGTGTAGATATAATGGGCGGCGCGATCGTCGATCGAGTGCGCGATCGAGCCATAAATCTGCGTGACTCGATCCGCTCCGTCAGCATCTAAAGCTTTCAGATACTTTAATCCATCCTCGGTAGTTGCACTAGCAAAAATAGCTTTTAAGTCCGAGGTAGATAAACCAAGCTTGGCGGCGTGAGCGGTGAGAATTTCTAATCGGGCGTCTGCAACAGAATGATGCGTATGAAAAATGCCGCCTGCGAGTTTGATCAGTTTGCCGTGATAGCCAAATAAAAGGATCGATCGCACGCCTTGTAAGCCTGCTTCAACTAACAGCGATCCGAGCCAATTCGCCGTTTTCACGGTTCGATCCGGATCGATTCCCATTTTTGCTGCAAGGTCTAATCCGTTTTCGCCAATGCAGAATACAAGGCAGTCAAACTGGCTGGCTTTTTGCTGTAAATCTTGTCGAAACTGTTCAAGCTGTCCGGGTGCGCTGAGGGGTTGCGCAATTCCGGATGTGCCGAGCAGCGATAATCCTTCGACTACACCAAAAGCTTCGTTTGAGGTGCGTTTGGCAAGTTGGCGTCCTTCGGGAAGCACGATCGTCACGCGCAAAGATTCAGAAGAATCGATTAACGGCTCTAAATTGGCGAGAAATAAACGTTTTGCATAAGCATAAATGGCCGATCGTCCGTCTGCTTGCTGCCCAATGCCTTCGCCGCCAATAATCTCGATCGCATCCGATGTTGTGCGATCTGCAATCTCCACCATTGCCCAAATCGGCGTATTGCGCGTCAAATCTAAATTGTCACCGGGATCACTTCTTGCAATGGCTAAAGCTGAATGGCTAGACAACGGCGCAACTTGCTCGATCGCAATCTCAACCTTTTTGGCAGGCTCGATCAAATCGACCGTAACGGCTGCGATCGATTGAGCTTGCCGCAGGCGTTTGAGGGCCGCGATCGCAGCCGCACAAGCAAAAACAGGAAGCGTATATCCAGATCTCATTTTTTCAGCGCTAACGTTAATCCATCCGCGATCGGAAGCAAACTTGTCCACACGCGATCGTCGTTTGCAACTTTTGCATTAAACGCTCGAATCGTATTAGTAAGTTTGTCTTGATCGTGATCATCGGCAACGCGACCCGACCACAAAACGTTATCGATCGCAATTAATCCACCTGCGCGAACGAGTTGAAAAATACGATCGTAATAATTCGCGTAGTTGCCTTTATCGGCATCAATAAACGCGAAATCAAACGTTTCTTGGTGCCCGTCGCTTAAAAGTCGGTCTAAAGTTTCGATCGCAGGCGCAATCCGTAAGTCAATTTTGTTCTCAACGCCTGCAAGCTGCCAATATCGACGGGCGATCGACGTGTATTCCTCGCTGACATCACACGCGATTAACCGTCCATTTGGCGGCAAAGCCAACGCAACCGAAAGCGAACTGTATCCGGTAAAAACGCCGACTTCAAGCGTTTTTTTCGCATTCATCAAGCGAACTAACAGCGCCATAAACTGACCTTGATCCGGCGAGATTTGCATTTGCGCTCCGGGATGCTGCGCCGTTTCTTGCCGAAGCCGAGTTAGTATTTCTGGCTCTTGCAGCGAATTTGCCAAAATGTAGCGATACAGCGAATTATCGACATCGGGAATGGTTTTAGCCATTGGAATTATTAGAAATTGCACTCCTGTTTATTATCGCTGGTACGCTAGAGAAACGTAATTTGAGGACAAAGCCGTGAAGCGGTGGTTTCGAGTTTTAATGGCGATCGTACTATCGGGCGTGCTGTTTGCGTGTGCAAGCAGTAATGCAGTTCCAACTAACGTCGTGAAAAAAGTGATCGCCCTCGACGTAAACCGCACGCAGCAGGAAATCGCTCAACACTTAAAACTGTCTGCTCAACCTAACGTTAAGATCGCTCGCATCAAAGTGAGCGAGCAAGACCCGATCACCGTTGAAGGCATCCGATCCTACCGCGTAAAAGGCGTTTACGATTTCACGCTCAAGCTTCCTAAAACTCAAACCGTTCAGCGAGACAACCCCTTTAACGTGGTTTTGCAGCCTCAAGCGGAGAGTAAGACTTGGCGATCGGCTCAACAGCTTGATGGCGAAAATTGGGTTACGAGCGCGATTGAATAAACCGTTTTGCTGAGATTCTGTTTGTGTCTGCTAAAGATGTTTTTCATGAAGCTGTAAAGCGATCGCTGCAAAAAGAACAGTGGATTATCACTGACGACCCACTGAGGTTTAAGTTTGGTAACGTCAACTTTCAAGTTGATTTAGGGGCAGAACAATGAGTGGCAGCAGAGCGAGCAGGAGAGCGGATCGCGATCGAAATCAAAAGCTTTCTCAATTCCTCAGCTATTACAGATTTCTACTCGGCTCTGGGACAATTTCTTAGCTATCGTCTTGCTTTAGAATCCGTTGAACCCACTCGAACCTTATATCTAGCAGTTCCCGTTGATGTGTATCAAACGTTTTTTCAATACGAATTCACTCAGACTGCGGTACAACGATATCAGGTCTTGATAGTTGTATATGATCCAGTGAATGAGGTGATTGTGCAATGGACAAAGTAACTCGCTATCGCGAACTCGTTCAAGCGTTGCTGAACCAATATGCCAGCCAGGATAGCTCAGATGATCAAGTTGAAGTCCAAGTCATTTTTGATGCCGATCGCGATCATTATCAATGGATGAATGTTGGTTGGCAAGAGTTCAATCGGATTTATCGATCAATCATGCACATCGACATTAAAGGCGACAAAATTTGGATTCAACAAAATCTAACCGATCAAAACCCTGCTGAAGAATTAATTAAGATGGGTGTGCCGAGAGAAGATATTGTCTTAGGATTGCAGCCGCCTTACAAACGACCTTATACAGACTACGGTGTCGCTTAATTCAGGCAGAGCGGCGAACAAAGTCTTTACGCTTTGGTTTTGTCGCCGCTTCACTTTATTGTTATACCAATGTTCGATCGCTCAAAATCTCATACCCCGTTTCCGTCACTAAAACCGTATGCTCGAACTGCGCCGAAAGCGATCGATCCACGGTAACCGCCGTCCAGCGATCGGGCAGAATGCGCGTATTTTTTGAACCTGCATTGACGATCGGCTCGATCGCTAACGTCATGCCCGCTTTTAGCTTGACGTTTGGCATTTGATGCGTACGGAAATTAAACACCGATGGCTCTTCGTGTAAGTTACGCCCGACACCGTGTCCGGTGAAGTCTTCTACCACGCTAAAGCCGTTCGATTCAACATAATCTTGAATCGCTCCAGCTAAATCCAGCAAAAAGGCTCCAGCCCGAACTTGTTCGATGCCTTTATAGAGCGCTTTTTCAGCAACTTCGATTAATTTTGCGGCGGCGGGCGTTACGGTGCCAACGGCGATCGTAATGCACGAATCGCCATGAAAGCCTTCGTAAAACGCGCCAGTATCGACTTTGAGCACGTCCCCAGAACGAATCACTTTTCGGCGATTCGGAATGCCGTGCACCACTTCGTTATTAATGCTCGAACAAATCGACGCAGGAAAGCCGTGATAGCCCTTAAAGCTTGGCGTTGCGCCCATTTCGCGAATGCGCTTTTCTGCATGGGCATCGAGATCCGCCGTCGTCATTCCCGGTTCAACTCGCTCTGAAATTTCTTTGAGCACGATCGCTACAATTTTTGCAGCTTGACGCATCGTTTCAATTTCTTGGGGCGATTTGATTTCGACGCCGCGACGTTTTCTCGGTGCAGACTGCGGCAGCAAATTACTAAGAATATTCATGGAGGAAAAGATAGTTGAACAGGGTGGGTTCAGAGAAATTCATTTTCAAGTTAACTTAAATTCTAGACTGATCACGGCAACCAGCGTGGATGAAACCCCGACAGAAGCGGTTGAGGTTGCGCTTTGATCGTGAGATCGCCTGTGAGCGGCAGAATCCACAGTCGACTATTTGCGATCGCGGCACTGCGCTCAGCTTGCGCGAGGTCGTCGGCTCGCGTTTGGTCAAAAATCAAGGCTCGACCGTCTGGCGCAAGACTCATCAAAATTTCACGCTGCATCGGCAGCAAGACAATAGGGCGCATTGTACGTTCTTGCGGTTCACCTTTAAGGGCGGCCGCGAGATCGATCGTGGCAAGATACGGCTGTTCTTGGTAAGTATTGCCAGGCGTTAAATTAGTGAGCAAACAGTAAAGAATCTGCTTGGTTGGATCAAATTGAGCGCTCAAAATCGAGCCAGTGATTTTCAGAACTTCTTTTTGAACGCCTTGCGAAACGATAAACAGCGATCGCGTGTAGTCGGTATTGAATTTAACCATTGCTGCTGTTGTGCCGTCGGGTGAAAAACTCAGCACGGTTCCAAATTTCGGCAAAAAATCTAGAGCTTCTGCTTGGGGCGTCAACGGCACGATCGCTAGACCTTGACCTTGTGCGATCGCCACCGAATCACTGTCAGGTGTAATTAAAAAGTCTCCTGCTGGCTGCTTATTTCCCAACGCTTGCGGTGCAGCGTTGCCCCGAATCATCCAGGTTCCAGAATCAGCCGGATCGCGACGATTTAAACGCTGCACCACAATGACTTGCCCATCTGCCGACAAATCAAACTTAAGGTTTTGATAATCCTGGTTATCAAGCACTAGCGCTACTTGTCCGGGTTGAGCAGGCGATGAGGTAGGAGCGTCTTGAGTTTGATCAAACTGCTTTGGCGCGTCGATTTGAACGCCCGTTGTAACCGTGTAGAGCTTTTGTTCGACAACGGCTTGATCTGATCGTTTTGCGGCGTCATCGATCGCGCTAAACAAAATCTTGTCGCCTGTTGAATACGGCTTAAAATCCATCACCGTCAGATTTTGCGGCGTCAGAATCTTTTTATCTTGCGTCGTCAGATTAAACAGCACCAGTCGCCCCGCTTGATCGCCTTCTGCGCCGATGTAGGCAAAAACGCGATCGCGGGTGCGAAATGACGCCTTAAACGGCGCGATCGTCGCCCGATTTGATCCATTTTTGGTAAACGCATCACGGGCATCGGAAAGCGAAACTTGAAACTGACTGCCATAAGGTGCAGGACTATTAAGCGTATACGCCATGCGTCGCCCCGACCAGCTTATCTTTCCGGGCGAATGGGGCAAGGTTGGCTCGATGCGCAAATTCTCTTCAACGCTTTTATGATCCATCGGGCGGCTAAACGTCATCACAAAAGCGTTATCATCTGCTCCGATCTGCTTGTTTTGCCAAGAAAAATCACGAATGCGCGGCATACTGCGATCGCCGCTCAGCAGCAAAATTCCAATCAAAACCGACAGAATTAGAATTAGCCCGATCGCGGCTCGATCAAGCGGTTGCGGAAACTGTCGAGAAGATTGATCGATCGTTTGCATAGCGATGTGACAAGGGATCAGGAACAACTTTAGCAAATAGCTACCGTGAATCGAACAATTCCTGAGCAGGCAACGACTGAGTTCTTTGTTTCAGACCCACCTGCTGCGCTTAAAACCTTTTCTTACAGCGTTTTGAGGTCTTCTTGGAATTCGGCTACATCGTAATGAACACAGATTCCCCGATCGGCTAACAGCTGTTGAAACTGCATCCGATGCAGTTTCAACAGCTCACTTGCTTTTCCCAAGCTAATTTTGTCTTGTCGAAAAATCATCAGCACAATCTCTAACAATAGCTCGCGTTCTGATAAGCCACTTGCTCGGATGATGTCATCTGAAATTACTAAACTCATAGTTATTCCTCAGCGATGTTAAAACTAACTGCGATGCCAAAGCGTTTCGCCGCCAGGTTTGTCGATCAGCGTGATTCCTTGAGTTTGAAGCTCGCTGCGAATCCGATCGGCTTCTGCAAAATTCTTAGCTTTCTTTGCCGTGCGACGCTGAGCGATCAAAGACTCAATTGCTGCATCAGACAAACCGATAATCTCGATCGTTTCCGGTTGCGCTTCAAGTCCGAGTACGCTGGCTAACTCAACTAAAGTCTTCCATTGCTGCTGTAAAAGTTCCGGTGCAGATTCAGTTCTGCCTTCGTGAACCAGGATATTACCTTCTCGCTCTAGCTCTTTGGCAAGACCAAACAAAACCGCTAGGGCGCTCGATGTATTAATGTCGTCGTCCATTGCCGATCGAAACTCTTCAACAGCAGCATCAAACGGTGCAACTGAATGCGATTTCCAACCCAGTTTAGAGCCGTATTCATCCCCAAACAGCAAGCCTGCTTTTAATCTTTGCCAGCCGTTTTGAGCCGCCGTGATGCTTTCATCGGTGAAATCGATCGGTTTGCGGTAGCTTGCTTGCAGCACGAAAAACCGAATCACCATCGGATCGATGCCTTTTTTGTCGAGCAAATCGCGAATCGTGGTGAAGTTGCCGAGCGACTTTGACATTTTTTGACCACCGACATCGACCATGCCGTTGTGCATCCAATAGTTTGCGAGCGGCTTTCCGGTCACAGCTTCAGATTGAGCAATCTCATTTTCGTGGTGCGGGAAAATTAAATCATTTCCGCCTGCGTGAATGTCGATCGTATCTCCCAACCTGTCGCGCACCATTGCCGAGCACTCGATATGCCAACCGGGACGACCCTCGCCCCATTTGGAACTCCAAGCGGGTTCGTCGGGTTTTGCTGCTTTCCAAAGAGCGAAATCGATCGGATCGTGTTTTTGAGCTTCGGCTTCCGTCACGCGCCCACTCGCGCCCACCTGTCTGTCGTCTACTTTCTGCCCGGAAAGCTTGCCGTATTGGGGAAATTTGCGCACGGAATAATAAACATCACCATCGCTAGGATACGCAAAGCCTTTGGTTTCAAGCTCGTGGATTAAGCGTTTGATGCCGTCGATCGTATGTGTTGCACGCGGATATTCATCGGCTTCGGTGACATTCAGCCGTCCCATATCCTCGAAGTAAGCGTGGATAAATCGCTCGGAAACCGCTTCCATTGTGGTGCCTTCAGTGCGGGCGCGGTTGAGAATCTTATCGTCGATATCGGTAAAATTTTGCACGTAGCGCACGTCATAGCCACGCCATTTAAGGTAGCGTCGCACCACATCCCAGATAATGCACGCCCGCGCATGACCCACATGGCAATAGTCGTACACCGTTACACCGCAGTAATACATCCGAACGCGACCAGGTTCTAGCGGAGTAAACGGCTCTTTACGACGAGTCAGGGTGTTGTATAGCACTAAGGACATGACAATTTCCGGGAAAGTCTAAATCGGCAATTTTCTAAAGCGCATCATAGTCAATCGACTACGGTCAATTCATCATAATCAATTCCGAATCAGCAATAATAGAAAAAAGACGTTTGTTGCAAATCTGCTATGCAATCCGCAGCCACTAATTCTGATCCAAAAATGGACGCTCCTAAAACGGGGCTTCCCGTCACGATTATCACGGGCTTTTTGGGAAGCGGCAAAACAACGCTGCTCAATCACATTTTGACCAATCAACAAGGTCTTAAAACCGCCGTGTTGGTAAACGAGTTCGGGGAAATTGGCATCGATAACGAACTCATCATCCAAACCGACGAAAGCAACAATATGGTGGAACTCAGCAATGGCTGTATTTGCTGCACCATTAATAATGATTTGGTTGAAGCGGTTTATAAAGTGCTAGAGCGGCAAGAAGGCATTGATTATCTGGTGGTTGAAACAACCGGATTGGCTGATCCGCTCCCTGTTGCGCTGACGTTTTTGGGAACCGAACTGCGCGATATGACGCGATTGGATTCGATCGTCACGGTCGTTGATTCTGAAAACTTCAGCTTAGATTTATTTAACAGCGAAGCCGCTTACAGCCAAATTGCTTACGGCGATATTATTCTGCTAAACAAAACCGATTTGGTTGACGAAGCCAAAGTTGATGCGCTTGAAGTGAGAATTCGCGATATCAAAGACGGTGCTCGAATTCTGCGCACCGTCAAAGGGCAAGTCCCGTTAGGGGCATTGCTGAGCGTTGGCTTGTTTGAGTCGGATCAGTACTTTGATCCCCATGCTGACGAGCACGATCATCATGATCATGAGCACGGAGATCATTCTGCGTGCGATCACGACCACGGGCATTGTGAGCACGATCATGATCATCACCATCATCATTCCAATCACCTTGAGAATGATGGCTTTACCTCGATTTCGTTTGAAAGCGATCGACCCTTTAACATTCGCAAGTTTCAATACTTTCTGGATAACCAACTGCCCACGAACGTTTTTCGCGCCAAAGGTATTCTTTGGTTTGATGAAAGTCCGAAGCGGCACATTTTCCACTTGAGCGGTAAGCGATTCTCGCTTGACGATGACGAATGGAAAGGCAAACCGAAAAATCAATTGGTGCTGATTGGTCAGAATTTGGATCATGCAGCGCTGCGATCGCAGGTCGAAAGCTGCCTTGCGATGCCGTCTGAAAGTCGAGGAAGAGGATTCGGCAAATAAACGCTTAAATCGATCGTAATTTCCGAGAGATGAGTCCTCAAGCACGAATTGATTGTCATGTTTGCCGTCGTTTGTCTTCTCGAAATTACGATCTTCCCCGATGGAAAAATTTGTCATTTCAAGTCTGTCAAGCGTGTCTTGTTCAACTTCAACGGCAAGGAATTATGGTTGCGCCTGAAATCACAATTGAGAGCGAGTCAATGGTTCAAATCGCGCTTCAGAGTCGAGAAGGCGGCGAACGAGAAGTAGAAACGCCAACGGGTTTTATTGATCTTGTGACCGATGAGTATGTGATCGAAATCAAGCACGTCAAAGACTGGAAAGATGGAGCTAAAGTCTTGATTTATGCGCTTAATTTTCCCAATCGGAAACCTAGAGTGCATTTATTTGGTGGCTATAGTCAAAGTTTTCGAGCACTCGTTGAAGACACTCTTAACCAACTTAATACTGCTGTAACTTGGGAACGCGATCCCTACTAAGCAGAAAGTGGGCACTATTTAGTACCTTCTTAGTGCACGCTTATGTCTTGTCAAAAACAAGTGCTCGTTTGCCAGTATCAAAGCTGCCTTGCTCAAGGTTCAGCAGAAGTACTGGCAGCTTTTTTGCTGAATTCGGTGCCTGGCTGTACGATCGTGCCCAGCGACTGTCAGGGCCAGTGTAATATCGGCGTCACCGTGCGAATTTTGCCCGATGAAGTTTGGTACTGTCGAGTCAAAGCAAATGATGTGAGCACGATCGCCATCCAACATTTGCAGCACAATCAACGAGTTCAATCTTTATTGCATCCTCGATTTCATGCGCGTTATTCTTCAACGAGTTAAATCGTCTCAAGTGATTGTAGATGGAAATACGATCGGCAAAATCGGACGCGGATTAAATCTTTTAGTCGGGATTGCCCAAACCGATACCCAAGCAGAACTCGATTGGATGGCGCGTAAATGTTTGGAACTGCGAATTTTCCCCGATGGAGAAGCGGGACGGTTCGATCGCTCTGTTCAAGAAATTGCAGGCGAAATTTTAGTGGTGAGTCAATTTACGCTGTACGGGGATTGTCGTAAGGGGCGGCGTCCCTCGTTTGATCAAGCGGCAGCACCTGAAACCGCAATTAGGCTGTACGAGCAATTTGTTCAAAAGCTGCGGCAAAGCGGCTTAAAAATTGAAACCGGACAGTTTGGAGCGATGATGCAGGTGTCGATCGAGAATGACGGCCCGGTGACGCTAATTCTGGAGCGTTAGTAACCCGTTGCCGCTAAATCTAATGTGCACGAGAACTCGACTCGTTGAATTTGTGAATCCCACTGACCGTTGGCGTACAGATGAATCATGCGAAATCCCGGTTGTTGATGACCGAGCGCGAAATTTGTGCTTTCGGGTTCAAACTGAATGCACGTTGAAGGCGTTCCGAGAAACGTGATGCCGTTGCGGGTCTGCTCGTATTCTTGATGAATGTGCCCAAATACCACGAGTTTGACTTGAGGATGTCGATCGAGCACCGCTAAAAATTCCGGCGTATTTTGCAAAATGCTGGTGTCAAGCCAGTTTGAATTCACGGCAAACGGTGGATGATGCAGCGAAACCAAAGTCGGCGCGTTTGAATGGCTTAGTTCTCGATCGAGCCACTGTAAGCTTTCCGGTGAAAGCCGACCCTCGACCCGACCGGGATCTTGTGAATTCAGCAAAATAAACTGCCACCCGCCACGCTGAAAGGATTTATCCGACTGAAATAAAGAATGATTGAGCGATTCTGCCATTGCTTCAACGCAGTCGTG
Source organism: uncultured bacterium (assembly GCA_964250455.1). Classification (GTDB taxonomy): domain Bacteria; phylum Cyanobacteriota; class Cyanobacteriia; order Leptolyngbyales; family Leptolyngbyaceae; genus CAXUFL01. Next base: position 110,600 of record CAXUFL010000001.1, read on the forward strand.
ATTTCCCGGTAGCCAATAAACCGGAATGCCTAGCGGACACAAAAGCGTTTGAAGCCGCTTGTAAGATGCTACGCTGCCATCTTGCGATAAATCCCCGGTTAGAAGCAGCAGATCCGGGCGTGGGTTTAATTGCTGCAACTGATTCACCAATGCCATAAAAGAATCAGTTGTCCGCACGCCCAGCAAACACTCATTCGACTCGGCAAACAAGTGGGGATCGGTAATTTGGGCAATTCTTAGAACGAGGCTCATAAAGGCGATCTCCGAGAAATATCTGCTAAAGCAGATCGCACAACACATTTTTTTTAGCTTAATCATGAGGCTCGATCGACGGTGCGATCGTTTCGAGCTTATGCTGTGATTTCTATCACGAAGGCTGATATAGTGCTCATCGAAGCTGTTTTCTCATCGCACACTGTGAAATGTTTAAGATTCTCACCGTTGCATCTGAGGCTGATCAAGCCCTGTTTCTCGATGTGCCCAAGCGGGTGTACGCGAACGATCCAAATTGGGTTGCGCCGTTACGCAGTGACGTTGTTAAGAAGTTTCAGCCCGATAATCCATTTTTTCAGTATGGGCGGTTGCAGCAGTTTGTTGCGGTTGCGGATGGGCAAGGAATCGGGCGAATTGTCGCAGCGATTAATGATCGCTTGATCGATCGCGAGCAAAAAGCGATCGGAATTTTTGGATTTTTTGAATGCGTTGAGAATTTTGACGTTGCATCAGCATTATGGGCGGCGGCGGAAGACTGGCTGCGATCGCACGGCATGACTGAAATTCGCGGCCCGATCGATCTTTCCACACACAATAGTTGTTTATTTTTAGTCGATGGGTTTGATTCGCCGCCGATGATTATGATGCCCTACAATCCGTCATATTACGGGCAATTCATCGAGCAAGCAGGCTGGCACAAAGCAAAAGATGCCTATGCTTACGATTTTCCGCTTGATCAACCGCTTTCGCCAGAGTTCGAGAAAGGCTATAAAATCGCGTGCAAATCCGGTGTGAAGTTTCGCCCGTTAAGAACCAAAGGCGAAGGATTCGAGCAGGATTGCATCAGCTTATACCGCTTATTCACAAAGGCATTTTCCGATAATTGGAGTTCGACGCCGCGCACTCAGGAAGAATTTTTAGAAGAAGCACGATCGCTCCAAACCTTAGTCGATCCGGATGTGTTTCCGATCGCAGAATACGACAACGAAATGATTGGCTTTTGGATGGGATTACCGGATTACAATATCGCGCTAAAACACGTCAACGGGCGATTAAATGGGTTGGGAATTCTTAAGTTTCTTTGGTATCGTCGCCAAATTGATCAAGGTCGCGTGATTGCAATCTGTTCACTTCCAGAATTTCGGCGAAAAATGGTGCCGCTTGGATTAATTTATCTTGGATTACAAGGCGGAATTAAAAAGGGAAAACCATACAAGCGAGCCGAATTGTCTTGGGTTTACGAAGACAATCATCCATCGCGCAAACTAATCGAAGCGTCTGGCGGCGTCATTTATAAAACCTATCGAATGTACGAAAAATCGCTCTAAATTATGAAAGCATTAGTCACTGGCGCAAACGGATTCACTGGCTCGCATTTAACTAAATTATTGTTATCTCGTAGCGATTCGGTTGTTGCATTTGTGCGGCGACCGAGCAATTTATCTCGCTTATCCGATTGCAATGTTGATTTTGTATATGGCGACATCACCGATCGAGCTGCTCTGACTGAAGCGATGACCAATGTCGATGTTGTCTTCCACACTGCTGCTTATGTCGAACTGGGCATCGTCAACGAATCCGAAATGCATCGCGTCAACGTCGAAGGGACCCGCGCGGTGATTGAAGTAGCTCAAGGGCTAAGCGTTCCTCGCGTTGTGTATTGCAGCACGATCGGGATTTTTGGCGATACCGGAGGCAAACCGATCACCGAAACGTTTCAACGTACACAAAAAGATTTCTCTTCGGCGTACGATCGTACCAAATACGAAGCTCAGCAAATTGTCGATCGTGCTGCCGCTCAAGGTTTATCAGTTGTAAGCGTGCTGCCATCGGGCATTTTTGGCGCAGACGATCCGCATTTTAAGCCTGTACTCACTGCCTTTTTGCGTGGACGTTTGAAAGTTTGGGCGGGCGGAGCGCGTATCACCGGAATTGTGCACGTTGATGATTTAGCCGAAGCGATGATTCTTGCAGCAGAAAAGGGAACATCGGGTGAACATTACATTATTTCAGCAGGCGATTTAACGACCCGCGAAATGTTCGAGATTTTTAGCCGCGAAACTGGAATTTCTGCACCGCGTGAAGCGCCAGAACCGTTAGTACGCCTTGTCGCTAGCGTGCTTGATCCGATCGGGCGCTTGCTTTCGTGGCAGCCGCCGATCGATAACGAGCGCGTGCATTATGTGTACGATCGCTGTGTTCGCGTCGATGCTACAAAAGCGCGTCAAGAACTTGGATGGAACCCTCGATCGCCCGAAGCCACGCTCAAAGAACTTATTGAGCGTAATTGACATCCCTCCTCTTCCTAAAGGAGAGAGGATTTCTCGACGCTTTACAGAAGTCAGTCTCCACATCCGTTTAGAGCCTCCCAGTGCCCTATGGCGACTTTCGATTTGAGCAAAAAACTCGTCGAAGCTATCCTGGAAAGACAGGGATTTAGACCCAAAATTCCCGATAAAAATCGCACTTCAACGAATAATTAAAATCTAGTGTTTGTAATTATTATTCACGCTAGATATGGGAGCTATACATTCCTAAAAATTTGTGCCAGCATATATAGATCCTATGTACTAAGCAGTTAATAGAATTAATGACTCAGGACGAGTTTGAGGAGCTAATCAACGATACAAGTAAGCAAATCAATCAGGACATTTCATGGTTAGAAAGCTTAGAGCACTCGCCAACAGTTGAGTTTCGCGCAGAGGTAGATTCCGATGAAAGCTACCCTTTGTTTGTTAAGGGATCTTACAACAAAATGATTGACGCCCTCACGTACACGCTGATTCATCGTAGCTTTGGCAGAATTTACGGACTTGATTTTGGCAAGGATCATCGTAATCCTGATGGAAAGTTAGTTTGAGAGAAACATAAACATCGTTGGCATGAAGTTTTTCGTGATAAACAGGCTTATCGACCCGATGATATTACAGAGCCTGCAACAAACCCGGTTGGAGTATGGCAACAGTTTTGTAAGGAAGCTAATCTCGTTCACAACGGCAAAATGAACCAACCACCACCTTTACAATTGGAGATGTTTTGATGGCTAATCTATCCCCTTGTGAGGAAATTGCAAGTACGCTTGGTGAGCTATTTTCATGTTCCAGCGTAGGTGAATATACCAGAATTAGAACGCCTTACTTATATCCAGATGGTGACGTTGTTGATTTATTTTTGAAGACAAATGGAGAGACAATTACGCTAACTGACCTTGGAGAGACAGCACGTTGGCTTAGTATGCAGACTTTTGCCAAACAAAGATCAAGAAAGCAAGATTTATTAATTCAAGATATTTGTCTAACTCATAGAGTTGAGTTCTATCGAAATATGTTGATTACTCGACTGAGTAAATCAGAATCATTAGCTTATGCTTTGACCCGCCTAGCTCAAGCAGCTTTACAAGTTGCCGATTTGTGGTTCACGTTCAAAACGAGCGGTGTCACATCGATTAAAGAAGAGGTCGAGGACTTTCTGATAGAGCTAAAAATTCCTTACGATCGTAACTACAAAGTCAGTGGAGTTTCTGGACGTTCTTGGAATATCGATTTTTATGCTAGACATCCGCAGCGAACTTCTCTTATTTATGTCTTAAGCACAGGAAGTCGAGCTAGTGCAGAAAATCTCACGAACAGGACTTTTAGAGCTTGGTATGATTTGCGTGGATTAAAGACAAGTATTACTTCTATGAATTTTGTCTCATTAGTAGACGATGCAGTAGATGTTTGGTTGCCAGATAGTTTGAGCTTACTCGAAGAGTTCTCTAACGTAGTGTATTGGTCACAGACCGATGTTTTAAGAGATCAATTAGTTGGTTCAAGATCGTAGACCGTCAAGGAAATTTTGAAGAGTAAATCAAATTCTTACCTTTATCTCCTAGAGTAGTAGGTATTTCTAAAGAAGATTAAGGTTGCCATTAGCGGGGAACAACGCTTTTTTCAACCTCTAAACTTGCTTGACCAGGCTCGGTTTCTTCGGAGTTGCGCACTGACTCGATCGCCCACAGTGTCGCTTCAGGCGTTGCAGGCGATGCTAACGGAACGCTGTTTGCTTGACCAAACGCCGCAACCGCCGATCGAATCGCTTCCCGCACTGAAATCGCCAACATCAACGGCGGTTCTCCAACAGCTTTACTGCCATAAATCACGCCATCTTGAGCGGCTCGCTCTAATAAATGCAAATTAAACTGTTCAGGCACTTCGCAGATTGTTGGAATCTTGTAGGTGCTCGGTGCATCGGTGCGCAGTCGTCCGCTTGCATCCCACACTAATTCTTCCATTGTGAGCCAGCCCATCCCCTGCACAAAGCCGCCTTCGATTTGCCCGCGATCGACTAACGGATTCAGCGATTCTCCCACGTCATGCACAATATCAACTTGACGCAGTTTAAACATTCCCGTAAAGCCATCAACTTCGACTTCGCTGACGGCTGCCCCGTATACAAAGTAATAAAACGGTCTGCCTTTTCCGGTTGCCTCATCCCAAGATAAGTTCGGCGTGCGGTAATATCCGGTTGCAGAAAGGGAAACGCGATCGCTGTATGCCTGCTTCACAACCTCTCCGAAGGCAACCCGTGCGCTCGGATAGGTGCGACAGTAAACGAAATCATTCTCGAACACCATTTCGGCAGCAGTATCGAGATTCAGCATTTCAGTGGCAACCGAAGCAAGCCGCGATTTAATCGTTTCACAAGCATCTTTAACGGCTTGACCATTTAAATCGGCTCCGCTCGATGCGGCGGTTGCAGACGTATTCGGGACTTTATCGGTACTGGTGGGCATCATGCGGAAGCGATCGAGCCGCACGCCTAGCGCTGATGATGCGACTTGCAGCATTTTCGTGTGCAGCCCTTGCCCCATTTCCGTGCCGCCGTGATTAAGCTGAATGCTGCCGTCGGTGTAAATCAGAATCAGCGCTCCGGCTTGGTTGTATTGGGTTTTGTTAAAGGAAATCCCAAACTTGATCGGTGTGATGGCTAACCCGCGTTTTCTGTAGCGATTGATTTGATTGAACTGAGCGATCGCGATTTTGCGATCGGTAAAATTCGCTTTCGTTTGCGCTTCGCTCCACACGCGATCGAGCCGATTATCGAATAATTCTTGCCCGTAATGCGTCGTATTCGTTTCGCCTTCACCGTGATAAAAATTGCGTTCGCGCACAAGTTCCGGCGGGAGATTGAGGAATCGGGCGACGCGATCGACAATTTCTTCGATTACTACTATGCCTTGTGGGCCGCCAAAGCCGCGAAACGCCGTGTTCGAGACTTTATTGGTTTTGGCAATGCGCCCGTGAACCACTAACTGCGGAATGTAGTAGGCGTTATCAACGTGCACCATTGCCCGCATCAAGACAGGCGGCGATAAATCCATGCTCCAGCCGCCGTCCGCGTAAAGCGACACGTCAAGCGCGGTAATTTTTCCAGCCTGAGTGAATCCGACTTGATACTGAGCGAGAAAGCCATGACGTTTTCCGGTGAGCGCCATATCGTGATGGCGTTTAAGTTTCACGCGGGTTGGGCGTCCGGTTTTGTGCGCCGCGATCGCCGCGATCGCCGCATACGGGTTTGCTTGTGATTCTTTTCCGCCAAACGCGCCACCCATGCGCAAACACGTCACCGTAATTTGATTTGTAGGCAATCCTAAAACGCGACCGATAATAATCTGCGTTTCGGTCGGGTGCTGCGTCGAAGAATAAACCGTGAAATGTCCTTCACCGTCAGGAATCACCCAGCTTGTTTGTGTTTCAAGATAAAAATGATCTTGACCGTTCATCTCCATTTCGCCGCTTAAACAATAATCCGATTCGGAGAAAACAGATTTCGGATCGCCTTGCCCGATCGTTTGCGGCGGAACGTGAAATTGATTCGCCTCGATCGCCGCTTTGATGCTCAATATCGGCTCTAACGGTTCATATTCAACGATCACTTTTTCGGCGGCAAGTCGGGCGGCAGTATCGCTTTCACCCACTGCCCAAGCGATCGCCTGCCCGCAGTATTCCACTTCATCAACAGGCAGTAGAACTTCATCGTGCACAATCACGCCCGTATTGTTTTCGCCCGGAACGTCTGCGGCGGTTAAAACATCAACACAGCCTTCAACCGCTAACGCCGCAGAAGTATCAATTTTGAGAATCTTCGCTTTGGCGTGCGGTGACAAAATCGGGTAAACGGAAAGCAGATCGATCGGGGGTCGCTGCTCATCGGTATACACGGCTTGTCCAGTGACATGAGCCTCTGCGCTTTCGTGGCTTTTACGTTTCCCGACGCTCATGAAACGACCTCCGTTTCTACAAAGAATTTCTCAAACAAATTTGCGATTAAAAGCTTGCGATAATCGGCACTGCCTCGCAGATCAGTTAAAGGTGTAAAAGCTTCACGCAGTGCGGGTTTGATTTGTTCAATGGTCTCGATCGACCAGGTTTGCCCGATTAGCATTTCCTCAACGTCGATTGCTCGCGCTGGAGTTGCCGCAACGCCACCATAAGCAAGGCGAGCATAAACGATTCGATGGTCAGCATCGAGATCGATCGTGAAAGCAGCCGCGACAATGCTAATGTCATCAGTTCCACGCTTACCAACTTTATAAGCTTGATTCAAGCGTTTAACAGCATTCGGAGAAATCGTTTTTGAAATGCGAATCGAAACGATGATTTCCCCAAGCTGTAAATCGGTTTGACGATAACCTTTGAAAAAGTTTGATAACGGAATCGAGCGAGTTCCATCCAGATTTGCAATCGTTAATTCTGCATCAAGCGCTAACAAAACCGGAGGCAGATCCCCGATCGGGGATGCCGTGCCGATATTGCCGCCGATTGTCGCTCGGTTGCGCACTTGCCTCGCTGCAAAGTAATGCAGCATTTCATCTAAAGCGGGAAACATTCCGTGCAGCGTCGATTCAACTCGGTTTAAGGTCACTGCTGCGCCGATTTCGACCCCATCTTCGGTTTGCTCGATGCGTTGCAATTCTTGAACGGCTTCTAGCGAAATCAAAATCGGAAAGGTTTTGCGATGATGGCTCATGTCTAAGCCGAGATCGGTTGCTCCCGCGACAAGGGTTGCATCAGAATGCTGGCGCATCAGCGTCAGAACTTCAGCGATCGTGCTCGGACGATAAAACTGCTGATCGTTTCCGGCATAAGCAACGGGTTCAATCTGCGTCGGAGCGTGCTGCAATTTCTCAGAAAACAAGTCTGAAGGATTCGTGTGACTAACCTGCTGTGCCGCTCGTCGAATAGGTAAGTATCCAGTACAGCGACACAAATTTCCTTCGACGGCTAAATCATCCACGTTGCCGTCGTAATAAGCGGCAAACATACTCATAATAAATCCAGGTGTACAGTATCCACATTGCGATCCGCCTGTCTGCACCATCGCCGCTTGAACCGGATGCAGCTTTCCATTCGCAATGCCTTCGACGGTGACGATTTCGCGTCCTGCCAGCGTTGAGATAGGAATCAAACAGCTATTTACCGCTTGATAGCACGGTTCGCCGTTTGGATCTTGCGCTACAAGTGCAACCGTACACGCGCCGCAGTCTCCATCTCCGCAGCCTTCTTTGGTTCCCGTCCGGCGGCTTTGCTGAAGATACTGCAACAGCGTCATCGTCGGAGACACGTTTTTAAGGGAAACGCGATCGCCGTTAATCGTCAAAACAAGCTGATTCTGAAACACCTGAGTCATGGTGAGCCAATAAATCTGGGGGTTACTCCCAGCTTAACTAAGATGCGCCGACCGAAGAGCGGGCTTTGTACGCTGCCCAACCGCCGTAACTTGAAATATCAGGCAATTTGTACTCATCGATCAGTTGCTTTGGATACAAGAATGCCGTCAGCACTTCGCCGTCTTCGAGCACCACATCGCTCGGATACATATTCGGTGGTTCATTGGCGGCAAGGTAATCAAATTGAGCGTTGGTTAATTCGTAAACTTCGCCGGGAATCGAAACTCCCCCGGTTTCAACTTGGTAAATTGCGGGATGCCAATCTTCGCCTGCCACGTGCAGGCGATAAATCGGTTGAGTAGATGCCGATCGCACAAAGGTGGCATTTTGTAGATTCTGATGATCCGGTTGTCCGCGTAGCGCTGACCCACAAATAAAGATTCGCCGCTTTCCAGATGCAGATGTGCTCGTCACGATACCGATTCTCCTTGCTCAACAGTGTCAAACTTTAAGACAAAGCTTATGAAATTGAATTACATTTTATGAACGTTGTTTAATCGCGAACTCAGCCTCTGTGGATCTCGCTCCGCAAAGACTCTTATTATGTTGTAGAGAGAGGTGCACTTAGCCACAAGCGATACAAATCTGAATCTTTTACGGTTGGAATATGATTGTATACAGTATGCAAAAACTCTGCAACAATTATAAAGTGTGGCATTGCGCGACCTTACGACTTAGATTGAAATCAATCCAGAAGGGGGATTCAGGGAGAACCACAGCATGGAACACCTCAAAGTAGTTGTAATTGGCGCAGGAATTGGCGGACTGACCAGCGCGATCGCGCTTTCGCAAGCCGGATTCGAGGTTGAAGTTTACGAACGAGCCGTAGAACTGCGCCCTGTGGGGGCAGGCATTTCGCTGTGGTCGAACGGCGTCAAAGTGCTCAATCGCTTTGGATTAGGTCAACAAATCGCAGCGATCGGGGGACAAATGGATTTTATGCAGTACCGCGATCGATCCGGCGAACTGCTAAATCATGTAAGTTTACAGCCTTTGATCGAAGAGGTTGGTCAGCGCCCGTATCCCGTAGCGCGGGGCGATTTGCAGCAAATGCTCGTCGATGCCTTTCCCGGTGAAATCAAGCTGGATCATCGCTGCGTTGGCGTTGAAGATCACGGCGACCGCGTCACAGTTTTCTTTGAGAACGGCAAAACGGCGACCGGAGATTTTGTGATTGCGGCAGATGGCGTGCGATCGATTCTGCGCGCTCATGTGTTAAGCGATGACGTTCAGCCGCGCTATGCAGGCTATGTCAATTGGAACGGATTGATCGAGGCGAATGACGATTTAGCGCCGCCAAATACGTGGGTGATTTATGTGGGCAATCATCAACGCGCTTCGATGATGCCAGTGGCGGACGATCGCTTTTACTTTTTCCTGGATGTCCCGCTTCCGAAGGGTACCACTTCACCGCCCGAAAAAATTCAATCTGAACTGCGCGAACATTTCGCGGACTGGGCAGAACCCGTACAGCGCTTAATTGATCGATTAAATCCTGAAAAAACAAATCGCTTGGATATTCATGATTTTGGGCCCGTCGATCGCATGGTGCGCGGTCGAGTAGCATTGCTTGGAGATTCGGCTCACGCCACCTGCCCCGATTTAGGACAAGGCGGCTGTCAAGCAATGGAAGACGTATACGTGCTAACGCATTTTCTCACTACAACTAATATCGGCGTAGAAGATGCTTTACGACGCTACGAAAAAGCCCGCAAAGACCGCACGCAGTCGATCGTGCAAAAAGCCCGGAGTCGAGCGGAAATGATTCACGGCAAAGATCCCGACGCAACGGCTCAGTGGTACGCTCAGCTTCGCGAAGAATCTCCCAGCGATGTTACAGGCGCAATCGTAAAAACCATCATGACAGGGCCGCTGCACTAATGCCGTATTCGCTCGACGCGATTAACCAAATGTCTCAAGCTCAATTCGTCTCGGCGCTCGGCGGCATTTTTGAACAAACGCCTTTGATCGCGCAATCGGCTTGGCACGATCGACCGTTTGAGAGCGTTGAGGATTTGCATCAAAAAATGACGGCGATCGTTCACGCGCTTGATTTAGAAGCTCAGCTTGCTTTAATTACGGCTCATCCAGATTTAGGCAGCAAAGCGAAAATGGCAGATGCATCGGTTAAAGAGCAAGCAGGCGTGGGACTCGATCGCCTCACGCCCGACGAATACGATCGATTTCAATCTCTCAATCAAGCGTATAAAGATCGATTCGGCTTTCCGTTTATCGTAGCGGTGAAAAATCACACCAAAACGAGCATTCTTGCCGCTTTTGAGGAACGCCTTCAGCATTCCCAACCCGAAGAACAACAGCGTGCGATCGCTGAGATATGTCAAATTGCGTATTTTCGACTTATGGATCAGGTGAAACTATGATTGCAACTCCGACTCGCGTCACGATCAACGGCGATCGATTAATGCAAAGCGTGTACGATTTAGCGGCGATCGGGAAGCTTCCCAATGGAGGCGTAAGCCGCGTTGCGTTTACCGATGCTGATTTGCAGGCACGCGATCAAGTCAGCGCTTGGATGAAAGACGCAGGAATGACGGTGCGAATCGATGCGGCGGGAAATATTATCGGTCGCTATGCCGGACGAAATGACAACGCTGGCGCATTAGCAACGGGATCGCACATTGATACCGTTCCGGTTGCTGGATTTTATGACGGCTGCTTAGGCGTCCTGGCTGGAATCGAAATGGTACGAACGCTGCGCGATCGATCCATTCGGTTAAATCATCCGATCGAAGTCATCGTGTTTACCGACGAAGAACGATCGGTGATTGGCAGCAAAGCGATTTCGGGTCAAATAGTTGAAGACGCCAGCTACTACGTGCGGTTGGATGGAACGTCGATCGAAGATTGTTTGCAAAAAATCGGCGGTGATTGGTCGAAAATCCAAACCGCAAAGCGCGTTGGAGAAATTGCTGCGTTTGTGGAACTGCACGTTGAGCAGGGTGGCGTTTTAGAACATGAGAATCGATCGATCGGCGTTGTGAATGGCGTTGTGGGACAATACCGCTTTGCGTTAACCGTGCTCGGTCGTCCGAATCATGCAGGCACAACGCCGATGCATATGCGAAAAGATGCCTTAGTTGCTGCCGCTCAAATTATTCTTGCGGTGAATCAGCTTGCGATCGACGTTCCTGGCGATCAAGTCGCGACCGTTGGACACTTAACCGTGATGCCCAACGCAACGAATACTGTTCCGGGTCAGGTTGATTTGCGAATTGATTTACGAGATTTATCGCAGTCGCATTTAGAAGATTTAGTGGCTCGAATGAAAACCGAATTCGATGCGATCGCGGCTGCAACCGGAACCGAAATTTCTATGCGTCAAACGCTGCACATTTCTCCAACGCTGGCAACGCCGCAGATCATGAACACGATCGAGCAAATTTGTGAAGACTCCGGGCTGTCTTATATGACGCTTCCCAGTCGCGCCGGACATGACGCCCAAGAAATTGGACGCATTACCGACATGGGCATGATCTTTGTGCCGAGTCGATCGGGCATCAGTCATTCTGAAGAAGAATATACGTCGCCAGAGCAGTGTATTCAAGGAACGAACGTTTTACTGCAAACGTTTATGCAGCTTGATGCAATGTATCAAAGCCGCTAACGGTCATAAACAAAATAAGCCTTTGGTTAGGGGATGATCTTTCGATCGACTTTCTGCTAAAACATCGCTGCTAGATTTAGCCAGCGCGTCAAATTTGCCGGAAGTTCGGTATTTAATCGCAATGGCAAATTAGGCGTTGACAGCGATTGCGCATAGCCTGATGTCAAAAACGGTTGATAAGTTGCCGCTTCAGGAGTTTGCTGTTTGACAAACGCTAAACTCACGCCTTGCAGCAATCGTCGGAGCGGTTCAACGTCTTGCCCTCGACGCTCTTGAACTAACGTTCCGCCGATCGTCGTTCCGCTAAAATTTCCGGGATCGCTGACGCTTAGATGCGTTGTCCCGATCGCCGTTAGCAAATACTTAGGCGTCGGCAACTGCAAAAACGGCTGAAGCTGCTGACTAAATGCAGGAGCTAACGAATCCTCGGTACTTGTTAAAATCAGCGTTGGTGTCGCCACCTGGCGCAGTCCCGCCTTTCCAAAAATCTGCCCGATCGCTGGATTGAGCGCGATCGCACTCACGATTCGCCGATCACGTAAACTGATTCGCGGCTGTGTTAACTGCGTTGCCGCACACTGTAGCCAATCGGCGGGAACACGCTGCAACAAGCCACTCGTTTTACAATAATCGCGCAGTTCATCGATGCGGAGTTCAGCCCCTGCCAGGGCGAGCGCTTCGTATCCACCGAGTGAGTGCCCGATCACGGTGACTCGCTGCGTGTTGAGTTGACCTTGCAGCGCTCCAGACTGCTGATTGAGCTTAGCGAATTCATCGAGTAGAAAACTGATGTCTTTGGGTCGATCGATAAATTCATTTGCGGGCACTAACCGCTCCGGATTCAGCGTCGCCAACGATCCGTTGCGCGTCAAAAAGGGGTGCTCGATCGCCGCAACTGTGACTCCGTGGGACGCTAAATGTCGCGCTAGATAAACCAGAAATTTTCGATTCGCTTCAAATCCAGGCGTAATCACCACGAGCGGCGCTTGCGGATTAGAACTCCAATAGAAATCAACAGGCAAGCGCCGATTTCGAGCCGAATCAACAAACGTAAGCGTTTCTTCTTGAACCGACTGCGATCCCAAAGCCGACGGATCAAACGCCGCTCGAAACGGCGTATTGCTTGTGGCTAAACTGCGTTCGAGAATGGATCGCGTTGCCTGAGTTTTCCAATAAGAGAAGTTAAGCTGTGACGCGATCCCGACCGCTTGCGTCACATCGACCGTGACCGTTTCTTGCGGAATCGCCTTCAAAACCCCGATCGCGTCTAGCCCGTTTGCCCGCCGCGCTGCCAGCCAAAATCCCGCCTGCAAATTCTCTAAACTCAGCTCTGGTGCCGCTTGCCGGATCGAGTCTAAAACCTGCTTGCCCGACGGCGACTTGAGCAATTCTTCTACAACCTGCGTCCCCAAATTTGGATCAAGCTCTAACCGACTCGTCAAGGCACGTCGAAGCTGTGGCGTTAGCACAGCAGAATAAAGCTGAAGACTCGAAGGCACATTACCGCTTTGGGCAAATTTCTCTAAATCAGAAACCGCGATCGACTGCTCAAACGGGCCCAAGCGCAAGTTTACGCGCTCAGCCGCCGCTCCGGGCAGCATCCAACCCAGTGCGATCGCTGCACTACAAACCAAACTTTGACCAAGCGTTTTCAGGGAAACAATTCGTTTCACGGTGCTATCCTGTGCCAGTTAAACGATCTAGCTTCGATTGTACGACTGACAAAAATTCTCTACGAAAGGTTCCAATTATTCCGGTGATGCATCCCGCTCAGTGCGCACCCAAGCTTGCTGCGGACGCACCAAAAACTGCAAATACATTGGAATTTTCCAAAGAATGTAGAACGGAATCGATAGCAGTTGATTCAGCGATAAATCGGCTTGTCCAAACTTCACCCAAGCCGAAACAACCGCCACGATCAAGCATAAGCCCGCCGCCGTTGCCAAAATTGCCGCACTCCAATTCCCACTGATCAATCCCCACCCCAAGCTAACCGTCCACAGCACAAGCCACAGCATCACAAATAGCGCCATCGGGGGCACAGCAAGTTCTAGCGCTAGTGCCAGCGCTTCAGGACGCCGCTTTTGAATCGCTGTTTTAATCAAGGCGGGTACATCGGTCAAAATCGACTGCAAATGACCGTGCTCCCAGCGAGTTCGTTGACTGCGAGCCGCGCGATCGTGCTGCGGCAATTGTCCGGTCACTCGCGCTTCAGGACAGTAAATCGGCGCACAGCCACCGATCGTTAAATCTAAACTCAGCTTCATGTCTTCAACTAAGTGCCCGCTCGCCAAATCTACCGATCGCAGCACCGCCCACGGAAACGCCATGCCCGTTCCCGTCAATAAGCACGGTAATCCAAACCGCAATAATCCCAACGGACGCACTAAGTTTTTGACCGTAAACGCAAACACCGAGACCGCATCTTTCGCGCTTGGTTCAGATGGCTTCGTCATTAAATACGTGGACTGAGCCGGACGTCCGCTCGTGCTAACACAATCAATCAAGTTCGCGATCGCCCCTGCTTTAACCAAGCAGTCCGCATCAACCAAAACAACAATATCCGGTGCGTCAGCTTCTAAATAGCGCAATCCATAATCGATCGCATAGCCTTTTCCCACTTGGGTTAAATCGTGGCGCTCAACCACGATCGCGCCTTGATTCTGTGCAATCATTGCCGTCGAGTCCGTGCAGTTATCGGCAACCACGACTAAACGAGCCGGATGCTCAAGTAATTTCAACTCAGCTTGCAAAGTCGCTAACGTTTCGGGCAGGCAAACTTCTTCATTGTGGGCAGGCACAAGCACTGCTACCGACTGCAAGCGTGAAGTCAAATTCAACCGAGACCGAATCGGAAACAATGCCGCGATCGCTTCAAGACAAAACCATCCGCTCAGTCCTAGAAAAATGAATGCCCCAACCGCGAAAAGCGCATTAATTGTGAAAACCACGATTTCACGAACCATTAATCCCGTCCTCAATCCGTGTCCAGTGAGAAGCCGTCAAAAATTCTCATAAAAAACGTGCGATCGAGAAACCACGATCGCACGTCCTCAACCCGCGTCAGCTAAGGCTATTTGCCGGATAACGCTTTCGACAATCGAGCCGCATTGCTGCTGCGATCGCTGACTTGCTCGCGCGGGCTGGTGTAGTAGAAGTAGCTGTCTGGCTCGTAGCGCACGTTAACGCCGTTTGCCACCAAGCCGAGAATGTTCGGCTCAGAGCGCGACAGCAGCGATTTTGCCGCCGCAACGCTGGCAGAATCCGCCACGCCTGGACGCACGACCACGAGTACGCCGTCTGCCATTTTGCCAAGTACCGCAGCATCGGCGGTGCCAGCAAGCGGCGGCGTGTCAAACAGAACGTAGTCGTAATCCTTCGACACGGTTTCAAGGAAGGTTGTCATCGCTTCCGAATCGAGAATTGCCAACGGGTTCGGCGGCATTACGCCTGCGGTCAGGATCGACAAATTGCTGGTAATCGGCTTCACCGCTTGCCGCAATTCGTTTTGATCTACCACAACGTTACTTAAGCCCACCGAATTCACTAAACCCCAGAGGTGGTGCTGCGTTGGATTGCGCATGTCGGCGTCGACCAGAAGCACACGCCGTCCCGACTGCGCCATTGTCGCTGCCATGTTTGCCGCCACTTCAGACTTGCCTTCACGCGGAACCGCACTGCTAACGACGATCGTTTTGACTTTCTTATCAAGGCTCATAAACTTCAGGTTCGCCTGAAGCATCTGATACGCTTCGTGAATCATCGATCGCGGCGACGTCATGGCGATTACACGCGGCGAGATATCGTCAGCGCTCGGTGACAAAATCGTGGGCGTATCGCTGGTTTCAAACTTCGGCACCAAGCCCAGCAGCGTGTAGCCGTACTGCGCTTCGGCTTCTTTGACGGTTTTAAGCGATCGATCCACCATGTCTACGAGGAAGGCAGCCGCTACGCCGAGCAGCAAGCCAATCATCGCGCCCGACGCCAACAAAATTAATCGAAGCTTGCCGACGGGTTTGGTTGGCACTGCCGCACTTTGCAGAATCCGGGCGTTACCCACCTGCTGATTTCTCGCAACGGTGATATCTTGCAGACGAGCCGTGAGGTTTTCGTAAGCTTTTTGGGCTAAGTCAAGCCGACGCTGAAGATCGCTTTGCTGCTTGCTCAGCGTTGGCGTTGCCGCCATACGGTTGCGGTAGTTGGTCAGCAGTCCAGACAGCGTTGCTACTTTGCCTTCTAAGCCCAGTTGCTGCGCTTGAAGCGTCGCCGAGCTTTCCGCAAGCTTGCGCTGAATGTCACCAACTTGCAGTCGTCCCGGATCAGACACTTGAACATTCGCCCCGACTGCTTCGGACACGCGAGCTTGCAGCAGCGCTTCTAGCGAGTTTCTTTGATCTAAAAGCGTCTCGATTCGAGGGTTCTTGCTTGTGTAGGTTGCCTGTTCGGTCGCGATGCGGCTCTGCACCTGCTGCAACTGGCTCAGGACCTCCTGCACACCGGGATTTTGGCTCAGCGACGCTACTCTAATAGCTTGAGCGGTGTCTCCCCCAACTTGCTGGCTGACCACTGCCTGCTGACGGCTTACGTCGGCAAGCTGCGATTTGGCTTGGTTAAGCTGATCTTGCAGAATCGAAATTGAGTTAATCGACGCAGCGGATTCGCGCTCTAAATCAACAATTTGATTGCTGGTTTGAAACTGACGCAGCGCTTCTGATGCCTGCTGCAACTCAGATTCTGCTTTAGGAAGCTGGCTTTCGATAAATCGACCCGCTTTGTTTGCTTCTTCCTGGTTGGTCTTCAGGTTGTAGTCGATGTAGGCTTTCATGATCTCATTGACCACATCTGCCGACATTTTCGGGTCATCGTCGCTGTAGGCAATCTTCAAGATGTCGGTGGTAACCACGGGTTCCACCTTGAGCTTGAGATCCTCCGGATTCATCGGTTTGCCTTTGTTGTCCTTGAGTTGCAGCGTATCGATCACACGCTGCAAAATCGGGTAGGACTGAACCACAACCGCCTGCGTGTCAAGCGGATTTCCCTCGCGCTTGAGGGATTCGAGCGTTCCAACTTTTTCCCCGACTCCGGTGAGCGAGGTCGTTCGGCTCGATTGCACCAGCACCCGTCCGTTCGCTTCGTAGGTCGGACGCTGGAGCGAAGTTGCAAGCCCAACGAGTCCAACGGTAGCGGCAAAAATGCCAGCCACTACAAGCCAGCGACGTTTCAGGACTAGCCAATAGCTTTGAAGATCAAAGTCTTCAGAATAGCGCTTGGTTTCTAGCTTAGTCTCTATGTTCATGTTTGTCATAAGGAGGATTAAGGAATGGGGTTTCTCATCACCTGGGACACACGAAGCTGAGAAACGGGAGCGTCTGAGTCAACGATACGAGCGATCGAATCAAAAACACCAATGAAACTTTAGTTTATGTTCGCCAGATGATACAACGTTTGAATCTGGTTTTTAGCTATTTAAGCACAACTCGGTCATTTTATTCGGTGCTCCGCTAAAAACACTTGGATACTTTAAAAAACACTTGTATTTTGCCCAATTGTCTTGACGAGCGATCGCGGTTTCGTTGTCAGTACGGGAAGCTCACCGGCCCAGGGGTTTTGATAACGATTGAAGCGCTGCTGCAAGAAATACCAAAATACGGGTAAATCGTGCACTAAGTAGCGCTTCCAAAGGCGCTTGGGTTCGCACAAAATGCGATACAGCCATTCGAGTCCAGCATTGCTCATCCATTGGGGAGATCGAGCCACGTTTCCCGCTTCAAAATCGATCGTGGCACCGATGGCCAAAAAGGTTTTGATTTGCGGAAGCTGGTCTTTGTGCTGCATGATCCATTTTTCTTGCTTTGGCGCACCTACGCCCACCGCCAAAACCGTCGCGCCAGATTGTTTGATTAGCTCGACGATCGTGCTGCACTCCGCTTCGTTTTTCTCGAACCCGTAGGACGGAGAGTGAGCTGCAACGACGATATCGCGACCAACTTTCGCGTTGATGCGCTGCTTAGCGGCTTCGGCGATACCCGGGGCTGCACCGAGCAGAAAAATCTTGACGGTTGGATCGTTGCGATAGTACTTGTAGAAAGCCGGAAACAAATCAGATCCTGAAATCTTTTCTTGAATCGGCGTTCCTAGAAGGTACGAAGCGTAAACTAAGACCTTGCTATCACAAACTTTGTAGTCAGCATCCTGGTACGCTTGGTGGAATTCATAATCGGTTTGCAGCTTCATCAGGTGATCCACGTTGGGCGTGAATACCGTTCCGCCAAGCCGCAACTTTTCGAGCAGCTCGTACATCGTGAGATTATGAACATCAATGTTAAGAAGGTGAACCTGTCTCATTACAATTGCCCGAAAATCTACTGTGGCTCCCTTATCGACTGATTTAGAGCGTGATGCCATCCCACTCGTGACTTGCCCTTCTCAGCTTGCACCCAAGCCACTCTAGAGTTGTTTCAGTGATTGATACATTTAGGTGGCTATATTCTGTAATCTAAGTGGATATTCGAGGGTCGTCTACTTGCTTCACTGAATCTTCACGGGAGTATTAAAAGATCACTGAACAAGGAAACCGTGCAACTACGGAAAAAGAGTTGAAACAAGCCGTTATCGGGTGCAAATTAATTCGTTAATCGCCTTTTGCATTGCTGTTGCAACTGATCTAAACGCTTCTTGCTCGGCTGATTTGAGCGCACTAAATTAAAACGGCCGGGATCACCGTTAAACTTTTTGCTGTTTGGCAGCGAGCTTAACGGCAGGAAGCTTTTGCGCTTGATAAATCTGTTCAAAAAGCGTGCAGTATTGTTCAGCAAGCTGTGACCAAGTGAAGCGCCGATCGACGAGTTCACGACGCTGTTCGATGGCGGCTGGACTGTCTTGAGCTAACGCAAACTGAACGTGATCGGCGGTGCTTTGCAAATCCGAGGTATCTACAAAAACGCCACAGTCTTCTAGCGTCCAGCGCGTGACTCGGCGATCATGGGTGACGATCGGCAGTCCGGTTGCCAACGCTTCGATGTACGCATTCGATGAAGGTTCATCTTGGCTCATGTGCAAAAATACATTTGCACAGCGATACAGTTCAGGCATTTTTTCGCGTGGCAGTTTAAGCCAGCGGAATCGATCGCCCAACAATTCTTGCCCCAGCGTTTGCACTTCGTGACGCAGTTCGCCATCGCCCGCGATCACCAGACAAACATCAGGCAGTTTGGCAACGGCTTGAATGCCTTCAAGCACGCGCTTACTGGGGATCAGTGCGCTCACCATTAACACTAAGGGCGCTTGTTCGGGTAGATTGTACGCTCGACGGTTGCCCGATCCAGGCTTGAACACGGTTGGATCAACGCCGTTAGGAATCAACCGAGACGGATAGCGATCGCGGTTGCGCTCAAAATAATCTGGGTTTGTGCAGACCAAACCATCGCAGGAAAAATGGCGAAATTCCCAATTCTTCGCGTGGCACATCCAATCACCGTTTTGAGTCACAAAAACATGCTTTGGCAACTGGTTTCCCCGCTTTGCCCGCAAAACCCAGTTCACGTACGGATAGCTGCACGTTACAGTTACATCGTAATCACGCGGATTGTAAGCACCGATTAATCGAGTTGCAAACGTGAGTTCTTCGTAAACATAGTGATTGCGCAAATACGGCAGTTTTGGAAACCGCTCAAACCGCTCGCGGGGAATACAAGAAACATGCTGAAAGCGATACGGCGTTTCTTCTTTAGGCTGGCCGGAGCCGAGCAGCGTCACTTCGTAACCGGACATCAAAGCAATGTGCTTTGCAACTTGTTCTAGAGCCGTTTCTGCTCCTCTCATAACTTGATGAAAGCCGGGTAACGCAAAAAGAATTCGCATTTTTATCACGTAGATTGGAATAATATTTGACCGGAAAGGTATTAGACACGCTAATGAATAGTCGTTGCAATGGCGATCGCTTCGCTGTTCTCCGAAGCGGCAATCGGGGAGACCGATCGGGACTCAATCGAAGTGCGCTTTGGTTGTGCTCCGAATAACCGCGCCAGCTTAGCGGCTTCAGTCGCAATGTTGTGCTGTTGGGCAACTCGATCGGCACCCGCTTGCCCCATCTGCTCTAAAGCCTGCGGTGAAAGCTGCAAAGCGCTTCGCAAAGCGGCGCTTAAATCTGTTACTGAACCAGCAGGAACCAGCCATCCACACGTTCCGGGTAATACTAGCTCTGGAATTCCGGCAACGTAGGTGCTAATAACAGGACGGTGCAGCGCCAGCGCTTCCATGATTGCAACGGGCAACCCTTCTGCAAAGCTTGGCAACACGAACGCCCGTGCAGCCAGCAATTCTTGTCGCACTGTTTCATTACTTGCCCATCCAGTCATCTCGATGTGATCGTGCAGGTTGTCGCGATCGGTGATCTGTTCGATTTGCGATCGCAACGGCCCATCGCCTACTAGTACAAGCTTTAACGGAATTCCGTCAGCAATAAGCGGTTTAATCGCTTCGATCAGCAGCAGTTGCCCTTTTGCTTCACAAAGTCGCCCCACACAAACCAAGCGTAATTCCGCCGAAACGGGCACCAGAGGCTGAGTCAAAAAAGCTTGGTCAACGCCACAATGCACAACGTGCAGTTTGCTCCACTGCGACAAGTCACACCAGCGATAAAGCTGGCTTCTACCAAACGAACTCACCGTCACCACAAAAGCAGCGTGCTGGACTTTCTCGACGATCGACAGCGACTGAATCGAATCAAATTCTTCGGGCCCGTGAATCGTAAAGCTGTACTTTAGTCCGCCGAGCATCGAACACAACAGCGCGACCGTGGTTGAATTCGTGCCGAAGTGGGCGTGGACGTGCTCGATTCCAGCTTCTTGAAACCATTCGCAAAGAACGCAAGCTTCAGCAACATAAATCAAATGCCGCCACAAACCGCGATCGGATCGTCTACCCAGTTTGATTGCCGTACTCAAGGTTTGCAGCATCCGGATTGGTGCCTTGACTGCGGTGCGCAGAAAGCTTTTTAGCAATCCACTCATGCCTTGATCCAAAACAGTTTTTGTGCGTTTTGCTTCAGCTTGATCGGCTGCATCGACTAATTCTTCGCGACACGATCGAATCGCACATCTTAAGACAGAAACACCGCAAGCCTCGACCGCCGCAATTTCACGCCGAATAAAACTATGACTAACTTTTGGATATTGGTTAATCAGGTAGGCAACCTTAAGTCCAGGCTGGTTCATAGCGATCGTGGAGTTACTTAAGTGTAAATACTAGGCACAGTATAAAGGGGTCTTAGATTTGACTCGTTTCTTTTTGTGCTCCCTTACGATTTCTTTTTTAGAAGTTTCGGCATTGTGAAGCTTTTATGAAAGTTAAGATACTATGCCAAAATCTTGATCAATGCGATTGAAGTAAAGCGGTTGGAAATTCCTAGACCGTTCAAGATTGCTGAGTGATTTCCACAAGATAGAATCAATCAGACTTTCTGCCACATAAGAGAAAATCAGTCTTACTTCTAATAGTTTTTACTGAAGTGCAGACTCTATCTCAGTTTTCGATAGTGATTAGGGGTGCAAACTTGAAGCGTTAAGCAATTAAGACAGCGATGAACAAACTCGGAGTAGTCACGATCGGCAGAAACGAGGGCGATCGATTAGTTCGATGCCTGCGCTCGATCACCGCACAAATGCCAAACGGCGTTCCTATTGTTTATGTAGATTCGGGTTCGACCGATAAAAGCGTTGCGTTTGCTGAATCAATCGGCGTTCAGGTCGTCAAGCTCGATTTATCGATTCCGTTTACAATGGCGCGGGGGCGAAACGCTGGCTTTCAGCACTTGATCGAGCAGTTCCCGGATTTGCAGTACGTTCACTTTATTGATGGCGATTGCGAACTGGTTGAGGGCTGGTTGAGCGTTGCAATAGACACGATCGAGCGCGACGATCAAACGGCGATCGTGTGTGGACGCCGCCGAGAACGCTACCCGGATCAGTCAATTTACAATCGCTTAGCTGAGATGGAATGGAATACGCCTGTTGGTGAAGCGCAAGCCTGTGGCGGCGATGCTTTAATGCGAGTGAGTGCGATTTCGGAAGTTGGGGGATATAACGAAACGCTAATCGGCGGTGAAGAGCCGGAGATGTGTGTGCGGCTGCGGCAGCGTGGCTGGAAAATTTACCGCATTGATGCCGATATGACGCTGCACGATGCGGCAATGACCGAGTTTCGACAGTGGTGGCGTCGATCGGTGCGAGGCGGTTGGGCAATGGCAGCATGGACGGACTTGCACGGGGGATCGCCCGAACGGTTTATGGTGCGCGAAAACCGTAAGCACTGGGCTTGGACGATCGGATTACCGATGTTTGCGATCGGACTTGCCGATCTTACGTCTGGGCTGAGTCTTTTTGCGTTGGCGGGCTATCCGCTACTGGTGTGGAAAGTGTACCGCTATCGTCGCAGTCGGGGCGATTTGCCGTCGCATTCCTGGGCGTATGCTGTTTTCTGCGTGTTGGGGAAAGTTCCAGAAAGCATCGGTCAACTAAAGTATTGGCTAACCAAATGGCGTGGGCAGCGTGCGACGCTGATCGAGTATAAACTGCCCGTGACGTGAGGCGTGCGATCGCCTTTCGATGAGTCGAGTGAGTCGGTGTAAGTCGGAGAAATATGCGAGTAAGCGTATCGAATGCTGAACGATCGCGCCAACTCGTTTAATCGATCGTTTATTCTGGAGATGTCGATTCGCAATTCCTATGGTTTCACTGTCTCCCACGCTGCAAGCCCGCCTCGCTGAACCGCTTAGAATTGGTGACTTCGAGGTGAACAGCCGCGTGCTTCAATCTCCTTTATCCGGCGTTACAGACTTAGTGTTTCGGCGATTGGTACGTCGCTATGCTCCTGAATCGATGATGTACACCGAAATGGTGAACGCTACCGGATTGCACTATGTCAAAGAGCTGCCAATTTTAATGGAAGTTGATCCAAACGAACGCCCGATTAGTATTCAACTTTTTGATTGTCGCCCTGATTTTCTGGCTGAAGCGGCTCAAAAAGCCGTTGGCGAAGGAGCTGACACTGTAGACATCAACATGGGCTGTCCGGTCAACAAAATCACTAAAAATGGCGGCGGTTCTTCACTGTTGCGTCAGCCTGAACTTGCCGAAGAAATTGTTCGATCGGTTGTCAATGCCGTCAACGTCCCTGTCACCGTTAAAACTCGCATTGGCTGGACAGAAAAAGAAATCAATATTCTCGATTTTGCCAAGCGCATGGAAGCGGCAGGCGCAAAGATGATCACGGTTCACGGGCGGACTCGTGCGCAAGGCTATAACGGATCAGCGAAATGGGAATGGATCGCCAAAGTTAAAGAAGTTTTATCGATCCCGGTGATTGCGAACGGAGATATTTTCTCGATCGAAGCCGCCGTAAACTGTCTCGAATTAACCCGCGCCGATGGCGTCATGTGTTCGCGTGGAACGCTAGGCTATCCGTTTCTAGTCGGTGAAATCGATTACTTTCTTAAAACGGGCAAAGAAAAACTAAAACCAACGCCGATCGAACGCCTTCAATGTGCGCGTGATCATTTGCAAATGCTGTGGGAGTACAAAGGCGATCGCGGCGTGCGACAAGCCCGCAAACACATGACTTGGTACTCAAAAGGCTTTATGGGCGCGGCAGAACTGCGCGGACAGCTTAGCGTAATCGAAAACGTGGCGCAGGGCTTGGAACTGATTGATCGGGCGATCAATCGATTAACGCATTCGGGTTGGCAAGAAGAACCCGAAGCCGAACTCGTTAAAGTTTAGAACTCTACTTTTTTGCTCATCTCTAGCGCTCCGTTTCAGCTTAGGATCTTTAAGGCTGCTCTCAGGCAAGCCTCAGTTCAATTTGGCAATGGGTGAGGCAGTTAAGGAAAATTTGTATGTCTACTTTTCAATCCGCTCAATGGATCGCGCAGCGTCTTCATTTAGAACAGCTTGTCAGCGCTACCGAACCGTCTGAAGCTGAACTGCAACCGGGAAGCGACGTTGTGCAAGGACTTAGCCAAACTCCGAGAACGCTTCCGCCGCGATATTTTTACGACGATCGTGGCTCTCAGCTATTCGAGCAAATCACCGATTTGCCGGAATACTATCTCACCCGCACCGAAACTGCGATTCTGAGAATGTGCGCTTCTGAAATCGCCCAAATCACCGGAGCTTGCGAGCTAATTGAACTTGGAAGCGGCAATTCGACCAAAACTCGGATTTTGCTTGATGCTTATGCGAAAGTAACACCCAGCTTGATTTATTGCCCGATCGATGTCAGCGCAGGCATTCTCACCAGCAGCGCCCAAAGTTTGCTCGTTGATTATCCAACGCTTGAAGTTTACGGACTTGTTGGCACGTATGAGTTAGCGTTGCAAAAACTGCCGCCGAGCCGCTTACCTACGCGCATGATTTGCTTTATCGGCAGCACGCTTGGCAATCTCACGCCTGATGAGTGCGATCGCTTCTTCGACCAAATCACCCAAGCGCTCAAACCCGGAGAATATTTTCTCTTGGGTATCGATTTACAGAAGCCGATCGCGCCGCTTGAAGCTGCCTACAACGACGCGCAAGGCGTTACGGCCCAATTCAATCTCAATCTATTACGACATCTAAATCAACGCTTTCAAGCCGATTTCGATTTAACACAATTCGAGCATGTCGCTATTTACAACGATCAAGCGCATCAAATCGAAATGTATTTGCGCAGTTTGCGATCGCAAAGCGTTCATTTAAAAGCGCTTGATCTCACGGTTGAATTTCAGGCGGGAGAAATGATTTTGAGTGAAATTTCGCGCAAATTTGATTTACTTCAAATGCAGCAGATTTTAAGCGCCAAACACTTAAAACCTATTCAAACCTGGAGCGATTTTCAGCATTGGTTTGGAGTGATGCTGTGTCAAGTTTGTTGAGCGTGCGGGCATTCTAAAACTGCCAACGTGTTTGAGAAATAATTTGCGCAATTCGCAATTTTGACTCAGACAAATTCGTTAAATTTGTCTGATATTGCTATCTTAAGAACAAAGAATCGATAAACTGAAGTAGACAACTTGCAACATAGGGTTTTGAATGTTATACAGGTTTTTTAATACCTGTAGCAGATACAGTGTAAAAAGAGTTCGAGTATCTTGGATCGCGTCACGGTTGGCTAAATAGGTTTAAGGCAACTCCTTTAGAGGGGTGCAAGGTGTGAAGTGTGATAGTCGAGATCCAGTGCAAAAGGTGAAGAGGAGATGAGTGAGACAACATCGTTTCTAGGCGGAGCAGCCCTTGCAGGGCTTGCAGCAGTTATTCTACTCAAAGGCGGCGTTGCGACTCCGTCGATGCAGTCGCCTCAGCCTTTACCCAACTTTGCTTATCCAACCGTTGCGCCAGTTCCGCCCAGTACGCTGCCCACTGCCACCGGAACTCTAACCGCCACCGATATCGAAAAACAGCGCCTCGAAACCGAGCAGCTAAAAGCGCTCCTCGAACAGCAGCGCGTTCAAACCGAACAGCTCAAAACTCAGCTTCAAAGTCAGCAAGCCTTGATCGAAACGCTCAACGCTCAAAATAAATCCGAGATCGCTCCCAAACCCGCCAATCCTGAAGCTCCAAGTCCGCTTTTGTCCGGGTTGATGTGGGCCTTAGGCGGAATCATCCTAACGTTTGGTGGTGGCATCGCATTAGTAGGAATGTTTGTGCTGTTTGCGCGTCCGTCGCGTCCATCGCGCACAATCGAAGTGATTCACGATGAGTATCCAGGCTATATGCCGACGCGCCGTCGAGCGCAGATGCTTCCCGCTCGCCGCATTAAGCGAGTCGAAGCTGAAGATTTAGACTAAATGAGCGGTAAAGTGTGAAGAAGATTTGATTGCGTCTGAACTTCACACCTTTGTATGTACAAATCTTTCTTAAAAAACGGTCATTTAATTCGATCGCTCACGCCTTACTTATTTTTGCTGCCTGCGATCGTGGTTTTAAGCATCGCCGTTTTTTATCCTGCTTTGCAGGCGTTTTACCTCAGCTTTACGCGCTACAGCCTGATCGATGCGCCTCAGTGGATTGGTTGGGCAAACTTTAAGCGACTCTGGACGGATCAAGTCTTTTGGCAAACGCTGCGCAACACGCTGCTGTATTTGGTGTGCGTAGTTCCGGTTCTAGTGATTGCGCCGTTGGGGTTGGCGATTCTGGCGAATCAAAAGCTGCGCGGCGTGCGCTGGTTTCGAGTGGCGTACTACACGCCTGTGATTATCTCGATCGTCGTTGCGGGTATCGCGTGGAAATGGCTATATGCCGATAACGGTTTACTCAATCAAACGCTGCAAGCGGTTGGGCTGAACTCGATCGGCTGGCTCACCGATCCAAACTGGTCGATTTTCAGCGTTATGGCTGTCACCGTTTGGAAAGGACTCGGTTATTACATGGTGATTTATCTAGCAGGACTGCAA
This sequence comes from uncultured bacterium, assembly GCA_964250455.1. Taxonomy (GTDB): domain Bacteria; phylum Cyanobacteriota; class Cyanobacteriia; order Leptolyngbyales; family Leptolyngbyaceae; genus CAXUFL01. Next base: position 136,577 of record CAXUFL010000001.1, read on the forward strand.
GCGATTCCGGCTGATTTGTACGAAGCGGCTGCGATCGATGGCTCTGACGGCCTTCGCAAACATTGGGATATCACCGTTCCATTGATGCGGCCTTATTTACTTCTGGTGGCTGTAATTAGCGCGATTTCTGCAACTAAAGTGTTTGAAGAAATTTTCATCATGACGCGAGGCGGCCCGCTCAACAGCTCCAAAACAATTGTGTATTATGTCTACGAGCAAGCCAAAAACATAGAATACGGCTACGCCTGCACGATCGGGCTTGTGATGTTTTTGATGATTTTGGTGCTGTCGATCGTGCGAATTGGTGTGCAAAAAATTACCGAAGACACGCAGCTCACGTAAAGTTTGATCAATGGGTTTCGTACTGCATTATCTTACCGATGAAACCACACTGAGCAGCAGTTCTTAAGTTTGAAAACCATGTTGAGTAGAATTAGCAAAATTGCCTTGAGTTTCGCTGTGTTTACTTTATTTATGCCAGCTTATACCAGTCGCGCAGCAACGCCGCCTACTACTGTTGGAGCCTGTTCAGACACTTTTGTTGCTGAGGTTGCAGGTCGATTGCAAGACCAGTCAGGAAAGTCGATCGATGATTCAGGAACTTCGGTACGGCTCACCAATGGAATTAATCTAGTTTCTTACAGTATCGTGCAGGCAGCGAAAGCTACAAAACTCGGCGATAAAGTTCAGCTTTGTCTTAAGTCGGTGCCCCAAAACTGCCCGCCTGGAGATACCGAGCGTGGAAAAGTTTATTCCGTTCTCAATTATCGAACTGGGCAAAGTTTTGACATGCCTAACTCTGAACATACCTGCGGCGGAGCTTGACTCTGACAATCGATCAAGGCGTCGCGACTTGGCTTCCATGACTGCGCGGATCGGTTGCGCTCGGTTTTTGAGAAACAGGGCTAGAAAATGCAGACGTTTGACCGATACTTTGAGCGTGCGGAAGCTCCGTTTCGGCTGCCAACGCGACTAAGTTTTCTTCAACAATCGTGCGGGGTTGCTCTCCGATGGCTTGCGCGATCGCGTCTCCGTGCTGATTGAGATAAACAAAATGCGGAATCCCATCGACGCGATAATGCAGAATTTCGGGAAGCCATTTTTCGTTATCGACGTTCAGCATCACAAAATTAACGCGATCGCCCCACTGCTCTTTGATCGCCTGCATTTCCGGTGCCATTGCTTGACAACTTGTACACCAATCCGCGTAAAACTCCATTAGCGTGGGTTTTCCGTTACTCAACGCAACGTCAATCGGCGTTGAAGCCTTCGCCATTGCAGAAAGTGAAACTCCGGTTGTTTGCGTTCTAAAGCCAAGTGAGATTGCAACGGTGAGCACGATCGCCGCCATCACAATCAAAAAGTTTCGGATGCGTGTAGCGCTTGAAGTCGCCGGATCTGAAGGATTCGTAGCCATAAGACGAGTGATGAGTTTCTTTCAGTTTAACGAGCAATTGGGAATGCTTATTCTGGAAGTTATCCAAAACGATTAGCGCAGTTGCGCAACTCCAAAGGAAACGCGGTACTGTTGCAGCGCTTCTAATTCGTCTGCTTGCTGGCGTTCTTGCTTTAACAAATTGTTGATTTGGTTGAACGATCGTTCAGCGAGTGCAGGATAATGAATTTGTAAAACTTCTCCAGAAAAATCAAACCGAATCTTTAGGCGCGGACTGATCCAATCAGCCATTTTCCGAATCGCACTTAAACCAGCGTCGGTTTTCTGCCAATCTTGAAGATCATTTGTGTCCGGATCAACGACGGTCTCTTGCAGTTCGGACATAGCCTGAGCCTCGAACGTTTGTACTTATTCTACCAAGACACAATTATTAGATCAAGACGATTGCAGTCGTTGTTTAGCTTGCTTCTCAAACCATCGCACCACTTGCGGCACGCTCAGAGATTCGATCGACATTCCATTCTCACTGGCAATTTGATTAAGCGGATGAATCGATGAAATCACCAGCCGCGAGAAAAACGTCTTAAACTCGCTATCAATTCCCCCTTGCAGACTTTCATCTTGATAAATCCAATTTTGAATCTGCGACGGTTGGAGATCAGAAATCGGCTGCCCGGACTGCTGAGCAATTTGTTTGAGCGATCGCAGCGAGTAAATCGCGACTCGCGTTGAAAACTTATCTCGTGACGTCAAAAGCGCTTTATCGACTTCTGCGCATTCTTCTGGCGTTAAAAATTCCGTAGTCGGTTCCATATCACTTCGATTGAATCAAATATCCACAGCGATGCTCACCGTTTACAAGCCAATGCGTCCGCTCTACTTTGCAATCGGGAAGCGCCAGGGCGAACATTTCTAATTCATGCCCGCACACGCTCGGAAACGATTCGGCAATTTGCGCGATCGCACAGTTATATTCCGTCAGCATAATCTTCGCGTCTTCCACAAGGTGAGATTCTGCCATGTAGCCTTCTTGTCGGCGCAGTTTGACTAAATTTGCGACGCGCTCTTGCAGCGAACCTGATCCGATACGATCGCGATACTCAACGGCTTTGCGCTCCCACTGCTTGCGCAAAATCGACCCGACCTGATCGCGTCCTACGGTTTCTGCCAGCGTATCGAGCAGAGACACCGCAAATTCATCGTAGCGATCGGGAAATCTCGATCGACCTTCGCGGCTTAATTCATAGCTGTGATTCGGGCGACCCATTCCAGCTTGAACGGTGTGGTGCAAAATCAAGCCTTCGGATTCGAGATCTTTGAGGTGGCGTCGAATGGCCTGCGGGCTGACGTGCAGCTGCTCGGATAACTCCTGCGCCGTCGATCGTCCCTGCCGCAAAAGCTGATGCAGAATATCTTGTTTTGTGGAATGCTGCGTCGTGGTCATGCTTCTCACAAATAACGGTTTTGTCGCCCTGGCAACAGTCTACCCGAAGTCTCAGTTGCTCATCACTTATCTTGCAGGCGGTTTACTCGCATACACCAGTACGGCTATCCAATTCGACTTTGACAACCTCAAGGTTGTTAAAGTACTCTACAATAGAAGCAGTTAAGCAACAAGCAAGTTGTTTTAATTATAGTCTGGTCGAGGGTCGTTCTGACTCTGTGCAGCGATCTCATTTTATTTGAGCAACATTCGTGTTGTTTTAGTAATAGAATCTATCGAATGTACTGTTGTTTTGGCTCATGAATACTGACACTCAATCAACACAAGCATCAGATAAGCAGCTCGAAGCGATGCGCCACTTTTCCGAGCAATACGCCAAGCGCACTGGCACCTATTTTTGCGTTGATCCAGGCGTGACGGCCGTGGTAATCGAAGGACTGGCGAAGCACAAAGATGATTTAGGATCGCCGCTTTGCCCGTGCCGACATTATGAAGATAAAGAAGCCGAAGTGGCCGCTGCTTATTGGAACTGCCCGTGCGTGCCAATGCGCGAGCGCAAAGAGTGTCACTGTATGTTATTCCTGACGCCGGACAATGACTTTGCAGGCGATCGACAAGATATCAGCTTCGACGAAATTCGCAATCATACCAATCACAGTTAAAGCTTGTTCCGGGTGGGCAGTGGTCTGCTCATGCCCGGTTTCTACCCCCTAGACACGAGAACACAGAATCTAACCATGAGTGCAAGCGTTCAAACCTTAGTCAATCAACCCTACAAATACGGCTTCGTCACGAATATTGAGTCGGATACGATTCCGCGTGGCTTGAGCGAAGATATTGTTCGCTTGATTTCCGAGAAGAAAGAAGAGCCGGAATGGATGCTGGAGTTTCGCCTAAAAGCGTATCGTCAGTGGTTGAAGCTCACCGAGCCGAACTGGGCGGAAGTTGGGTATCCTGCGATCAATTACCAAGACATCATTTATTACTCGGCTCCGAAGGTTAAAGAGAAAAAGAAAAGCCTCGAAGAAGTCGATCCCGAACTGCTTGATACGTTTGAGAAGCTGGGTATTCCGCTTTCTGAGCAAAAGCGGCTGACCAATGTTGCGGTTGATGCGATTTTTGATAGCGTTTCTGTAGCGACGACGTTTAAAGAAAAGCTGGCTGAAAAAGGCGTGATTTTCTGCTCGATTTCTGAAGCGGTGCGCGAGCATCCGGATCTCGTTAAGCAGTACTTAGGAAGCGTCGTTCCAGTTGCCGATAACTATTTCGCTGCGCTTAACTCTGCGGTCTTTAGCGACGGTTCGTTTGTCTACATTCCAAAAGGCGTTCACTGCCCGATGGAGCTTTCCACCTACTTCCGCATCAACAACGGCGATTCGGGGCAGTTCGAGCGCACCTTGATCGTTGCTGATGCAGGGAGCGACGTGAGCTATCTCGAAGGCTGTACCGCTCCGATGTACGACACCAATCAGCTTCATGCCGCCGTGGTTGAGCTTGTGGCGCTTGACAACGCTGAAATCAAGTATTCTACGGTGCAGAACTGGTACGCCGGAGACGCCAACGGCAAAGGCGGCATTTTCAACTTTGTCACTAAGCGCGGCTTGTGTCAGGGCGTGAACTCTAAAATCTCCTGGACACAAGTAGAGACGGGTTCTGCGATTACTTGGAAGTATCCGGGCTGTGTGCTCGTGGGCGATAACTCGGTGGGTGAGTTCTATTCAGTTGCGCTGACCAATCATCATCAGCAAGCCGACACAGGTACCAAGATGGTGCACATCGGCAAGAATACCCGCAGCACGATTATCTCGAAAGGGATTTCGGCGGGTAAGTCGAAGAATAGCTATCGCGGCTTGGTGAAAATCAGCCCGAAAGCGACAGGTGCCCGCAACTATTCGCAGTGTGACTCGATGCTGATCGGGGATACGGCTCAAGCGAATACCTTTCCGTATATTCAGGTGCAAAACAATGCTGGGAAAGTCGAGCACGAAGCTTCGACCTCAAAAATCGGAGAAGACCAGTTGTTTTATTTTGCTCAGCGTGGCATCTCGCCTGAAGACGCGATTTCGATGATGATTAGCGGCTTTTGCAAAGACGTGTTTAACCAGTTGCCAATGGAGTTTGCGGTGGAAGCCGATCGACTCTTGAGCCTCAAGCTCGAAGGCAGCGTGGGTTAAGTCTTCCTCAAGCAGGAGGAGGTATGAGGATGGAATTCGCAAGCATATTGGTAGCAGAAATTGAATTGCTTCGCGGTGACGATTTAGCGTTAGTTCGTGAAGGATACATTTCAGACGATCGCATTCGTCGCTGTACAGTAAGAGCAATGGTGGATAGTGGTGCCACAATGCTTGCGATTCCTGAATACGTCAGAAAGCAGCTTGATTTGCGCAAGATTCGAGAAATCGAGGCGGAATTGGCGGATGGATCGAGCGTAGGGTTAGAGGTTGTCGGACTGGTAGAAGTGCGGTTTGGAAATCGATCGACCACAGTTGACGCAATTGTGACGCCCAATTCAACGCAAGTTCGATTCGGAGCAATCCCGATGGAGGGAATGGATGTTTTGATTGATCCAAAGCGAGAACGATTAATAATCAATCCTGACAGCCCGGATGTTGCCAAAATGATGCTGATGTAATGCAGACGAGGAAAGGTAGTTGTGATTAACGAAAACAGTGAAGTAATTTTATCGGTCAAAAACCTCAGCGCTGAGATCGACGGCAACTTGATTCTTAAAGGAATGAACCTTGAGATCAAAGCGGGTGAAATTCACGCGATTATGGGACCGAACGGATCAGGAAAGAGTACCTTTTCTAAAATTTTGGCAGGGCATCCGGCTTACACGGTGATCGAGGGAGAAGTAATTTTTCGGGGTCAGGATTTGCTGGAACTCGATCCCGATGAGCGAGCCACGTCTGGATTGTTTTTGGCGTTTCAGTATCCGTTAGAAATTCCGGGCGTGAGTAACGTCGATTTTTTACGAGTTGCCTACAACGCCAAGCGCAAAAAAGCAGGCTTAGACGAATTAGATGCATTCGATTTTGATGAGTTAGTGCAGTCGAAAGTTAGCTTGCTCAAAATCGATCCGGCATTTTTGAGCCGTAGCGTCAACGAAGGCTTTTCGGGCGGTGAGAAAAAGCGCAACGAGATTCTACAAATGGCGCTGCTTGAGCCGAAATTAGGAATTTTGGATGAAATTGATTCCGGGCTTGATATCGATGCGCTGAAAGTTGTGGCAAATAGCGTGAATCAAATCACGACGCCAGAGAATGCAACGCTTGTGATCACGCACTACCAGCGCTTATTAAACTACATCACGCCGGATTTTGTACACGTGATGGCAGAAGGGCGCATTCTGATGAGTGGTGCTAAAGAATTGGCGCTCGAACTCGAAGCAAAGGGTTACGACTGGGTTGTGGAAGGTGAAACGGTAGGTGCGTAATATGACAAGTGAAGTTTCGACGATCGATTCCCCTAGCGCAACAACAGACCTCAAAAGCGCTCGTGCTGCTTACTTAGGGACGCTGCTAGATTTACGATCGCCGCTTTCCCCTAGCCTCGCTCAGTTTCAACCGATTCGCGATCGCGCCGAAGCGATTGTGCGATCGTCGTCGGTTCCGTCGCAGCGTGAAGAAGAATGGCGATTCACCGATTTATCGGCTTTGCTGCAAATTACGTTTGCTCAGGGAAATCCTCCGCTAGAAATTGGATTTCCGCCGCTTGAGCCGTTTTTGCTGCCAGAAGCTAAAACGCGCTTGGTGTTTGTTGACGGTGTGTTTGCGGCGGATTTATCGATCGTCGATGCTCTGCCCGATGGCGTGATCGTCGGAAATTTGGCAACGGCGGCCCAACTGCTTCCTTCGGTGAAAGATTATTTAGGTCAGCAGACTGGAGCAGAAGAAACGTTTACGGCGTTAAATACTGCAAATTTGATTGATGCGGCGATCGTTTACGTTCCCAAAAATCAAACCGTTGAAACGCCGATCCATTTGCTGTTTGTTTCAACTCGCGATGAGCATCCTGTTGCCTCGCATCCTCGCGCATTAGTCATTGCTCAAACCGGAAGCAGCGTAACGCTAATCGAGGATTATGTCACCCTCAACGAAGGCGTATACTTCACCAATCCGGTTACGGAAATCTGGGTGGAGGACAATGCTGAGGTACGTCATACTAGAGTACAGAGGGACAGCGACCAGGCGTTTCACATCGGTAAGACGGCGGTTTCTCAGGCGCGTGATTCTCGCTACACCTGCACAGCAATTAGCTTAGGTGCGAAAGTATCGCGGCATCATTTAGAGGTGTATCAGGTCGGTGAGCAGACTGATACGATTATGAACGGCTTGACTGTGGTCGATGGCGATCGACTCGGTGACACGCATAGCTTACTGTCGCTGAGCAAGCCCTACGGAACCAGCCACCAGGTTAATAAAACGATCGTTAGCGATCGTGCTCATGCCGTTTTTAATGGAAAAGTTTTTGTTCCTCGTGCTGCGCAGCAAACCGACGCCGGACAGCTTAGCCGCAATCTTTTACTATCACCCCGGGCGCGAGTTGATACCAAGCCGCAGCTAGAAATTGTTGCCGATAACGTGAAATGCTCGCACGGTGCGACTGTAAGCCAGCTCGAAGACGATGAAGTGTTTTATTTGCAAAGCCGTGGCATTGCGGCAAACGACGCTCGAAAGCTGTTGACTTATGCCTTCGCGATCGAGGTAATCAACCAAATCCCGGTTGATTCCTTGCGAAGCCGACTCGCTGATCGAATTCGTACTCAAACCACCCCTACTTGATCGATGACTATCATTCAAGAAAAAACCCTTGCTGCGATTACTCGCCCCGACTTTCCGATTCTGAACGAGCAGATTCACGGGCATCCGTTGGTGTACCTCGATAATGCTGCGACGTCGCAAAAGCCGATCGTTGTGCTAGATGCGTTGCGCCATTACTACGAGCACAATAATGCGAATGTGCATCGCGGCGTGCATACGCTGAGTTCTCGTGCGACTGATTCGTATGAAGGTGCCCGCGATAAAGTTGCTGCGTTTGTCAATGCGCGATCGCGTCAAGAAATCGTTTACACGCGCAATGCAAGCGAAGCGATTAACCTTGTCGCGTACGCCTGGGCATTAAACACGCTCAAGCCTGGAGACGAAATCATTTCTTCGGTGATGGAGCATCACAGCAATTTGGTGCCGTGGCAAATCATCGCCGCTCGCACGGGTGCGGTGATCAAGCACGTTCAGCTTACCGAGACTGAAGAATTTGACTTTGAGCAGTACAAATCGTTGCTGTCGGATCGAACAAAGCTTGTGTCGATCGTGCACGTCTCGAATACACTGGGCTGCATTAATCCAGTGAAAGAGATTTGCGCTGAAGCTCACAAGTACAAAGCGCGAGTGTTGATCGATGCGTGTCAGAGCGTGCCGCACATGGCGATCGATGTTCAAGAGATCGATTGCGATTGGCTGGTTGCATCCGGTCATAAAATGTGCGCGGCAACCGGGATCGGCTTTTTGTACGGCAAGCTCGATTTGCTGCGATCGATGCCTCCGTTTATGGGTGGCGGCGAAATGATCGCGGATGTGTTTTTGGATCATTCCACGTATGCGGATTTGCCGCACAAGTTCGAGGCGGGCACTCCGGCGATCGCGGAAGCGATTTCACTCGGTGCGGCGGTGGATTACTTGAGCGCGATCGGGATGGATAAGATTCACGCCTACGAAGAAGAATTGACCGATTATCTCTTCCGGCAGTTAGCCCAGATTCCAGAGATTCGCACCTACGGGCCGAAGCCCCAAGCCGACGGTAAAGGGCGGGCAGCGTTAGCGGCGTTTACCGCAGGCGACGTTCACCCGCACGATTTATCGACAATTTTGGATCAAGCAGGCGTAGCGATTCGAGCGGGGCATCACTGCACTCAGCCGCTTCACCGCTATCTCAAAGCGCAATCGACCGCACGCGCAAGCTTGTATTTCTACAACACTCGCGAAGAAATTGACGTGTTTATCGCTTCGCTCAAAGAAGCCGTTGAATTTTTCGGCAGCATTTTCGGGTGAAGGGTTTCGCTCCCTAGATTGATTTCTAGAACTGCTGAAATTTGACACAATACGCTTGATGAGTTGATCGTCAAGCGTTTTTGGAGTTTAGAGTATGCATCTTCCCTCGTGGCTCGTAATTGGCGTCGTGACGGTGCTAGTAGCGATGGGAAGTAGCGTGCTTAAGCCCAAAGACGTCAAGTGGTTTGCGCGGTTGCGGCGACCGCGCTGGCTTACGTTTGAACCCTTGATTCCCATTATCTGGACGATCGTGTTTATCTGCGGGGCGTGGTCTGCCTACATGGTGTGGGAACGCACAAAAAGCTGGCAATTGATGGCGTTTTATCTACTGGTCGAAGGGGTCATCGTGCTTTATACGCCGATTATGCTTTGGACTCGTCGCATTAATTTTGGCACGTACATCGGTGGATTTGGGTTTGTATTAGGCTTGATTCTCGCAGCTCAAGTGCTGCAAGTGTCGGGTTGGGCAGCACTGCTGTTGGTGCCTTACTTGCTGTGGAGTCCGATCGGCACTTACACTACGTGGGAAATGAGCAAACTCAATCCCGAATCTGCTTAGGTCATTCTTTTGGGATCGACACAACCTCAACCCCATAACTCTAAGGAGCAGCACGTGACCACGCCGGATATCGTTGTCGTTGGAGCATCAGCCGGAGGACTTGGAGCCTTTGAAACCCTGATTTCTCAACTGCCGTCTGACTTTCCTGCGGCTATCTGTATTGTCTGGCACATTTCTCCAAACTATCCTAGTTTGTTGCCCCAAATTTTGGCGCGAGTCTCGCCGTTGCCGATCGCACACGCCGTTGATCAAGAGCCAATCAAAAAAGGTCGGATTTACATTGCGCCTCCGGATCATCACTTGCTTGTTGAGTCAGGGATTATCCGGCTTTCACGCGGGCCGCGTGAAAACCGCTTTCGTCCGGCGATCGATGTTTTGTTTCGCTCGGCGGCGCGATCGTACGGAAGGCAAGTCATCGGCATTGTTTTAAGCGGTAGTCTTGACGATGGGGCGGCGGGACTCTACGCCATCAAAGAGCGCGGCGGTATTGGAATTGTTCAAGACCCGTCAGAGGCTCGTCACCCGTCGATGCCCAAAGCGGCGATGAAAGCCGTTCAAATTGATTACTGTGTGCCAGTAATCGAAATGGGAAGTTTGTTAACGCAATTAGTGAACCAATCAATTCCAGAACAAGAGGAAGATCCCGTGTCTGAGAAAATGGATATTGAGGTCAGAGTTGCCTGCGAAGATCACGGACTCGAAATGGGCATTTTGAGGCTGGGTGAGTTTTCCCCGTATACCTGCCCGGAGTGTCATGGCGTTTTGATGCAGTTAAAAGAAGGCAATTTGATTCGCTTTCGCTGTTATACCGGACATGCTTATTCGCTTAATTCGCTTTTAGCTGAGGTTACAGAGTCGATCGAAGCATCGCTTTGGGATGGTATTCGCACGATCGAAGCGAGTGAGATTTTGATGACGCACACGGCAAGGCATCTGCGCGACATGAACGAGCACGAGGCAGCAGATTTGCTGTTACAAAAAGCCGAAGACGCAAAGCGACGAGCCGATTTAGTTCGGCAAGCGGTGATGAGCAACGAAATCTTGAGCCAAGATATTCTAGATGAAGAAATAAAGCTCAATGAAGGGTTGTAAGCGCCGTTTAGGAATGGGTGCTTTTCGAGTGGGGCACAATGCAGAAACCTCGATTTGAAGCTACTATGAGGAAGTCGTCCGTGTATCCATTCGCATACAAACAGTAAATTTATAGCTCCTGGTGTGACCGTTGAAACAAGTCCGCTCATGATAGGAGTTTCTTGACGATGACTTTTCAACAATAAGGATAAAAAGATGTCGGCTCAAATGCGCCCTGAGGAGAGCTTTGTGTGCGATCGAAGTCAAGACCCCGACGAAGCAGACCCAGAATTTGAAGCATTATTAGCGTATCTCAAGCACAATCGCGGCTGTGATTTGACAAGCTACAAACGCGCGGCTTTGGTGCGACGATTTGCATACCGCATGCAACGACTTAACATCCAGACTTATCCGCGTTACTTGCAGTATTTAGACTGTCATTTAGACGAGTGCGGTGTGCTTTTCGATGAGGTTTTAATTAACTTTACGAGTTTTTTTCGCGATCGCGATGCTTGGGATTATTTAGCATTAGAAGTCATTCCCAAACTAATCGCCAGCAAGCAGCCGCACGAATCGATTCGGATTTGGAGTGCAGGCTGTGCTGGAGGACAAGAGATATATAGCCTTTTAATCTTACTCGCAGAAGCATTAGGACTTGAAGCGTGCTTAGAGCGAGTTCAGGGTTTTGCCAGCGATGCCGATGAATCAGCGCTGTGGCAAGCACGCCAAGCGACCTACAGCAGTAAAGAGCTAATCGGAATGCCGCCGGAGTTACTCAAGAAGTACTTCAAGCAAACTGAAAAAGGATATGTCTTTGATTCAGAGCTTCGTCGCAATGTTATTTTTTCTCATCACGACCTCACTCAAGATCCTCCGATTTCTAAGATTGATTTGCTGGCGTGCCGCAATGTCTTAATTTATTTCACGCCGGATGCTCAGACTGCAATTTTGTCTCGCTTTCACTTTGCGCTAAGCGACACGGGCTTTTTGTTTTTGGGTAAAGCAGAAATGGTAATGCTGCAAAAGCAAGTTTTTGTACCGATTGATGCAAAGCACCGCGTTTATGTAAAGGCATCAAAGCTAGAGCTAGACGACTACCTCGCTTTGTCTCCCAAATTCCAAAAGCAAACTTCTAACGAACTGCCAATCCAAAATTATTTTTGGGAAGCTGCTTTTGAAACGAGTTCTTCGGCTCATTTAGCGATCGACACAAACGGCTGTTTGCTTCATGCTAATGAACAAGCAAGACTTTTATTTGGTTTAACGTTTGACGATTGGCGACGTCCTTTTCGAGAGCTTAAACCAGCCAAGTTAGTTAGTCCTAATACAGTAATGCAAGCCCTTCACGCTCGACAGTGTTTAACGATGTTGAACACGGTTAAATGGACAACTCAGCAAGGCACAAAGTATTTTGACATTCATATTTCACGAGTGCTAACGACTAAGAATCATTTGCTCGGCGCAACGCTGACGTTTATCGAAACCGACAATCACCAGCAGCTTACAGCAGACTTAGAATCTGCTCGTTTAGAGTTAGCCGAAGTCTCTAAAACCCTTGAAACAACAAAATCCGAACTCAGCCTAGCTTATCGAGAGTTAGATAGCACTCTCAAAGAGGTAGAAGTTTTACATCAAGAAATGCGGTTTATTCGTCAAGACGTGAATTGCAATTGAGTTTTACTCACATCTCGAAGCGGTGGACTACGATCGAGAGATTCGGGGATTTCCCTAAATTTCCTAAACTAGGAGACACAACACGCTGACAGCGCAGCGAACAAACGGCTGACATACCCTGGATGTTTCCTAATTTTGTACCGACTTCTGTTCAAGAATTGAGCAATCCTGCCTCGGTTCGGTTGATGCAACTCGTTCAGCAATGCGCGATTGCAACCCCGCTTAGGGCTTCCCCGATTGCATCAGCTTTTGTGCGGCAAGGCAGTGGAACGCCGATCGTGCTGCTGCATGGGTTTGATAGCTCGCTGCTCGAATTCCGGTTTTTGCTGCCGCTCCTTGCTCAACAAACCGAAACCTGGCTGATTGATCTGCTCGGCTTTGGCTTCACCGAGCGCGGACGCTCGGTGCCTTGTACACCTGCTGCGATCAAAACGCATTTGCATTGTTTCTGGCAAACGCAGATTAAACAACCGATGATTTTGGTAGGCGCATCGATGGGCGGTGCGGCGACGATCGACTTTACGCGATCGTATCCCGAAGCGGTTTCTAAGCTGGTGCTAATCGATAGCGTGGGCTATACGGGCACACCGCCGTTTGTGCAATTCCTGTTTCCGCCGTTTGATTATTTAGCTGTTGAATATCTCCGTCAGCGTAAACTCAAAGCCCTAGAACTCAGCCAGATCACACAAGCGGATTTAGAGCTGCAAGATTTAATTCGGTGCTCGATGCTGCACACTGAAATGGACGGGTGGCACGAGTCCATGATTTCGTTTACAAAAAGCGGCGGCTACAGTTTCCTAGCTGACCAAATCAAATTCATCACTCACCCAACCCTGATTTTATGGGGCGAATCTGATGATGTGTTAGGAACCGCAGATGCAACTCGATTTCATCAAGACATCGCCAATAGTGAGTTAATCTGGATACGCAACTGTAAGCATGTTCCCCACATCGAGCAGCCTGAAGTGACAGCACAACAGTTGCTGAAGTGGATTGCAGCATGAGACAACAGATTTTAGAAACGATCATCTCAGCGCTATGGCCTCTTGATTTTATCTGGTCATTACAAGAAGGCGGATCAGAAGCGCACGGACAAACCGATCGCGGGTCAGATCTTGATGTTCAGGTAGTTGTACAAAACGATCGCATCGAAGAAACGTTTGCGATCGCTGAATCTGCATCGACCAAAATTGCCCCGATTAAATGGAAGTGCAGAATGCTGGAACCAACCACGGCCATTCGCGATGTTTCTACTAGCTTGAAGGTGTGAGTCCGTTTCTCGCGATCGATTTAGTTGTGATGAAGTTGAGCAATCCCAATCGCTTCCTCAAACTGAGCGATATGGGCATCGCGTGATTCATTTTGATAAAGACCATTTGCTCGATGCGATCGTCCTTCTACACCAGCAGAACTAGAGGAAATAGCGTCAGTTTTGGATAAGACTAGACCTGAACAAAAAAGCTAATAAAAAAGCTCGATCGCGCTAAACGATCAAGCTTTGGAGCTACTCTCTCTTAAACCTGGTAAAACTTTGTATCGGGTCAAACATGCCCGTTAATTCTATAAATCGCCGCCTCGGAACGCCAACAAGAAGATCACGATCGGGCCTGCCAGCATAATCATAGCCACCAACGTCAACTGAATCAGTGCTTCAAAGTTGACATCATTGAGAAAACTCAAAAACTCCATCTCTTCCCCCAAACAAGCCTTATAAGTCGTGGTTTGTGCTGCGATGCTGTTATTTTATCGGTCGATCGCATCCTATTTTAAGGAACTTAACAAAACTCAAAGAAACTACATTTATTCGCTCATCAAGTCTTGAATTCCTTTATTAGTTTCGCACGATCGTGGAATTGCTAAACTCGAAACTGTATAGACTGATGACGTAATTGACCCGGCAGTATGGACATTCTGATTGTTGAAGACGAAGCTGAAATCGCGCAGCTCGTTCAGCTTTATTTAGAAAAAGAAGGCTTTTCGTGCCGTATCTGTCGCGATGGCATCACGGCGATTCAAGTTTTTCAAGAGCAAAAGCCCGACTTGATCATTCTCGATCTGATGATTCCTGGACTCGATGGACTTGAAGTGTGTGCCCGCATTCGACAAAAACCGGGAACGAAAGATCCTTATATATTAATGTTGACCGCACGCGGCGAGGAAATCGATCGCATTATCGGGTTATCGACGGGTGCTGATGATTATATGGTGAAGCCGTTTAGTCCAAAAGAGCTTGTGGCGCGAGTGCGAGCCTTGCTGCGGCGAACGCTGCGTCAAGGTGGGCAAACTCAGGTTTATCGCACTCAGAATTTTGTGCTGGATGTGGATCAACGAGTGGCATCGAGGCAAATCAGCGAGCATCAGACAGAGCCCCTTGATTTGACCACGCTAGAGTTTGATTTATTGTCTACGTTTATGAGCTATCCGGGGCGCGTGTGGAATCGAACGCAGCTAATCGATAAACTGTGGGGCAGCAATTTTTTTGGCGATGAACGGGTGGTAGATACGCATATTGCACGGTTACGCAAGAAAATTGAGCCAGATCCGGCAAGCCCAACGTATGTAAAAACGGTGATCGGCGTGGGCTATAAATTCGAGGATGCTACGAGCTAAGCATTATGAAAACGCCCAACCTGCGAACTCGATTGTTTCTTTCTCACATGATCGTGATGGTCGTGGGACTTAGCACGCTGCTCACGGTGGGCAAAGTGTATTCGCCCCGGTTTTTTATTGTGCATCTCGAACAAATTCAGGATCGCGGCATTATCTATTTTCGACGGCAACTGCTTGAAGGATTTGAATCAGCGTGGAGTCGGGGCGCGTTTTGGTCGGTGGTGGTGGGCGGCACAACGGCGATCGGGCTGAGCTATTGGGTGTCAAAGCGCATTATGCAGCCGTTGATTCAACTCGAAGAGATTACACGGCGGTTTGCATCGGGGCATCTTCAAGAGCGAGTTCCCGCAAACGAAATTCCTGAACTGAATCGCCTCGCCACTAGCTTTAACCGCATGGCGAAAGATTTAGAAGGCGTAGAGCAACGGCGGCGCGATTTGGTCGGTGATTTGACGCATGAATTGCGCACGCCCTTAACGGTGCTTGAAGGCTATTTAGAAGGATTAGCCGATGGCACGATCGATCCCACTCCGGATATTTATCAGCGACTAGCGCGAGAAACGGTGCGATTGCGAAATTTAGTCAACGACATGCAGGAATTGTCAAAAGCGGAAGCGGGATATTTGCCGATTCACGTGCAGCCGTTGCCAATACGATCGCTGTTAGTCTCGATCGTGCAGAAATTCTCGGATCAGTTGATCGACGATCGTCCGATGCTTCAAGTTGATTGTCCTGAGAATTTGCCGCTTGCGCTGGCTGATCCGGCACGAGTCGAACAAGTGTTAATTAATTTAGTTGGAAATGCGCTGCGCTATACGCCCGAAGGTCAAATCACGCTGCGAGCTTGGGCAGAACCGACGCAAATCTGGATCGAGGTTGAAGATACCGGACACGGCATCGCTCCGGCAGATTTGCCACACGTGTTTGAGCGATTTTGGCGATCGGATCGATCGCGCGATCGACATTCCGGCGGAACCGGAATCGGCTTAGCGATTTCGCGGCGACTGGTCGAACTTCAGCAAGGCACAATCGAAGCCGAAAGCGAACTTGGAAAAGGCAGCACGTTTCGATTTTCGCTGCCGATCGTCGCTAACTGGATTAAAACCGACGAATAGTTTTTACACAAAAGTATTCCGGAATCGCCCTACCCTACAGATGTATTTAGTTTTGTACAACGCTTAACTCTATGTTGCGATTTTTATTGAATCTTGTAGACATTTACCTGTTGAGATTTCAATAAGTAAATCTATCATTAGAGAGATGAACGCAGAACAATCACTCTTCAATGACTGAAGAAGTCAACCTTGCCTGAAGCCGTGGGGTTGTGATGCCTGCCGTTGTCGATTTTACCCCTTGTCCTACTGCTTCCGAGGTTGTTTTCGGTTATGTCTATTGCCTCCCTAACTTCATCGAGCTACGCTACTACTGACCCGACTGGCTGGAATATTCTTGAGTCGGATTTTAACCCAGATTCTCAGCATCACCAAGAAACAGTTTTTACGATCGGAAACGGTTATTTAGGCACCCGTGGCAGCTTTGAAGAAGGCTATCCCAACGATCAAGCCGCAACGATGATTCACGGCATTTTTGATGATGCGCCGATTGTTCAAACTGAATTAGTCAATTGCCCAAGCTGGCTTTCGCTCACGATTCGCGTTGAGGGTGAAACGTTCCGCCTCGATCGCGGCAAAATTCTGAAGTTCGATCGTCAGCTCAATCTCAAACTCGGTTTGCTGACTCGAACGGTGCAGTGGCAAAGTCCAAACGGGCATGTTTTCGAGTTTCGGTTTGAGCGGTTTTGTAGTTTGGCGGATCAGCATGTGTTCGCGATGCGCGTGCAGGTCACGTCGATCGATTTCACAGGCGCGATCGAGATTGCATCTGGCTTTGATCCACATCCTACAACCGTTTCACTAGAGCATTGGCGCACGTTAGATCGAGGGTCAAGCGAGGCTATGCTTTGGCTATCGAGTCAAACGCTGCATTCTCAAATGAAGCTCGGATTAGCCGCGAAGCTCACAATTGTGAATGAAAACGCTGTTGTTCATGCGATCGACACCGCATTAACAACGATTGTGCAAATTCAGCCGCAGCAAACGTTAACCGTTGAGAAGATTGTTACGGTATATACCTCGCGAGATGTTGAAGATCCGCTTGGTGCAGCGATTCGGCGATTGGAAACGGTTCCAAGCTATAAAACGCTGCTTGCTGCTCATATTTCGGCTTGGGCGATCGCGTGGCAAGCCAGCGACATTGTGATCGAAGGCGATTTGAAAGCGCAGGCGTGCGTGCGACACAATCTATTTCAGCTTTTGATTGCAGCACCAAGACACGACGATCGCGTGAGCATTCCCGCCAAAACGCTTTCCGGTTTCGCATATCGGGGGCATGTTTTCTGGGATACCGAAATTTTCATCGTGCCGTTTTTCGCCCTTACTCAGCCGAATTTAGCGCGAAACTTGCTGACGTATCGCTATCACCTGCTTCCCGGTGCTCGTCGCAAAGCCAAAGAAGCAGGTTACGAAGGCGCGATGTACCCGTGGGAAAGCGCTCATACAGGTGATGAAGTCACGCCGCGTTGGGTTCCGGGTGCAAACGGGGAAATGATTCGCATTTGGTGCGGTGATATTGAGCTGCACATTACGGCGGATGTTGCTTATGGTGCGTGGCAATATTGGCAAGTCACCGGAGACGATGCCTGGATGCGCGATTTTGGCGCTGAAATTTTGTTTGAAACGGCGAAATTCTGGGCAAGCCGTGCAGAATGGAATTCCCAACGCCAATGCTATGAAATTAACGACGTGATTGGCCCGGATGAAAATCACGAACACGTGAATAACAATGCGTTCACGAATGCAATGGCGCAATGGAATCTACGATCGGCGTTGTCACTTTGGGATTGGCTACAACAATCGTTTCCCCAAACCTGCGATCGATTGCAGCAGTCGTTGAATCTCACGGTCGATCGCTTTGCGCATTGGGCAGAAGTTGCCGAGCATTTCACCGTTAAACCTGATTTCAACACGCGCTTAATTGAACAGTTCGACGGATTTTTTGATCTTGAAGCCGTGAACCTTGACGATTACGAACCGCGAACTCGATCAATGCAAGCAATTTTAGGCATCGAACCGACTAATCAAAAGCAAATTCTCAAACAGCCTGACGTGCTGATGATGATGTATTTGCTGCGGCAACAGTTCGATCGTGAAACGCTGCAAGCGAATTGGGATTACTACACGCCGCGTACTGATCACACGTATGGATCGTCGCTTGGGCCAGCCATTCAAGCGATTTTGGCGTGTGAACTCGGCTACGTCGAAGACGCTTACGACCACTTTATGCGAGCGGCTTTAGTCGATGTTGAAGATGTCCGACGCAATGCAGCCGAAGGCATTCACGCCGCATCGGCCGGGGGAATTTGGCAATCGATCGTCTTTGGTTTTGCGGGGATTCGCTTTAACGAACTTGCTCCGGTTGCTCATCCTAATCTGCCTGCACACTGGACGCGGTTGAAATTCCGCTTAACGTGGCGCAATCAAGCGTATGAGTTTGATTTAACGCCGGAAGCGTCGGTTTGTACCCTTGTTACAGAACCGTATCACGCTCAGTTTGCACCCATTCCAGCGACAAGCCTCTAACTCAAACACACCAAGACATCAACCTTCTGCATTTGCCATTGAGCAATGCAGAAGGTTTTCTGATTAACGTCAGTTGCGGTTAAGCTTGGCGCGACTGAAGGCGCGGCTACACAGACCAAGTGCGCCTTCGCGCACTAACAGCCAATGCGATCGAGCAACCCGCAGGGGGCGGGTTTTGCTGGTTAGCCGCGCTTTCAGTCACCAGGCAGGTTGAGATTCTCGTCCGAAACTCAGGTTATTAAAAATTCGTCAAATTTAATGGTCATTCTGCCGAAACGAAGCTATGGTATAAGTGTACTAACTATCACGCGACTTCGATGGATAGCAATCAACTCCTGCAAGCGATTCTTTCCGAGCTACGCGCCTCCAAGCAAACGCTCGGATTCGGGCACCCACCGAAGGCGCGATATATCTACGCTAATCGGCAATACTCCGACTGTTTGTGGTACTTCTGGAACAGCGCCAAATCCGAACACGAAGCAATCGAGCATC
The DNA here is from genome assembly GCA_964250455.1 of uncultured bacterium. GTDB lineage: Bacteria > Cyanobacteriota > Cyanobacteriia > Leptolyngbyales > Leptolyngbyaceae > CAXUFL01. The sequence continues at coordinate 155,511 of CAXUFL010000001.1, forward strand.
ACGCCTTAACGGGCATCATCGAAAAGCTCGAAATCGAAGAAAAAGAATTTCGCGGCAAGCCCGATTACAAAGTGAATTTGCACATGCGAGCCGATCGCGCTTATGTAATTCAGTCGGGCTACGACACGCTATTTGCGCGGGGCTTGATTTTTACGCTGTCGAAACTGCCGATCGAAGCGTTTCGCCAACCGATTACGATCGCCGTTGAGCCTGGTGATACCGAACAAGTGCTGTTTTGCCGCATCTACAATCCAGCAACCGGACAAGCCGTGTTTGCGCCGTACCCGGAGCAAGTCGATTGGAGCAGCGTGACGCAGCGTGCGATTAGCAAAATCGCGACGGCGCACGAGCAAATTCCGGCAGGTGCGAAATCCTAGCGACGATCGCTATTGCAGTTGGGGTTTAGCGGTTGATTTTGAAGCGGGTTTGGTTCGCTTAACCGGATTCATTACCCGTTCTAAATAGCTAAATCCCTGCGACGAAAGCAGCGTCAACACTAAATACACGATCGCAACGCCCACAAATACGGTAAACGGTTGATAGTTAGTTGCTACGATCAGCCGTCCCTGCTGAAACAACTCTTCAAAGCCGATAATCGAGACTAAACTCGTGTCTTTGAGCAGTGAAATGAACTCGTTACCTAGCGGTGGCAGCATCCGGCGGAACGCTTGCGGAAAAATCACATGGCGCATCGTTTGCCTGCCGTCGAGTCCAAGCGACTGTGCCGCTTCGGTTTGTCCAACGTCGATCGAGCCAATGCCCGCCCGCACAATTTCAGCAATATAAGCGGCGCTATTTAGACTCAACGCAACCACCGCCGCTAGAAATCGATTAAACGTAAACTGAAGCCCAAGACTCTGAATCACAGATGGAATGCCAAAGTAAATAATAAAAATCTGGATTAGAAGCGGTGTGCCTCGAAAGAAATCAACGTAAGCTCTTGCCAGCCAGCTAACCGGAAGCGATTTAGAAAGACGAGCAATCCCAATCAACGAGCCAAGCACCAATCCTAATGCGACGGAAACGATCGTAATTTGCAACGTTACGAGTGCGCCCTTCATTAAGTTTGGAAACGCGCTAACCAAAATACTGAACCAAGAAACCTGTTTGTTTTCAACGGTAATTCCTGGAGCGGTTTCCGGCAAAGCAGGCGGCTGAGTCCCAAACCATTTTTGATAAATTCGCGCATACGTACCGTTGCTTAGAATTGTGTTAAGTCCTTGATTGATTTTTTGCAGATTCGGAGAATTGAGCGGTGTGGGAATTCCGTAATATTCTTGCGTTAAAAGTTGATCGCTTACTTGAACGCCTTTAACGCTTCCGGTTCTAAGAGCATATTGCAGAATCGGCGCGTCGTGCACCGCCGCCGCTACGTTGCCATTGCTGACCGCTTGCAGCACGAGCGGAGCAGAATCATACGTCCGAGTCTGCACGTCTCCAACGTCTTGCACGGCTTTTGCGCCTGTTGTGCCAATCTGAACCCCGACAACTTTTCCTTTTAGCTCTTCTAAACGAGTAAACTTCGGGGCACCTTGTCGGGTTGCAATGCCCAAGCCCGCTTTGAAGTATGGACGGGAAAACGCAACGGCTTGCGATCGCTGTTGAGTAATCGTCATTGCCGCGATCGCTGCGTCTACTTGTCCAGACGTCAAAGCGGGAATAATGCCATCAAACGCAATATTCTGAAACTTAACTCCAAAGCCTGCTGCTTTTCCAGCTTCTTGAATCACGTCCACATCAAAGCCTTTTACCTCACCGTTTTCCTGAAACTCAAACGGTGCATAAACAGGTTCAGTTGCAACTGTTAAAACTTGCTGACTGAGAGCTAACCTGCCGCTTCCAAACACTACGAGCAATACAGCCGCCATTGCAATAAGCACAGACCGAACGACCCGCTTCGCCTGAAATCTAACCATAATTGTTTGGAAGAATACTTTAAGGTCTTTATAGAACGATTTTTATCAAGCTTAACTCTGCCTAGAGTGGCATGTCTTTTCTAATGTGCTCGCTTATTTTGAAACATTATGAACGATGCTGTTGCGGTTGAATTTGAGAACGTTGAGAAAAGCTACGGCTCCCTAACCGTTTTGCGGGGAATTAGTGGGCATATTCGATCCGGCGAAGTGCTGTCGATTATTGGCTCTTCGGGATGCGGCAAAAGTACGCTGCTGCGATGTTTGAACCGCCTCGAAACCATTAACAGTGGACGCATTACAATCAACGGGCAGAATTTATCCGGGGAACTGAGCCACCGTCAACTGCGGCAGTTACGATCGCAGGTTGGAATGGTGTTTCAGCAGTTTAATTTATTTCCACATCTGAGTGTGTTAGACAATCTCACGCTTGCGCCTCAACAAGTGCTGAAGAAATCTCGCTCAGAAAGTGAAGAGCGGGCGCGGTTTTATTTAGATCAAGTTGGACTTGGCGATAAAGCAGACGTTTATCCGGATCAGCTATCGGGCGGACAAAAGCAGCGTGTTGCGATCGCTCGGAGTCTTTGCATGGAGCCGCAAGTCATGCTGTTTGATGAACCCACTAGCGCCCTTGATCCAGAGCTTGTGGGTGAAGTGCTAGAAGTGATGCATCGTCTTGCTGAAAACGGCATGACAATGGCGGTAGTAACGCATGAAATTCAATTTGCACGCGATGTTGGCAGTCGGGTGATGTTTCTCGATCAAGGAACCGTTGCCGAAGAAGGGGTTGCTCGTGAGGTGTTGACGAACCCACAAAGCGATCGACTCAAGGCATTTCTAAGCCGGATGCGTCAAGCGCAACTCGCTTAGTCTCGCACGAAGCGGGCGTTTGAAATTAGTGTGTGGCGAATATTCAATCAAGTAAGCCTGTTTTGGTCTGCTTGCTGTTTTATTTCTTGCACTATGAACTCTTGGCTTAGCGGCTCAATTCTGTAGGTCTTATTTTGGGCGCGGGCATGATGCCTGATCAATGCCGTTGGTTTGTTAAAGCGAATCCACTAATTTTGGCGTTGTGGTGGCGTTCGATCGACGAACGCTTTTTTATTGATAGTGTGTATCGATTTTCAACAATAATGCCGACTTTTTATAAGCAATTTGCAATCTTATCTATCGGATGCATCAAGCTAATCGATAATAGGATTTGTACAGTCTTGTCAAACAATCGAAACCAATCTATTCTGCAATTGCAACGTTAGCAATTACAAAGGATGCTTGCTGGCGATCGCTTTAAGTTTCAGAGCGTCCAATCGTTTAGAGCGACTGAATTAAATAAAAAGCGGCTCTTGCTTCGCGCTCAAGCGTTCGAGTGCATCAATTACACTCGATACACCTCAGAGAGTTGAGTCTTACCATGTGATTTTTCTTATTATAAGGATTTAGAATTTCTTTAATATTTCCTTATTTTCCGCTAGACGAGCGTCACTAAAAACGATAATCTTATTTCAATCCTGTTGTTGAACTTAATACACTCAACAAAATGGTTAAACAACTGAATTGAAACGATTGACTCTGATCAATTGTTTCAAATTCATTCAAAAAACATCAATTTTTCTCGTTAAGAATACGCAACCGAGGTTTGCTCAACTGACAACAATCGTTTCATTATTCACTCGTTTCAAACGCAAACGGTGAACGATGAAACGATCGATTTGATGTCGTTGATAAACCGACTGATTCACCTGTTTGATTCTTCCGAACGCGATCGGCGTTTAAGGCAAGAATCAATTTACCCTTGGAGTCCGAGAATGACCGAATTAGATTGTCTATCGAGGCGCAGATTCCTGTGGACGGCGGGTGCTAATGCCGTTATCAAGGGCTGTCCGTTAACGTCGCCATCAGACTTATCGCCGAAAGCTCAAGCGTCGCTCAGCGCGTTTGAAATGCCCGAAGCCACGCAGATTAAATTTGACTACTTTGCGATCGTCGAATCTGCCTCGCTTATTGCCCAGAAAAAAGCCCCTTTTGTGCGGCGTGGCATAAAGGATGTCGCTCTCAGCCAGCAGCCACCCTTGTGGGATGCTGCCCGCGATAACGTCGAAATTGGTTTGGCAAATAGTGGTATCGACGGCGAGCGTTTGCCAATGCCGCACATCAAAGGCTTGATGACCAAAGGAAACCGCAGCATTCCGAAAGAACTTTCGCGCATTTTGGCACAGCGCAAGTTCTTTAACGTCCCGCCCGACTTTTTGCACAGGGGCAATGCCCGACGATACCAGCTTGGTGATCAAAAGAAAGCGGAAAATCTAGAGCTTGCAGTGAAGTACTGGAAAGGCGGCGTGTCGCATCCGGACCGTCACGATGCTTGGTTTTTAACTGAAAGCCTGCGCTCGGGAGTTTTACCGCAGGCTGCATTAAGTGAAGTGAATTGCACGGTGGATACGGCGCGAAGCGGCTCAAGAATTGGGCGTCGCACAAGCAAAGATTCCACAAGCAACAACGCGAGGCGTTGAGAAGTTTTTCGATTGGGCTGATGATGCAACCGAGCCGCAAGCTTAGCTTGACAGCTTACGCATCAAGGATTTGAAAGCCTAGTTTATTTCGCACATTGTCAACAGGAGAACGATCATGACGGCAACGATTGGAAGAAACGGTTCAAGAGCAGGGCTTAACCCTCAGTGGCAAAAGATTTCAAAGCAGATTGTGCCGCCGCTTGTGGCGATCGCGATTTTCTTGGTGGTTTGGCAACTGCTTTCGAGCGCAAAGATTATTCTGCTTCCGGGCCCCCTTAGCTTGTGGACCGACGAGCGCACGCGGGAGCTACTGCTGTATCCGTTCTTCGATCGCGGCGGTACCGACAAAGGAATCTTTTGGCAAACGTTTGCTAGTTTGCAGCGCGTTGCGTTTAGCTACAGCTTATCGGTAATCTTTGGAATTGCCATTGGTATTCTCGTCGGTACAACGCCTGTGATGGCGCGAGCGTTAGATCCTTTATTCATGTTCTTGAGAACGGTTCCGCCTCTTGCATGGGTACCGATTTCGCTTGCAGCATTGCAAAAAAACGAACCCGCAGCATTGTTTGTGATTTTCATTACGGCAATTTGGCCGATCTTAATCAATACGGCTGTGGGGGTGCGTGAGATTCCGCAAGACTACAACAACGTTGCTAAAGTGATTCAAATTTCACCGCGCAACTACTTTTTCAAGATTCTGCTGCCGTCCGCTCTGCCTTATATCTTCACCGGAATGCGCATCTCGATCGGTCTTGCTTGGTTGGCAATTATCGCCGCAGAAATTGTGATGTCGGGCATTGTCGGCATTGGCTTCTTTATCTGGGAAGCGTACCAAAACAACTACATCAGCGAAGTGATCTTGGCGTTGTTCTACATCGGTGCGGTGGGTCTGTTGCTCGATCGCTTGGTGGGCTGGCTGCAATCATTCATCGTTAAGCAATAGATAGAGGGCAAAATCATGAGCGGATATGTTTCAGTTGAGCAAGTGGATAAAGTGTTTCCACTGGCAGGTGGTCAAGAATATGTTGCGCTTGAAGGCATCGATCTTCAAATCAAAAAAGGCGAGTTCATTTCTCTGATTGGTCACTCTGGTTGCGGTAAGTCCACGCTGCTAAATATGATTGCAGGCTTGGACGGTCCGACGGGCGGTGTGGTAACGCTCGATGGCTTGGTCGTCAAGCAGCCTGGCCCCGATCGCATGGTGATTTTCCAAAACTATTCGCTGCTGCCCTGGCTGACCGTGCGCGAAAACGTGGGCTTGGCCGTGAATGAAGTCTTATCCGAGCGTTCTCCCTCTGAACGGGCGGAGATCGTGCAGCACTACGTTGAACTTGTGGGATTAGCGCACGCGATCGATAAGTATCCGAACGAGCTTTCGGGCGGTATGAAGCAACGGGTGTCGATCGCTCGTGGTTTAGCAATCCAACCGAAGCTGCTGCTGCTCGATGAACCGTTCGGAGCGCTAGACGCTTTGACTCGCGGCAATTTGCAAGAGCAGCTTATTCGGATCTGCGAAGAAAACGAAATCACGGCCGTGATGGTGACGCACGACGTGGATGAAGCCGTTTTGCTCTCCGATCGCATTGTGATGCTCACCAACGGGCCCGCCTCGAAAATCGGCAACATTCTCGATGTTGACATTCCGCGTCCGCGCAGACGCATGGAAGTGGTGAAGCATCCGAGCTATTACAGCTTGCGCAGCGAATTGATCTACTTTCTGAATCAGCAAAAGCGGGTGAAAAAGATTCGATCGCAAAAAGTTGCTGTCGTTTCAAAGCACGGTTTAGAAAAAGTCAATCTGCAAATCGGATTTGCGCCGCTTACCGCTTGTGCGCCGCTTGCCGTTGCCAAAGAAAAAGGCTTTTTCGCCAAGCACGGACTCGATGAAGTTTCGCTAGCGCGAGAAACAAGCTGGCGCGGCATCGTAGACGGCATTACCGCAGGCTATCTTGACGCTGCGCAAATGCCCGCCGGACTTCCGTTATGGATTACGCTCGGTGGCGGTGACAATCCGAATCCTCCGAACGTGATTACGTCGCTGACCATGACGCGCAACGGCAACGGCATCACGCTTGATCGACGATTCCAAACGCAGGGCGTTAATTGTCTGGCGACCTTTAAGTCGATCGTCGAAAAGTCGCCGGATACGCCGCACCGTTTAGGCGTGGTTCACCCGTCATCGATGCACAACTTGCTGTTGCGCTACTGGCTGGCAACCGCAGGCATCGACCCGGATCGCGATGTTCATCTGCAAACGATTCCACCCGCTCAAATGGTGGTGGATCTTAAAGCTGGCACGATCGACGGATTCTGTGTCGGTGATCCGTGGAATCTGCGGGCAGAGCGAGAAAACGCAGGGTTTACGATCGCAACCGATATGGATATTTGGCGCGGGCATCCGGGTAAAGTGCTCGGCGTGCGCGAAGAATGGGCCGCGAAGTATCCAAACACGCACATCGCCCTTGTGAAGGCCCTTTTAGAAGCGTGCCGCTACTGCGCTGATCCAGAAAACACCGCAGAAATTCGGCAAATTCTGGCGCGTAAAGACTACATCGGCACTCAACTGCAATACATTCAGCTTGGATTAGGCACGTCTGATCCGACGCATCACTTGTTCTTCGGTGAAGGTGCAAATCGTCCGAGCCGTACCGAGCATTTGTGGATTATGGCGCAGATGGCGCGTTGGGGCGAAGTGCCGTTCCCGCGCAACTGGGTTGAAGTTCTAGAGCGTACCTGTCGCATCGATGTGTTCAGCGTTGCTGCACGAGAATTAGGACTGGCGCAGCTTAGCTATGCGCGTAACAAAATCCAGCTTTTCGACGGCACGACGTTTGACACCGAAGACCCGATCGGGTATCTCAATCAGTTAGCGATCAAGCGCGACATCTACATGACTGAAGTTGTGCTTCCAATGACCAGAGCGGTTGCTTAGCATCGTTTTTGATATTGATTCCAGCAATCATTCACCTCTAATACGAGTTTGTGCCCATGAATTACTCAGCAGCGATCGATTCTAATTCAGTACCACGTTCGTCTCAAGCTCCCACAACCGAGGCTCAACCGTTTCTCAAGTTGAGCAACGTAGTGAAAATTTACGAGACACGGCGCGGCCCTCAAGTCATTATTCGAGACATTGATCTTGAAGTTAAGCAAGGCGAATTTATTTGTGTGATCGGTCACTCCGGTTGCGGTAAATCGACGATGCTCAACACCGTTTCTGGATTTGTGCAGCCGACCGAAGGCGAAGTTCGGCTCAACGGCAAGCTGATCGAAAAGCCCGGCCCCGATCGCATGATGGTGTTCCAAAACTACGCTTTGCTGCCCTGGCTGAGCGCGTTTGACAACGTTTACCTGGCGATCGATTCGGTTTTTCCGCAAAAATCGCACTCCGACAAATCGGCGATCGCTAACGAGCATTTAGCGCTTGTGGGGTTAGCCGATGCCGCTCAGAAAAAGCCGCCTCAGCTTTCCGGCGGGATGCGGCAACGGGTGGCGATCGCGCGTGCGTTGTCGCTGCGTCCGGAAGTATTGGTGCTCGACGAGCCGTTTGGCGCGTTGGATGCGATCACCAAAGAAGAACTACAAGAAGAACTGGCGAAAATTTGTTTAGATCATGGCTGCACCGTTTTGATGGTGACGCACGATATCGACGAAGCGCTGTTTTTATCCGATCGCTTAGTAATGATGACCAACGGACCGGCCGCAACGATCGGTGAAATCTTGACGATTCCGTTTGCCCATCCGCGCGATCGTGCTCAAGTGATGGAAGATCCCTCGTACTACGATCTGCGCAACCAAGCGTTAGACTTCTTGTACAACCGTTTTGCTCACGACGATGTTGAATAAAAATTGAAGCTTAGGAATGGACAGGTTTAATCTTCATTCCTGAGTTTTGAGGCTCCCCAGAAGAATTTCTCCGAGGTGGCTTAATTCTAACTGCGCTAAGATTGCTTATCTGCATGAGGGCATCGCAAACTCGCTTCGCAGACGGCAAAGGTAGCGCAGTTAGGTTTTGCCATCGATTTTTTCAACGACGTGAGTCATCAATTTTCTCGTTGCGCTGTTAGAAGCTGGTTGCCCCCTAAGTTCCTCAGACTAGAGAATTTAGAAAGTGTCAGTTGCGGTTAAGCCTAGCGACTCAAGCCGCCAGGCGGGTTAGGTTTCTTATCCAGAACCCACGTTAAGGCATCACTTCCTGATTTTCTCAAGCTGTGCGGCTGTCATCAAAATAAACCACACCAGTAAAAGTCCAACCAAGCTCGTCACCCACAGCCCGCAACCTGTCGCTAATCCCAACGCTGCTGTTGTCCAAATTGATGCAGCCGAGGTTAACCCCTGTATCGTCGGCTGGGTTAATCGATGCGGTTGCGCTTCGGTTTGCAACTCTTTCGCGGCATTTACCGACTGCAAGATTTCTCCAGCTCCCAAAAATCCAATTCCAGTTGCCACTCCTTGAACGGTTCGACTAATCGCATCGGGCGAGGGTGACGTGCCAATTTGCAGAGGAATCAGCACCATCAATGCAGCACCCAACGCCACCAGCATGTGCGTTCGCAATCCCGCAGGCTTCCCCAATCGATAGCGGTTAAAGCCGATGACGCCACCGATCGAGACTGCCACCAGTAACCGAATCATGATGTCGATCGTGCTCACCGTCAACTCAGTTCCTTATCAATAACGGGAATTTTTCGCTCGATGCGTTTGCCGACAGTTAGAATGAGCACCAGCAGCACCGTTCCTATGCTGCTGGATAGCCACAATCCACAGCCTGCGCCAGCTCCAAGCGCGGCTGATACCCAAATTTCTGAAGCAGAAGTCAGTCCTTTAACCGTTAAACGCCGTTCGGCTGGGTCAGACTGTCGCAAAATGACGCCTGCGCCGAGAAAGCCAACGCCCGTCGAAATTCCTTGCAGTACAAACGTTACAGATCCTTCAGGTTCGCGGGCGACAAGCTGTAGCGGGATTGATACGAGTAAAGCAGCCGTCACCGTTACTAACATATGCGTTCGCAGTCCCGCCGCTTTTCGCTCAGCTTGCCGAATCCAACCGACGATCGAGCCAATCATCAAGGCAAATCCGAGCCGCAATACAATGTTGAAGCTATCATTTGCTGCTAAAGAAGCCGGATCAGCCATCAATCGAGACACGGTAAACGCCTTAGCTTGATTCTACCTGCTGTTGGGGAAGGACGATCGTAACCGTAGTTCCTTGATTGACCTGGCTTTCAATTTGAATCTGTCCGTGATGGTTTTCTACGATCGCTTGCGCGATCGCGAGTCCGAGTCCTGATCCGCCTGTTGCTTTGGTTCGAGCCGGATCAACGCGATAGAATCGATCGAACAAATTCGATAATGCCGCTTCAGGAATTCCGATTCCAGTATCGATGACTTTTACTTGTAAAAATGTTCCATTGCTGCGTTTTAGGGGTGTTAGCTCTACTGTAATTTCGCCGTTTGCTGGCGTGTATTGCACGGCATTACTAATTAAATTAGTAAATAATCGAGACATCTGATCGCGATCGCCTTGCAGCCAGTATTCTAAAGCGCGATTCGCTCCGCGAAGCTCCGAAGGATCGACTTTCAGCGCGAGCGAAATGTCTTTTTCAGCCGCAACCATGCCTTGTTCTTCGAGCACTTCATCGATTAGATCATCGAGTTCGATCGCGTCTCGCTGTGGCTGAATAATGCCGCTATCTTGTCTTGCAAGAAATAACAAATCATCGACTAATTTTCCTAAGCGTCTTGTTAAGCGTTCAACAACCTGTAAATGATGCCGTTGCGTTTGCGGTTCTGGGTCTGGATCAGATAATGCAACCTGCACGTTTGTTTGAATGACGGCGATCGGGTTGCGCAATTCATGTGAAGCATCGGCAGTAAACTGCTTCAAACGCTGATACGATTCACGAATTGGCTGCATGGCGATTCCCGAAAGAAACCACCCGATCGCCGCAACGATTGCAATCACGATCGCGGTTCCTAAACTCAAATCCAGCACGAGTTGATGAGTCGGCTTTGTGACTTCAAACCAGGGGTGACTAATGCGCAAATAACCGAGCACTTGACGGCCGATTTGCACGCGATCGGTGATCTGCCGCAAAAGCTGCGTTTCAGATAAATGCACTGTTTCACCGTCATTATTGACGTGTAATGGAACGGTAAGCGGTTCACTAAACGTTGACCACAGCAGTTGACCTTGCGGGCTAAACCATTCTAAATCGATGTGATCGTCTTCAACGGTTTGAGCATTATCGCGAAAGCTGGCTTCAACGTTGACGCGCACTTGTCCGCCTTCAGAATGTGCGTTGACTGGCTCAATCACCAGCGATCGCTCGACCACTTCCGCCACATGATTTAGCGTGTCGTCGATGCGTTCGATTAGGGTCGATCGTACATAAAAATAAAATCCAGACGCAAACACTAACAGCAACACTGCCGTTACGGTTGTGTACCAAAGTGCAAGCCGCCGCCGAGTCGTTTGAAACATTGCAGTTCAGGCTATTCAAATTGAGTTAGAGCCGAGTTGATTAACTTGCTCAAGGGACAGCTCTAGTGCTTCAGCAACTTGCTCGGCGCTTAAGCCCATCGCCAGCAAGCGAGAAACGGCGTTTTGCCTTGCTTGTTCAGCTTGCTGCCTTGCTTGTTCAGCTTGCTGCCTTGCTTGTTCGGCTTGTTGCCTTGCTTGTTCGGTTTCATCATGACTAAGAAGCCGCTCTCCGGTTTGAGGATTGTAAAATCGCAGTTCGCCTTGATTGAGTCTAAGTTCGAGTCCGAGTGTTTCGCTGAACAACACTTGTTCATTTTCAGGTGAAGAAACTTCGGGAATGGGTTGATACTGATTATTTTGTAGGCGTGAGCCTTTAAGCGCAGGTCGAAGGTAATCTCCGGTTGGATCATACTGAAAGTATTCAAGGACGCCCAAACTCTGATATTTTCGGGGTTTGTCAATTTCGTCGTTTTCCTGCGTTGTTTTTGACGTGATCTCTAAAACAAAAGCGGGCATCACGTTGCCTTCTTCCCAAGCTTTGTAGCTTCGACGCTTTTTCTTTTCAACGCCAATGACCACGAAAACATCAGGCGAAACCACTGATGCGGGAACGCCACGCTCGTAGTAAACGAACAAATTTCCAGAAACGTAAACATCCGATCGCGCTTTGAAAAAAAGCTCCAACACCGAGACACTATAAATTAAATAATCTCGCGTTGGATCACTTTCTGTCATGGGCTGGCCGTCACTGTCCGGGTACTCGATCTCCGTTTCAAGCGAATTGGCAGAAATGGTCATACTGACTCCCGCAATTCAACAAAGGGTACTTTACACGATAGCATTTCGCTTAAGCGGGGGTGAATTGTCCGAGCTTTGTCAAGAACTGTAGTGCTTTTGCAACATAGGCTGCACAATCATACGGTGAGGTTTCATAAAACGATCGCCAAGCCGATCCTTTGTATTCATCGTAGCGATCGTGATGCTGTGGATGTTTATCTAACCAAGCTAATCGCACCGCATGACCGATTAAAACATCCAGCACGATGTGTTCTTCGATTCTAAATTCTGGATTTTTCGTGGCGATCGCGGCAATTTCCATCATTGCTTCAACGTTCACTTGACGATACTCTGGCGCTTGAATTTTATTCAGCAGGTGTTCAATTTTGAGCGCAAAGTTTTTCTCGCCTGCGGTCATTTCATTGATTAGAAACTCGCTATCTAACCGATTGCGCCGCTCAAGTTTATCACCGATCACTAAGCCTTTGCAGTGATGCAGTAGTTTCCATACATTCGGGTAGAAATCTTGTGGAACTCGATTCAGCGATCCGTCAAGCTGACGTTTACGCCGCCAATCTTGCGTTGACGGTTCAATTTCGGTTTCATTCACTAAAATAATCCAATCGATCGCGCTATTTGGAAGTTTGACTTTGAGCGATTCTTGTTTGAATAACGCTTGATTCAAATCTGCATATCCTTCTAAGATGTGACGCAATCGCGTTTTAATCTCAAACGGACTCAGATTCATTAATTTTTCGTAGGCTTCATCTTGTGTTAAGTCAAACTCACGCGCTAAATCGCTGGTAATCAGCAAGATTAAAAAGCCAACTCGAAGCGTGAGCAGTCCCTTAAATAGCGTCGGTTCTGATTTGATCAGCAAGCTGAGGTAAATGATTACTTCTTGAGTCAGCACGCGATCGCGAATATCTTCCCGGCAAAAATGCCGAATTTTCTCTAGCACTTCTGTATGCGGCAACGGCTGCATAATCAGCGAATCTTCACTGTAGGCACGTCCAACCGCGATTTGTTTTTGCCGCACGAGAATATCGGTTACAGCATCCGACAAGCCAACATCGATTTTATCGAGCAATCCTGCCGCTCGGCGAAGCACGCTCCAATAAGGAGAGCGATCGGCATCGCCTTTGCTGGCTCTGGTGTAAATTTCATTGAGCAAATCCCGTACCGTAACGGATTGATCTGCGCCCGCAAGTCCGGTTTCAAAATCCAGACCTTCAAGGCGCACGATCATACTTAACAGCTCGATTTGCTCGTACAGGTTTTCGGTCGATCGCACGCCGTGCAGCAAGGCTTGCACATTCGTTTCGTATTCCAGCTTAAACGTCTGAGTAAAGCTGAGCGGATGAGTTTTACCGGGATCAAACGCGAGGTAATAGCGCGACACGCCGATTTGAGCCACCGAAGTCGATTCAAACTCAAATTGATGCAGAAAATCAATACGCTCGGTGCCTGCGGTGAGAATAAATTGCTTGAGTTGTCCAAGCTGCACCGGAATATCGTTGCACTGTCCCGCCTGCAATTCTTGCACCAGATTGAGCAACGCTTCGCGGCCGAGTTCAAGCATGTCTTTGGTGAGCAGCAGCGTCACGATCGGGCGTCCAAGATGCTGCCAATGGCGATGAATGTAAGCCAGTTCGCTTTTGATATTCGACACCAAAAAGTGATAATCCAGCGTCAGATAAAATCGTTCAGGCTCTAAAAACGAAGGCAGAAAGACGATCGTATCTCCCTGAATTTTGTACACGCGCGACGTGGTTAAACTGCGCATTCGTCGCTGCGGGCGTCCGCTCAGATTTAGTTTATCGTTGCGCCCGATTTGCGTATAAGCTGCGGCTAATTCACGAGCATGGCGAACTTGAATCGGAGCCACTTGACTCAGGGTTTGCGTCACAATATTGTTTGCCGCTAAGCGTTCTTGTAGCGATTCATCTTCTGCAATCAAAGCGATCTGAATCGTCGCTTTGCGGCGTTGTCCGATGCGTAAATACCGTCCACACGGATCGATGTCTCCGACAGAAATCAAGCCTTCGTGCAGCATTTGCGCGAGAATGTACAAGCTTTGCGCCCACACAAGCGGAATGTTTTCGTTGGGCAATCGCGCTTGCGATCGCGGATGTGCTTTTTCTGCGTCGATCGCTAATTCGGGCACGTAATACAACTCCGGCAGTAGATTGATGCCGTCGCGCTTTACGGTCAAAAAATCTAATCGATCAAGGTAGTTTTGCGCTTGCGCTCGATCTCCTCGGAAAATCCCGTCTAACGCCAAATACGTGAAGAACAACGGCCATTCACATTCGATATGCTCGAATTGTTTTAGCTCCCACGGCTCGTAGTGCAAGCGCGTATTGTCTTCGATCACGGTTTGATGTCCGTCGCGCAAAAACCGCTTGCAGCCGTAGCGTCCTTCGAGCAAATCAACAATTTTAGTGCGAGTGCGATCGACTAACTGCGCATCTTCTACGGCAAAGGCAGGAAACCCGATCGCGCTCAGTAATGCTGCATCCACTTCTTTAGAACTCGATTCCCGTGGCAGAAGCGATTCGAGCGTTGCCCGACAGCGAGCAATTTCATCGGGTAATACATGAATCACCGACGATTGACCGCCTTGAACGCCAAATAAATTTAAACCGTTCATCGCTTCAAGCGCGGCTTTTGCCATGCCGACTGAACTGGCATTCAGTTCAGGATTGCCGTGATTGATTTTGTTCCCGCGCTCCCAAATTCCATAATCCGGAGTGCGATAGGTTCTACCAATGTAATAAACAAGGTTCTGGATAAAGTTCACTTCATCGATCGAATACACGATCGACAATCCCGAATTGGTCATTTGCGCCAACATCAAGAGAAACACTGAAGTTGCATCAAGCTGCAAATGTCCCCAACCGTCATCAGCCACAACGGTTGATCCGGTTTCGGTGTCGTATTTGGCGTGCAGCGCATCGAGCAATCCTTGATTCGCTTTGAATTTCTCGACTTTCCCTGCTTGCCGCATCATCGCAAAAATCAAGCCGCGCATTAGTTTCACAACGCTGTGTTCTAGCTCGTACAAGCGCCCGCTACTATCATCGAGTTTGCGATACGCCAGCGCTAAACCCCACACAGCGAGAATGCTGTACACGTTATCGCGCACCCAGGCGTCGGTATAGTCACCGTGAGCATTAACCGCCGTACTCGCGGGCAGCAACCCCGAAATCGGATTCTGACGCGCAAGAATAATCGATCGTACTTGTTCGTAGTACGAATTAAGGCGATTCGCAAAATCAAATGCACTTGCCATAATCACGGTGAGAAAGAAACAATGAAGTTTAGCGTTGTCGCAGAGTTACCCAGATGAAACGCATTAAAGATGCTTAATTCTACCGTGCGATCGAGTTTCCCGCTCAGTCGGATTTAGCCCAGAAGTGCGTTGATTTAGATGCGCTTGCAATGAGCTATCTAGAACCACTGAGATGCAGCAGCGCCAGCACGCCTTGCGCGATCAGTTGAACGCCGATCGCTAGAATAAAAAAGCCAAACACGCGATTAAGTGCTCCGAGGCCAGTGGGCCCAAGCTTGCCGATTAGCGGTTCTCCGAGTGCCAAGCAGAAATATAAAACTGCACCAAACAGCCCAATCCCAATCAAGCCGCCTGCATAGTTCGACCACTGATTTGCATTTGCCGCAAGTCCGATGACGACGCCGATCGATCCCGGGCCCGCAATCAACGGCAGCGCCATCGGCGTAAACGAAACGTCTTCTTTATCTTTCGCGTCTTGATGTTCTGCTGCGTTCATGCGTTGTCGCGCGGTGACCATTTCCCAAGCGGCATGAGCTACGACTAACCCGCCTGCAATCCGCAGCACATCAAGCGACAGTCCAAACAAACTGAGCACAAACCGACCGCCGACAAAAAACGTGGCTAGTACGCCAATCACGTTAATCGCGGTTTTTTGTGCCTGCCGCATTCGATACGGGCGACTGTCTGAAGCGGTCATGCCGTAAAACGCAGGAATCGCCCCGATCGGGTTTGCGACCGGAAACAATGCCAATAGCGTGACGATCGCGTATGATCCTAACCCTTGCCACATACCCATTACAAAGCAACTTTCCTATCCTAGAATAGAATGAATTCGCTTTGTGGCTTTAACGAACGGATGAGTAATGGTGTTTAATTGCAACACAATGCACGTGCGTTACGCATTGTTGCTCAAAAAGCTTTTAAAGCGTTGTGCTGCGTTTCCAGTCCGCCCGCAAATGAATTGCGGGCGGACTAGTAACAAGCACGAAAGAAGTTTAGAACCGTCCCTAGAACGGGTTGAAAAGTTAAAATTACGCCATTCTTAAGAGTAGCCCCCGCTTACTTCTGGTAAATTCATAATCGATCGATACCGTGCCTCGACTTCTGCAACGCTGGGCGATGTGCGTTTTGTACTCCATTGACTTTGACTGAATAATTCTTGCTTCAACTCATTAACGTTAACGTTGCAAACTGCGTGATCAGCAACAACTAATTGACCATTCACCCAAGCATGACTCACCGCATTTACTGGACGACCGAGAATCAGCAGCCCGATCGGATCGGTTCTGGGCAGTAGCGACAAACTCATCAAATCGTACAGCACCAAATCAGCTTTTTTGCCAACCGTTAGCGATCCGAGTTGATTCTCTAGATTCAGCCCGATCGCGCCGCCTAACGACGCCATTTCTACCGCTTCACGAGGCGTAATCCACTGATGGTAATCAAAATCCGTGATGTTGTGCAAAATTGATCCCATTTTGATCGCTTCAAGCAAATCTTGAGAATCATTACTTGCAGAACCATCACAGCCAAACGTGACGTTAACGCCTGCTTGACGGTATTTAATTAATGGCGCAATGCCACTTCCCAAGCGCAAATTGCTCAACGGATTGTGAACAACGGTCGATCGAGTTTGAGCCATGATTGCGATATCGTCATCATCGAGCCAAACGCAATGCGCCAGCGAGGTGCGATCGCTCAGATAACCAATTTCCTTTAAATGTTTAACCGCGCTACAGCCGTATTTTTCTTGAGCGAGAATCTGTTGGGCTTTGGTTTCGAGCAAATGAGCGTGGCGACAAAGTGAATAGCGATCGCTAAGTTCAATACATCCCTCAAACAACGCATCTGAGCATAGCTGAATTCCGGTTGGAGCAACCAAAACGTAAACGCCTTCGTCGGGTCGGTGAAAGCGATCGACCACGGCTTGCATTAACGCTAAGGTGGCTTGCGTTGTTTCCTTCGGAGTTGCGCTCTGCGCTAATCGGACATAGGGTTTGTGTTCTGTTGCGGCTCCGCTTGGAATGCCTGCATCAAGGGCTTCATCTTGAATCAACGGAGCCAAAAACGCTCGGATTCCAACTTCTCGATAAGCGCGATCGGCCGCCGCAACGGTTTCTAGTTCTTGACCGGGAATTAATACCAAATGATCAACTACGCTGGTTCCACCCGATAGCAAGGTTTCGATCGCGGTTCCCAGTGCGCTAAGGTAAACCTGATTTGGATTAAGCGGCGCAAAATCGTAGAGTTCTGCCAGCCACAATTCAAGCGGAACAGGTGGAATGATGCCACGCTGCCACATTTCCGATGAATGCGTGTGAGCGTTGACAAATCCTGGCAGTAGAAGCTTATTTTGTCCGTTGATCGGCGTTCCGATAACAGGCAGATTGGGCGCAACAGCAACGATACGATCGTGCTCAATCTGAACGTCAACGGTCGTGTAGCCATTTTCAAATGCAATCAGCGCGTTTTGAACCGTAAAACTCATGTCGCTCACACAAAAAGGTCAGGTAGAATAGCCTAGAGTATTAAAGCCGATTTTTCAGTTGTTTGAACCACATTTTAAGCAGCTTCAGGTTGCGGCACACTGAAACTTGCTCGTTGTGGGTAGACGGCAATATCGAAGCGAGTTTGACCGATGTCGCTGCCGATCCACGGTTTTTCCCTTGTCGCGAGGCTCAGAGTCAGGGTTCGCAGTACGAGCATCGTCGTTGCCATTCAATGCGGAGTCTCACAGGGGGGCGATCATACGAGCTTTGACTGCGAGTTGACCTCGGTGGCGACCCTGGGCGATGCTCTGATTGACCCAGGCGCAATCGCGCTGCCCCCTTCGCTAAACAGACAAGACCGACTTCGGCTGGGTCGCCGCGTTGCCGGAGGCAATGGGCGCAGCTAATAGCATTCGCCAGGCGGGTTGGGATTTTTATCCGGAACTTAGGTTAATTTAGAAACTTCTGGATGTGATGGATGTAAGCGTTAGCGTTCTCGATGTGAACATTGTGTCCGACATTGGGAACGATCGCTAACTGTGCCGTTGAACAAAGCGCTACCATCTCTTGATTAATTGCGACAAATTTACGATCGCACTCTCCCACCATCAGCAAGAGTGGATTTTGGTGCCGTTTTAATTCCTGCCATAAACTCGGCTGCATTCCCGTGCTCATTTGCGTTAGCGATTTTGCAAGTTCGCTTGGATTGTTGCGGCTTCGTTTTGCGATCGTCGTTCCAAACGTAGGATGATGCTTGAACGATCGAAACAACGGCTGCTGATACCAGTCTTGCAAAAATTGCGGAAAATCAGTTTCTAAACGTCTTGCTAGAGCGCGATCGTGCTCGATTCGGGCGACTTGTTCAGCTTCGGTTTTCAATCCCGGAGACGCTGATTCAAGAATTGCTTTAGAAAAACGATTCGGAAAATTTAGCGCCAGATACAACGCAAGTCGGCCGCCCATCGAATAGCCGATTAAATGAGTTTGAGCAATTTCTAAATCATCGAGCAGCGTTACGATCGCGCTTGCTGTATTTTGCATCGTGTAATCGCCACTGAAAATCGTTTTGCCGTGACCGGGAAGATCGATCGTTAAACAGCAAAACTGCTCGATTAGCATCGGCACGATTTGATCAAAATCCTCGCCGCTTCCTAAAAAACCGTGCAGCAGCAAAATGAGCGGTCGATTATGGTTTCCTCGTAGCGTGTAATGAAAATGATTCACAGCGACATCAAATTAGTGAAGAATGAAAAAGGCGAGTTGAAAAGAGAAATCGATGGGACAGTACGATCGTTTAATTTTGATGGCAGAAGATGAGCTAACACAATACAGCACCGATGCTCGCAAAATCGAAAAGCTACGGCGCAAAATCGGGATTTCCGTTTCGGCAGCAGAACAAAAGCAAGTGAAAGAACAGCTTTTAGCTGAAATTCCTAAAGATCCGATCAATCAAATCATCGAAACGCAGCGTCAAACCGTTGCACTCCCGTTTTGGGGAATTGCAGGATTGGGATTGCTGCTCGGAATTTCGCTATCGCAACCGTTAGATTTTATTGCCACGATCGTGGGCGGCGCGATCGCGATCAATGTTCAGCGCATCGGTTGGAAGCTGCAAGCGAAACGACTCGTGCTCAATACGCTCGAAGACATCGAAGAAAGCATTCGCAAACCCGATTAAATTGACGCCATCGCAGATTCGTAAGCTTGATACGTCTCGCGGTTAAAGCACGCGAAGATCACGTTTTCGATCGAGGAATGTCGATCCAAAAACTGACTTACTTCGCGAACCGCGATCGTGCAGGCATCTTGAATCGGATAGCCATAAACCCCACAGCTAATAGCGGGAAACGCAATCGTTTTCACGCCATGCTGCACGGCAAGCTTTAAGCTCTCGACATAGCACGATGCGAGTAGTTCTGGCTCGTGAGCGCTGCCGCCGCGCCAAATCGGGCCAACCGTATGAATCACGTATTTTGCAGGCAAATTGTAGCCGCCCGTGATTTTAGCTTGGCCAGTTTTGCAGCCACCAAGCGACTGACATTCCTGTAAAAGTCCCGCTCCGGCGGCTTGGTGAATCGCGCCATCGACGCCGCCACCACCGAGTAAAGAACTATTTGCCGCATTAACGATCGCATCCACCTTTAAGGTTGTAATGTCGGTTTGGATGATTTCAATTCGGTTAGACATAAGCTTTGAGGTCGATCGTGGAGCAAGATTCCTTCGGAATCGCTTGTTGGCAAGTTTCAATTAATCCATCGACCCCTTCAACGATGAAAATTTTCGTGTTAAGGCGTTGTTCGAGGTCTTCCACACGCATATCATCGAGAAAAACAGGTTCCCCATGCTTGAGCATCACCGAAGGCAGCAACACGCCATCGCCTAAATCTCTACCTTGTAGCGCTTTGAGAATGTCTTGACCTGTGAGTAATCCGGTTACGGTGATCGTTTGACCCCAATAATCGCTATTTAGCGCAATCATACGCACGGTTAAATTCTCAACTTGATTTAATCGATCGACGATCGCTCCAAACGCTCGTTCGACTGCATTTCCCACAATCCAAACAAATTCCCGAACAGAAGAAACTCGCTTAGGAAGTCGCTTTGCGGCGGTTTCAAATTCTTTGAAAAACAATCGAATCGAGCCGACGCCGTTTCCGATTTGTGGATAATCAGCATACTCAACTTCAAGCGGTAAATCTTGTCCGGCAATCAAGAACCACTCATCGGCAAGCCAAACGATCGTGCTGTTATACTGCGATCGAAACTGTTGCTGCAACGCTTGAACTTGTGCAATCACTTCCTGGGCTTTTTCTCGATCGACGGGAATTAATTCGTCTTCAATTGGACGAAAGCGCGTTAAGCCTACGGGAACGACGGCGATCGAGGCAACCGCCGGAATTTCTTCACGATGAAATTGAGCTAAATCCAGAATCGTGCGCGTTAAATGTTCGCCGTCGTTGATTCCCGGACACAAAACAACTTGCGCATGAATTTGCAACCGCCGCTCAGAAAACCACGCTAACTGCTGCATAATTTCTCCGGCTCGTGGATTTTTCAGCAATCGAACGCGCACATCGGGTTCGGTCGCGTGAACCGAAACGTAAAGTGGAGACAAGCGCATTTGCTCGATGCGATTCCATTCCCGCGCCTGTAAATTTGTCAGCGTTAAATAACTGCCGTAAAGAAAGCTCAAGCGATAATCGTCGTCTTTGAAGTAAAGGCTTTCGCGTTTTCCGGGCGGTTGCTGATCGATAAAGCAAAACGGACAGCGATTCGTGCACTGCATCAACCCGTCAAACAGCGCATTCTCGAATTCCAGACCTAAATCTTCGTCGTAGTCTTTCTCGATTTCGACGTGGTGCGTGATGCCGCTTTGATCGATGATCTCTAATTCCAGCAGTTCATCTGCACACAGAAATTGATAATCGATCAAATCACGCGGTTTCTCACCGTTAATCGAAACAATACGATCGCCCGCCTCAAATCCGATTTCTTGAGCGATCGAATCGGGTCGCACGCTGGTAATTAAGGCAGGACGAATAGACGCTTCACTCATAAATCGAACGATCGAGAACTCATCTAGTCTAATCGCTCAACAGCCGTGTTGTTTACTTGAGCAATTGCGCGGCAATCGCCGCAAACAAGGTAATTCCAAGCGCCAATCGATACCACACAAAAATCCAAGTGCTTTTGCGCTGCAAGAATTTCAGCAGCCACGCGATCGATAAATACGAAAACACAAACGCCGACGCAATACCCGCTAATAGCGGAAACACCATCGCGCCTTCTTTTAGCACGTCTTTGGCTTGGACTAATGTCGCGATCGTCAGCGTCGGAATGCCAAGCAAAAATGAAAATCGAGCGGCGGTTTCTCGTCTTAATCCAAGAAACAATGCAGCCGTGAGCGTTGACCCCGATCGCGATGATCCGGGCAACAGCGCGATCATTTGCCCCAACCCAACCAAAAAGCCATCTTTGATCGTCAATTGATCAAATCCGCGTTTGCGCGTGCCGACTTTCTCAGCCAAACCCAACAGCAGCGACATCACGATCGACATGGTGGCGATAATCAAAACGCTTTCAGGCAGTAATTTGAGTTGCTTGAGCACAAATCCAACTCCCAACGCGGGAACGGTGCCGATCGCAATTCCGACTAAAATTTTCCATTCTTCGCGATCCCATTCTTTCCGGGTGATTGCCGCGACTGATCCGCCTAAAATCATGCGAATATCTTTCCAAAAGTACATCACCACGGCAATCACGCTGCCGAATTGAATCGCATCGATCGCGGCTTTGCCCCACTGCTGCTGCCAGCCAAAAATATCGGTAAAAATAATTAAATGCGCCGTACTGCTAATCGGCAAAAACTCTGTAATGCCTTGAACGAGTCCTAAAACGAGTCCTTGAAACAAAGCAAACAATGGATTAACAGGTTCTACGAGCAAAACGGGTGGCATTGGGGGGTCTCCTCGGCTAACTGCTGTTGAGTTTACAATCTTTACGACGTTACCATAGTGAATTTTCAATGAATTGTGCAGCATTTAGAAAAATCCAGTAGGATTGGAAATATGCCCCCCCTGGGCATCACTCCTTAAGAATGATTTACTGTTTGCACGGCTGATCTTTGAGTTTTGCTATGGTAATGTTAAGGAACGTAAATAAAATAAGTTTTGAGTAAAGAGACCTTTGATTTCCTATCCGCCTGCTAGTTCTATTTACACTTCAGAAGCCGAGTTAACCGCTCCGGTTTCCGACCCTGCGTTAACCGAGAAGCCTCCGCTTTCTCGTGCATTACTCATTTTTGGCGCGTCGATTTTTCTAATCTCGGTGCCTGTTTTCTTTCAAGCGCCCTTAGTTCGATCGTTTCCCCTTCTGAGCTTGCTGCTGACCGGGTTTTGGACCTGGCTCTCGATCGTGCTGTCTGCCAAACCTAAAACGCAGCACTGGGGCGAACTGCTTGTCGGCTTTACCTGGACATGGCTGGCAGGTTCGATTTACTGGGGATGGATGCGCTGGGAACCAACGCTGCACTTGCCGATCGAAGCGATTGCATTGCCGATCGCGATTTGGGGCCTACAGCGCAACTGGTGCAAAATTGGCAATTTCTTTTATTTAGGCTCGCTGTTTGGCACTGCCGTTACCGATATTTACTTTTATCTCACTGACTTGATTCCTCATTGGCGGCAGCTCATGGTGAGCGATCCGCAGTTTGTGCAGCCGATTTTTCAGCAAGCACTAACAAAGATGTACACGCCCTGGGGTACGTTTTGGGTTTTCATGCTGCTCGGTGTGCTTTTGCTGGTTGGGGCTGCTTCGTTTCGCATCAAGGCGCTTCGGTGGTTAGCGTTTAGCGGTGCAGTCCTCAGCACAATTTTAGTAGACAGCTTATTTTGGTTAGCAGCCACACTTGCATAATTTTGTCATCAGAAGATTTACAAATTTCTGATTCTCGCTGCACTCTGTGAAGCTTTCGGTAAGCGAAGAGGAACTATAGGAAAGAACAATTTGTAAGATTGAACCCGTGGTGACTCTCCAACCGATTCCGCATCTTGTACTGCACACCGATGCAGGTGCCCGCCAACTGTCGCTTATGGGCGCAAACTGCTGGACGATCGGACGCGGCGACGATAATACCTTTGTGATCAGCGATCGCTGGATTTCTCGCAATCACGCCATGCTGCAATGGATGGAGACTGGCGAGTTTTATCTGATTGATTTAGGCAGCCGTAACGGTTCGTTTGTAAACGGGCGGCGCGTCAGCATTCCGGTCACGCTACAAAACGGCGATCATTTGACGTTCGGGCAAACTGAGATCGATTTCTTTTGTCCGAACGTTCAAGCGGGTGAGCCGCAATCTGATTTAGACGCGAAAGAATTTACGGCAACGGCAACGCTGCACGTTCGCCGCTTAATCACGATTTTGGTGATTGATATTCGAGAGTTTACGGTTTTGACGCGCCAGCTTGATGAAAAAATTCTGTCTGAAGTCATTGGCACTTGGTTTCGGCAAGCCGGAGAAATTATTCGCGACTATGGAAGCTGGGTCGATAAATATATCGGGGATGCGGTGATGGCAGTTTGGACGCACGGTGCTCATGGCGTCGATCGCGCTGAAATGCTGCGCATCTGTCAAGCAGTAAACGCTCTACACAAAATGACTAGCGATTTATACAACCAGTTTCCGCTTCCGTTTCCGATGCGAATCGGAGCAGGGGTAAATACCGGATTTGCGATGGTAGGTAATACCGGGAGCGGCGATCGGCCTGACTACACGGCATTAGGGGATACGGTTAACGCTGCCTTTCGCTTAGAATCTGCCACCAAGCAAATCAAACTCGATATCGCACTGGGTGAAACAACGTATCAATACCTTTCCGCGTTTGTTCCGGAAGCCACGTTTTTTAGTCAATATAAAGTCGAACTCAAAGGTTACGAAGGGCTGACCGCGACTCATGCTTGCTCGTTTGATGAGTTGGATGGCTTTTTGAGCGCGATTTCGTAGAAATATCTGCTGAGGCAGATCGCTAATCTGTAGAAAGCGCTGGCATTATTCATCGAATTGAATCCCTGAAATGATAGTCTCTAAATAAAGCTGTGTATCGCGTCTGCTTGATTATCACTGGGAGGGAATATCAATGAAACGTTTGATTCGATTTTTAGCCGTCTTTACCCTTGTGGTGAGCTGCTTAGGATGGCTATCTCACTCTGCAATGGCAGCAACGCCGATTTTGGCGGCAGATTATCGCAACGCCGTTGAAGACAAAATGGCAACCGATTACGGTAAAAAGCTAGACTTAAACAACACAAACGTCCGCGCATTTCGCCAACTGCCCGGACTGTATCCGACGCTTGCCGGAAAAATCGTCAAACACGCTCCGTATAGCGCGGTTGATGATGTGTTGAACATTCCGGGATTAACCGACAAGCAAAAGGAAATTTTGCAATCGAACATCGATCACTTTACGGTTACAGATGTTGCAAAAGAACTTACCGAAGGCGGCGATCGGTTCAATAACGGAATTTACCGCTAATTGAAATTTCTGTCTCCGTAAGCTCACGCTCTCCGCAGTTTTGGATTCGTCCGGTGGAGAGCTTTTTTAATTCAGAATTGTATGTTGCAGTTTGAGTATGATGTGCTGATTGTCGGGGCGGGTGCTGCGGGGCTGTATACCGCGCTGTGTTTGCCCGATCGCTATCGAGTCGGCTTGATTACAAAAGATAGCGTGGCGCGATCGGCGAGCGATTGGGCGCAAGGCGGCATTGCGGCCGTGATTGATCCGCAAGATTCAACCGATTTGCACATTCAAGACACGTTGAAAGCGGGGGCTGGACTGTGTGAAATCGATGCCGTCAAATTTTTAGTAGAAAATGCGTCAACGTGCATTCACAACTTAGTGAATTTGGGGGTGGCGTTCGATCGACACGATCAACAGTTAGCCTTGACGCTTGAAGCCGCTCATTCTCGTCGGCGTGTCCTTCATGCCGCAGACACCACAGGTCGAGCGATCGTGAGTGTGCTCGCCGAACAAGTCTTGAATCGATCCAATATTCAAGTTTTAGATCAAGCGTTTGTCCTTGATTTGTGGCTCGATGATCAGCAATCTTGTCAAGGGGTAAGCATCATTTACGAATCTGCGCTGCACTGGATTAAGGCAGGTGCGGTAATTTTGGCAACGGGCGGTGGCGGTCAAGTGTTCGCACAAACTACAAATCCGTTGGTCAGTACGGGAGATGGAGTCGCGATCGCCCATCGTGCTGGAGCGATTTTGCGCGATTTAGAATTCGTTCAGTTTCATCCCACCGCTTTAACGAAACCCGGAGCGCCACGATTTCTAATCAGCGAAGCCGTACGGGGAGAAGGCGCACATTTAATCGATCGACGCGGGCATCGTTTCGCGTTTGATTATCATCGATCCGGCGAACTAGCGCCCCGTGATGTGGTTAGCCGCGCTATTTACACGCATTTGCAAAAAACCGAATCTGACCCTGCGATCGCTCACGTTTGGCTGGATTTGCGTCCGATTCCTGCCCAAACAATTCAGCATCGATTTCCAAATATTATTCAGAAGTGCAAAAAATGGGGCATTGATGTATTCAACGAACCAATTCCGGTTGCGCCTGCCGCGCATTATTGGATGGGTGGCGTTGCGGTTGATTTAGAAAATCAAACGTCGATCGAGCATCTTTACGCCGTCGGTGAAACTGCAAGCACGGGCGTTCACGGTGCAAATCGACTTGCCAGTAATTCGCTTTTGGAATGTTTGGTGTTTGGTGCTGCGTTTCGGGCGCTATCCGTTGGGTCTGTATCGCATACAGACCACGATCGCTCAACTTCTGTTCAATCGGCTACGACCCTGGATCAAGAAACGATCCAAACCTTGCGATCGCAGCTACCCCGCCTCGTGTGGCAAAGCGCCGGAATTTGCCGCGAAGCCAAAACGTTAGAAACTGCGATCGCTCAAGTAACTGAGTGGAAGCAAGAATTCCTTCAGCTTCCACTCAGCCAAACCCTACTAACCGTAAAGCCGTCACAATCAATTCAACTCGACATTTTAGATGAGCAGCTTCGCGGTTGGGGAGAACTTTATAATTTGCTTGATATTGCTGATTTAATTTTAAGAAGTGCTGCTTTGCGAACGGAAAGTCGAGGCGGTCATTATCGATCGGACTACCCCGAAACCGTTGATCAATGGCGCGTTCACACTACAATTCAGCACGATCGCTGGTCAACCGTACCCGTTAAAGAT
Organism: uncultured bacterium; assembly: GCA_964250455.1. Classification (GTDB taxonomy): domain Bacteria; phylum Cyanobacteriota; class Cyanobacteriia; order Leptolyngbyales; family Leptolyngbyaceae; genus CAXUFL01. The sequence continues at coordinate 181,725 of CAXUFL010000001.1, forward strand.
ATTTCTGAACCACTTCCCAACCTGTGATCGAAACCCAAACTAAAGCAAAACACAGCAAAGCATTCACGCCGATGTGAACAGGTCGCGCCCAAGCCTGAGTGGGAATTTGCACCGCGCTCCAAGCCGACAAAAACACGAGTTCAACAACGGCAACGCCTGACCATAAATGTGACGAATGCCCCAAGCTGCCATAATGCCCGATCGTGCCGACTAAACCAATCAGCAGCAGCACCATCACAAATAAAACGACGCCAACGCCGCTTACCGAATGAACGGTTTTAACCCAATCGGGACGCTTGGGAATCCACAAGCCGAAACCGCTAACAGCACCCAGCAGGTAAGCCACGATCGTCAAGCCCATTGCCCAAGCTGCAATCTTCCACAACCAAAGAAAAGACGGTAAATCCAAAATCTTTCACCACTACCTTCTTCAATTGTGCAAAAAAAAGCGACGATCTCTCCGAGATATCTGCTTCAGCAGATCGATTGTGACCGTCGCTCATACTTGACACGAATTCTCATGCTTGAGCAAAAGAATAATGTTTTTTACCGAGTTTTCTTTATTAAACGAACTTAATCTAAAGGTTGACGTTAGGCAGTAACCGGATCTGCAACCTTTAATTCTTCGGGAAAGGTTGTTGGATCATCACCTCCACTCACCGCTAAGCTTGAGCAAGAAATCGTATCCGACAAAATCGCGCTTGCCATCATGCCCGTGTGAATTTCGAGCAGTGCATCGGGGAGCGCTTCAAAAATCAGACGTTGACCGGGAAAAACCACCCGTTCAAAATACCAGTTTGGGATATTCGTAATTCGCGCAATCTGAATCTGGCTGGTTGCATTGACATAGCAGCAAAGCACCGGATCAGAACTATCAGACGGTAAAGGATCAAGTAGTTGAGCCATGATCGATCTTGAGATCCTAAAGAGACAATCTTGTTTTTGAACACTAGCATTCGCTGATCCCTGATGACTGTAAAGCCTACTACCATCTCCTTTTATTCAGGATTATTTCCGTCTTGAGATGGACTGAGGACGATCGTGACACTCAAAGGCAGGAATCTTAATGTCCAGGATTCCCATTGGCTGATCACAAGCTCAATTTCCGATCAAATTCATGCAGAGAACTAGAGTTCAGTGATATCGTAAAGTTATATGAAACAATTTCAGAATCTTCGTGTTTCAGAACTTTTGTTGAGAGATGCAGGTTCTTAATGAACGAATTGGCAATGGAAACTCGAATTCTCTACGTTCGTCTGCCTTGTAATCCAATTTTTCCGATCGGGGTTGTGTACCTGGCTGACCATGTGCATAAACAATTTCCCACGATCAAGCAAAGAATTTTTGATTTAGGAACCGTCCCGCCGCTTGATTACGCTTCGGCGTTGGATGCTTGTATCGACGAGTTTAAGCCAACGCTGCTGGTTTACTCGTGGCGTGACATTCAGATTTATGCTCCCGTGGGGGGTCGCGGCGGCAATCCGCTTCAATACACGTTTGAGTTTTACTACGCGAATAATCTCTTATTAAAGGCACGGGGCGCGATCGGGCTTTTGCGCATTGCATCAGGCTATTACGGCGAACTGTGGCGCAATGCTGGCTTAATTAAGCGCGGCATTGATCGAGCTAAGCGATACAATCCGCAAACTCGCGTGGTCGTAGGCGGCGGCGCGGTGAGCGTGTTTTATGAGCAATTAGGAAAAAGCTTGCCAAAGGGCACGATCGTATCGGTTGGCGAAGGCGAAACGCTGCTAGAGAAATTGCTGCGCAAACAAAACTTTCTCGACGAGCGCTGTTTTATCGTAGGCGAAACGAAGCCGCGCGATCGCATGATTCACGAGTTCCCGACGCCGATTGAAAAAGCCGCTTGCAACTACGATTACATTCAGTCGATTTGGCGTGAGTTTGAATATTACTTTGAGTCGCAGGATTTTTACATCGGCGTACAAACCAAGCGCGGCTGTCCGCATAACTGCTGTTACTGCATCTATACGGTAATTGAAGGTAAACAGGTCAGAATTAATCCCGCCGATGAAGTCGTGCAGGAAATTCGGCAGCTTTACGATCGTGGAGTGCGAAATTTTTGGTTTACTGACGCTCAGTTTATTCCGGCTCGTAAATACATCGATGATGCCGTTGAACTGCTGCAAAAAATCCTTGATGCAGGCATGACCGATATTCATTGGGCAGCTTATATTCGCGCCGATAATTTAACGCCCGAACTGTGCGATCTCATGGTCACAACGGGCATGAATTATTTTGAAATCGGCATTACAAGCGGATCTCAAGAACTCGTGCGTAAAATGCGGATGGGCTATAACCTGCGCACCGTACTTGAAAACTGTCGCGACTTAAAAGCGGCGGGATTCAACGACTTAGTTTCGGTGAACTATTCGTTTAATGTAATTGATGAGCGTCCTGAAACGATTCGACAAACGATCGCGTATCACCGCGAACTAGAGCGGATTTTTGGAGCGGATAAAGTCGAGCCTGCCATTTTCTTTATCGGATTGCAGCCGCACACGCATCTAGAAGAGTACGCTTTCAAAAACGACATTCTCAAGCCCGGATATGATCCAATGAATATTAAACCCTGGACGCTGCGGCAAATGCTTTGGAATCCCGAACCGCTTGGATCGTTTTTTGGTAAAGTCTGCCTCGAAGCTTGGCGACGAAATCCCAACGATTTTGGGCGCGAAGTGATGAACATTCTCGAAGAAAAGCTCGGACGTGCTGACCTTGAAGAAGCGTTAACCGCCCCGATCGACGTTAAACCTCAGCTTGTAACTGCTTAATAAACTCCTGCTATGTTGGAAGGCTCGATTCTGCACCGTCTTAAATCCGCTCACCAGTCCGAACCCGGTAAGCGCCCGCTTAATTTCGGCGTGTATTACAAAAATACGCTGGTGTCGCTGTGTCATGCGCTCGAAGACTGCATTCTTAGTTGTAGCAGTGCGCCGTTGGTGATTACTGCCTTCCAACGCGGCAAATGGTATCTTCAAGAAGCCGATCGCTATGGTCAGCTTGCCGATCGTGCCGAGCAAATCGCGATCATGGCAGGAACAGACGCGGGTTTTGCTCAACATTCCACTAGCCAGCGATCGAACGTTGCCTTAGTAGAACTGAATCTCGATGATCCCGTGTCTCAAGAATGGCACTTAATGATTTTGGCACCAACCTATACCGCGATGGTGCTGTGCCAAGAACTCACGCCTGAAGAGTATGGTGCTCAAGGTGCGCCGACCGAAGATTTAGAGCGTAAATTTTACGGCTTTTGGACGTTTGAATCTGAGCTAGTGCGAGAAACGGTCGATCTTGCGATCGATCACATCCAGGGCTACAATCAGCCGCTTGCCGATCGACTCCGGGCACAAGCAGACCAAGTTGCCGCAACGCCAGCCGATCGCGATGAAATCTACGATGCGGTTTCGATGGTGGTGAACTATCTGCAAGCCGGACAAGAGAATTTGAGCCGCCACCACGAAGCGCTAGATAACAATTTGATTTCAAACGAGCTGCAAGCGTTTTTGCGACTTGCGCAACTGATCGATCAAACCGATATCAGCAATCCGATGGCCGCCGCAGAAGTCGCCTCGCTGTGTGAAGCAATGGCACAGCTTTTAGATCTTCCTGCTTGGCAATCAAATCGACTCAGACTCGCGGCCCTGTTGCATCGGTTAGCCTTTTTACAAAATCCAGAGAACGTTTTAATTTCAAGCGATTTCAGTCGGCATCACGATGAAGATGCTGGTGGATATCCATGCTGTCCGATCGTGCCCGGTGCGCAAATTCTCCGCACAATGGGACGACTCAAAGCGATCGCCACGATCATCGCTCATCAAACCGAAGCCTGGAACGGAGCGGGACAGCCCGCCGGATTAAGCGGTGATGCCATTCCTTTAGAGTCAAGAATTCTAGGGTTGTTGATTGAATTTCAGCAGCGAGTTGCGAAGGGTCGATCTGCTTCTGCTGAGGATTATTACGCGACGGCACTCGCGCAGTGTCAGGCTGAAGCGGGCGATCGATGGGACCCGAAACTAATCGAAGCTCTTGCTTTATTAACGAGCGCTTTGCAACAAGGCTTTACGCTACCCATCCATTCACCGAAAATTGCTGCGGGAATGTGGCTGCTTGATTCACATTCGGATGAAGAGTTGCTCGATTTGTCCGAAAATGAACGAGTGACGGAGCAGGTTTAAATGGACATTGAAGCGATTCGATCGGGCAAACTAAAACAGCTTGCAGGCGCAGATTTACAAGACGAAGATTTTTCGCACGCCGAACTAAGCGGCGTTAATTTCTGTGGTGCAAAGCTTGCGGGAGTTGATTTTACAGGCGCAAAGCTCGCAGGTGCAACCCTAGACGGAGCAAACTTAATCGGATGCCAATTGATTAGCGCTGATCTCCGTGCGACGTTGATGGGCGCGAATCTAATGCAAGCGGATCTTACCGAAGCAGATTTGCGGGGTAGCAATCTTCGCGGAGCGAATTTGATGCGTGCTCGGCTCACTCGTGCAACGCTCATCGGTGCTTTTTTAAACGGCACAAATTTGATGGGGGTGAGTTTGCAAGGAGTTGATTTGCGCGGGGCTGACTTGCGCGGGGCAAACCTAAGCAGCGTTAATCTGCAAGGGGCAAATCTGAGTCAGGCAGATTTACAAGGCGCGGTGCTCACTGAAGCGAATTTAGAAGAAGCGGATTTGCAGGGCGCGAATTTAGCAGGTGCGAATTTGGCAGGTGCAAATTTACTTTGTGCCGAGCTACAAGATACGAATCTCGAAGGCGTGAATTTAACAGGTGCTTGTATAACGGGAACAGTGCTGGCTGATCCGGTTAAGCTTTGATATGGAAGATCTCGAAACGAGAAAAAGCTGGTTTTCTTCGATCGCGACTCTCTACGACCAAGCTAGACCCCGCTATCTAGATGCGCTAATTCAACGTGCGATCGATGCCATTCAACTTTCTCCCCAGTCTCGCCTTCTCGAAATCGGCTGTGGTTCAGGAATTGCAGCCGTTGAGTTTGCGCCACTCGGCTGCTCGATCGTTGGACTTGAACCAAGCAAAGCGCTTTATCAACTAGCCTCGGATAAGTGCAAACCGTATGCGAACGTTCACCTTCTTAATACTTCGTTTGAAGAGTAGAATTTAGAGCCGAATCAGTTCGACGCGGTTTTAGCGGCAAATGCGTTTCACTGAATTCCGTCAGCGATCGCCCACTCTAAATCAGCCGCAGCATTGCGCGATCGTGGCTTTCTAGTTCTGCTTTGGAATATGACCCCGGAACCGCAGCCCGAAGTTTATCAATTGCTAAACGAAGTTTATCAAAAATTCGCACCGTCGCTATCTCGATACGAAGGGCAGCAAACGCAGGAAAAGATTTTGCGTGGGTTTGCTCAAGATACGATCGATTCCGGTCAATTCACTTATTTCAGGTCTGAGCAGCTTTCGTCTGAGTCGATTTACCGTGTGGATGATTATTTGACGCTTTTAAGCGCGTTCTCGCCGTACCGACGCTTGGAATCACCCATTAAAGCTGCTTTATTTGCAGGTTTGCGAGAGAAAATAGAAACGCAGCTTGGCGGACGAATTCAGCTTTTTTATCTTTCTGCGGTTTACATTGCCCAAAAGATGAGTTGGGGGTAAGGCTAATCGGCGATGATCATCGTTAGTGACACCTCTCTTATTAGTAATCTGCTCAAAATCGGTCAACTGCTTCTTAGACATTCGCCCGCAATTCATTTGCGGGCGGATTAGACACACAGCGCTTTAAACCACGCCTTGAGATTGTTCATAAGAAACTCCGGGAAACCGCATCCCCTTGTGGGTGCGGAGGGATAGGAGCGTCGATTGAGCGGGGTTCGATGCCCCCGAAATCGACCCACAATCTTTGCAACTCACAGATAACTCCTCTTCTATATGAAGGTATAATGTGCGTATGCAAAGAACGATTCGCATCCAACTTCAACCCGACATCGAAACGGCTAAGGTGCTGTCTCAAACGATTGAGCAATACACCAGGTCGTTCAATGCCGTGTGCAAACATGGATGGGAAAACGACTTGGCAAACGGCGTAGAACTGCACAAAGCAACCTACTACGACCATCGCGCTATGACTGGCTTGCCCTCTCAACTGGTTTGTGCGGCCCGTGTCAAAGCAACCGAAGCTTTGAAATCGGCTAAGAGCCTGAAAAAGAAGGGCAAAATAGTTAGCTGTCCAACCTCGAAACGCTGCCCCATTCGGTACGATGCCAGGTCTTACACAGTTTGGTTTGACCGCTTGGAATTGACGATTCTCAGCATCAATGGACGGGTAAAATTGCCCTTTGAAATTGCTGAATACTATCGGCAATATCTGAACTGGAAAAACACTAGTGCAGACTTGCTCAAAGACCGTAAAGGACGTTGGTGGTTGCACGTTGTCATGGAGATTGAAACTCCTGAAGCGCCTGCCACTGAGGAGGTTGTAGGTGTAGATTTGGGTATCGCTTCCCCGGCGGTTGATAGCAGAGGGAGCAAGTACGGTTCCGACCATTGGAAACGAGTAGAAGACAGAACATTTGAGTTGCGTCGAGGACTGCAATCTAAAGGCACAAAATCTGCCAAACGACATCTCAAGAAGTTGTCGGGCAGACAGAGACGTTTCAGAAAAGACTGTGACCATGTGCTGAGTAAGCGTTTGGCTCAGTCTGTAAGCAGGGGTGCAACATTGGTGTTTGAAGACCTCACCAACATTCGCGGTAGAGCCAAGATGAGCAAGGCTCAACGCCGTAGATTGCACGGATGGAGTTTCCATCAGTTCCAGGCATTCGTGACCTACAAAGCCGAAGCCAGAGGTGTGAAAGTGGGTTTTGTTGACCCACGCTACACTTCGCAGAAATGCAGCCAATGTGGACACATTGAGCGGGGGAACCGTCCGTCTCAGGCTGAATTTCGGTGCAAGAAGTGTGGGTATCAATGCCATGCGGATTACAACGCTGCGGTGAACATTCGTGAGGATTTTCTAAAACTTAGGGCTGCGGTCAATCAGCCTATTGTGGTCTGCCCAGAAATGGGAGTTTGAATCACAAGCCCCATCCCCTTGTGGGTCGGGTTGTTGACTTTCTTTAGAGTGGTTTAGGAATCATGCCTAAGCGATCGAGCAATCGCTCATCCTCGGATCGCTCCGGGTTCGGTGCCGTCAACAAAACCGCGCCAGTAAAAATCGAATTCGCCCCCGCAAAGAAGCACATTGCTTGCAGTTCATCGCTCATCTCGGTTCTGCCTGCCGACAATCGCACCATTGATCGGGGAAATAAAATGCGCGTGGTCGCAATCATGCGAACAAGTTCAAGCGGCTCGATCGGCGTTGCATTTTCAAGCGGCGTTCCGGAAATCGGAATCAGACAGTTAATGGGGATTGATTCGGGTGGAGGATTTAGCTGCGCTAGAGTTTGAAGCATTTCTAAGCGATCGCTGAGCGTTTCTCCTAGTCCCAAAATGCCGCCGCAGCAGACAGAAATTCCCGCATCGCTTACGGCTCGGATTGTGTCTAAACGATCTTGATACGTGCGAGTCGTGATGATTTTGTCGTAATAGCTTGGTGACGTATCGAGATTGTGATTGTAAGCGGTGAGTCCAGCGTCTTTTAGCTGTTGAGCTTGATGCGGCTTCAACATACCCAACGTACAGCAAACTTCTAGATCTAAATCAGCGATTTGGCGTACCATATCGAGCACACGATCGAACTGTGCCCCGTCGCGCACTTCCCGCCATGCCGCCCCCATACAAAACCGCGTTGATCCGGCCGCTTTTGCCGCTTGTGCTTCGTTTACAACGTCTTCAACCTGCATTAATGGCTTGGGCTGAAGACCAGAATCATGATGCGCACTTTGCGAACAATAGCCGCAATCTTCGGGACAGGCTCCGGTTTTGATGCTGCTTAGCGTACACATCTGCACTGCACGCGGATCGTGATGCTGTCGATGAATTTGCTGAGCCGTCAACAAAAGATCTGGAAACGGCTGATGATAAATTTGAGCGATATCCGCGATCGTCGTTTGCGCAGCAATCATAAACTTGTGAGAAAGCAACAACAATCAATCATCGGGGATTCTGCCCATTGAGGCAACGAGAATGCAGTTTCAGATTCGATTTCCCGATGTACAATGACTCGCACCATGATTATGACTCGGACACGCCCGCCTCGAATTCGCCGATCGTCGATCACGCTCACTGACTTGCTTTGGGCGCTGATCGGGTTAATGCTAACAATCGGCGGAACGCTGCTAAGGGCGTCGATCGCGGGCGTTCCCGGATTTGGGGCGTCAAACAATTTACCGCTTTATTTTCTAGGCGTTAGTTACCAAATCGGGGCGGTGATGCTGGTCGGCTGTTTGGGCGGAAAAAATGCCGCCGTAATGTCGCAAATTGCTTATCTGGCGCTGGGGTTATCAGGATTTCCCGTTTTCTCACAGGGGGGCGGACTTGGGTATCTCAAACAACCGAGTTTTGGATATTTGTTAGGATTTGTTCCGGGGGCTTGGGTGTGTGGATATTTGGCGTTTAAAGCACCCCCCCGCTTAGAGTCGCTCACGTTTAGCGGATTGTGCGGCTTGTTGAGCATCCACATCACCGGGATTGTCTACCTCTTACTCGGTTATGCTGTCAAATGGGTAGATACTGGTTCCGTCCCGCTTTCAAAGGCGTTGATCACGTATTCGATCAATTTGCTTCCTGGACAATTAGCGGTGACGTGTGCGATCGCGGTGCTTGCCTTCGTTCTTCGCCGGATGATGTTTTACTAATGCAAAAAAATCGGTTTTTCTGGATCGCTGCCCTTCTCGGATTAGTGATCGATCGCGTCACCAAGCTTTGGGTAGTCAAAACGATGGCGCTGTCGCAAACGATCGTGGTCATTCCAAACCTGCTGCATTTTGTGTATGTGATTAATCCGGGCGCGGCGTTTGGCATTTTTTCGGGAAGTCCGTTTTTGCGCTGGCTGTCGCTGATGGCCAGCGTCGCGCTAATGGCGTGGGCGTGGTTTGGGCGGCGGTTTCCGCGCTGGGAGCAGTGGGGTTACGGCTTTATTTTAAGCGGGGCGTTGGGGAATGGCATCGATCGCTTTGTGCTCGGTCATGTGGTGGATTTTATCAAAGTGCCGTTTGTTTATATTCCTTATCCGAATCCGTTTCCTCAGTTTGAGTGGATTCAGTTTCCCATTTTTAACATCGCTGACATTTGTATTAATGTTGGCATTGTTTGTCTGCTGATTGGCATTTATCGATCGCCCGAACCGCCCGCGCGTAAAGAATAAAACAGCGTTGCAGTCAACCAATAGCTCGAAGAAACGGGCTACGATGCCGAATTCAGGAAGCCTCCTAATAACAGAGAATTAAGGCATTGAAACCGGATCAATACAGAGGTTTTGAGGAATTCGATAAACTTCTGATAAAGCATTCCGGTAAAAAGCGCGATTGTTCGGTAGTCACAGAAAGCATTCTAGGGTGATTGATTCTACCAAAAGAAATAATTGCACGGTTGAATCTGGCAACTTAAGGTATGCTGCTTCCTAGATTGAGACGTTCTGTGCGCTCCGAGGTTTGGTAGAAATGACGAGCAACCGTTTTATTAAACAAGCGCGGCGCGTTTCGCGGTCTGCCTCTCGACGATTACCAACCGGGACAATGGGGCGATGGTTTAAATGGCTCGCACCCGGCTTGTTTGTCAAGCGGTGGATGCTGATTAGTGCGGGCGGCGTGCTGCTGATGGCGCTCGGCGTGGCGATTTGGAGCAAACTCACACCCGTCTTTTACATTCTGCAATTCTTTAGCGACTTTCTCGAAACCTTAACCCGTTTTTTTCCAAATTACATTAGCGGTCCGTTAGTCCTGATTTTCGGGCTTGCGCTGATTTATTGGGGACAAACCCGCACGTTTGGCTCGATTACCGAAGTGCTGATGTCTGATCGCAACGAAGAACTCGTTGATGTGCTGCTAAATCATCGGCGGCTGAATCGCGGCGCAAAAATTGTGACGATCGGCGGCGGTACAGGTCTTTCTACGCTGCTGCGCGGATTAAAAACGTCGAGCGCGAATATTACGGCGATCGTGACCGTTGCCGATGATGGCGGTTCATCAGGACGATTGCGGCGCGAAATCGGAGTTTTGCCGCCCGGAGACATTCGCAACTGTATTGCGGCATTAGCCGACGAAGAAAAATTATTAACCGAACTGTTTCAGTACCGCTTTAAAGCAGGCGATGGATTAGTCGGGCACAGCTTCGGAAATTTGTTTCTTACCGTGCTGAGCGACATTACTGGTGACTTTGAGCGAGCGATCGCAGCAAGCTCAAAAGTGCTCGCGGTTCGAGGACAAGTACTGCCTGCAACATTGAGCGATGTGAAACTTTGGGCGCAACTCAGCGATGGTCGCCGCATCGAAGGCGAATCGAACATCACCGAAGCCGGGGGAACGATCGTGGCAATGGGCTGCATACCCCCCGATCCGCCTGCACTGCCAAGAGCGATCGACGCGATCGACGATGCCGACTACATTGTGATCGGGCCAGGAAGCCTTTATACCAGCGTGATTCCAAACCTGCTGGTGCCTGAAATTGCCGAATCGATTGCGGCTCGTCAAGTTCCTTGCATTTATGTGTGCAACATCATGACGCAGCCCGGAGAAACTCAGGGCTACACGGTCGCAGATCATATTCGAGCAATCGATCGCGCCTGCGGTCAAGCGTTGTTTGATGCCGTACTTGTCCAAAAAACGCCGCCTTCTGAAAAAGCGCTATTGCGGTATGCACAAGAACGATCGCATCCTGTCGATCTCGATGCCGATTTAGTTGCGGCATTAGGGCGGCGGATTATTCGCGCTAATGTGATGATCGAAGACGAAAATGGCTATGTTCGCCACGATCCGCGACGTTTAGCACGGGTGCTGCTGCGCTGGTATGAAAAAGTCGGAGGCAAGTAAAAGCGGTGCGTGAAACGACGATTTGGCTACCCGATGCCACAGCAACGCGATCGCTCGGTGTTCAACTCGGTCGATCGCTTGAGGCTGGCAGCGTTTTATTACTAAACGGCGATTTAGGAAGCGGTAAAACGTCGATCGTTCAAGGCATTGGAGCAGGATTAGACATTCCTGACGCGATCGAAAGCCCGACCTTTACTTTAATTAATGAATATTTGAACGGTCGCCTTCCGCTTTATCACTTTGACTTATACCGCCTAGAGCCATCGCAAACGGCAACGCTATATCCGGAAATGTATTGGGAAGGCGTTGAAGTAGAACCTGGAATTGTTGCGATCGAATGGGCAGAGCGGCTATCGTACAAACCCCTCAGCTATTTAGAAATCCGACTTTGTGATCAAAACGACGGACGAAGCGCACAGTTGATCGGAGTCGGGCAATCCGAACGCTTTACAATCCTCGATTGCGGCAACGTTCTCTAGAATAAAGAAGACGCCCTGCACCCGTGATCGCTTTATGTCTCAAACTCCAGCACGAATTTGCATTCTCGGCGGTGGTTTTGGTGGACTTTATACCGCTCTGCGCCTTCATCATTTGCCCTGGTCAAGCGAGAACAAACCTGAAATTACCTTAGTGGATCAACGCGATCGCTTTGTGTTTTCTCCGTTGCTGTACGAGCTTGTCACCGGAGAACTTCAATCTTGGGAAGTCGCCCCGCCTTACGAAGAACTGCTTGAAGGCACGACGATTCGATTTTGCCAAACCGAGGTCGCTGAAATTGATATTGACGCCCAGCGCGTGCAGCTCAAAGACGGAGAAGCGCTGCTTTACGATCGCTTAGTCTTAGCAATGGGCGGAGAAACGCCGTTGGATTTAGCTCCAGGTGTGGAGCAGTTCGCGATTCCATTTCGCTCGATCGCGGATGCGTATCGCCTTGAAGATCGCTTGCGTCAGCTTGACACAAGTGACGCCGATCGCATTCGGATTGCGATTGTGGGGGCAGGTTATAGCGGCGTCGAGCTTGCATGTAAATTAGCCGATCGCATCGGAAGTCGCGCCCGGATTCGCATTGTTGAGCAAACCGATCAAATCTTGCGATCGTCTACCTCGTTTAATCGCGAAGCCGCAACCAAAGCGCTTAGCGATCGCGGCGTTTGGCTCGATTTAGAAACAACCGTCGAAGCAGTCACGGCAGACAGCATCGCGCTCACGTATAAAGGCGCAACCGATACGATTCCGGTTGATTTGGTGTTGTGGACGATCGGCACTCGCGTTGCTGAAGTGGTGCGAAATTTGCCGCTCAAGCACAACGCACGCGGGCAGCTTGTCACGACGCCAACGCTGCAAGCGATCGATCACCCTGAGATTTTCGCGATCGGCGATTTAGCCGACTGCAAAGATGCTGACGGACAGCAAGTTCCCTCAACCGCGCAAGCCGCTTTTCAGCAATCAGATTATGCAGGCTGGAATCTTTGGGCATCGTTGACCAATCGCCCGTTGCTGCCGTTCCGGTATCAGTATCTTGGCGAAATGATGACGCTGGGCATAAATGAAGCGACGTTAACTGGGTTAGGCGTTCAGTTAGACGGCACGATCGCGCATTTATTCCGCCGTTTGGCGTACTTAAATCGAATGCCCACGCTTAAACATCAGCTAAGAGTCGGTTTTAATTGGTTGACGCGCCCGATCGTCACCGCAATGACCCGAAACCATTAATAATAGCGGAGGGTGTTTTATTTGTTGGATGGATCGAGCTTATGAGTCGTCCCCAAGTCATATTTTTTGATGCAGTCGGTACGCTGTTTGGGGTACGAGGAAGTGTTGGACAAGTGTACCAAACTTTAGCTGCGCAGCATGGCGTCACGATCGATGCCGCGCAGCTTGATCAAGCATTTTACGAAGAATTTAAAGCGGCTCCGGCCTGTGTCTTTCCCGGTGTGCATCCGGCAGAAATTCCAGATTTAGAGTTTCAGTGGTGGAAAGCGATCGCGGCGCAAAGCTTCAACAAAATTGGGGCTTTATCGCAGTTCAAAGACTTTAGTGCGTTTTTCTCGGAGCTATATCACTATTTTGCCACGGCTGAACCCTGGACGGTTTACCCGGATACGGTGCCGACGCTCACCCGATTAAGCAAGTTAAACATTCCGTTGGGCGTGATTTCAAATTTTGATTCGCGGTTGTATTCCGTTCTCAAGGCGCTTAAGCTCAGCGAGTTTTTTAGCTCGATTACAATTTCTACTGAAGTAGGAGTTGCCAAGCCCGATCCGCAAATTTTCGCGATCGCGCTTACCAAACACAACTGCATCGCCGCAAACGCTTGGCACGTTGGAGACAGCGATCGCGAAGATTACGAAGCGGCAAAAGCGGCGGGACTTCGGGGAGTATTGATCAACCGGGAATAAAGCAATCTTAGAGAGCGCAGGTCATGGATGTAAAGCGATTTGAAACGCTCAAAGCGTGGACTCAAGGCAGTTGGCTCGATCGCGCCCCACACCCCGCTTGTTTTTTCGCTGCTGAAAAATCAGGTTTCGACGGAGCTTGCATCGACGGCTTAATCGTTTGGCAAATCACGCTTTCAGGTTTAGCAGTCGTCGGAAAAACTGCCCCAACATAGCTTTTTAACCCAGACTCACGAGGAATCGCACTAATCAACGATGTTTTTCCAACTCGGAGTCGATAAGCGTAGCTGTAGCTGCGGGCAATCACATTCGCCGATCGCTCTAATTCTTCTAAACTGCCCGCAAAGCGCTTATTTCGCTGGTAAAACTCTTCCTGCGCCTGATTCATGCGTTTAAGATACGCTTCAGCTTCTTGCTGCTTGCGAACGGGCGTTTCGTCCTGTGCGGTTGCTGCAACCGTTTGATTTTGCGATCGCATCACCCAAAATGCCACCGATCCGCCTGCGACAAAACCGCCAACTACAACTAGCGACACAGGCAACACATATCGCTTCCAGCGCGATTGAACCCAAGCCGCGATCGTCAGCGAATCCGGATTATCGTCGATTTTGTCGGCTGATAGCTCAAAGCTTGACTTAGATTCCTCATCCTGAGTTAAACGATCGACGTCCGCAACAATTTCTTCAGGGTCGCTTGGCTCAGGCGAATCTGTTAACAAAGGCGCAATTTCAGCAGAATTGGACTGAGGCGCTTCTGAAGACGAATCAACGCTCAACCGCTCAGGATACATCACAAACGCTTCTGTCCACGACAGTGATTGATCGCCAAACTTTTGACCGTGCACTTTAACATGTTGAATTGAATCGCTGCCGAGTTGCCGCAGTCCTTTTTGAACAAACTGAACAAGCGCGGTTTGGTTAAGCGGTTTTGGAGCCTCTAGAGAAATTAATAAACTATCGTCTTCTAGGCTGGCATGGGCGATAATGCCTCTAGGCACCAAGACTGCATTCATCAAGGTCGCGATCGCGTTTGGCTCACCGTGTTTTGCGAGTTCCAAAAGATTCGACTGTGGCATGGTCAATTCTGAGGTTTGTGTCACGCGACGCCCAACTTAAGCTGTCACTAAGGTTAATCGAATGAGCGGATTTAATCCAAGCAAAAACGTGATTTCAATCTAGCAGATTGCCCTTACTGTATCGCATTGAGCGAACAATTAGCATTAGAATTGCTGGGTTTTCTATTGACTAATTCGCTTCAATTCGCCGACCTTCAGGAAAAGACGACAGCGCTTTTCAGTATTTTGCAAAGCTAAAGTTAAAAAGCGTACTGCAAGCGGTTTAAGTGGGGATGATTGAGGTCGTCATGCCCTAAAAGGTCAACCGTTGCAAGCGATCGAGGGCGAAGTTTTCCGTGAGTTCCCGTTGCAACTGGGAATACTAAACCGTAAGAGCAGGTAGTTTTCCTCACATTGCGGTGTCACTTCAGGAGCGTACTCGGTGCAATCGATTAAGCAGCAGCAAATTCTCGGTTATTTCATCGAAGAAGCAAAAGAACATTTAGACACGATCGAGCAAGGGTTGGTCGATCTCACAGCGACAATGGCAGATTCTGAACGAGTCAACGAGCTGTTTCGGGCGGCGCACTCGGTTAAAGGCGGCGCGGCGATGCTAGGCTTTGACAGCATTCAAAAAACGGCTCATCATTTTGAAGATTGCTTTAAGATTCTTAAAGAGCACTCGGTTAAAATCGATCGTCGTCTTGAAGATTTGTTTCTCAAAGGCTTTGACACGCTGAAAGCTTTGATCGAAGCGTTGCAAAGTCCGTTTGGATTGCGCGAAGAAGAAGCGCTAAAAGCGGTTGCTGCGGCAGAACCCACGTTCAAAGCGCTGCAAGCTTATCTTAAGATGCTGATTGCGGGTTCGGTTCAGCGTGCTTCGAGTTCTACGTTTTCTGAAGCGGCATCAGCGCAAGTCACCACGATTCTAAAGGCAATGCTGCAACTGTTTAAGCAAGGCGATTCTGCAAAAAGTCGCTCTCAGCTTGTAGCTTTGTGCAATCGATTAATTCAAATCAGCAGTACGACGCAAGCCTGGGTTGTGATTTTGCAAACGGCTCAACGGGCGATCGCGAATCCCAAAAATTCTTATGCGACGTTAGCGCCGATCGTGATCAAGGATCTTAAGCAAGCCAGTGATTTGCTGTTGACGGGGCGCAGTGCTCAAATTGTTACCAGTGCTGCCCTTAATCAACTGGTGACGCCTGCAACCGCGCCCACTGCTCAAACTGCGCCTCGCACTGCTACGGCAAAAGAGCAAGTTTCGATTCCACGGGAGCCACGCGCCGCCGCTCGAACCTTGCTCGAAGTGTTTAATAAATCTGAGCTAATCGAGATTGCTGAATTTTTGATGAAATCGATTCAGTGAACTCATGTTAGAAACGGTTTGGCGAAACGTCTCCAACGTGAGTTCGGGATGACAAATTGTTTGAATAGGGTCTGAATGCGTGGATGGGCGGGTCGTTGCCACAGACGCGGGCGCGATTCATATTAGCTGCGCACATTGCCTGCGGCTCTGCGGCTACACAAACGAAGTCCCCTTTCGGGGACTGGTCTCCGTGATTGACTCTTAACCCGCCTAATCGCGGGTTTTGTCTGTGTAGCCGCGACTAAAGTCGCGCCCGCGTCTAGGGTACGGCCCGAACTCACGTTCTCTACGAGTGACATTGAGACCGATCGACTTCATTTAAAACACAGACTTCTAATTCAGTCACTTCGGCGGGTTTTTCGCTAATTTACTTGATCGCCAAACCGATCGCTTAGTGCCGCTCGTGCTTGCTCTCGATCGTCGAAATGAATTTTTTCCGTTCCTAAAATCTGATAATCTTCGTGTCCTTTACCCGCGATCAATACGCCATCTCCGGGCTTCGCTTGCAGAATCGCGGTTTTGATTGCCGTTGCCCGATCGCCGATCACCGTCGGATTGCTGCTGGCTGGAATGCCTTCTACCACGTCTTGCAAAATTTGCTCTGGATTCTCGGTGCGCGGATTATCTGAAGTCACAATAATTTGATCGGCAAGCGTTGCGGCAATTTGACCCATTTTTGGGCGCTTGGTGCGATCGCGATCTCCTCCACAGCCAAACACGCAAATCATTTGACCCGCAATAAACGGACGCGCCGCTTTCAGCATGTTTTCTAAGCTATCGGGCGTGTGGGCATAATCCACGATCACGCTGATGTCTTGATTGGGGCTGAGTTGAACTTGCTCCATGCGTCCGGGAACGCCCGTGAAGTAAGGTAATGCAGCCGCGATCGCCGCCAAATCCAATCCGAGATGCAGACTTGCGCCAACCGCCGCTAATAAATTGGCTAAATTAAACTGTCCGACGAGCGGAGATCGGAACGGCGTGTCTCCCACGGGCGTATGCAAAACGCCGCTAACGCCATCAGATTCGTAGCGCAAATCGCTTGTCCATAAATCCGCTTGCTGCTGCGTGCTGTAGCTCCAAACTGGAGAGCCGCTCAACTGCTCGATTAAACGTTGTCCGTAAGAATCATCAAGATTGATAATAGCGCGTCCTTTTAGATAATTCCGACTAAACAGCAGCGCTTTTGCTGAGAAGTAATCTTCCATGTCGCGATGAAAGTCGAGGTGATCTTGCGTCAAATTCGTAAAGACAGCAACCTCAAATTCGCAACCCAACACTCGTCCTTGTGCAAGCGCGTGCGAACTCACTTCCATTACAGCAAATTCGCATCCTGCCTTGAGTGCCGAGGCTAACTGCTGCTGTAGCTCAACCGGAAACGGCGTCGTGTGAACGGCAGTTTGCTGAAAGTTTTTCCAGCGTGTGTAAAGCGTTCCAAGCAGCGCCGTATTTTTATCGGCGTGATTGAGCAAAAATTCAATCAGATGCGTGGTCGTGGTTTTGCCGTTGGTGCCTGTAATGCCGACAAGCTTTAACTTTTGCACCGGATGATCATAAAACGCAGTCGCAAGCTGGGCACACGCTTGAGCCATATCAGGAGCAGAAATCACAAGCGGCGGAGTTTTGGTTTGAAACGCTGAATCGCGGTGTGCCCGATCGATGGCTCGTTCAGACACGATCGCGGCGATCGCGCCGGACGCGATCGCGCCTTGCCAGAAATCACCGCCATCCACTCGCGTTCCCGGCATTCCGACAAACAAATCGCCCGCCTGACAAGCGAGCGAATTCGTTGTAATGCCGTTTACCTCGGCATCGAGAGCCGGATGCTCTCCAAAATTTAGAACGTTAGGCAGCTTGGCTAATAGCTCTCTGAGTTTCATGAATTCTACTTCCTGTCGAGTCGCGCCAATTATTCAACGGTTTGACATATATTTCTGTAGCATAGATTCTACTTGCTGAGGCGTCGATCGCGGCGATAATCGCGGCAACGGAGCCGATGCGCCTTCGAGAAATAAAACCGGAATTTCAGATTGAAACGCGCTAAACCAATCGTCGCGAGTCGTAATGTCCCGGATTTCTAGCTCAATCGGAACGGTGCGCACCTGCATTAGTTTTTCCTGCAATCCTTCGCACAAATGACATCCCGGTTTGCTGTACAGAACGAGCTTCATTTTCAATCTCCTGTTTTCCGAGCGGGTTAAGTGGGTTTTGATTAAAATAGAATTATCTCTACACTGAAGGACTATGCCTCAATCTATTGTGTCTGATGTGCAGTTTGATTTGGATGCACTCAATCAGCAGTTTGAAAGCGCTCACCCGATCGAGATTCTGCGTTGGAGCGCTCAAAACATTCCCGTTGGACTGGTTCAGGCGAGCGCATTTAACGTGGATGATTTAGTGATCACCGATATGCTGTACCGGGAATTACAGCAAACTACGCCGATTATTTTTCTTGATACGCTGTTTCACTTTCCAGAAACGATCGACCTTGTTCAAAAAGCAACCGACCACTACACTTTAAATCTCAAACGTTATAAAACTCTTAGCGCAAACTCTCGCGAAGAATTTGCAGCGAAATTTGGGGATGAACTTTGGAATCGCGACATTCTGAAATTCCACGAAGTCACCAAAATCGAACCGCTCGATCGCGCCTTAACCGAACTGAATCCCGTCGCCTGGATTACCGGACGTCGCCGCGATCAAGCCACCACCCGCGCCGATATGCCGATTTTTGAACGCGATTCGCAAGGACGACTTAAAATCAATCCGATCGCCACGTGGACGCGCAAAGAAACTTGGGCATATGTGTTTGAACATCACGTTTTGTACAATCCTCTGCACGATCGAGGCTATCCCAGCATCGGTGATAAACCGATCACAACTCCGGTGCAAGCAGGTGAAGATGAACGAGCCGGACGCTGGCGCGGAACTGGAAAAACTGAGTGCGGCATTCATATTTAGGAGTTCGATCGGACGTAAGTTTAGTACAGTAGATCTCACAGATGAATCGCTCTAGCTCGCGATTTTGTTTGTGTCACGATCGCGTTTGTGCCCCTCGTTCGATTAACTTTATGCTCAAAATTCTTCATTTGTCGGACATTCATTTAGGAAGCGGTTTCACTCATGGGAAAATCAATCCTGAAACTGGCTTAAATACCCGATTAGAAGATTTTGTTGCAACGCTGGCGCAATGTCTCGATCGCGCCATCTCAGAACCCGTGGATCTCGTTTTGTTTGGCGGCGATGCGTTTCCCGATGCCACGCCGCCCCCGTATATTCAGCAAGCTTTTGCGCGTCAGTTTCGCCGCTTAGTCGATGCTGAAATTCCCGCCGTGTTGCTCGTGGGCAATCACGATCAGCATTCGCAAGGAGCAGGCGGCGCGAGTTTGTGCATTTACCGCACGCTTGGCGTTCCGAATGTGATTGTGGGAGACCGATTAGAAACACATCGCATCTCCACGCGCAACGGCGACATTCAGGTGATCACGCTGCCGTGGCTGACGCGATCGACGCTGCTCACTCGCCCGGAAACCGAAGGCTTATCAATGTCCGAAGTAGGGCATTTATTGCTCGATCGATTGCGCGTAGCGCTCGAAGGTGAAATCCGTAAGCTCGATCCGACCGTTCCAACAGTCTTATTAGCGCATTTGATGGCAGACGCGGCTAACTACGGCGCAGAACGTTTTTTAGCGGTTGGAAAAGGCTTTACGATTCCGCTTTCGCTGTTGATTCGCGATGCGTTTGATTATGTTGCGTTGGGGCATGTGCATCGGCATCAGATTTTGTGCGAAAATCCGCCGATCGTGTATCCGGGTAGCCTTGATCGCGTGGACTTCAGCGAAGAGCACGAAGAAAAAGGCTTTATGCGCGTCGATTTAGCGCGGGGGTCAGCGCGGATTGAATTTTGTCCGCTTTCGGTGCGTCCGTTTCGCACGATCGAACTGGATTTATCTGAATCTTCTGATCCGCAAACCGAACTGTTAAACGCGATCGAGGCCGCCTCGATTGTCGATGCCGTTGTGCGATTAACGTATCAACTGCGATCAGAACAGCTTGATTATCTAGACGAAGCAGAAATTCATCAGCGCCTCAGTTGTGCTCATACCTACACGATTCGTCCAGAGCTAATCAGTCAACTGTCGCGCTCTCGCTTACCCGAATTGGGGATCGGAGTCGCGATCGAGCCGCTAGACGCCCTGCGAGCTTATTTAGACAATCGCGAAGACCTGCGCGATCTTGCCGACCCGATTCTAGAAGCCGCAGAAGGACTATTAGCTCAAGAAGAAATTTTGCTAGATTTAAAAGAGCCAGTGCGTGACGCAGACTTAACCCAAACGCAGCTTCGTCTACTCTAATTCGGTTACTTCCATAGGTAGACTTCAACCCAAACCCGATGACAGAGTTCACGATACAAGCGCGATCGCTACAACTAAATCATCAGTCTGTGTTGTTACTGTCCCCTTGTTCCCATGCATCCCCTCGAATCCGCCTCAAACCAAACCGTTCAAATCACGACGAGCGAAGCTCCGGTCAATCGCCCTGATGCGTCTTCGGTGAGCACCGTTGCTCACGATGCTGCTCTTCTCCTCGTTCCAATTTGCTTTGTCGCAATCTGGGCGGGCGTTGTATGTGTGATTTCTGATACGTGGAAGCTGAGCCGCAAAGATGTGAAAACCAGCAAAGCGATCGCTCAGCTTCCTTGTAGAAAATGCCGCTTTTTTAGCAACAATCCATATATAAAGTGTGCGGTTAATCCGTATGTGGCAATGACGAAAGCCGCGACCGAGTGCCAAGAATATCTGCCTCGCACCAAGCGGTAGAATAAGGCGATAATTCTACGCTGCGAGACAAGTAGTCGTTTTCGTTAGCCCTCTTCTAAACTGAAGGAATGGCGCATCCGATTCAGCCCCTTCCGATCGACGTAGTTCATTTAATCGCTGCTGGAGAAGTCATTGATTCTCTAGCGGCAGTCGTGCGTGAACTCGTGGAAAATGCGTTAGATGCGGGTGCCACTCGGATTTCGGTTTCAGTTTGGCCGGATCAATGGCGCGTTCGTGTGGCGGATAACGGCGTCGGCATGACGATCGACGATCTCAAACAAGCTGCTTTGCCGCACAGCACGAGCAAAATTCGCGACAGCGCAGACTTGTGGAAAATTCAAAGTTTGGGTTTTCGCGGTGAAGCGCTGCACAGCCTTGCACAACTTGCGTCGCTAGAAATTTTGAGTCGTCCAGTTGCATCAACGCAAGGATGGCGCGTGATTTATGGTCTAGAAGGACAGATTGATCAGCTTGAAACGATCGCAATCGCACCCGGAACGATCGTGACGGTGGATCGATTGTTTGATCGCTGGAGTGCCCGTCGCGATGGCTTGCCCAATGCCGCTCAACAACTGCGAACCGTACAGGCGATGATTCACCAACTCGCGATCGCGCATCCGCAGGTGACGTGGCAAGTGTATCAAGGCGATCGATCGTGGTTTACGCTTTGGGCAGGCAACAGCGCTAAACATCTAGTGCCGCAGATTTTGCGCGACGTTCGCATCGAAGATCTCCAAGAGTTGCGCTTGCCGTCGCTCTATTTGCTGCTCGGACTGCCCGATCGCACGTCTCGCCATCGCCCGGATTGGGTGCGCGTTGCCGTAAACGGACGCTTTGTGAATATCCCTGAACTAGAGTCCACAATTCTCGGTGCGTTTCGTCGAACGTTGCAGCGCGATCGACATCCCATTTGCTTAGTTCATCTCACGCTTGCACCCGATCACATCGATTGGAATCGCCATCCTGCTAAAGCTGAAGTTTATTTGCATCACCTCGACGTGTGGCAAACGCGAATTAAGGACGCGATCGAACAAGCCTTGCGCCTGAATCCTCAGTCGATTCCTGAACCGCTTTACACGCAGCGAGTCGGAAAACTAATCAAAGCCGCCGAATCAGATAGCGGCTATCATGTGCATCGAGAAATCGAGCCAACGCAGCCGAGTTTGTCGCCGTTAAAAGCGATCGCGCAAGTTCACAATCGCTACATTTTGGCAGAACACGCCACTGGCATGTGGCTTATCGAGCAGCACATCGCCCACGAACGAGTTTTGTATGAAAACTTGTGCGATCGCTGGAAAACTGTCCCGCTTGAACCTGCGATCGTGCTGCATCAACTTTCTCACGCTCAAGTTGAACAACTGCAACGCCTTGAACTTAGCGTCGAGCCGTTTGGTCAACAGCTTTGGGCGGTGCGATCGATTCCAGTAATGTTGGCGGATCGATCCGATCGCGCCGACGCCTTGATCGAACTCAGTTTAGGCGGTGATTTGCAAACGGCCCAAGTTGCGATCGCGTGTCGCAGCGCAATTCGTAACGGCGTTCCCCTGAGCCTCAACGAGATGCAAACGCTACTGAATCAATGGCAGAAAACCCGTAATCCCCGCACCTGTCCTCACGGACGCCCGATTTATCTATCCCTTGAAGAAACGGCGTTAGCGCGGTTTTTTCGTCGTCACTGGGTGATTGGCAAAAGCCACGGACTTGAGCCGTAACGTTACATCAAGTGTTACAGCTTCCGGGTTTTACAGCGTTCGTGGCATAATCCAAACAGTTCGGTTTCGACCAAATAGTGAGGAGTTTAACATGAATTATTGCATTTGGAAGCCAATTTTCACGCCCTGCATTCTGGGCGCGATCGTGGTGTCGGTAGCAGGATTAGCCCCAACAGCCCAGGCTCAATCCGGTTCCCTAGTCGGGCAAAGACGCTGTGCGAAGCAATCTACCGCGATTTTTTCCCAACGATCGGCAACGAGTGCGTTGGTACGATCGATCGCTGAAAATCAAGCGGTTACGCTGTCTGAAAACGGCGCACAAGAAGGATTTATCGGCGTCAGCGCTCCGGCTCCTGGATTTGTGCAAACGGTCAATCTTCGTCTTTGCCAGGGCGATAACCCTAATCCTACGCCTTCACCGAGTTCGACCTGTCGCCGCGTATCTCAAACGGCTGGACTGCTGGTTCGCCAAGGTCCAAACGTGACTTCACCCGTGGTAGGCACCGTTGCATTTAACTCACAGGTCTTTCTCACTACCACTCCTGCAACGGCAAGCACCGATTCGTCGGGGCGAGTTTGGGTACGATTGGCAAGACCCGTTAGCGGCTGGGTGTCGAACAGCTTCCAGGGTGTTCCCGGCAGCAATTTAGTCTTTTGTCAGTAATCGATTCTCAGCGTAAATTTAGAGGGATGAAATCGAGATAACTTCATCCCTCGTTCTATTATTTCAACGATTGCAACTGGCGACGCAGCTCGCGCGGCAGCAGAACTCGATTGATGGCATGAATCACACCGTTCGAGGCTTTGATGTCAGCTTGCACGACGTTGGCATCGTTTACGATTACGCGCTGCGGTGTTGCTTCGACGGCAATTCCCCCTGCTAGCGTGCTCAGCGTCCCGCTTTTGAGCGTTTTTGACGTGTATTCGCCGGGAACGACGTGATACGCGAGAATTCGAGTTAAAACGGCGCGATTGGCTGGCTTGAGCAGTTTTTCAACCGTGCCTGCTGGCAGGGCCGCAAACGCTGCGTCGGTGGGTGCAAAAATCGTGTAGCGTCCGCCGCGTGCTTTTAAAGCACCGCCAACGCCTGCTGCCTGGACTGCCTGCGATAAGGTCGTAAATGAGCCTGCCTTTTGTGCTTCCTGCAATAACTGACCCAGCGAGGCGTTAGCTGAGCTTGCTGCGGGTGACGGACTTGGTGTCGTTTGAGCTTGAGCGTGAGAATGTGAAACAGCAATGAATCCAGCAATGAGCGCAAACACAGCCACATGCTGGCGAAGATTAAGTCGAAGACGAGCCATTGAGAATACGTCCTACAGATAAAGATAACCGTTACGGGATTACTTTAGTCTAGGTATCGCCGTTTCTACTTCTGTCCAGAGAATTAGTGTCAATGACTGGAATGTGACTTCTACTACAAAGCTTGGAGTGCCATGCCAGTATCTTGATCGAATAAGTGAATTTTTTCAGGTGCGATCGCTAACCATAATTCCTCTGCGAGTTTGACGGCTCGATCGGGTTCAATTCGCACCTGCATCGCGTCAGAATTATCGCTTAAGCGCACCGACAAAAACGTTTCGTTTCCTAGCGCTTCGATTAAATCCACTTTGACCGGAATGGTTTGTGGGTTGGCAACGCTAACGCTCAAATGCTCAGGACGAATGCCGAGCGCGATCATTTGACCGTCATAAGCCCGGATTGCAGACGCCCAAGCATCAGAAAGCGTGATTTGAAACAAAGCGTGATGCAGCGTAAGCGGTAATCGAACCTGCACTGGCAAAAAATTCATCGGCGGCGACCCAATAAATTCTGCGACAAAGCGGTTTGCAGGGCGATTGTAAAGCTCGATCGGCGTTGCAAGCTGCTGGATCTGTCCTGCATTCATCACAGCAATGCGATCGCCCATTGTCATCGCTTCGGTTTGGTCGTGCGTGACATAAATCGTTGTGGTCCCTAACTGACGCTGAAGCTTCACAATTTGAGCGCGGGTTTCAGCTCGCAGTTTGGCATCTAAGTTTGAAAGCGGTTCATCCATAAGAAAAACTTGCGGATTGCGGGCCATGGCTCGACCTAATGCCACACGCTGCTTTTGTCCGCCAGAAAGCTGTTTGGGAAGGCGTTTGAGAAGCGGTTCAATTTGCAGCATTCGCGCAACCAAACCAACGCGCTCTTGAACAGAACGCTCTCGATCGCTGACATACCGCATTCCGCTTGGCAAACTTCGCGTAATTCCAACCGCCAGATTTTCTGACCAGTTTGCCGATCGATTGTTGAGTTTAGTGCGTCGCAAACCAAAGGCGAGATTATCGTAAACGCTCATGTGCGGATACAGCGCATAGTTTTGAAACACCATTGCAATATCGCGCTCTTTGGGCGGCAGATGATTCACTACGCGATCGCCCACGCGAACCGCTCCGGCCGTGAGTTCTTCGAGTCCGGCAATAATTCGCAACAGCGTACTTTTACCGCAGCCAGACGGGCCGACCAGCACCATAAATTCACCGTCTTCGATGAAGAGATTAATCGATCGCAAAACTGCCGCTTTGTCTTGGTCGGCGGTGCTTTTGGTAAAGGTTTTATAAACGTTTTCGAGAACGACTTGAGCCACGATTGAGTTTCTAATTTTTATAGAAGCAGTTTAGCGGTTGTGTTGATCGCGAAGCAAGGCCGATCGTCAAGCCCAGCGATGAGAGTTACCAGGGCACGTCATCTCGTTCTTTGCTGGGCATAAACCGTGCTGGTATAAAATTACAGTGCGCGATCGACAATGCCCCAGCACCTGCATTCGCACCGTAAATGACTGGGGCAACCCTCGTTTTATTGAAACTCGCTTATCGCTCAATTAAAGCAGGTTCACGCATTAACAGCGCGATCGCATCACTGATTCCCGTTCCATACACTTCGCAGGAATTGTTTGGGCTTTCAATCAGCTTCACCTTATATAACTGCGCTCCAATTTGACGAACTGGATCTTCAAGCAAATCCCGAATGTGAACGGCGATATTTTCAGCCGTGGGAACGACCGTTTCAAAATAGGGAATATCTTTGTTGAGGAACGTGTGATCGAAGGGTTCAACCACGTAATTATCGATCGCTTTCTCAAACGCGACCAAATCTGCAATCATTCCGGTGCGCGGATCGATTTCACCTTTGATCGTGACTTCGAGGTGGTAGTTATGTCCGTGTCCGTTGGGTCGAGCACATTTACCGTAAATCTCACAGTTTTTCTCAAAGCTCAAATCCGGTCGTGCGAGACGGTGGGCCGCGCTGAAATGGGTACTAACAGTGAGATAAGCTTCCATATGGTTTCCTAAGTAATCCGCCCAAAGTTCAGGATGTTCGTACAGTCGAATGCGCACGATCGGTAAGTGCGATGCGAGTCGCTGCCAGACTTGCCGTGCAATATTTTCGGTCGTCGGGAGCGTTTGCTCAAATTCTGCCCAAGCGTCGTTGAGAAACGAAAAATCAAGCTGACTTGTGACTTCGCGCTTGATCACGTGCTTGACATCCGACAAATTCAGCACCATGCCGTACTCATCGAGATCTCCAAGCATCGAGACGTACAGCACATAGTTGTGCCCGTGCCCTGGCGATCGAGCGCAGGCACCAAACCGCGCTTGATTTTCAGCTTCGCTCAGTTCAGGTAAATAATACCGATGGCTCGCTGAAAACTGAGCACGGCGATCGATAATGCATTTCATAACAGAGTGAGGGTGTTAAGTTTTTTAACGCGCTTTTCTCAGCATACCGAATTGTGGAGGCGTCTGATCGATTCTAGAATTGAGGTTTCGATTAGAAACGATTAATCAGTAGTATGAAAATACTATAAACGTAAATTGTTTATGCTCAATCAAGCGCAAGCCTCGATCGAATCGCTGCTAAAACACGATGGAGAAGTTGTTTTCTATCCCCATTTATTTGATCAAGAAGCCGATCGGCTTTATTCTGAGCTGTACACTCAGATTAATTGGCAACAAGAGTTTCTCAAGATTTATGGAAAAGCAGTTCCGTTGCCCCGTTTAACCGCTTGGTACGGTGAAAAGCAATACGCTTATTCTGGAATTGCAATGCAGCCGCAACCCTGGAATGAAACTTTATTGCTGATCAAATCACGAATCGAACCGTTAGCAAAAACTCAGTTCAACAGCGTTTTGCTAAATCTCTATCGAGATGGAAATGATAGCGTTTCATGGCACAGCGATGATGAACCTGAACTAGGGAGAAATCCGATTATTGGCTCGGTTAGCTTTGGCGGAGCACGCAAATTTTCGCTTAAGCATCGATATAACAAAACGTTAAACCGAGTTGACGTTGAATTAAATCATGGCAGCTTTTTATTGATGGCTGAAGAAACTCAACATTATTGGCTGCATCAGATTCCAAAAACCAAGCGATCGACGATGCCAAGAATTAATCTTACGTTTAGAACGATTCGCTAAAAGCCTTTAAAGATGCATAATTTCGATTTAGGTTTAGTTAAACGCTTGAAACAAACTCGTACAGCAACAATTGCGCTGACATTTGTGAGCATATTGAGCTTGATTATGGCAGCGATCGCGCTGCTACGTTGATAATACTTGCTCTACATTAGTGCAGAAACTCGCTCCAGACGTGATTAACCTGCACGCAGTGATGGCTTTCTACAAATCGAATCTTTAGCGAAATTCAAAACGCCGATCGTGTGAACGCTGCATGAAATGTGGGCTTTTACCGGAGGCTGTGACAACAGCGAACAATGCGATCGCTACCGAATCTAGGCTTTCCATGTCACGTGCTAGAAAAGTTAAACGACACAGAATCGCTGGCGCGGGCTTACTCGGCGGCGGATGTTTTTGTTGCACCTTCTACGGCAGATAATCTCGCAACGACCATGATTGAAGCGATCGCCTGTGGAACGCTAACCGTCGCGTTTGACATTAGTGGAACGCCAAATATGATTCAGCATCCATTCAACGGCTATCTCGCTCGTCCGTTTGACACCGAGGATTTAGCGCGGGGAATCGTTTGGATATTTGAGCAAGACGCCGATCGATTGTCGCGGCGATCGCGCACGCTTGCTGAGCGAGAATTTACGATTCAGCGCCAAGCAGAACGCTATTCAAATTTATTTAAAAAATCGTCGGCGTACGGTCTACCCTCCCTCTTTAGGCAAGTTATCTACACCCGACTTCTAAGCCATAATTTGACAAGATTAAATCATAAGCCGAGGGAAACAAACTATGAAATTCTACGATTGGTACCGCAACTTAATTCGCAACTCGAAGTATCGCTGGGTGATTATTCTAGGAACGGTGCTTTACTTGTTCAGCCCGATCGATTTGCTGCCTGACTTTATTCCGTTGATCGGGCAAATTGACGATACGGTTGTGCTGGGTTTGCTGGTGGCTGAAGTATCTTCGCTGCTGATGGATCGCCTCAAAGCTCAGAAAGACCAAACGACTGCAACGGTTGACGGCACTCCATCCTCGAACGCAACGGTTGACGTTGATGCGACTGCTGTGAAGTAGACTTCGTTAATTGAATTAATTGAATCGGAGGCGCGATCAACTCGCGCCTCTTTGCGTTTTAGCTTGGCTTTGGTATCCATTGAGCATTTACTCAGTTTCGCCAGGTTCAAGAATGCGTTGGAATAAATAGCCCGTGCCGCGTGCCGTCAAAATTAGCTCTGGATTGCTCGGATCATCTTCGAGCTTGGCCCGCAGACGCGAAATGTGCACATCTACCACGCGGGTATCAACGTGACGCTCAGGCGTGTAGCCCCAAACTTCTTGTAAAATCTCCGATCGTGAAAACGGTTCTCCCGATCGACTCACCAACAGCTCAAGCAAGCTAAATTCCATTCCGGTTAATCGAATGCGTTCGTCGCCTTTGTAAACTTGACGCTTATTCGTGTCGATCCGAATTGCGTTAATATGAATCACGCCAGAACTCGGAATCCCAGTTGCGCCCACTTTATCAACGCGACGCAGAACTGATCGAATTCGGGCTTCGAGTTCTTTTGGTGAAAAGGGCTTCACAACGTAATCATCGGCACCGAGTTCTAAGCCCGTGATGCGATCGGCGACGTCGCCTAGCGCCGTGAGCATAATAATCGGAACGTCAGATTCTTTGCGCAGTTCTTGACATACCCCGTAGCCGTCGAGCTTGGGCATCATGACATCAAGCACCACCAAATCTGGCTCGGCGTTTCGGAACGTGTCAAGGGCTTCTTCGCCGTCTGCCGCCGTGACCACATCGTACCCAATCATCGAAAGACGAGTTTCGAGAATTCGCCGAATGCTGGCTTCGTCATCGACAACCAGAATCTTTTCTTTATGACTTTCCACCTTTTGTAACGCTCCTTAAGCCAAATCTTTAGTTGTTAATCTTTCGTACTTTACCTCGTGACAAAATAACGAGGTTTCTTAATTATAGGGAGCTTTGCAATCAGGCTTGATAACTTTATAAACATTACTTAATTAAGTCTAGTAATCGATGGGTTGTCGTTTAGGGAATCATGCCGGATTTTTTGGCTAGATTTTTCTTGCACAATCAAGTTAGGGATATTCGGCTTATTAGACATTTTTCTTAAGAAATATAAAGAAAGTAAAGGGCTTTTGACACCGTATGCGAAACCGCATTCTACTCAGTGGGATTGTACTTTTAGGAATCGTATTTGGCTTTGATCTCGTAGCGAGATTTGGAGTCGAGAATCTATGGTTTCAGGAAGTGGGTTATCCTTCGGTGTTTTGGCTTGGGTTAATCACAAAAACGATCGTTGGCTCGATCGTGACCCTCGGATCGCTTTTACTTCTACTGAAAAATCTGCGTGTGGCTCGCCAATCAAGCAGTTTGACCGGGAGCGATCACGTTGATTATCCGCTCGCGATTTTGTTGCCGTTGTCGATCGGGCTGAGCGTTTCGATCGCGCTCTTGCTGCTGCAATCTGGATTAGCCGTCGCTTCAGCATGGCAGATCGACTGGACGCAGCCCAGCGTTTCACCGTCATTTCCTCATCCCTTTTATCCGACGGCGATTTGGCAATCTGGGAACCAGATTTATCAAGCTGGACTGGCAACGGCGGGAAGCTTATTTGTGGCGGGAATTGCGGTTGCAATTTTGATTCGTCCGCGATTTTTGCTGGTGTGCGGCGCGATCGTCCTCAGCATAATGCTCGGATTTGTGCTGTCACAGTATTGGAGCACGATTCTACAGTTTTTCCATGCAACGAAGTTTGGGCGTATCGATCCATTGTTCGATCGCGATATTAGCTTTTATGTATTTACATTACCGAATCTCGAACTATTAGAGTTTTGGCTTGTTGGATTGTGTTTTTATGCATTTGTCGCGGTTTATTTAACGTATTTACTTGCAGATAATAGCCTCAGCGAAGGTCGCTTTTTCGGATTCACGATTGAGCAGCAGCGTCATTTATTCGGGTTAGGAGCCTGCTTGATGAGTGTGATTGCGGCTTCGTTTTGGCTGAGTCGCTATGAGCTTTTGTATTCCACGCGAGGCGTTGCTTATGGTGCAAGCTATACCGATGTTCAAGTGCAACTGCCTGTAAATACAGCGTTAGCGATCGGTGCCGCCGCGATCGCGCTGTATTGCTTTTGGAAATCGATTTCTCGCAGCAAAAAAAGTATTCCGTTGATTAAAAGCTTTATTATTTACGGAATTGTTGCGACGATCGCGAGTTTAGCTTTACCGAATTCGGTTCAGCGCTTGAGTGTGCAGCCCAACGAATTAACGCGAGAACGACCGTTTATCGAGCGCAGCATCGAACGCACCAGAGAAGCGTTTAATTTAACCGTAATTGATGCCGAACAGTTTGATCCACAAAACACGCTGACGTTTGCCGATTTGCAGCGAAACGCACTGACCGTTCGCAATATTCGCTTGTGGGACACGCGCCCACTGCTGCAAACCAATCGGCAGCTTCAGCAGATTCGACCGTACTACAGCTTTTTTGATGCAGATATCGATCGCTATACGCTGCAAAACGGTTCATCACAACAGGCAGAAAAACAACAGGTGCTAATTGCTGCTCGTGAACTTGATTTCAACAACGTTCCAATCGAAGCAAAAACATGGCTTAATGAACATCTTATTTATACGCACGGCTACGGTTTTACAATGAGTCCGGTAAATCAAGTTGCACCAGGAGGATTACCGGACTACTTTGTAAAAGACATTACGGATGAAACGCAAAATCAAGTCAACAGCGCATTGAATCTGTCAAGCGCAGCGATCCGAAACAGCATTCCAACTGAAAATCCAAGAATTTATTACGGTGAGCTTGCAAACACGTATGTTATGACAGGCACTAAGGTAAAAGAATTTGATTACCCAAGCGGCAACGAAAGTGTGTATAACACCTACAACGGTCGTGGAGGCATTGAAATTGCAGCAACCTGGCGAAGAATCATGTTTGCGAAATACCTGAACGATTGGCAAATGTTATTTACGCGCAACTTCACTGATCAAACAAAGATATTGATTCGCCGCAATATTAACCAACGCATTCGATCGATCGCCCCGTTTCTTCGCTACGATTCCGATCCGTATCTTGTCGTCGCCGATGCGGGCGAACCGAATAGTTTGTACTGGATTGTTGATGCGTATACAACGAGCGATCGCTATCCCTACTCTGATCCCGGACAAGCGAATTACAACTACATCCGAAATTCTGTCAAAGTAGTAATCGACGCCTACAACGGGTCAACAAATTTCTACATTGCTGACCCGGAAGATCCGATTATTCAAACCTGGACGGCGATCTTTCCAGCCTTGTTTAAGCCGTTGAGTGCAATGCCGCGATCGCTCTTCAGTCATTTGCGCTATCCGATTGATTTATTTAATCGACAATCAAATCAACTCATTCGATATCACATGACCGATCCGCAAGTGTTTTATAACCGCGAAGATCAATGGCAAGTTCCAACCGAGATTTATGGCAATCAGCCTCAACCCGTTGAGCCGTATTATTTAATTACAAAATTACCCACCGCACCGAGCGAAGAATTTATTTTGCTGCTGCCGTTTACGCCAAATCAGCGCACGAATTTGATCGCTTGGTTAGCAGCACGATCGGACGGGCAAAACTACGGGAAATTGTTACTCTACACCTTTCCTAAACAAGAGCTTGTCTTCGGAACGGCACAAATCGAAGCACGAATCAATCAAGATCCCGTCATTTCTCAGCAAATCACCCTTTGGAATCGAGCCGGATCGCGAGTGATTCAAGGCAACTTGCTGGTGATTCCGATCGAGCAATCCTTGCTTTATGTGGAGCCGATTTATCTTGAAGCTGAGCAAAATAGTTTGCCAACCTTAGTCCGGGTTGTCGTCGCTTATGAAAATCGCATCACAATGGCAGAAACGCTTGATCAAGCACTAAGAGCCGTGTTTCAACCGACGCGATCGACGCCTGCGATCGTGCGTCCGGTTGCAGGCGATCGTTAACGCTAATCGCAATACAGCGTTTCTCGCGTTTTTCTTCCTGTTACAGGGTTGGTGCCCGTCGCTTTTTTACACAGCAATGCTTGAGCATCGGGACGCAGTTCGACATCGGTGAAGTCCGCGCCGTCGATCGTCGCGCCTTCAAACTTGGTGTTAAACGCAAACGCGCCTTCGAGAATTGCATTGGTCAAATTCGCGTTTGAGAGGCGAGCCGTATCTAGCGTGCTGTTGCTGAGATTGGCACCTTCAAGATTAGCGCTTTCTAAATTAGCCGCAAAAAAGCTGACTCCGCGCAAATCGGTGTGGCTAAAATTTGCTTCGCGCATATTGGCTTTGGTAAAGCTGTCATCGGTCAGCACCTGACCGGAAAAATCCGCCCCAACTAAAAACTCACGGTTGTAATCGACGGCAAAAGCAGGCGCAACGATTCCCAGCCAAAGCACGCCAATCATTAACACGCAGTTCAATCTCGATCGCAGCGATTCTCTAAAACTCATCTTTGATCAGTAACCGTTAATTGCATTCATATCGGGGAATTTTGAAGCATGAAGTCCGCCGATAGTGCAGCGCTTTGCTTCAAAAAGCTCCATTCCGATAGTACCTGAATCCGTGAATCCTAAATCAAAATCAAGTCTAACGATCGGTGCAAATGGAGAAGCGTTAGTTGCCGAATGGCACGAAGCGCAAGGCTCAGCAATATTAGCGCAGCGCTGGATTTGTCGATTCGGCGAGCTTGATTTAGTAGTGAAAACGCAAGACTCGATTTTGGCAATTGTGGAAGTCAAAACCCGCAGTCGAGGCAACTGGGATCGCAACGGGCTATTGGCAATTACGCCCGCAAAGCAAAAAAAGCTTTTGACAACGGCACAGTTATTTTTAGTCGCCCATCCAGAATTCGAGGCGCTACCGTGTCGGTTTGATGTTGCCTTAGTGCGCTGTTGCCTCTTACAAGAAAGGAGAAGCCAACCTTATTCGGTTGCTTCTCCTCCACACCTCACCAAGCTTGTGTCAAACTACCAACTAACGCTTCAAGACTACATTCTCGATGCATTCTGTTAAGCGAGCGTCTCCGGGCAGTATCCTAACCCTTGCACAAACTGCGTGCGAAACTCTTCAATTTCTTCTTTATCCGGGCTACCGTGCGATACGACGGCGACTTGGTAGCGCTGCATCACTTCGATCGGCGATTGTCCGGTTTCCAATCCCCACAGCACCATCTGAATGCGAATGCTGGGTTGATACGGAATGCCAAGCTCGTTCATCAGGGCGGCAAAATCACCTTGCTGCTGTGGCGTAATGGTTCGATGCATTCTGACGCGAACCACCCAGCCATCAATTTGATGAACCACCGTCACAAAACTGAGCGGCAATTGTGGCATGTTGTGAAGATGCTCAACAATTCGTAATGTGAGGCTGGCGTTTGCAAGGTAGTAAAGGTATTCCATAGGTATAATCCAGACCCACCAACAGCTACATCTTTATCTTCAACAATTTGTGAAACACTGAGAAGGGGAAAAGCCCCCGATCGTATCTAGGGAATCTCACCCATTTACAGAATTTCTTAATTAATGCGCCAGATTTAGTTGGAAAATACTTACCACAACCCTTTGATTGAACGGGAAGACTAGGGCAGTGAAGGATGCGACTGGTGAGGATGATCGATTACTTTCGGCGTATGATTACGAGTTACCACTCGAACGAATTGCGCAAAATCCGGTTAGCCCTAGAGATAGCGCTCGTTTGCTGGTGGTTGAAAATCTCGATCGTGCCTCGCACCACGTTTTCCGTGATTTAGCGGAGATACTGAATTCGGGTGATTTGCTGGTTCTCAATAATACTCAAGTCATTCCTGCGCGACTATACGGTCACAAAACCACAGGAACCGAGGTCGAAATTTTGCTGCTCGAAGAGCACGCCCGCAATCAATGGTTAGCGCTGGTCAAACCCGGACGCCGATTAAAACCCGGAAATCGTATTGTTTTTACCCCGCACGAAGAAACGGACGTGAATTTGAGCGCGTCGATCGTATCAAGCGACCCGGAAACACGCGGACGAATTTTGCAGTTTGAATCGTCTGATGGTCGATCGCTGCTTGAAGTGATTGATCATTTCGGTCAGGTTCCGTTGCCGCCTTACATTCAAGATTCTCAAGCCGAGTTAGAGCATTATCAAACCGTGTATGCCGATCGTCCGGGTGCGGTTGCCGCTCCGACTGCCGGACTGCATTTCACGCCAGAACTGTTCGATCGATTAAGTCAAAAAGGAATTAATCACGCTTTTGTCACGCTGCATGTAGGCGTTGGAACGTTTCGTCCGGTTGAGGTTGAAAATATTACCGAGCATCAAATGCACGGGGAATGGATCGAAGTTTCCGAAGAAACGGTTGAATTAATTCGTCAAACCAAAGCAAACGGCGGGCGAGTAATAGCGGTTGGAACAACGGTAGTTCGATCGCTCGAAGGCGCGGCGCAATCCGGAGAACTTCAATCGTATTGCGGCAAAACAAATCTATTTATTTATCCGGGTTATGAATGGCGGATTGTGGATGGATTAATCACAAATTTTCATCTGCCTAAATCAAGTTTGCTGATGTTAGTGAGTGCGTTAATTGGACGACAGCGATTATTGAATTTGTATCAAGTGGCAATCGATGAACAATATCGTTTTTATTCGTTTGGCGATGCGATGCTGATTTTGCCCGAAGCGAAATCACATTAGATTCATCGGGTCAACATCGATCGTAAAGCTAACCGTTGAAGGAATGAGCGATCGCATTGTTTCAATATCGGGCAGTTCGGCGCAACAATTGGGTGGAAATTTGATCAAAATCTGCCAACGATAACGCTGAGCAATTCGCAAAATCGTAGCTGGAGCCGGCCCTAAAACTTCATAAGTTTTTTGAGTTTGTAACAGTGCTTCTGCGATTCTTTCGGCTGCTTTTTGAACCGAAACGGCATGAACTCCGCTAAATCTAAATAACACTAACCGTCCATAAGGCGGATAGCTTAATGCTTCTCGCTGCTCAAGTTCGGTTGCTACAAAAGGTTCATATTGTTGACGTTTTACCGCTTGAATAACCGGATTTTCGGGTGAGTAAGTTTGCAGAATTACGCGACCCGAATTTTCTCCGCGTCCTGCTCGTCCTGCCACTTGTACAAGCGTTTGAAATGCCCGCTCACTCGCTCGAAAATCCGCTAAATTTAGTAATCCATCGGCAGAAATAATGCCAACAAGCGTCACCTGCGGTAAATCAATCCCCTTTGTCAACATTTGTGTTCCAATAAGCAAATCTGCATCGCCTTGAGCAAATTGACTCAGCAATGCTCGGTGTGCACCTTTAGCACGAGTAGTATCGCTGTCAAATCGAATCGTTTTAAGCTCGGGAAACAACCGATCGATCTCCTGCACCACACGCTGAGTTCCACTGCCAAAATGCTTGAAGTACGACGAGGCGCAGGTTGGGCAGCGCTGCGGTTGCGTTTGAGTGTGATTGCAGTAGTGACACCGTAAAAGCGGCTGTGCGTTCTCGTGCGTGTGATGATACGACAAAGACACGTCACAATTCGGGCAGTCCATCACATAGCCGCAGCTTCGACACGATACAAACGTGCTGTGACCGCGACGATGAATAAACAGCAATCCTTTTTGATTTTGCTGTTTGAGTTGACTTAATGCCGACTGTAACGATCGACTCAAAATCGACCCGTTGCGATCGTGCAGTTCCCGCCGCATATCAACAATTTCGATCGGCGGTAGCGGTCGATCGAGAATTCGTTTTGGCAGCGACAAATAAATCGAAGTTTGTGCGGCGATCCAAGATTCTAACGAAGGCGTTGCAGAGCCAAGAATTAACGGGCAATCTTCGAGCTGCGATCGCCATTTTGCAACTGTTCGGGCGTGATAGCACGGAGCAGGCTGATCTTGCTTAAAACTCGAATCATGTTCTTCATCGAGCACAATTAACCCTAGATTCGGCAACGGCGCGAAAATCGCCGATCGTGTTCCAATCACCACTTGCGGCGATCCGTTGAGCATTTGTCGCCAGGTATCAAACCGTTCTCCGTCCGATAATGCACTGTGATACACACACACTTGATCGCCAAATCTAGCTCGAAAGCGATCGGTCAACTGCGGGGTGAGTCCAATTTCAGGCACTAACACAAGCGCCGACTGTCCCCGTTGAAGAACGGGCGCGATCGCTTGTAAATAAACTTCGGTTTTCCCTGATCCCGTCACGCCATGCAAAAGAATTTCTGCACACCCGATCGTGTGATTGATTTGTTCGAGCGCTTGCGCTTGATCCGGCGTCAGCGACTTCGCAATATCATTTTCAACGATCGAGCTTTGTTCACTGCGCAACACTTCTCGCGGTTGCACAATTAAACAGCCATATTGCTGAAGTTTCTTCAGCATCGGTGACGTGGTGCGACAGCGCTGAAGTAAATCGGTCAGCCACATTTCGCCGCCTTGACGCTTTAACACTTCGAGAATTTCGCGTTGTCGATCGCTGATTTCCTCTACGCCTTGCATCGAAACCAGCGTAACTGCTTGGCGCGATTTTGGGCGCACGGTTGCAGGCGGCTCTAGATAACTCTCCACCCAATTGCGCTTTAAGAGTTCTTGCAATCCGCGATGCGCTCCGGGAATTTGACGCTGAATAAACTGCCAAGAATAATCTTTCGTTTTACTCGATTGCAGTAATTTCAGAATTTGCTGCGCGGTTTGCGTCGTCAGCGCTCCTGTGCCTTCGGCTTGAACTAATCGAATCCGACGCTGCGATCGCGCTAACAATCCTGGCGGCAATGCTACTCGAACCACCTGCATCAAAGACGTTTGATAATACTGCGCCACCCGATCGAGCAGCATCCAATACGAGGCAGGAAAAAAGCCCGCACTCACAATCGAATCGATCGATTTAATCTGCTCGGCGTCTAAATCTTGAGGTGCTTGAGCCAGTAAGCGAACCGCGATCGCGCCCACCTGCTGCGCTCCAAACGGCACGCTTAAGATATCTCCCGGTTGAACTAGCAAATCTGGCTGGAATCGATACGTATAAAGCCCTTGAGCGCCCGGACAATCGACCAGCACTTCCACCCAAGCGGCATCGACTCGATAAATAGCTTGAGGCTCAGCCACAGAAGGCAAATCAGACATAACTGACTCTTGACGCTATAGAAGAAAAACTTAAGAAAACCGATCGAGTCAAAAACTCGCGGTATTAAATTACAAAGATTACAAAACTTGCAGCTAGTTCATTTGAACTATGCTCGTTATTCTAACGTGTTACTCAGTTTACGGGATCGATCGTCGTCTGACGCGATGGACTAGGCTGTAAGACGGATTAGTGTTAATCGGGAAAGGTTTCTCACTATCGGTAGAGATGTAAATGTAAAGGGGTGTGAGAGTCTGTTATAGCAGCAAAGTGAAATTTTAACGTTTACACTTTGTTGCGACGCGCTAGAAAATTCTGCTGCAATCGCACGAATTCTGAATTTACCTTCAGGTTATAACCGATTCAGTCGGCGCTCGATCGATTGAATGCAAAGCTGCATTCGATCTTATCGCTAAGACTTCCGAAAAAATTCCACAGTTACCTTTAGATCCGTATTTCTTGAGGAGGCAGTTTAAGATTGATTTTTTAATATTTTGAATCTCCAATTTTTAGCTCCCTGCTTCAAAATCTGGCTTGATTTCCGATAATCTCAAACTCGAATTTAGCCTGACTTTGAACCTAAACCCACCCTCTCAAACAGCTTGAGTAAAACTACATCAATATGGCGTTGATATGAACGAACAAAGCAACAGTTCTCACACCGAAATCCTCTCTGAAGGTGACTTGGACTTTGCAATGGACGTTGCTGAGTTAGATTCAGTGGACTCCCTGCAATTAGAGGCAGACGTAGATTTTTCGGGAACTCCGAGCGTTGACCTAGAAGAACCCGATTTAGAGGAACTCACCGCCGTCGCTGAAGATATCGAGTCGGCGGACACCGAAACCGATGAAGTCGAGGTTGATCAAATGGCATCGGCTCGATCGGCAGGCTACAGCAAAACTGTGGCTGATGATGCGGTCGGGGCGTTTTTTAAGGAAATGGCGCGTTATCCGTTGCTCAAGCCCGACGAAGAGGTGGAACTCGCTCGCCGCGTGCAGTATTTGGTTGAGGTCGAGCAAGTGCAGCGTCAGCTTTATCACGAACTCGGACGTATTCCTACCAAAGCCCAAATCGCAGAGCGCTTGGATTTAACCGAACGCCAGCTAGAGCATCGTTTACACCGCAGCCGCGTGGCTAAGCGGAAAATGATTCGATCGAACCTCCGCTTAGTAGTGTCGATCGCCAAACGCTACCTGAATCGCGGCGTGCCCTTTCTTGATCTAATTCAAGAAGGCGCATTGGGCTTAAACCGTGCCACCGAGAAGTTTGATCCCGATAAAGGCTATAAGTTTTCAACTTATGCTTACTGGTGGATTCGGCAAGGCATTACGCGAACGATCGCCAACGATGCCCGCACGATCCGTCTCCCGATTCACATCGTCGAAAAGCTTAACAAGCTCAAAAAAGCGCATCGCGAACTCAAGCGCGAACTGCATCGCAATCCCACCGAAGCCGAACTCGCTCAATCGCTCGAACTCACCGTTGAGCAATTGCAGCATCTTCAGCAAGTCCGGCGTCAGTCGCTTTCGCTCAACCACCGCGTCGGCAAAGGCGAAGACACCGAACTAATGGATTTGCTTGAAGATGGAGATACCCAGTCGCCAGAGTCGCAAATGAGCGAAACCATGCTGCGTCAAGAAATCTGGGATGTTCTCGGTAACGTTTTAACTCAGCGCGAGAAAGACATTATTTCTTTGCGCTATGGATTGACGACCAGCAAGCCTTGCACGCTTGAAGAAGTAGGCGGCATGTTTAACTTATCGCGTGAACGGGTGCGCCAAATTCAAAGTAAGGCAATGCGGAAACTGCGTCGTCCACAGATTGCAGAACGATTGAAAGGTTGGTTAGGTTAGAAAAGCAGAATCGAGGCGGGAGACTCGATCGCAATCTCGATCGAGTCTCCCGCCTCAACGTTTTGCCTCTAGCAAATTGCGAAATTTTAAGCTATGAGTTTTGAGTTACATCTCTTGTCGCTCAACTCATGTTTGAAATTCGCCCCGCAACGCCTGCCGATGTTCCTGCTATTTTCTCGCTGATTCAAGCTTTAGCAGAATACGAAAAGTTATCGCATCAAGTCACTGGTAATGCGGACGATTTGAACGCGCATTTATTTGGAGAAAAGCCGTTTGTTGAAGCGATCGTAGCTGACACTTCAACTCAAATTGTCGGTTTTGCACTATTTTTGCCTAATTATTCAACGTTTCTCACCAAGCCCGGAATTTATCTCGAAGATTTATTCGTGCTGCCTGATTATCGTGGACAGGGAATCGGAAAAGCCCTGATTGTGTCTGTGGCTAAGCTCGCTGTTGATCGCGGCTGTGGTCGGTTTGATTGGTGCGTTCTAGATTGGAACGAACCCGCGATCGAGTTCTACAAACGCATGGGAGCAACCGTACTTCCTGACTGGCGCATTTGCCGTGTGAGCGACGATGCTTTGTTACAAATGGCATCGATTCTGCATTGAATGTGCAAAAATCTTTTTGAGGTCATAGAGGACACGATCGTGGCGATTTGGGTAAATGAACGAATCGATCCGTCCGGATTGCTGTACGCCTGTATTGCCTGCTGCGACGAGGCTCAGGCGCAACAATGTCATCAATCCTTTGAAGACAGTTTAACGGACGCTCAAAAGTCTGAGGGTTGGGTTGCTCGCTTGCGGACCGTTGAAAATTGGGATGACGTACCTGCCAGTGCTCTAAAACTGAGCTACTAAACTCAAAATTTCCTGGAAACATCCTTTAGGCTAGAACACAAAGGAGTTTCAGAGGGGAAATCTATGTATGTCTTAATTGGGGGAGCAGGCTTAATCGGGCTTAGCCTTGCTCAGCGTTTGATCGATCTAGGGCATACGGTCGCGGTGATTGACATCGATCCCGTGGCGTGTCGCTATGCGCGAGAGCAGTTAGGCGTGCTTGCGTTTGAGGGAAGTGCCGTGAATACTGAAGTGCTCCTTGAAGCAGGAATTCGCAAAGCGGATGCTTTGACTGCTGTGCTGCGCAATGATCCTCTGAATCTAGCGATGGCAACATTGGCTCGACACTACGGGGTTCCGAATATTTTGGTGCGAATGCGGCATAAAGATTTTGCCCAACCGTATCGGCTTGCGGGGGCAACGCATGTGATCAACGCGATCGAGCTAACCGTTTCTACGATGGTGAACGCGATCGAGTATCCCGAAGTTCAATCGATGATGCATTTCGAGCAGGGCCAAATTGAAGTGGTGAAGCTTGCGATCCCCGAAGCGTGTAATGTGGTCGGTCGCAGCGTTGCCGAAGTCGCGCAAGATCCCCGCTTTCCGAATGGCTCTTTAATCATCGGGTATCAACCGCATCCGCACATGAATTTGGTGATCCCCAACGGAAGTACTGTTCTAGAACCCGGTTCAACCGTGCTAATCGTGACAAAACCGGGAGCAATGCATTCGATTATTGATTTCATGCAGAAATGTGATTAATCGTCTTCGAGGTTTAGAAGCTGTTCGTCGATCGTTTTAAGCCGCGATCGTACAATTTCTTCTGACAGAATTCGCTTTCTCAATCCATCACTCAGCGCTCCTTTTTCGGCAAGTAATAACCGCCGTCGCACAGCATCAAATCGCGATTCTTGAAGCGCGATCGTGGTTGCTTTTTGCGCTCGTCGATTGTAGAAATCTCGCAGCGATCGCTCGGCGGCAGCAACTTTGACTTGATAACCCGATCGCAGTTCTTCGTAAATTGATTTTGACAACACCCCGCTTTTCAACAAAGCATCGAGTTCATCTTGTGCCGCTTTTGCCGTCATCAGTTGCGACTGTAAATCTTCAATCCAATGCTGTGTTTCTGACGTATGACTCAGCTTTAGGCGTTGCACAATCCACGGCAAACTCACACTTTGACCCACAAGCGACACCAAAACGGCACCGAATACGATCGCAATCAGCGATTCGCGCCCCGGCAAACTCGACGGCAAACTCAGCGCCAACGCCATTGATAGCGATCCCTTGATGTTTCCAAAAAATAAAACGTGCTGCCATCGAATCGGAACCGGACGATCAAAAAAGCGCACGATCGCTAAAAGCGGATAAACCGCCAATGCCCGTCCCGCTTGATAAGCCGCGACCGCTAACAGCACCGCAGGCAGCGTGCGTCCCAACGTTGTTAAACTCAACTCTAATCCGATCAGCAAAAAGATAAACGTATTGACGCCAAAGCCTGCATATTCCCAAAAGCTCATGACAGTAATTCGGCTTGAAGCAGAAACGCCTTGAGATCGTTCTAAATTTCCAATCATCAAGCC
This sequence comes from uncultured bacterium, assembly GCA_964250455.1. Taxonomy (GTDB): domain Bacteria; phylum Cyanobacteriota; class Cyanobacteriia; order Leptolyngbyales; family Leptolyngbyaceae; genus CAXUFL01. The sequence goes on from CAXUFL010000001.1 coordinate 222,900, forward strand.
TGCAACCACAACCGCGACAACGCCAGACACGTGCAGCCATTGACCGAGTTGAAACGCACTTAGCGCGATCGCGACCGTAAGCAAAATACTGCTAAGCGGATCATCTTCGGACTGGCGATACAACTCCACACCTAAATAACCCAGCACAAGCCCGATCGCTACACCTCCCACAATCACGACTATCAATTCGCGAAGTCCGTCAGTGACGCTCAGACTTCCGGTTGAATTAAATTTCAAAATCAAGCTAAACAAAACGAGTGCGATGCCGTCGTTGAACAAACTTTCACCTTCAACGATCGTGATCAACCGCGACGGAACCGATACCTCTTTGAACACTGCAATCACCGAGACGGTATCGGTAATCGCCAAAATTACGCCGATCAACAGCGCTGGAATCCAGCCTAACGCCAAGCCAAATTTCAGCCCGATCGCGGTTACTCCCACCGCAATCAACACGCCCGGGGCCGCCAACAGCAAAATCGGCTTAATCGTACTTCTCAACCGACTAATATCGGTATTAATTGCCGCTTCAAACAGCAAAATCGGCAAAAACAAATTAATAATCAAGGCTGAATCAAGCCCAACTCGACGCGGGAGAAATTCAGCGATCGCCAATCCTGCCAGCACCAAGCCCGTGATGTACGGTACGCGCAACCGTCGAGAAAGTAGCGCCACGATCGTTGCCACCAGCAGCAAAATAATCAGCACGGTTACAAGCTGAGCGAACTGTCCCTGATCGCTAACCGTAATGGCAAACATTTGTGTCATGAACTTTTAACCCCATACACCCGGAATGGCTAGTAAAGACCATACTGGAATTTAGTAGAGATTCTGACACGGCTCGAAATCTTCTACTAAACTGTGCATACTAACTGTTTGAAGTTCGAGGATTAAATTCAGTGAGTCCAGAAACCCTTGTTAAAACCTCTACTGCACCGCTTAGCCCGTTTTCGCCAGATCAGTTTGACGAATATGTGATGAAAACCTATGCGCGTTTTTCCTTAACGTTAGAACGCGGTTCAGGCTGTCGCGTGTGGGACGATCAAGGACATGAATATCTGGATTTTGTCGCCGGAATTGCGACCTGCACGCTCGGTCATGCCCACCCTGCGATGATTGCGGCGGTGACTGAGCAAATCCAAACGCTGCACCATGTTTCTAATCTTTACTATGTTCGTCAGCAGGGCGAGTTAGCAAAATGGCTGGTTGAGCATTCTTGTGCCGATCGCGCCTTTTTCTGCAACTCTGGAGCCGAAGCCAACGAAGGCGCAATCAAGCTCGCCCGCAAATATGCTCACACCGTTCTCAACATCGAAAATCCCGTTATTCTAACCGCTCACGCCAGCTTTCACGGACGCACGCTCGCTACAATCACCGCGACCGGACAGCCAAAATATCAGCAAAACTTTAATCCATTAGTTCCGGGCTTTCACTATGTGCCCTACAACGATATCGCCGCGATCGAAGCCGCGATCGCCGAACTCGATTCCGAACAGCGTCAAGTTGCCGCAATCTTACTCGAAGGACTTCAAGGCGAAGGGGGCGTTCGTCCGGGCGATCGCGCTTACTTCCAACGCATCCGCGAAATTTGCGACGAAACCGGAATTCTTCTCATTCTCGACGAAGTTCAAGTCGGGATGGGTCGAAGCGGATTGCTTTGGGGCTACGAGAATCTAGGCATCGAACCCGATATTTTCACCTCAGCCAAAGGTCTGGGTGGCGGCATCCCGATCGGCGCAATGCTTTGTAAAGCAAAATGCAACGTATTTCAACCCGGTGATCATGCCAGTACCTTCGGCGGCAATCCGTTCGCGTGTGCGGTTGCCTTAGCGGTGTGCCACACAATCGAGCGCGAAAATCTACTCGAAAACGTTCGGGTACGCGGCGAACAGTTGCGCTCAGGCTTAAAGCAAATTGCTCAAAAGTTTCCGTTGATCGTGTCTGACGTTCGTGGCTGGGGCTTGATTAACGGACTAGAGCTAAGCGCTGAAACAACTCTCGTATCGGCTGAAATCGTAAAGTCAGCAATGCAGCAGGGGGTTTTACTCGTTCCCGCAGGCGCAAAGGTTGTGCGATTTGTTCCACCGCTTATTGTAAGCGAAGCCGAAATCGATCTCGCCCTCCAAGCCATCGATCGTGCGCTCACAACCTTAAGCTAACCTCTAGCCTCTTACTCCCCTCTCCCAGGGCGCGAGAGAGGGGGTGAGGGCACGCCAGGCATTTCCCATTCAACAAAATTCACTAGCTCCCAAATCTTTGCAGAATCCGCTAAATTGCCTATAATAATAGACTGTACGAAATTCAATCTGAACGAATCGGAGATCAGTATGTCACGTAGATGTCAACTCACCGGCAAAAAAGCAAACAACGCGATGGCGATTTCCCACTCGCACCGTCGCACGAAAAAGCTTCAAGAAGTCAATTTGCAGTCGAAGCGAATTTGGTGGCAAGCAGGCAACCGTTTTGTAAAGTTGCGGCTTTCAACCAAAGCAATCAAAACGCTAGAGCATAAGAGCCTGGAAGTCTTTGCCAAAGAAGCTGGTATTGATTTAAGCCGCCTGTAAGCATTCCTAATTTTATCTAGACTAAAGTGCAAAACTTGATTCTCCGAGCCTGATTCAGGTGTTTTTGCAGAAAGTCTAATTTTTTGAACTGGAGCGATCTCTTTGATCGCTCCAGTTTTGTTATTTCTATGCCTCAAATTCCCGCTTTGATTGGAACTGATATCGGTTTGGGTATTCTATCTACATTAACTGCGCTTTACAAAAGCATCAACTCAAACAATCGTACCCAACCGCCCTTAAATTCACGGATGCTTAAGCCATGACATGCGTAGCCTATCGGAGATCTCCTTTAATGATCGCGCTTCACAAGCGCGTGTCTTCCCGGTTGACCAACGCTCCATATGATTAAGACAGTAATAAAAGAGCGGCTTCTTATAACGTTTTGGTGAAGTCTAACTCAATAGCTTCACCGAAACGTTAACACTCTCTAGCAATAAAGCTTTTCGATTTCACATCTGTTGTCCCCTGTGTATTCGCGACTCGTTCCGATATTCTCTCGGCGTCGCCTTTAGTCCATCTATCGTTCTTCTGCCATAGCAGCTATGTCAAATCGCACACCCAAAACGGTAATTCAGGGCTTCTTTCAAACGCTTGAAAGACTTTACCGCAAGATTACAAAACGATTGGTTAACTGGCTTTTTCGCCACATCCTAATTCATCAACGTCGAGGCAAGCTCTCCACAACGGGCTTTATCTTGCCGACCACCGTTTTGCTGATTTTGATTGTGGCGCTAACGGTCGGTGCGCTGACGTTTCGAGCCTATACGCGCAATACTCAGGTAATTGGTGAAGCTCAGCAGCGAGTGATTTACAACGCGGCAACGCCAGCGATCGATCGTGCCCGCTCAAAACTCGAATTCCTGTTTGACGCTAAAAAAGACAGCCGCCTTCCCGCAGGTGTACCATCCCAAGACGTTTTGCAAGCGATGTTGTTAAACAATGGCAAAGACATCGCAGGCAACAATTTTTCAAAGTTGCAGTACATAGACCCAAAAACAAATCAGACCGTTGACGATGTATACACGTACCCTGACGAAACGCGCATCGATATCAACGGTGATAGCAAGCTTGATAACGCTTGGTACTTCCAAACACCCAGTAGTAGCGGCGGAAAAGATACGATTGTTTACTCGCTGTTAATGAGTACACCCCAAGCAGTCGGAAAATCGGAAATCGCTACTCGTTTACTTCAATTAAGCGATAAAGACAAAGCAAGTAGCCTCTCGGTCAGACAAGCCCCTATCAGCATTGACAAGGCGATCGGCTGTAGCGTTGGCAGTGCAGGCAAAACAGCAGGCCCCTATGGCTGGTTTGAAGGTAGCACAACCGCCGTACTGAAGAAAAACTTTCAGGTCGATGCGCTCGTGATTCCAGCAAACCAGAACGCAACAAAAGTCACTCTAGAATTTAGCCAAGACCGTCAACTCGATCGCGGTAATAAATGGGGGGCATGGTTCCGCAACGATTTGGAGATTTATCCAGGGCGACCGTTTAACTGGAATGGAGCAATGCACACCGAAGGCAGCCTGATCGTCGGTCTAGACAACTTCAAAGCTTATTTAATCAGCTCGCCTAGTTCGTGCTTGTATTCCGACCCTAGCGCTTCGGAAATTACCGTTACCAATATTCAGCCATCAAGCGGACAAACCCAAGACTTTTTAGGACTCGTCGCTGCGGGTGTTGTCAAAGATGCAACCATCACCAATAACAGCGCTACAGTTCACATTCACAGCACGAATCCGGCTGACAGTAAGAATTGGGCAACGCTAAATAAAGACACGAGTTCTAAGCTGGCAAGTGCTAATTTGATCGATATTGCGCTTGATCCAGAGAACGTAACGATTCAAGACGGATACAAAAATCGTAAAGGTGATAACAATCGCGATACTACAAAGTACCTTAACTCGAGTACAGCAGACTACAAAGCTTTCGGCGTCAAAGGAAATCCTCCTCTGCGCATCTCCGCGATCGCTCAGCCTGCGCCCTACGTAGATGACTTATATCGCGCTGACGATCGTTGGGGACCGAAGCCTAAGTACGACAATGATAATAAAGTCAGTTCAACCAATCCAGTCGGAACGCTGATTCCGTCAAGCAACACGAAGCTACTTCAGAGCGAACCGACCGCCGGAGATGACGACGCCAACAACTTAGGTCTCGATGGCTATTGGGAACGCCGCGCACGATCGGTTGGAATGCGAATTCTGGTCGGACAGCGCTTAGAACTCGGTAATCTTTTTACCTGGTACGCCCCTCAAAATAATGGTGACGACTATGCGATGTCAGTAGACAAAAACGCAGATGGCGTCATTAATCAAAATGAATATGAGTACGAGGGTGATCCGCTTTATCCCCCGACTGTCAAGCCTTATCCGGCGCAAACCATTTCGCACATTGATCAGTTTCGTCGCACGCTACGAGATAACCTATCAGCCGTTCAAAGCGCTGCCATTTATCATTCTGCATTTGCAAACAGCCCTGACGAAAAAGATTATCCGGTTGCTTGCTTTGCGGCGACTTCTCACCCTGGCACGCTTACTACGCTGCGTCAGTCGAGCTTGTTCAGACCGTCTGAATTCTTCGGCGTTGACAGCGACAACAAGACGATTAATGGCTCGCTGCTGACCAACTTCTTTACTGGGGTCGGCACGAATGGATGGGAGTTTGAACCTCCGGCAGGTTCTTATGACAAGTTCAAATCTGCGATCGCTGACTCTGGAAGCCCCTTACGAAAAGCGCTGCAAAACCTCGCTAACTTCGCAGGCGATCACATTTCAGATACAAAAACGGGTGCTTATCCACCCACAGCAAACGACACGGTGATCCATCCTTATCCTGCGCTGACAATGTGGGGCAACTTCTCGAACCTGAAGCGAACACTTACAGACCTAAACAACGGTAAGAGCTATAGCGATCTCAGCATTGCAGACAAAACTTACTTGCAAACAGCCGCTTGCACTTTGGGAATGTTGGCGTACAACATCAACGAAATCCAGAAATTTGATCCAAGCAACCCATTAAACGATCCTGCGCTTCCAAGCAACACAGATAATCATCTGATGGCGAAGCTGGGTCGCGACTTGTGGAACCTAATGGATGGTGTAAACGATATCGGAGTCGGAACTGATCCAACGAAGGCTGGCAATTGGGAAGTTTTACCACGGGGACAACTGAGCACCTACAGCTACAGCACCACGGGAAGCTACATTGGTGACGACGCGTACAACGATCAAGACTATGTAAAAGTACCGCCCGAAGCGTATATTGGTGCACTGCGGCAGATGCTGTTAGCTGGGGGCAAACCAATCGACGATCCAGAGTTTGTTGCAGAAATGCGGCTTGCAGAAACTATCATGCTGCACCATCAGATTCGTCGAGATCGTACCTTTGGGTTTCGTCCATCGCCAGTTTTTGGTTACTACGCCGTTCAAGGAAGGAGTGCAAATGTAATTGCTGCATTTCCAACTGCCTGTGATCCCGATGAGTTTGTCTTTACTGACGGTGCTAATGCTGATATCGCTCTACTCAATGAATCTCGTGTCGGAAAATCTTCTACTAAGCTCACACGTGATGGATTGGCAGGAACTGAATTATCATCTAAAGATCCTCAAGATCTTCAAGCGCTTCCACTTCCATTTGATCCTAATACGAGGAATACAATCAACCTTGTTCGATATCGTTTAGCACTGTCAAGGCTCTGCGGCACGATCGACTACACTATTCCAAAGTTAGACGCATCGGGAATGGCACCGACAGTTCCTCCTGCAAAGGATGGCGTACCGAGAGTAGAACTTGCTACTCCAATTGTGCTGCCTAAGTTTCCCGCCCTCTACTACTTATTTCCAGAAGAAACTCATTCCTACAACGGTGCTGGTACTCCAACAAATCTATTGCAGCCCGAAACTGAACCCTACATTGCAGATGATTATGTCAAAAGCATTAATGCGCAGTTTGTAAGAGTCAGCGATACAAAGGTACCTGGCAGAGCAGCATCTTTGAGCTCGGACTTTGAAGACTCACGACAGGTTGACCCTGATCTAATTGCACTGACACAAAACAACCCGAATCCATTTTTGTGCCCTAGTATCAATCAACCTGGAGTATTTTGGTGTCGATTGAAGCGTAGTATACAGGGTAATCAACCACCCATTCCGACCCCAGGGATACGAATTCGCCGAGCTGATAGAAACGTGTTCAGTCGATACCCTGTTGGCGATGCCACGTATCGAGGCATCGATGATGATAACGATAAGAAAGTGCTGAAAGAGTTCTTTTTGAACCCCAAGTATTACCTTACTGATGGCAAGAAAAACCGAGTCTTTCCAACTCCTGATTACTCAGTTAGCGAAGTTGCAATTCAGCCGAGAAAACTAGATTTGACGGACTGGAAACTTCCCTATGACACGACGCCCAACGCCTTTGCAACTGGCACTGCAAACTTCTCAACCAACCTTATTGTGAAGGCTGACAAGTCCAACACTGCCGCAAAAGACCTGAACGTAATTGCAGTACCCTTCCTTGAACGCGCTTTGTTCGACGGACGCCAACTCATGCTGGCACGCACGCTAGACATCGATTTAGGAATGCTACGAAGCAATGAAGTTAAGGGAGGTGCCAAAAAAGATGTTTGGCTTCCGGTAAGCGGAGTCGTTTATGCGTTCCGCGAAGATGCAGTGCGAGAAGACGCCATTGCTCGACCAAGCGGCAGCACTACAAATGTGCAAAACCCTGCTCAACCGCAAGATCCAGCAATTCCTGCCGCAAATAACGGAATTTCAACCAAATCCATTGATGGATTTCCCGATCCCGATCGTCGCGTACATGGTTTCCGTCTCCGCAACGGTGCCCAAGTCATGCGAAACCGCAGCTTCGAGGGAAATATTATGGATGCTGCAAAAAACAATAAAGGCTTGTCCTTCTTCACCGATCAGCCCGTGTACATTCAAGGCGACTTCAATCTGCACCAAGACGAACAAGGCAAGGACGATGCAATTACGAACCCGTTGGAAGAGTTTACAACACTGCTACCCGCCAATTCGCTCTACACCGAGAAACAGTTCTACACTGATCGAACCACGCGAAACGAGAAGTTTGCAACTCTAGAAAACGATCGCTGGCGTCCTTCTGAAATTCTGGCAGACAGCATTTCTATCTTGTCGAATAACTTCTGTGAAGGCACGATCGCAGACACGTTTGTGCAACCCAATAGAAATGCTTCTTTTTCGCCTACAGCCGCATATCCGGTTCCCGACTTCTCGGTGTATAGCAACTTTTCTTCTCCGCAAGAAAGTAATAAGCGTGGATACTATCACCAGCCCGATCGAGGATTGTTTGCTCCAGGTTGTATGCAGGCTAAATACACGTCCTTCCATAACCAGAACCGTCCTAATCCAACTAACAACTTGAGCAAGAAAAATCCTGGTAAACAAGATGGATGGGATTGGGTGCGTGAAAACTCTCGGTATGACAGTACTCTGACGCAACGCAGCACTAGAGATGGTTACACGGATGGCTACTGGGTTGACTTTGCTGCGCCCGTTAAAATCTCTCGCACAGGTCGCCCAGTCATTGCTCGTCCTAGAGATCCAGTCGTTGATCCAAAGCCTCTAAGAGACCCAGCAACCGGTAACTCAAGCGAGTCAAGTAGCCAGCCCGGACAACCCTTACCTCCAATCGCCTACAATCAGCCTTACTTTGGGTACGGCGACAATAACGATAACCGCTCAATTGTAGACAACAATCCTGATAGTGCCGCTCAAACTCAGGTCAACTCGATTATTGTGAGTGGCATTAATCCTTCTCGCAACCAGCAAGGTTACGGGGGCTTACACAACTTCCCGCGCTTTCTCGAAAACTGGAACCAGATAAATCTCCGCTTCGCTGGCTCTTTTATTCAGCTTAGCTACACCAATTATGCAACGGCACCCTTTGAGCTTGAAAATTTAGAACCATCAGGTCTTTCTGATCCAAATCTTTCTAACCCATCGGCGGAAAACATCAAATACTACTCTCCTCCAAATCGCCTTTGGGGTTACGATGTCGCGCTGCAATTTAGCCCAGCAGGGCCGGCTGCCTCCCGCTTTGTCACAGCCTCCAAAAACCGCAATGAGTTCTATGTTGAGCCACCCGCGAGCGATCCTTACATTGCTAACCTCTGTAATGCAGTCAACGGCAAAACCCTCAACGGAACCGTGATCAAAACCAGTTGTCCAGCGCAATAAGCGAGGTGAAGATGTTGATTTACGCTCAGTTCAAACCAGCAAGTATTTTCTTGCTGTTCAAGCTTGGTTTGGTTCAGCATTCGGCAGAAGCTAGACGAACCGAGCAAGGCTTAACTCTAATCGAAAGTTTGATTGCGATCGTCGTGCTCTCAATCACCGTTGTGAGCATTACGCCTCCGATTTTTTGGGCAACAGCTTCGCGGGTGCAAACTCAAAGAGCCGAGCAAGCTCTCAAACTAGCTCAAGGAGAAATCGATCGAGTTCGTGCCACTGTAGAGCGAAACGAATTAGATAGCTCTCGCCTTAGCCAGCTTCCTCAAGTTGCAGGAAGCGAAGCCGCAGTTCGCGATTTAGCGAATCCTATTGCTGCTCCTAGTGGTGCAAAAGCGAGTACTCAAGTTATTTCTACGAAAGATTGTGGTAACACAGCAAAAGACGATGGCAATGCCCCTGCCGTCGCCCAGTATCTTCAAGTCGATATTAATGGTGACTGTCAGGCTGACTTTCTGGTTCAAACCTTTCGTAGTGTAGGACTCGATGAAAGCGGTAAACCGATTACAGATCCTGCAAAACAAAGATTAGCTGGCTTTGTGATGGGAGTGCGAGTTTACTCGATTGTTGCAAAATCCGAACTCGATGCAGGCAGAGGACAAACTCAGCCAGCCAGCCTCAAGGGAACTAGCGGACTTGGCAATCAACGCAATCGCCCCCTAGCGGTTTTGTATTCCACGATTGTTCGCAGCACCGCCAGCAACAACCTCGATTTATACCGCTCCCTTTGCTCAAGCAAAGATGCGGGCTGTTAAGACACACTTTTACATCTGGGCAAAATGGTTAGACTGTCTTTCAAGCAACGCCTGCGGCTTTCCCTTTTCGAGCGCAACAGCAAAACGGTAGGATTCACGCTCGTTGAACTCCTTGTCGCCATGTTGATCGCTGGATTTATTGGCAGTGCATTGCTGTTTTTAGTGGTTCAATTGGTTCAAACAAATTTTCGGCAAGCAGCTCGGAGTGATACCCAGCGTGACCTACAAAGCGCGATCGACTACATCACACGAGATTTGCGAGAAGCAGTCTATGTTTATGATGGCAATTGTCTTGATGTCCCCACCGATCCTAAAAAGTGCCCAGGGTTAAAGAACTATTTGCCACAAAGCATTAGTCAACCACCTAATAATGATAACGTTCCAGTTCTCGCTTTTTGGCGCGTTGATCCGATTCCTCAAGCGCTACTAAACCTTTGCATCGCTAAAGCCAGCGCCTACTCTAACCAGCCAGCGACAGCCCTGCCGCTTGAAATTCAGGGAATTCCTTGTTTATCTCGCCGGATGTACACGCTGATCGTGTACTCACTAAATTGGAGTAGTGGAACTCCAGCTTGGCAAGGTCGAGCTAGAATCACGCGCTATGAACTGCCTCAATTTCCAGATAGTGCTTCTAGCGCTATTTTTTCAAAAGGTTGGGCTGATCCAATGAGTCCAAGTACTGATTTTCTGACATGGCCCCTAGACAAAAATAAGTTTGGTGCGGGAGTGTTAGAGCCTATTCCGCCTATTCAAAACGGAGACACTCCGGCGGGTACGAATCGCGTTCTGGTTGATTTCGCAGACAAGCTAGGGGTTAATGGTGCAACCTGTCCCTCAACGGAGTATGTTCAGACACCAAAAGCTCCCATAGGCAATGCACGGGGATTTTATGTTTGTGTTCGCGGTGCAGCAGATGGCGCGAACTTAAACCAAGAAGTTTTAGTTCGGATTCAGGGAGATGCGGCAGGTAGACCTGGCATTCCACTCACTTCAGCAGTGCCAATCTCGCTCGAAACTCGTGTGCTAACTCGTGGTGTGGTCAACAAAACACAATGATGGCTTTACCTAAGTGCAAACCTATGAAACGGCAAAACTCTTTAAAATCCTCGACGAGTGGCTTCACAATGATTGAAGTCCTAGTTGTCGTCATTCTGATTGGTATTTTGTTTGCGATCGCGGCTCCAAACTGGGTTGCGTTCCTGAACAATCAACGGGTCAACGCTGCCCGCAATCAAATTACCCAAATGCTTCGGGATGCTCAAGCCCAAGCAAAACGCACTAAAGTCAGTCGAGCAGTGGTGGTCAACAATAACAACAACGAGTTTCGGATTGCAATCGATCCGGTTGTAAACGAACCCAACTATTCGCCAGATGCAACCAAAATCGGTAATTGGCAAACGATCGGAAATGGCGTTGTGCGACCTGGTTTGATTCGGCTTCTTGTCAACGGCACACCGCTTGCAGCTTCAGCAAGTAACTTTATTGTCTTTGATAGCTATGGCAATGTAAGCACAGTGACGCAGGGCGGTAGACCTGGTGCATTTGCCTTGACTGTACAGCCCTCTACAAGCATAAATCCTCGTCGCTGTGTTTCGGTTGATACCTTACTCGGTGCACTTCGCGAAGGGTCGAATAGTGAGTGCAATTAGGTTAATCCAAGTTAGTCCAAAACAGAATTCAAATGCAACAATTCTCTGATAGGCGATCGTGCCCGACGTAAGCTAATTTACAAAGGTTAGGTTTTAGATTACGTTATGAAAGATCGTGACAGATATAGCCCTAATAGGGCGAAGTTTAGACACAAAAATCGATCACTTGTTAATTTTTTGCGCGTCTTCATTCTGCAAAGAGCATTTCGGTCACGCCGTCAGCAGAGCTTAACGCAAGGATTCACGCTGCTTGAATGCCTCGTGATTGTGTTATTAATTGGAATTCTAGCCGCGATCGCGGCTCCTTCTTGGCAGGCGTTTCTCAACAATCAGCGTCTCAGTACTGCTCAAAATCAGGCTTTGCAAGTGTTAAAGCTTGCACAAAACAACGCCAAACAGCAGAACGTTGTTTATGCAGCCAATTTTAGACAGCAAGGAAACCAAGCGCAATGGTCGGTCAATCCAGTTCAGGCAAATTTGGCAACCGCGACTTGGAACAGCTTGGGCGAGGGAATTCAGATTGACGACGAAACAAGCTTTGCTAAAAAAGGCGAGATTTACCAGATGCAGTTTAACCATCGTGGTGAAGCAAACGGGCAGACAGGACGCATTGCGCTCACTATGACTTCGGGCGGCAATAGCAAACGCTGCGTCTATGTGTCTAACTTGCTTGGTGCGATGCGCTTAGGCGATAACCGTTCTAGCAAGACTGGCTCGTGTCAATGATTCTTACTGAAAGGCTTGCTTAGCGGCTTCGGTTTTGGCACGATCGAACTTGAGAATAAGCGTTGAAAGCGGTGGTAAGCAGAGATCGATCGAGTACGGATGATTATGGTAAGCCCATTCGTTTGTCCATTTGCCGCCTAAATTACCCATGTTGCTGCCGCCAAATTCGCGGGCGTCGCTGTTGAGCAGTTCGGTGTAGAAGCCTGCTTCAGGAACGCCGACGCGGTAATGACTGTGGGGTTGAGGTGTAAAGTTGCAGACGGTTACGATAAACTCATCCAAGTCTTTACCGCGTCGAATAAAGGCGACAACGCTATGGCGGTTATCGCTACAGTCAATCCACTCAAAGCCTTCTTGAGCAAAGTCTTGTGTGTAAAGGGCAGGCTCAGTGCGATAAACAGAATTGAGCACCGAAACAAAATGCTTTAGCTTTTGGTGTGGCTCATACTGCAACAAATGCCAGTCGAGATCACCCCAAACGTTCCATTCGCTCCACTGCCCAAACTCCATGCTCATAAACAGCGTTTTCTTGCCAGGATGGGCGAACATGTAGCCATACAAACAGCGCAGGTTTGCAAACTTTTGCCATTCATCGCCTGGCATTTTGCCGATCATGTTGCTTTTGCCGTGGACAACTTCATCGTGAGAAAGCGCCAGCATGAAGTTTTCGCTGTGGTTGTACCACATGCTGAATGTGACATTATTTTGATGGAACTGACGGAACCACGGATCCATATGGAAATAGTCCAGCATGTCGTGCATCCAGCCCATGTTCCATTTCAGATTAAAGCCGAGACCGCCGACGTAAACTGGCCACGACACCATCGGCCAAGATGTAGATTCTTCGGCGATCGACAAAGCCCCCGGAAAGTAGCTGAACACCGCATGATTCATCTGTCTCAAAAAATCTGCGGCTTCAAGGTTTTCGCGCCCGCCGTACTGATTTGTAACCCATTCTCCGTCTTTGCGGCAGTAATCGAGGTAGAGCATTGACGCAACTGCATCAACGCGAATGCCATCAATGTGGTATTTGTCAAACCAAAACAAGGCGTTTGCGACAAGGTAATTGCGGACTTCGTGGCGGGCATAGTTGAACACAAGGGTTCCCCATTCTTTATGTTCACCTTTGCGCGGGTCGGCGTGTTCGTAGAGGTGTGTGCCATCGAAAAAGGCGAGACCATGCCCGTCTTTGGGAAAGTGTCCGGGCACCCAATCAACAATCACACCGATGTCGTTTTGGTGGCACTGATCCACAAAGTACATGAAATCTTGGGGTGTGCCAAAGCGCGACGTGCAGGCGTAGTGCCCCACGACTTGATAGCCCCAAGATCCATCAAACGGGTGTTCTGCAATCGGTAATAGTTCGATGTGGGTGAAGCCTAGCTCTTTAACGTAGGGAATTAGCTTGTCGGCAAGTTCTCGGTAAGTGAGAAAGCGTGCGCCGGGCTTGAGGTCGGAAAGCGTGACGACTGGTTCTAGGTCGCCGTTAAGCGATCGAGGTGGTTCAACCGATGACGCATGAAGCCAGGAGCCAATATGAACTTCGTAAACGGAAATCGGTTTTGTGAGCGGTTCGGTATGGCGACGCTGCTCGATCCAGGTTTCGTCGTTCCAAGCATATGAATCGAGGTCGGTCACGATCGACGCGGTTTTTGGACGGATTTCTTGTTCAAAGCCGTAGGGATCGGATTTTTCGTAGATGTGCCCTGCGTCGTTTTTGATTTCGTATTTGTAGTGGGTGCCAACGCCTAATTCAGGAATAAAAAGTTCCCAAACGCCAGTAGTCCCTCGACGCATTTGATGTTGGCGTCCATCCCACTGGTTAAAATCGCCCAGTACCGAAGCGTTTCGAGCATTGGGTGCCCAAACTGCAAAGTAAACGCCAGAAACGCCGTTTTGATCGGTGACGTGGGCACCTAATTTTTCATAAATTCGATGGTGATTGCCTTCGGAAAATAAATGCAAATCGAAATCCGTTAGGAACGGAGAGCGAAACGCATAAGGATCGTAAATCACGCGATCGTGTTCGCCTTCTTTGATCCGGAGTTGATAGTTAATCAGTTCTGGCGTTTCGATCGTGCATTCAAAGAAGTGCGGATGATGCGACGCCTGCATCGGGTATTCGGCGCGTTGCTCTGGCAAAATCACCGATACGGCATCGGCTTTCGGTTGGTAGGCTCGCACAATCCAGATTGTTTTTCCGTCTTGCTCGATCGAATGAGGCCCAAGTACGGCAAACGGATCGTCGTGCTGGTTCCAAACAATCCGCTCAATCTGGTCGGGTGCGATCGTCATGGTCATGGAGGCTACCTACCTTAAATAAAATTCTCTAAAGAAACCGTAGAAAAAGAGCGTTAAAAGAATCTTAATGTAAAGATCTGTAATAAACCGTAGCAAATCGGCGTTAAAGTCTCAAATTTCTCAAGAACTGATTCTATCCATCATAATCATCGATGCTCACTTATCGATGAGCAATCTAAATAAAGCAGCCCCCAACCATCAGTTTTGAGATTGGGGGCTGAACTTTACCTAAAACCTACCGCGTTCAATTTCGTAAAAATATCTGAGGTAAGCAGATCAAGCGTTCTACTATTTAAGCACTACCCGTAAACGTGACTTCGGGAAATTTCGTCTGAGCTTCTGCCATCGGACGATTTTTACCTTCTTCTTGCCAGTAGTTAATCACTTCGGTTGCTTTGTTAAGCAACTCGACGCGATCGACTTCAGAAATCCAGTGTTTCTTTTCTAATTCGGTCTTTAATTGTTCCCAAGCGTCGTTGCGCGGCCAAAAGAAGTAAGAGGTCAAAGGGCTAGTCCCTTTACCGACCACTTGATCGACCGCCAACGCAACGTTTTCATCGAGCCAGAGAACTTTTAGAATAAACTTCGTCAATCCAACCTCCGCGCAATCCCAAGTTTGATACATGACTACAATCAGGTATTCTACCGCACGGTTTTGGTAGATGATGGAAATTTGATCACAAGCCAAAGGGAGCGGGGATTGTGGGATCAACGGAACGCGCAATTGTTGTATTTGACATTGATGGCGTGGTGCGCGATGTCGGCGGTTCATATCGACGGGCGTTAGCCGATACCGTAGAGCAGTTTACGATCGGTCAGTATCGTCCTACGTCTGAAGAAATCGATGTGCTTAAGTCTGAGGGACAGTGGAATAACGACTGGGAAGCGTCCCAGGAATTGACGTATCGGTTTTTTGAAGCGCAAGGACGATTGCGCGCTCAAATTGCCCTCGATTATTCGGAAATCGTTGCGTTTTTTCAATCACGCTATCGCGGAGCCGATCCGACTCACTGGACAGGTTACATTTGCGATGAGCCGTTGCTGTTAAAAACAGATTACCTAGAGACGCTAACCGAAGCGGGAATACTGTGGGGCTTTTTTAGCGGTGCGACAACCGGATCGGCCCGATACGTTTTAGAGCGTCGATTAGGGTTAAAGGCTCCGGTTTTAGTGGCAATGGAAGATGCGCCCGGAAAGCCTGATCCGACTGGGCTTTTGTTGACGATCGAGCAGCTACAGCCCGTTTCAGATACAACGCCTGTGATTTACGTTGGCGATACGGTTGCGGATATGTACACGATCGTACAAGCCCGAACGCGACATCAAGCGAGATCTGCTGAAGCAGATCTTTCTACGAGATCGTGGTTTGGTGTCGGCGTTTTGCCACCGCACGTTCAAGAACGCGAAGACCGTGCAGCGTCTTATGCGGAAACGCTGAGACAGGCGGGAGCCTCGATCGTGCTCAAGAATGTGCAAGAGCTAACGCCGGACAAGATAGAAATCTTGGTTGCTAAGATTTGAGGCTGAGAAATTTTTCTAAAGCGGCAACCATCGTCGGGGGCCAACGGCGAACGGTTTTCACCCAATCGATATCTTTGTAGCGGCGATCGAGTCCAACAGCAGACACCCATTGACTCTCGGCTTCGCCTTGCTTACCTTCCACCCAAAGCGCTGCGGTAAGTGCTGCTCGCATATCGGCAAAGCGGGGATATTTCCGCACCAAATTCCGCATGGTGCGAATGGCTTCGCTGGTTTGTCCGAGCTGGTACTGCGTTAATGCGAAATTGGCACGGGCGAAAGCGTAAGACGGTGCTAAATCGGCGGCAGTTTGAAAATCTTTGAGCGCGGCTTCCCAGTCTCCGAGTCCGGTTTCGGCACTGCCGCGATTGTTAAAAGCGGCGGGATCTTTCGGATCAAGGGTGAGAACGTGATTGTAATCGTCGATCGCCGCTTGCCAATCCTTTAAACCTTCGAGCGCAGTGCCGCGATTAAGGTAAGGGTCGGGAGCGGTTGGATCGAGTTCGATCGCTTTATTAAAATCTTCGATCGCGCTTGCTAAATTGTTTTGACTCACTTTTGCATTGCCGCGATTGCTCCAGAGCGCAGGATTATCGGGCATGAGTTTGATTAGTTCTGTCCAGTAGGTTTCGGCGGTCGCGAATTCGCCTTTATTGGTTGCATCAAACGCTTGTTCTCTAAGCGAAGCTAATCGTTCAAATAGCGACGCGGCAGTAGGTTCTGAAGGCGTTTCTGACGGGTCTGCAACGCTTGGCGCGGGAACCCCTAGCGTCAGCATGAATAGCAAAACCGCAAAACAAAGCGTCAATCGAAGACTCATGCGATCGCTCCACATTTTCAAGACAAAAGCGGTAGTTGATTGTCAGGGGGATGATAGCCTAAATGTTGCCATGCGGCACTTGTGGCAATGCGCCCACGCGGAGTCCGGCTAAGATACCCGATTTGCATGAGATACGGCTCGTAGACTTCTTCGATCGTTTGGGCGTCTTCTCCGGTTGAAGCGGCTAAGGTTTCGAGACCCACCGGACCGCCGTTGTGATGCTCGATCATAAAGCTGAGCAAGCGGCGATCCGTCCAATCGAGTCCGCACGGATCGACTTTGAAAAGTTCTAAAGCGTCTGCCGCGATCGAGCGATCGACTTGACCGACCCGTTTGACTTCTACGTAATCGCGGACACGCTTTAAAAGACGATTGGCAATTCGCGGCGTTCCTCGCGATCGGCGGGCAATTTCTTCAGCTCCGCAGTAGGTAATCGAAGTTTTGAGTAAAAGCGCGGTGCGGGTGATGATTTGCGTGAGTTCGTCGATTTCGTAGAATCGGAGGCGTTGAATTAACCCGAAGCGATCGCGCAACGGAGACGTCAACGCCCCGACGCGAGTCGTTGCGCCGACGAGCGTAAACGGGGGCAGCGTAATTGACTGAGTACGGGCGCTGCGTCCTTTACCCGCAACAATATCGACCCGAAAATCTTCCATTGCAGGATAAAGAATTTCTTCAGCCACCCGCGATAAACGATGAATTTCATCGATAAACAAAACGTCTCCGGGCTGAAGATTAATCAGCAAGCCCATCACATCGCGAGGACGCTCTAACGATGGAGCACTTGTGATTTTGCAGTTCACACCCAGTTCGGTTGCCAGAATCAGCGACATGGTGGTTTTGCCGAGTCCGGGCGGCCCGTAAAGCAAAAGGTGATCGAGCGGCTCTTTTCGAGCTTTCGCGGCTCGAATTGCGATGTCTAAAACGTCTTTGAGGTCTCTTTGTCCAACGTATTCCTGTAGCCGTTGCGGACGCAGTTTCTCTTCAGGCTTTCCTTGTTCTTCTAAATCTGACTCGGATTGCAGCAGCGCATTTCGCACCGCTTGAACCGATGGTGAGCCGTTTTGCACTGCCACAGACAGCGTTGCCGATGAGTCTGCATTGGACGACGCCAATTTCGCATTTGACTTATCGGGATCAGGAGACTGCTTTTTCGAGGAGATTATCGCCATAATTGAGAACAATCATACCTATAGACATCTCAAAAAAATGGAGAGTCCAACAACTTTTTCTATTTCCGACTCGATTTCGTTTGAAACCGCGATCGAAATCACTCAATCGCTGCTCTCTGAAATCGAATCTAACCGCATAATCGAATCTGAGCTTGAGAGAATCATAACTGCGTTAGTTCACTCTGAAAACGGCGCACGCGGATTTTTTGTTTGTTACTTAACCGATGAACGAGAAATTTTTGATCAGCCTTCATCAACGGTGATTGCCGCATTAAAAACTTCACCGATCGTCGTGGGTGAATTGTTAGTCAAAAATCTCGCAATGTCAACGGCAATGATTCTGACGCACACGCAAAATCAAAACCGCGATCAGGCTGAAGGCTCGGCGCGGGTTCAGCGTCGAACGATGCAGATTATTAAACAAATTGAATTGCCGGAGGTGCAATCTCGACTTAAAGCGCTGAAGAAAACGATCGAAATGGGGACAGGTGAGTATCAAGCATTTCTTGATCGTTGGAAATACAATGAGCAGCAGCGACAAGCGATCGATGCGATCGTGACCCGGGCGACGTAGCGAGATTTGCTTGAGTGCGATCGTGGGTGCAGCCAACTCCTGATATTCTGACAGAGACTGGGTTGCTGTTGTAACCAAAGGTGGGGAGAGTGATTTGTTAAAAACGGTCAAAGCGGCAACGCGCAAAGCGAGCAGGATCAAAAATAAAGTGCCTGTACCGCAACATTGGTGGACACACTTGGCATTACTGATCACGCTGGTTCAACGAGATTTAGAAGCGCGGTATAAAGGTTCGGTGCTGGGAAATGCCTGGTCGCTGTTAAATCAGCTTGCACAGTTGCTGGTTTACACCTACCTGTTTTCGATCGTGCTCAAAGTCAAGCTTACGCTGCGCGGACTGCCGCCCAACGATTTAACGTTCGGGCTATGGCTGTTTGCGGGATTAATTCCCTGGACGGCGTTTACTCTCGGATTTGCACAGGCATCAAGCGCGGTAATCAATCAGCCGAATTTAGTGAAAAAAGTCGTTTTTCCGGTGGTGCTATTGCCGCTTGTGCCGATTTGCTCAGCGTTTGTCGAAAGCACGTTTGGATTAATGCTGCTAATCGCGTTTGTGGCGTTTGCGGCAAAAATTATTCACACCAGCATTTTGCTGTTTCCGTTGGTGTGGATTCCTCAGC
Source organism: uncultured bacterium (assembly GCA_964250455.1). Taxonomy (GTDB): domain Bacteria; phylum Cyanobacteriota; class Cyanobacteriia; order Leptolyngbyales; family Leptolyngbyaceae; genus CAXUFL01. The sequence continues at coordinate 241,871 of CAXUFL010000001.1, forward strand.
TTTTATTGACAGCCGGACTGGGTTATCTGGTTGCAGGACTTACCGTCTTTTTGCGCGACATTCCACAAACGATCGGCGTGCTCTTAAATTTATGGTTTTACGTGACTCCGATTGTGTACCCAGCGACGTTGATTCCTGAAGCGTGGCGCGTGTGGGTGTTCTGGCTCAATCCGATGACGATCGTCGTCGAATTGTATCGGGATTTAGTGCTGGTGGGGCGAATGAATCATTGGGGCGAGTGGGGCGTTTTGATGGGGGTTTCGATCGGGGTGTTTGCGATCGGGATTTGGGTGTATCGGCGGGTGCGTCCAGCCTTTGCGGATGTGTTGTAAAGCGTGCGGTGTGACAGTCTAGAGGAGTCGGTGTGAATGGGTGAGGTCGTTATTTCTCTCAACCAAGTCTCGAAGTCATTTAAGCGATATGAGCGACCGGTCGATCGACTCAAAGAAATTTTGCTGCCCGGAAAAAGTCGTGCTGAGGAATATTGGGCGCTACGAAATGTCAATTTAGACATCGAGAAAGGAACCACGCTCGGAATTATCGGGCAGAATGGCTCTGGAAAAAGTACGCTGCTGCAACTGATTGCAAAAACGCTGACGCCAACAACGGGATTAATTGCGGTTCGCGGGCGCGTATCTGCTTTATTAGAACTCGGTAGCGGCTTCAATCCTGAATTTACAGGTCGGCAAAATGTATTTTTTAACGGACGGATTCTCGGCTTAACTCAAGCTCAGATCGAGAAGAAATTTGATGAAATTGCCGCGTTCGCTGACATCGGAGACTTTATCGATCAGCCCGTTAAAACCTACTCTAGCGGTATGTTTGTTCGCTTGGCGTTTTCGGTTGCCATTAACGTTGATCCAGATATCTTAATTGTAGATGAAGCGTTAGCGGTTGGAGATATTTACTTTCAACAAAAGTGCTTTATTCGACTGCGAGAACTGCGAGATTCGGGTGTAACATTGCTATTTGTTTCGCATGATTCTGGCGCAATTCTTAAACTGTGCGATCGAGCGATCTTAATTGAAAAAGGAAACGTTTTACTCGATGGTGAACCTCGTCAAGCGATTGATTTATACGAAGCCAAACTGCTGCGCCAGCACGACGCTGATCCAGGAGGAGTATCGATCAGTTTGATGTCATCAATAGAAGCAAATCCGGGTGCTGCCGAAATTGCTTTAACGTCTGCTGGAGCACAGGTTGAATACGTCAAGTTTCTAGACGAAGACGATCAGGAAATTCAGTCAATACTAAGCAATCATGCCTTACAGTTAGCAATTGGAATTACGTTTCTTGAAGACTTTAACGATCCGCATGTTGGCTTCAAAATTCGCAATCGTACCGGAGAAGTCATTTTTGAAACGAATACCTTTTGTATGCGTGAATCGATCGGTCAAATCAACGCAAAGTCGTTTCTTGAAGTTCGATATAGTTTTCACGTTCCGTTACTCGAAGGCGAATACACAATTACAGTTGGCATTGCGGATGGTGGACACAATGATCATCAATTTGAACGAGTATTGTCTCTGGTTCACAACACGGCAATTTTGAGAGTGCTTCGAGACCAAAACGCTATTGTTTGGAGTGGATTAATTAATCTTGATCCAGTGGTTAAAGTTTGTAAGCAAATTTCTGCCTATCATTGATTTATGCTTGATTCTGCGCTGCTCGATCGCATTCGCCCGTTTACGATGTGCCCGTTAGATCGGCTTGAAACACTAGCGTCGATTTGTCAGTACCTTAATGCAACTCAAATTCCCGGCGATTTTGTAGAATGTGGGACTTATAAAGGCGGCTCTGCGGCGTTGATTTCGGTATATTTAGAATCGCGTCATCTTTGGCTGTATGACAGCTTTGCGGGAATGCCCGAAACGACCACGATCGATGGCGAAGACGCAAAACAATGGATCGGTGAGTGTCGCGCCGCGATCGAGGACGTTCACGAAGTCATGCATCGCGTGGGCACGTCAGAGGCTCGCTACACGATCAGAAAAGGCTGGTTTGAAACCACGTTTCAAGAGCCGTTGCCGCAGCAAGTTGCGCTTTTGCACTGCGATGCGGATTGGTATGAATCGGTCACGCTGGTTTTAGAGACGTTTTATCCGTTGATGCCGATCGGGGGCTGCGTGGTGCTCGATGATTTTGGCTGTTGGGAAGGCTGTCGCGAGGCGTTTTATGATTTTTGTCAGCGACACCGTGAAAAACCCCTGCTCGAAAGAGTGAGCACCGATCAAGCGTTTTGGATCAAAGGACGACTTCACAATCGCGCTCCGATTCCTGAATTTAATCATTCGGGCAATCGCTTGTTTACCGAACTGAGCGCGTTAGAGAAAGAGTTACAGGCAGCAATAATCGAGCTTGAGCAGTCGCAAACAAAAATCACCGCGATGAAGTCCAGCAAATTCTGGAAATTACGATCGCGGTGGCTTCAGCTTAAACATTTGATTCAAGATCGCTGATTACTTCGTCGAAGTAGACACATTCGCAACGCGCAATCGCTGCGTGATCATCGTCATTCCACCGTTACGCACAAGCACAGCAGAAATCCACTGTGTACTTGGAGTCGTTGGCGCTTTGCCTGTTTTGAACAATCCGCCCGATGTTAATAGCTCTAAATCTGCGGTTGCAGGCTTCAAATAACCGCTCGATCGCACTGGTTCTTGAACAACCGTGCCTAACAGTAAATCATTGCCGAGTGGCTCCTGCACGATCGCATCAAAGCTGAAATCCTGTCCGGGGCGGACTTGTTCGGGCAAAATCAGGCGAACGGTGGGCGGCGCGTCTCCGGTTGTGATCGAATTGCGTTCAGATAAAATGTCTTGCTGCACGATCTTTTGATTCTCAAAGCGCTGGCGCGATCGCAGCGTCGCATCGAGTTTTAATTGCTGTCCGTTAAGGGTTTGCGTTCCCGTAATGCGAGTAATCGTTTCAGCTTGCAGTCCCGGATTGTCTTGGCTCCACGATTGCAGTTCGGTGCGATACGTTAAGTTGGGATATTGCTTCCACAGTTGCGTTAACGCTTGCTCTAGAGATTGGCGCGTTAATCCATCGGAGTGCTTGAAGTTCGGGCTATAAAACTGCATTACGCCCTGAATGTTTTTCTGACTAGCGGCGGCATCAATCTGCGCGATCGCTTGTTTTAGCTCGGCGGGCGCAGTATCCGGCGACGCAGCAATCGCGCGATCGCTTTGGATTTGTCCGGTGCCGATCGCAATTCCTAACGCAAGTAAAAACAAAATAATCGAATAGCGTCTTGGTTTTAACGTGCGGGCGGTTAGGAATTGCAAACGCATAGATTTAGTCGCTCATAGTCAAAGGCTCCCAATCACTATACACGCGATCGACGATTAGATCCGTGCTTCGAGCGGCGAAACTGCGGTAAAATCCGTCTCATATTTTCGCGCAGTAGTTTGTGTCTTATTCTTTGAATCAGCCCAAAAAATCGCGGCGGCTGCTGATTGCTGCGAGTGGAACAGGCGGACACGTGTTTCCAGCGATCGCGACGGCTGAACAGCTTTCAGCGTTTGAAATCGAATGGCTAGGCGTTCCCGATCGACTCGAAACGCAGCTTGTGGGCGATCGCTATCCGATGCACATTGTTTCGGTGGGTGGCTTTCAGCGCAAGCTCAGTTTTTCAACGCTGAAAACGGCATTGGGGTTGGTGCGATCAATTCAGCAGGTGAGAACGATTCTCAAGCGCGGACGATTTGACGGCGTGTTTACAACTGGAGGATATATTGCGGCTCCGGCGATCGTGGCGGCGCGATCGCTTGGTTTACCCGTAGTTTTGCACGAATCGAACGCTTTACCGGGAAAAGTAACGCGCTGGTTTGCGCCCTGGTGTACGGCGGTCGGAGTAGGGTTTGAAGCGGCCGCACATCGATTGCCGCGTGCAAAAACGGTGGTTGTGGGAACGCCAGTTCGATCGCAGTTTCGAGCCGCGCTTCAAAATCAGACACATTTAGAGTTACCGATTCCCAACGATGCGCCGATGATTTTGGTGGTAGGCGGTTCTCAAGGAGCGGTCAAACTCAATCAACTTGTGCGTCAAGCGGCTTCAGCTTGGTTTAAAGCGGGGGCATGGGTTGTGCATCTGACCGGGGAAAATGACCCGGACGCTAAAAGCCTTCAGCATCCGCAGTATTTAGCGTTGCCGTTTTATAACAATATGGCGGCTTTGTTTCAACGAGCGAGTTTAGCGATTAGTCGGGCGGGCGGCGGGACATTAACCGAAGTTGCTGTAACGGGAACCCCCACGATTTTAATTCCGTTTCCGGCGGCGGCTGAAGATCATCAAGCCTTTAATGCCGCAGAATTTGTCAAAGCAGGCGCGGCTGAAATGGTGCGTCAGGCAGAGCTAACGCCGCAGTTACTTCAGCAAATGGTTTTGGATTTGATTAAGCATCCCGATCGACTTAAAACAATGTCGCATCAAGCTGGCGCGTTAGCGACGATCGATAGTGCCGAGCGTACAGCGAAATTGATCATCGATTGCCTTGATTCAAGCGATAGAAAAAGCTAGATTCCTTTATCCCTCGCTTGTCGCCGTTGAGCGAACCAATTCTGCAACTGTTCACGACAGGTCGATTCAAGCATCCCACACAGCACGGTTAATCGGTGATTTGAAGCGGCGCTGTCGGGGAGATTCAGCACTGTCCGAATTGCGCCTGCTTTAGGGTCATTTGCGCCATACACAAGAGCGCCTAACCGGGATAGCACGATCGCGCCTGCACACATCGGACAGGGTTCCAGCGTCACATACAGCGTGCAGTCGTTCAGATGCCAATTTTGCCGTGCTTGTCCAGCTTGTCTGAGCGCCAAAACTTCGGCGTGAGCGGTCGGGTCTCGATCGCGTTCCCGCCGATTTTGAGCTTCAGCAATGATTTCACCCGAAGCCGTTACGATCACTGCTCCAACCGGGACATCTCCAGCGTTTCCCGCTTGTTCAGCAAGCTCGATCGCACGCAGCATCCAACGGCGATGGTTGAGATAGTCGGGATGATCGATCGCAGGCGGCGGAATGTGAAACGGCATATCTAAGCTTTACCACGCCCCGAAATTGCTAAGGTGAGTTGCATTATTGTATTTGCGCTCACTGACTTGATGCATCTTCCGCACATTGCATGAGAAATTCCAGATTTTGAATAGAAACGATCGTGCTCAAAACCGCAATGTTTCTGTTTTGAGATGCAAGATTTCGGTTTAAAGCTCAATCGTTTCGGTTTGAAACTGCACTGGTGAGATTCTTGATTGTTTCTGTTTAGAACTGCTATGAGGGTGTAATTTTCCTGAACGATCAGGGATGAAGCTCGATCGTTCTGTATAAAAGAGAGAACGGTCTAAAAAAATGTGGCGCGACTCATGTGGACACCCGATCCGATCTCGCTAGAAGTGATTAAGAAGCTGTCTGGTTTAGCGATCGAGGTTGTCTGGAAGAAAGCGGGCGAGAAAATTACAGACCAGCTTCGGCAGCAAGTTGGAACAGCGACAGAAGAATATGTTCGCACGTATGAGAAACGCCATTGCACGCTGAAATATGCCTGTTTGCGAATGGACGATTCGCTGCGCCTCGAAGAAATATATACGGATGTGCAGGTTTTGGAAGCACGAGAGCTTCGGTACTTTCAAAGCAACGAGAATCTAGAAGAGCTGTATCGAGAACTGGGGCGAGGCTTTCAGTTTGGCAAGACCACGCGCAAGGCTGGCATTGCCGTTGCGAATCAGTTTCCTCGGTTGGTGGTGTTGGGCAGTCCGGGCATTGGCAAATCGACGTTTCTAAAAAAAGTCGGACTCGAAGCGCTGAAGTGGGAAACGTCGGGCTATCGTCATGAAGTGCTTCCGGTGTTTTTGGAGCTAAAGCGCTTTGATGCGAGTCAGAAAGATATTGAGACCTTTATTGCAGCAGAGTTTGAAGAATGTGGATTTCCCGAAGCAAAGACGTTTACACAGCGAATGTTAGCGGCAGGAAAGCTGCTCGTGTTGCTGGATGGCTTAGATGAAGTGTCATCGGATCACGTCGATCGAGCGATCGTGCAGATTGGAAATTTAGTCGATCGCTATGACCAAAATCGCTTTATTACGTCATGTCGAATTGCAGCATACAAAGGGGGATTTCCGCGATTCAAAGATGTGACGATGGCGAACTTTGACGATCGGCAGATTAAAACGTTTATCGATCGCTGGTTTCATCGTGAACCGGAGTTAGCCGAGCAGTGTTGGAAGTTGCTCAAAAGCCCAGAATACAAAGCTGCAAAGGAATTGGGGCAAACGCCACTGCTGTTAACGCTGCTTTGTGCGGTGTATGGCGAATCGCTCACCTTTCCAAAGCGACGAGCAACGCTTTACGGGGAAGCGCTGGAAGTTTGGCTGAAGAATTGGGCGACAGAACGGCGGGTGCATCGCGATCCAATTTACCGAGATTTGTGTTTAGAAGATGAACAAATTCTGCTATCGGAGATTGCCTATAGAAGCTTCTCTAAGCAGCAGCTATTCTTCTCGAAAAAAGAGTTAACCAAGCAAATTCGAGCCTTTCTTACGAGCAATCTGAATGCACCAAAGCATCTTGATGCAGAAGCCGTTCTGAAGGCGATTCAAATTCAGCAAGGCATTTTAGTAGAGCGAGCACGAGATCAGTATTCGTTCTCGCATTTGACGTTTCAGGAATATCTGACCGCGCAATACATTGTCGAAGAAGGACAAATCGAGACACTTGTTACGCAACATTTGAGCGATGAATCTTGGCGAGAGGTATTTCTATTAGTTTCGGGTTTGATGCGAAACGCAGACGCACTACTACAACAAATGGAACGTGAGACACAGAACCTAATTAGTTTTGAAAAATTGCGTTCACTTCTTCACTGGGCAGATAAAGAAACTGCCAAATCAGAAGGACAATATAGCTCTACGGCAAAACGAGCAATAGCCATCTTTTACCCCCTTAAGTACGCCAGCGATCTCGAATACGCCCACGCCCAAAAGCAGGTCTACGACCCTGAGCACGCCATTTTCGACAACCTCGATTTCGACATCGCCTACGACCTTGCCCATATCCTCGTTAACAGCCTCGCTCGTGCTAAAGACTTTAAGTCTATTGATCCTTCTAATCTGATTGCTGAATTGGAAGCAATGAATACTCAAGTACCAAGTGATAGCGAGCCTGTAGAAGTGCAGCGTACTTTTGCAAATTGCATCCACCAAGCTTGGTGCGATGCACTTCATCTTGATCCAACATGGCTTGATTTAACTAAAGCCGAAATTCAATCACTCGAAAACTATCTTTACGCCAATCTGTTAATAGTGCAATGTAAAGAGGCAGCGTTTCGAGTGTCGCCGCAGGTGTGGGACGCGATCGAATCACGAATGCTGACTGTACACGATAATGAAATTAACTCATAATCTACGATCGCACGAGACACAACCCATGACTGATCGAGAACAACTGCTTCAAGAACTTGAACAAGCACCCGATGAACTGATTACTGCAACACTGAATTTTGTGCGATCAAAAACGCAGCAATCTGCATCAAGAGCGATCGCCGAACCTCAGCAACAAATTCGTTCTCCAGAAGAACGAATCTAACAATTGAAAGACTGGATTGCAACCCTTCCTAAAAATGACATGCCATTGCCAGAAGAAGCATTACATCGAGATAGTATGTACGATCGGTGACGCAATACCTGTTAGATACCAATGTCCTGCTCCGCCTAAGCGATTCTGCCTCGCCTAATCAGGCTAGAATGCTTGCTGCAATTGCTCAAATCCTGACCCAATCTGATGAATGTTGTATTACGGCTCAAGTTCTAATTGAACTGTGGGTCGTTGCTACCCGCCGCGTAAATGTCAATGGATTGGGATGGACAGTCGAAAAAGCTGATAACGCAATTGATCAACTTTCGACCCAATTTTCTCTACTTCCAGAAACAGCAGCAATCTATCCAGCTTGGCGCAGGCTTGTAAATGTCTATCGTGTAATGGGAAAACGAACGCATGATGTACGGCTAATTGCGATTATGCAAACTCACGCTGTGACACATTTACTCACACTAAACGTCCGTGATTTTCCAATCATTCCAGGTATTGCGATCGTACATCCTCAAGACTTTCTGAACCCTTAAAGAACGATAATCGCCCTTCTTCTATCAACGAAATCATTTGCTGCAAAGAAGCAGCCCTGCGCGTGTCGCCGCAGGTGTGGAACGCGATTCTTACGGAAAGCCGAAGGCAACGAATCCCGAATGCTAACCATCAGCGATAATGAAACCAACTTGTAACCCGCGATCGAATACTCATGAAAGGCTATATCAAAAACAAAACGATCGTCTTAATTGACCCGCTTCCCGAAGACCTACAAGACGGTGACGAAGTAGAAGTTTCGGTCACGCCTGCTGTTAAGCAAACGCTTCCGTTTCCGACCTTCAACTTAGGCATCAAAGACGAATACCTTGAGCGCAATCGCATCTATGAGCAAGACCCGAATTCTGTTTGACACCAACGTTTTGGTTTACGCTCACGATGTCGCCTCTCGCTTTCACTACGAATCTGCCGCTTTGTTACTTCAAGTGTTTCAGTGTAACATTCAGGGAGTTTTAGCCGAACAAAACATAATCGAGCTTTATCGCATTTTGACCAATCCAATCGCTATGACTGGCAACTCGCTTTCCCCCAAG
>CAXUFL010000002.1:0-228708 GCA_964250455.1 uncultured bacterium
CGAGCGCGTCGAATACGCCTCGTGACGCTGGCGCACGTCCTACTGCAATGGTCATAGATGTATCTCCAATAATTACGGGATTTAAGCAGAGACACCCTACTCAATGAACATTATGAGTAGAGTTTACTTTTCTTTACCTATGCCCCTCATTATAAGAACAGGTTTCAGAAAAATTCCAGTTATTTACAGGAATTATCAATCGTTTAGTTCAACGGGGATCGATCAAAATAAGGATTCAAGCGGTTGTCGCGGATATTTGTAATACTAGATGTGGCAATTTGTGACGAATTTTCTATATGTTCATTATTGAATTGACGCTGAAAAGCAATCCGTTGAGTCTCTCGATTCAGCGCAAAACCGCAGAAGACGCAGAAGCGGCTTATCAAGAGATTTTGACGGCAATGCGATCGGGAAGCAATCAGCTTCTAGAGTTGACCTGCGATCGACAGCCCGACAAAAAACTCGCAATCTTTACCGATAGCCTCGCGGCGGTGCAGATGTACGAAAAATCAAGTGCAACCGCTTCGGGGAGACCACCGGGATTCTTTGCATTGGCTGAGTAAAGATGACGCTAAATTCTGCTGCGATTCGAGTTCAAGACCTTGATTTTGGGTGGTCTGATGACAAGAAGATTTTGCAATCTTGCGAGTTAGAAGTGCCTAAAGGCGAGTTTTGGATGCTGTTGGGCACGAATGGAAGCGGAAAATCAACGCTGTTGAGATTGCTTGCTGGTTTGTTAAAGCCGACCACTGGAGACATTGAGGTTTTGCCTCCAGTGGGGTTTGTGTTTCAAAATCCAGATCATCAGTTGGTGATGCCCACGGTTGGGGCAGACGTCGCGTTTGGATTGGTGCAGGAACAGCTTTCAACCGGAGAAATTCGTCAGCGCGTGGATGAAGCGCTTTCGGCAGTCAGCTTGTCGATGCTGCAACGCCGCCCGATTTATGCCTTGAGTGGGGGACAAAAACAGCGAGTGGCGATCGCGGGCGCAATTGCGCGTCATTGCGAAGTGCTTTTGCTTGATGAACCAACCGCTTTACTTGATCCTGATAGTCAACTTGATCTAGTTATTCAAGTGCAAGCTTTGGTTCAAAAGCGCGGCATGACAGCACTTTGGGTAACGCATCGATTAGAAGAGTTAGAGTATTGCGACGGGGCATTTTTACTAGAGCAAGGACAAGTGATCGATCGCGGCAGTCCAGAGCGGCTTAAAGCGCGATTAATGCAGATTGAAGACGCGATTGATTCCGATTAAACCAATCTTGCATCGGGTGGAGATTCGTTTTTACGGGCTTAGAGTGCAAATTTTTGTGTACAAATCTCAACAAAAAATGCAATATTAAAGGAATTAAGCGAAGTACTGTTTGCCACTTTGTTTTTAGTTAAGAAATGCCACGCTCTGCACCGCAAGCTTTGTTGTTAGTGGACGGCTATAACATAGTCGGAGCTTGGCATGAATTAAAAGCGGTGCGCGATCGCGAAGGATTAGAGGAAGCTCGCCGCAGATTAATTGATACTTTAATCGGCTACAGCGCTTATCAAGACTTTGAAACGCAGGTGGTGTTTGATGCTCAATATCGCGATTCACCACAAAATCGTGAAGTGGTAACGCGCCATTTATGCGTTTGCTACACGGATTTCGGGCAGACTGCCGATACTTATATTGAAAAAACCTGTGCGGATTTTCGCTACGATGTTCGCAAATTTAAGCAGCGATTAATTGTGGCGACGTCTGATCGGGCCCAGCAGTTAACCGTGGTTGGATACGGTGCAGAGTGGATGTCAGCTGAAAAACTGGCAAACGATGTAGAGTTTACAGCGCGTCGAGTTCAGCGCAAGCTAAAGCCGACGAAGAAATCATCCGGGCGGTTTTTAATGCATTCGCTAGACCCAGACGCGCAAGAGCGATTGTCAAAACTCCGCTTTGGTGAAAAGGATTCGGATGAGTGAACGATTTTAGAAAAACGCTTGCCAAATCAATTCGTTTATCGTTAATATAAGAACCGCGATAGAGCGACGTTCCTCGGTAGCTCAGTGGTAGAGCGGTCGGCTGTTAACCGATTGGTCGCAGGTTCGAATCCTGCCCGGGGAGTTTTTAATGAAACAGTTTCAATCGAGATTTTGGTTGATCGATCCTGACGTCATATTTTTGAATCACGGATCGTTTGGGGCTTGTCCGATTCCGGTTTTAGAGTTTCAGCAAGCGTTGAGAGTGCGACTAGAGCGACAGCCGCTTCAGTTTTTTGGACGCGATTTTGAACCCTTGCTTGATCAAGCTCGAAGCGAGTTAGCGCAATTTGTCGGGGCAGATTCACAGGATCTAGTGTTCGTGCCGAACGCGACTACGGGCATCAATGCGGTTTTACGATCGCTTCGTTTCAGCGCAACTGACGAATTACTCACAACAAATCAGGAATACAACGCTTGTCGAAATGCGTTGAACTTTGTTGCAGAGCGGACGGGAGCGCAAATCGTCGTTGCTCAAGTGCCTTACCCGATCGCGTCTCGTGAGCAAGCGATCGAGCCAATTCTACAGGCTGTGTCTGATCGAACGCGCTTAGTATTGCTCGATCACGTAACCAGCCAGACTGGATTAGTGTTACCGATCGCACAAATCGTCGCGGCGTTAAACGATCGAGGCATTGATACCTTAATCGATGGCGCACACGCTCCGGGTATGCTGCCGCTCGATTTGCAAAAAATTAACGCAACGTACTATAGCGGAAACTGTCACAAATGGTTGAGCAGCCCGAAAGGAGCCGCATTTTTGTACGTGCGGCGCGATCGACAGCTAGAAATCCGTCCGCTCACAATTAGTCATGGTGCAAATTCACCCAGGCAAGACCGCTCGCGATTTCAGCTTGAATTCGATTGGATGGGCACCGACGATCCGACCGCTTATCTCTCTGTACCCGAAGCGATTCGATTCATGGGATCGCTACTGCCCGGAGGTTGGACAGCATTAATGGCAAACAATCGAGCAAAAGCGATCGCCGCTCGCAACGACTTGTGTGACGTGCTGAAAGTTGCGCCGCCCTGTCCAGAATCGATGATTGGATCGTTGGCAACGATTCCTTTACCCGACGGGTCTTATCTTGAACTACAGAATGCGCTAATTGAGAAATTTAAGATCGAAGTGCCGATCGTGCCGTTTCCACACTCCCCGCATCGATTAGTCCGGATTTCCGCGCAGATTTATAACACGTTAGAGCAGTACGAGTATTTAGGACGATCGCTTTCTACGCTACTCAATCAAGAATCCCAACCTTAAAATTACAGATTTTTTCCCGTCTGAGTTGGTTTGATTCCGCAGTTTTCGCAAGCGATCGGAGCGCTTAGGCGTGCCATTTCGCAAGGGATAGCCGTGAGAGAATTTGTCGATCGTTCTTGGGCACTTTCTAAAAAGACGCCGAATCGATCGGTGTTGCGTATACCTGCTACTCGGATGAGTTCTCATGATTCAATTCAAGTCCCGATTTCCAGTTTGGCAATATCTAAACCAACCGCTTTTTCACATCGCTAATCCGTTGATTCTGAGTCCGCGCCGCTTTTGGTACTATTACCGCGTTGAACTGCTCGAACGGTGTTTAATGCAGAAGTGTGAATCGCACGAAAAACGCGAATAATTTGAACGGACTGTGACGTTTACCAAGCTGGGAAACGTCTTTTCTATGATTAATCCGGCTAGAGCAGGTTCATAACGGTAAACTAGAAAATCTAACCTCTGACGACAAGCGAGTTGTTAGGTCTTTAAAGGTATCGATAGCCGATTATTCTAAACAGCGATTCAAGCGTATGACGAGGCAGCGTGTTCTTTCTGGGATTCAAACCACAGGTAATCTTCATTTGGGCAACTATCTAGGCGCAATTCGCAACTGGGTAGAAGATCAAAATGAATATGACAATTATTTCTTTTTGGCAGACTTACACGCGATTACGGTACCTCACGATCGGTCTACGTTAGCAAAAGATACGTATACCAGTGCTGCCTTGTATCTAGCCTGCGGTCTAGATTTAGAGCGAACGACGATTTTTGTGCAGTCTCACGTTCCGGCTCACGCAGAGCTTGCTTGGCTGCTAAGCTGCATCACGCCGTTGAACTGGCTCGAAGACATGATTCAGTTCAAAGAAAAAGCGCTCAAGCAAGGTCAAGATGTCGGAACCGGATTGTTAACGTATCCGGTGCTAATGGCGGCGGATATTTTGCTGTACGAACCCGACAAAGTTCCAGTCGGTGAAGACCAAAAGCAGCATTTAGAACTGACTCGCGATCTTGTCGATCGCTTCAATCATAAATTCGCCACGCCTAAAGAACCCGTGCTCAAACGCCCTGATGCGCTGATTCGAGCCGAAGGTGCACGAGTCATGAGCCTGACCGATGGCACCAAGAAAATGTCGAAATCTGATCCGTCGGAGCTGAGCCGCATTAATCTGCTTGATCCGCCCGACGTAATTCAAAATAAAATCAAGCGCTGCAAAACTGACCCGATTCGCGGACTGGTATTTGGCGATCCAGAGCGTCCAGAGTGTAACAATCTGCTCACGCTTTACATGATCTTGTCAGGTCAATCAAAAGAAGCAGTGGCAGCAGAATGTCAGGATATGGGCTGGGGGCAATTTAAGCCGCTCCTGACTGAAACCATGATTGCCGCTTTGCAGCCGATTCAAGAAAAGTACAACGCGATTATGAACGATCAAGGCTATCTTGAATCGGTGCTGCGCGACGGGCGCGAAAAAGCGTCAGCGTTGGCAAACCAAACTTTAACCAAAGCGAAAAAAGCAATGGGCTATACGTTGCCCACTTAAAACGGCAACCGTATCTTCACGAATATTTCCGTTTTGCGGCGATTTCTTTGCCGTTTTTGTGAAGGTTTCAGCGTTTTGCTTTGTGCTTAACAGAAATGATCGATACCCTAAATAAAGAAGTCGAGTTTGCGATCGCCCATGTTCACCCCCCGATTCGTAAAGTCTGTTGGCCATCCGCCGTTGTCTGCCTTGAGAAGTGCCGCTCAAGCCGGTGATTTTTTAATCACGGCTGAAGTTGCGCCGCCCAAAGGATCAGATGCAACGAAAATGCTTGAGATGGCGGCATTGCTGAAACATCGGGTGCATGGTGTCAATATTACCGATGGCAGTCGAGCGGTGATGCGGATGTCGTCGCTGGTGTCGTCGGCGTTGCTGCTGCAACAAGGAATTGAGCCAATTTATCAAGTGGCGTGTCGCGATCGTAATTCGATCGCCCTGCAAGCGGATTTGATGGGTGCTCATGCGTTAGGCGTGCGCAACGTTTTAGCGCTGACCGGAGATCCGGTAAAAGCTGGGGATCACCCAACGGCGCGTGGCGTGTTTGAACTTGAATCGGTTCGACTGCTGCAAATGATCACCAAACTGAACGCTGGACTCGATTGGAACGAGCAAAGACTGACCGATGGTGAAACGGATATGTTTGTCGGAGCCGCGATCGATCCCCAATGCGGAAGTTGGTCAGGCTTGCAGCGACGATTTGAGCGCAAACTAGAAGCGGGAGCGCAATTTTTTCAAAGTCAGTTAATCACCGACTTCGATCGCTTAGAAAAATTCATGACGCAAATTGCAGGCGATTGCAAAAAGCCGATTCTGGCGGGAATTTTTCTGCTGAAGTCGGCCAAGAATGCGCGATTTATTAATCGGGCGGTTCCGGGCGTGAACATTCCAGATCATATTATCGATCGACTCGAAGCCGCTCCAGACCCGTTAGCTGAAGGCGTACAAATCGCAGCCGAACAAGTCAAACTCGCTAAAGATCTGTGTCAAGGCGTTCATGTGTTTGCGGTGAAGCGCGAAGATTTGATTCCGCAAATTCTAGATTTAGCAGGCATCCCGCCGCTTGTTCGAGAAACCGTTGAAGTTGGAAACGGCAAACACTAAGCCTAAAGGACTTGGACGTACTGAGTTATCGCGGCTACGATCAAGGGTGACCCCCTGATTGTATTGATAGCCCATGACTGAAAATCCGCCTTTTCTGCAAAATCCTTACGTCGTCGGGAAACCCGCTTCTCCCACGTATTTCATCGGACGAAGCAGCGAAATCGCGACCGCATTTGATCAAATTCTGAGCCGCAGTAATTTGGCGATTTGGGGCGGATCGGGAATGGGAAAGTCATCGTTTCTCGAAACGCTGGCATCGCCGCAAGCATGGCGATTTCGAGGCTACGATCCTTCGCGAGCGATTACGGTTTTACTAAGCTGTCTGAACGTTACGCCGTTTACCGGCCAGAATTTCTGGCGGGAAGTCTTTTTGGTGCTGAAAGACCAGCTAGGCAACGATCCCGATATTCAAGCAGAAGTCATCGAGTTAATCGATCGCGGCGAAACCACCAAAGACTGCTTAAGAGCGGTTTTGAGATCGATCGGTAAAAAAGATAAATTTCTCGTATTGCTGATCGACGACTACGATAAAGCTCTACGCACCCATGAGAATTACACCGAGCAAGATATCGCCGTTTTCCTTAGCGACTGCCGTAACCTCGCTTCGCACGCTAAAGAGCGACAGTATCTTTCGATGGTGGTTGCCTCGATGCGACGACTTAACGAAACCAAAGATTTACCGCTCGACGGATCGCCCTGGTATAACCATTACTTATTTCAACCGCTCAAACCGTTTACTGAAACCGAAGCGGCAGCATTGCTGGGCGGTTTGCCGATGACGCCTGCTCTTAGAGAAGGCATTCGTGATGTAGCCGATGGCAATCCAGCGCTGCTGCAAACGGCGGGATATTTGCTGTTTCGGGAATTAAGAGCCGATCGCACGCCCGACGTTGACGCCTTTGCGCGGGATTTTCAGCGTGCGGCTGAGCATTATTTCCAAGACATTTGGAACTTCTCAAACGAAATCGAACAAACGCTGTTGATGCTGTTGGCTTTAACCCATCTCAACGGGCGGCTACTTAACAAACATTACGATTTAGGCGATATTAATATTATTTTCAGTCAGAAAGAGCGAGAATTAATTGATCTAGACGAGCGTGGAGTCGTCATTTACCATACCCACAACGGAAAAAGGCATTATCGCTTTGCTTCTTCGCTGATGGAGTGGTGGGTGATCAAAGAAATCGAAAATAGCGACGAAGAAGCGCTTTCAAACCGTCAGCGCGTGTTTCTCAACTTGATGAGCCATCGGCAAGCGGAGAATGTTACAAAAGCAATTCGCTGGCTGTGGCAGCATAAAGAAGAAGTCCCCCCGATTTTAACTTGGCTTGGCAAACTGTCGGCAGCCCTACCGACGGGATTAATTCAGGGATAGTCTGACCAATAGCGTAACGGCTCTTTATGATTGACTTGATCGAGCGAAAAAATCCCTACATTATCGGGCGTCCCATTCAAGAACCGGAATTATTTTTCGGGCGCGATCGATTGTTTGAATTTATTTCAGACAATTTGCAGCAAGGTGCTCAAGTGATTTTGCTGCACGGACAGCGCAGAATCGGCAAATCGTCTGTGCTGGCGCAAATTCCGCATTCTGTAAAGCTGCCAAATTTCGCGTTTGTGCCGTTATCGCTCGAAGGCGCAAGTCAAAAACCGATCGGCGAAGTGCTGCACGAAATGTCACGCGATACGATCGGGCATTTTAACTTGCACACTCAGTTAGAAGTACCGACTAGCCGAGCGTTTCAACGAAATCCCAGGCTTTTTATCGATCAGTTTCTGCCTGCGCTGCGGCAAGTTCTTCAAACACAGAATATTGTTTTGCTGCTCGATGAGTTTGATGCGCTGTACAACTTTGGAGTTGAAGACGCAGCCGGACATTTGTTTCCATTTTTGCAGTCAGGCGTGTATGAATTTCCAAATTTGTACATGATCCCCGTGGTGGGGCGGCAACTGCACGATTTACCAGCCATGCTGACGCTATTTCGTGAAGCGCCAAATCAGGAAGTGGGACTGCTCGATCGACGCAGCGCTGAAGCGTTAATCACGGTTCCTGCAAAAGAGATGTTGACGTATGAGCTAGATGCGATCGACGCAATTTTAGAACTTTCTGCTGGGCATCCCTATTTCACTCAACTGATTTGCTCAACGCTGTTTGCTCAAGCTCGCACCGAGCAACGGTGGCAAGTAACCCGATCGGATGTCAAGCTGATTGTGGACCGAGCGATCGAACTCGGTGAAGGCGGATTAGGTTGGTTTTGGACAGGGATTCCATTACCCGAGCGAGTTGTGTTTGCGGCGGCGGCAGAAGTGCCACGCGCTAGACAAATTCAATTTCCTGAAGCAGCAACGCTTGACTTTAATGAATCAGAACCGCTTGAACTATTGCGCGAATGTGGCGTCGTGCTAACGGATGCCATATTAGATAGCGTTTTGAACCTTGTAGATTGGAAATTTTTGCGATCGAGTGGCACTCGATCGGGTCAAAGCCGCACGTCACTCCCGCCTACGGTTTCTACGTATCGAGTCACAATCGAACTGGTTCGACGCTGGCTTTTGCAGCGCCATCCGATTCGGCGCGAAATCGATGAACTTGAAAAACTCAACCCCGAAGCGCAGGCGCTGTATCAAGCTGCACGATCGGCACGCGCCTTTGGTGCGACTCTGAGCATTGTGAGCCGATTGAATCGAGCACTCAGCTTAAACCCGAATCATTTTGCCGCTTTGTTTGAGCTTGCAGATTGTTTAGCGGAACTGCGGCAGTTTCCCCAAGCGATCAAGCACTACAAACGCGCTTATTTAGTCGATCCGGTGCGAGTGCGAGATTCTTATGTGAAAACGCTGCACGATTACGGCGAAGAACTGCGCGATATCGGCGAATACGACGACGCGATCGAGCAGCTTGAAGAAGCGTTAACGATCGATCCCGATAACGAAGATGTCCAAGAATTATTAAACCAAATTCGCAAATCGCTCAAATATAATTCTCATTTACAAGTCGTTTCCTTGAGAAGTGACGCGGGACGAGATGCTTTAGTTTCGCCAAATATGCGTG
The DNA here is from genome assembly GCA_964250455.1 of uncultured bacterium. Lineage (GTDB taxonomy): Bacteria > Cyanobacteriota > Cyanobacteriia > Leptolyngbyales > Leptolyngbyaceae > CAXUFL01. The sequence goes on from CAXUFL010000002.1 coordinate 8,960, forward strand.
AAGTTCGAGCACCCGAACAAGATTTACGATCGCTTCGGCAAAACTTCGATCGGCTTTGGAATCAAATTATTGCCGAAGCTCCGAGCAGCTTGAAAGATCGAGCGCTCGATCGACTCAGCGATTTGCAAAAAGAGATTTTTACGAATCGACAAGCGGATTTAGCAACGCTAGTTTACGTGTATCAATGGTCGCGCAACAATTTACCGGAAAAACTGGCTCAGGCGGTAACGGAGTTTATTGATCAAGTCACGGCAAAAATCGGGCGGCAACCTGATGAAGATCGATCGGTTTCTTGACTTAATGTCGCAGAATCACAAACCGCTTAAACGTGCCTTGATGATGGGCGGGTCGCTACCCCAGACGCGGGTGCGATTAAAATTAGCTTCGCAAGTGACGAGCGGCAACGCGCACAGCTAATATCACTCGCACCCGCGTTTTAGGCAATAAATCCGAATTCATATCGACTCACTCATGATCCTGCTCAATACGAGCCAATCCAGTCTTTGGATAATAAGCCGCTAAAATTTGACGGTAGTTGTATCCGTGTTCCGCGAGATTCAGGGCACCAAGCTGACTCATGCCTCTACCGCGAAACGCATCGGCAACAATATCATCGGAGGCGGCATACAGCGATTCTACAATTCCGCCTCGGTAGCTGACAAACTCGCCTGCGGTCGCATCAACGGCTTTATTGGATCGATCGTCTTCGCGCCCCATGCCGCTATACACCTGGAAATACTCGTCAGACCCCATATGATAAAGCGGGTTCGCTCGACGAAAATAATACGTCATCGCATAGCTGCGAGCGGCAACCGCTTGAGCTTTTAACGCTTCTGGGTTCCAGCTTGGCGACACTTCGCTGGCAACCACACTGTAAAGGTAATGCCGTAAATCAATATAGTTCACCACCCAAAGCCGCCCATTTTGCGCAGCAACAAAAAACCGTCCACGATAAGGTTTATCACCTACGTACAGCACGCCGCCTGCATTTGGTTGAATCATAATGCTTCCGGGCAGGGATTGAGCATTCAGCGTGAATCCGTTGCCGATTGCTTGAAGCGTGTAGCCGTTTCCAGTTCCTAGCGTGGAGAGCGATCGACCGTTTTGATCCAAAATCGTCGCGCCTTGTGACCCGCCAATTTGGATCGAATTGGCACCCATGACGATCGCCACTTGCATTTCAATCAACGAATCTACGGTTCCCGCCGCCGCAAATGCCGCTTTTGATTTCTCGTTGATTGCCGCTTGCTCTTTGGTGTATTTTTTTGGGTCAACCGGAGTCGGGCTAGGTTTGGCGGTTGGGGATTGAGTCGATCGAACAAACGATGGGGGAGTCGGTAACGGAGAAGGCATCGCAACGGGTGAAGCGGCAGGCGTGCTGGGGACGTTTTGCGCTTGCGAAGAATAGCGCTGATTTAAGTAAACGCCTGCAAGCGGAATTAACGCTAAAAATGGCGTCAGTAACCAGGGGCGTTGCCGAATCCATTGAAAAGCTGCCTTATGAATCATGAAATCGTCCGTTTCTCACCTTCCACGGATCTTAACTCATGCCACGATCTTCACCGTGTGGATGGCTGGAGACTTTTCTCACGAACTGCTTACTTCCAGCCTTTCTCAGCTTTTTCCAGCACGTACATTGCCACCGATTCAATTTGGTCTTGACTTAAACGGCTTTTAAACGATGGCATCGCGTTTTTGCCGTTAACGACTTGGGCGACGATCGAGTCAACGGTATCTTTGCCGTTAGCGGTCAAAGCATCTTGTTTCAACGTTTTTGCTCCATTGATCGCGTTTCCGCCGCCTGCGTGACAAGCAGCACAGTTTGCGCCAAACACTTTTGCTCCGGTCGCGACATCCGCCGCAAAAGCCGATTGATTGGAAAAAGTGGTCAGTAGCGCGATCGACACTACGATCGTCGTTAAAAGTGCTCTTATCCAGCGAATCATGGTTTTCATTACCGTCTGTGTTTTAACATCAAGGTGAGTTTTATCACCTTTCTAATGCTGTCGCTGGTTGTTCCTCTTCGTCAAAAGACACGTTGTCGAAGGTTAAACAAATATTACGAATTCAGGATGAATCTGTTGTATGGCGATCGAACTACAACCAAGATTAGAACAACGTCTAGGCGTCCCACGATTGGCAATTGAAGCGTTTTGTCAACGTTGGAATATTGTGGAGTTTGCGTTGTTTGGGTCAGTATTGCGCGATGATTTTCGTGCGGATAGCGATATTGATGTATTGGTGACGTTTTCCGCGACGGCGCGATGCGGCTTGGGTGAAATGATTCAAATGAAAGATGAAATCGAAGACTTGTTTGGGCGAAAAGTTGATTTTATTGTTAAATCGTCGATCGAACGCAGTCAAAACTGGTTGCGACGTAAACACATCTTGAGTTCGGCTGAGGTAATTTATGTTGCCGGATAGAGATGGGGCGTCAATCATTGATATGTTTCTGGCGGTTCAACAAATTCTTCGGTATGCACAAGGATTAACTCGTGAACGGTTTGAGCAAGACGATGAAAAACAAGCAGCAATTCTTCATCGCCTTGCAATTTTGGGCGAGGCAGCTAAGCGGGTATCGTTCACTTTCCGCGAGCAGCATTCAGCGATTCCCTGGCGAAAAATGGCAGGACTACGAGACATTATTCTCCATGACTATGACGAAGTACAATTGAATGTGATTTGGGACGTTGTTTAAGACGAACTGCCTACGCTGTTAAGCTTGCTTATTCCTTTGCTACCACCCGAAGATTTTTAACTTTATGGCTCCGCTTCCAGAATACCGACCGAAACAACTGTCGCTTGGCCCTTTAGAGGCTGAGATTCTTCGTATTGTGTGGGAACTTGGCACCGTCACTGTTAAGGATGTCCACGATCGCATTTTGTCTGATCCCGATCGGGAACTCGCTTATACGTCTGTTACCACCGTATTGAATCGATTAACCAAAAAAGGCTGGATAAGCTGTAGCAAAAAGGCGCGATCGTTTACCTGGCAAGCGGTGGTTTCGCAATCTGAAGCACGAGCGATTCAAGCGTATGAGCAGCTTAATCAGTTTCTTGCCATTAGCAATCCCGATGTGGTTGCAGCGTTTGCGGACAATTTAGATCAAGCAAGCTGTGATCAGCTTGACGCGATCGCGCAACGCCTCAAAGCGATTCGCCAAGCACGGGAGGAGCAATAATGCATTTACTCTTGGTTTTGATGGCTGTGATGTGCGCGATCGCGATTCGGTTAAGCTGGCGCGGCTTGAATGCTGATTGGAATACACGCTGGCAAACGACCTTAGGTGCGTTCTTGTTTTCGCCGTTGCTGCTCATTACAAGCACGATCGCGCTGCTTTGGATGGGGCCACGCGGGCAGATGGTGCGCTGGTGGGAAGGCTGGGGAATTTACGCGATCGCAGTTGGCTTTTTAATCGGCGCGATCGTCGCACTGGTGAAGTTGGCGATCGACGCTGGGCGATCGATTCGTCGAGTGCACGACTTACCGTTGTGTGACGTTCAATCAAACCCAGCTCGCTTGCTTCAAACCTCGACGCCGTTTATTGCTCAAATTGGATTTTGGAATCCTGAACTTGTGATCAGTCAAGGCTTGCTCGATACGCTCGACGCTGAACATTTAGCAGTTGCCATCACGCACGAACAGGCGCATCAATATTATCGCGATACGTTTTGGTTTTTCTGGCTCGGCTGGCTGCGACGATTAACGCATTGGCTACCGAATACCGAAGCGATGTGGCAAGAATTGATTATGCTGCGAGAACTGCGAGCCGATCGCTGGGCAGTGCACGTTGACTCCGAAGGAAGCTTGTGCAATCGATTGCTGCTTGCAGAAGCCCTGCTGTCGGTGATTCAGGCGGCGCAGGTTGAAGCGGAACCCTGGGCGGCGGCGTTTGGGCAAGCGATCGAGAACGATCGATTAACCGAGCGCATCAATGCACTCCTTGATGAAAATGCGCCATTTCCTCAACCGATCGTAAACGTTTGGATTGCGTTGTCGTTTGTGTTAATTCCGTTAATGATTGTGCCGTTTCACTTTCGGTAATTATCTTTATTCTCATATTCATCGCCTGAACCTGACTGTGGTCATTACGATTTGATGAAATTGCGAGCATAATCGTTTCTAAAATCACAACTGTACCTATTCGATTTACATTGTTGGTGGCGTTCTTCATTCTGCGGATATTGAATTGCCGTTCGCGGTTGTCAGTGCTGCATTAAGCTGTGCTGAAGGTGTGCGATTATCGAAAGCGTCAGGAAGCTGGAAAGCAATCTTCTATGCATTGGTAATATTGTTACCAATTGCCATTTCGCTCATGTGTTTAAACTTAGAATTTCATGCTCAATTCAATACGCCTTCTGCATAGTTCGGGTTTTTCTATGTCAGTGTGATAAGTATGTTTCTAGCTTTCTTTATCAAGTATCGTAGTTCAGAAATCGGTGGCGTTGCAAAAATCGGTTAACTACAATTACCGCAACCGTTTATTACAATCTTTGCGTCAACAATTTTGTTTGCTGAACTGCTATCGGTAATGATGCTGTTTGTATTAGCGATTATGTTATCATCGATTCATTTCTGTAGACGTGAAACCATTTCACAGAGAATTTCACGATGAATTATTCCAGCTACTACAAAACGATGGCAAATTACAATGAGTGGATGAATCAGAACCTTTATGCGATTTGTGCTGAAATTCCAGATGCAAAGCGCAAAGAAGATTTAGGTGCGTTTTTCAAATCGATTCATGGAACGCTAAATCACATTTTGATTGGTGATTTAGTTTGGATGGGACGGTTTACCAATCAACCGTTTGTAACCAAGCTCGATCGAGCACTCTACGAAAATTTTGACGAGCTAAAGCAGAAGCGTAAGGAGGTCGATCGTCAAATTCTTGCATGGGCGCAACAGTTGTCTCCCCAGTGGCTCGATGCACCGTTCACTTGGACAAGTATTTCTAATCCGGTCAAATCTTCCACAAAACCTGCTTGGCTGCTCGTAACTCATTTTTTCAATCATCAAACGCATCATCGCGGACAGCTCACAACGCTGCTGAGTCAACTCGGTTATGATCCTGGAGTTACTGATTTACCGTATATGCCAACGCTTCAAGCGCTATGAAAACGAATGCCGTGCGCATCTTAGACAATCTTGATATTGCCTACGAACTCCGAGAATACAACGTTGACCCGGACGATTTAGCGGCGGAATCGGTGGCGCAAAAAATTGGATTGCCGCCCGAACAAGTGTTTAAAACGTTAGTCGTGCGCGGCGATAAGCAGGGTATTTGTCTTGCAGTCATTCCCGGAGATGCACAGCTTGATCTCAAAGCATTGGCTCAGCTTTCTAATAATCGCAAAGTAGAAACGGTTCCGCTCAAAGAAGTTCAACCGCTTACAGGATACATTCGGGGTGGTGTAACTGCATTGGCTTGTAAAAAAGACTATCCAGTTTACGTTGACGAATTGATTCAGCTTTATGATGTCGTTTCGATTTCTGCTGGACTGCGTGGACTACAAATTTTATTAGCTCCCGATGATTACATTCGTGCTGTAAAAGGCATTGTCGGAATGATTTCACAAGATAAAGTTTAGTCGTGAATCAGTCGTTAAACCTTTAATGCTTTCAATTGAGGCAGTAAGGCTTGAAATGCCCGTCCCCGGTGACTGATTTCCTGCTTCATTTCGTGCGGCATTTCCGCAAACGATAAGCCTGTTTCAGGCACCCAAAAAAGTGGATCATAGCCAAATCCACCTTCTCCACGGGGTGCTTTGAGAATTTCACCCGGACAAATGCCTTCAGTACACAGCGCGATCGTTCCATCTGGTCGAGCCAGCGCGATCGCACACACAAATCGAGCACGGCGATCTGCCAAAGCAGATTTCTCTTCGAGATCGCCTAACTCCCGCAATACTCGCTCATTGCATTCGGCAACCGTAGGCGCGTATCGAGCCGAATAAATTCCCGGTGCGCCGTTAAGGGCGTTGATTTCTAAACCAGAATCATCCGCGATCGACCAGTGTCCGGTTGCCAACGCCACCTGCGACGCTTTGAGAATGGCATTTTCGCGAAAGGTTGTTCCCGTTTCTTCGACTTCTAGATCCGGTGGCTTAAGCTGCAATTCCCAATCTAAGCCAGATAAATAAGGCTCAATCTCGCGGACTTTGCCCGGATTCCCGGTGGCTACCACTAAAATCGTCATCGTTCAAACTGGATATTAAACGGTTTCATCGATCCAAAACCGAAACGCATCCCACGCCAAAATATCTTGCAGCAGCGTTTGATAGCCGCTCACATTGGGGTGTAACCCATCCTCGGTAAGCTGCGAACTGCACCAATCAACGCCGCGTGACATCCATAGCTCAAACAAATCGAGGTGAGGAATTTGTCTAGCTTGGCAAGCGGCACGAACGGCAGCATTATACCGACGCTGATCAGCGTGGTTATAGTGCAAGCAATCAAGAAACGGCATTTTGGCTTCATTCACAGGAACCATGCCGACAAACAGCACCGGACACAAGCGGCGAGAGCGATCGAGCAAATCTGCCATTTCCGTTTCAAACGCTTCAAACGGGGTGTAATTCTTACCGTCAAGCCGTCCCAAGCGGGGGGAATCATTCACGCCAACCGACAAAATGATTAAATCCGGAACGCGATTGCGCAATTCTCCGCGATTGCGAAACTCGTCTTCTAAACGGCGAGACACTTGCCGCACCCCATCGCCGCGCACGCCCAGATTATACATCGCGTGGTTTGTGCTTCCCGGTGTCATCCAACTTCGCCGCAAGCGCTCAACCCATCCGCCGCCAATTGGATCACCAAAGCCGTATACTAAACTATCACCCAGGGCCAAAATTCTGAGTGAGGCTTGGGAGGGAAGAGTTGACTGTGCGATTCGAGAATCAAGCGTTTGCATGAAAAACCGTGCGATTACAACAAACTAGGCGATTATGGTAAGACTGCGCTAATAATAGATGTGAGGTCGATCGAAACTCTACCATCTTCATCAGGCATTCTCAAAACTTTACACAAGCTTTGCAGAACTGTCACCCCTTGTCAGTGTTTTCCGCAAAAAATATCGTTCTTCTAGGTTGCACCTTATGGCAAAATCTGGTTCTTTACACAAACGCCCCGCCTTTGACACGATTCAGTTAATGCGTCGTGCCGATGAGTTGATCGGGGCTGCGTCGAATCGCTATCGAATCACGGTTCAAGTTGCCAATCGTGCGAAACGCCGCCGCTTTGAGGACTTTGACAGTGGTGATGATCCAATGATGAAGCCCGTCATGCGAGCGATTATCGAAATGTCTGACGAACTCACACAGCCCGAAATCATCGGAGAATAAAAGACCGGGAGCGCAGAAACGATTTTGCGCTCTCTGCGTCAACGAAACGAACTCTCTCGGCAACGACACATGCTCAAGCGACGACAGCGAATTTTGGTGTGGGTATTAGGCGCGATCGTGCTTTGCTTTATTGCGACGACAGCAACCGCGCAAGAAGCTCCATCAAACTCATCTCAACCCACGTCTACCCCGATTCGCCGCTTCAGAATCGAGGAAGCTTGGCAAAAAGTTTATCAGCAAGTGCCCGATTTGCCGCGTGAAGATCAGTATGTAAACCGCGAAACGGGTAAAGTCGATTCAAACAATACGCTTGTGAGTCGATTGATCCGGTATCACTACTACACGAAAGGGCGACCGATGAATTACCGCCTCGACTGGAAGTTTACGCTGGCAGATTATCTCGGAATCAATGAGCCGATCGAGGCAACGACTTATCCGGGTGCTTCTAATCTGCGTCAAAATCCGTTTGAGCGCGATCGAGCGATTATTCAAAAACTTAACCGCAAACAGCGTGATGCGTTGGTTCAAGCGTTAGTGAATGTGTTTACCAGCCCGTCATAATGGCTCGATATCTTAAATCCGGCGCGGGTTGGCGCGTAGGCTGGAATGCGGATGCTCTTGAATTTAAAGGGCTAGTCGGCGATGAAGATTGGGCGATCGAGCTAACCGAATTTGAGTTTCGAGAACTTCGACGTTTAGCCGAGCAGCTTAGCCGCACGATCGCGCAAATCAGCGAAGAATTAATGGACGAAGAAACAATCGCTTGTGAAGTCGAAACCGATGCGATTTGGCTTGAAGCCGAAGGATTTCCCCGTGCGTTTAGCTTGCGATTCATTTTACGCACGGGAAGATGTGCAGAAGGATTTTGGACGGCGACTGCGGTTCCCGATTTGATCCAAGCGCTTTCTACGATCGAGGTTTTCTAAAGCGTGTAGGTAAACTGCTCTGCAATCATTCCCGGTGCCCAAACGCCGCCAAGATTACGATTGCTATAGGTTCCGACATCGGGAATGAATTCTTGAAAGTCGGTTAAATCAATCAGGTTTTCACCCCAAAATCGATACAAGCTATCATCGAATCGCAGATTCTCGATCGGGGCGACAATTTCCCCGTTTTGCACCCAGAAGCAGGCATAGCGGGTCATTCCGGTAATCCGACCTGTAGGACGATCGCTCCAGTTTAAGTAGTGCAGATTCGAGAGGTATAAGCCCGTATCGAGTTGAGATAGGATACGATCGCGCGTCAAAGCTCCGGTTAAAATCTCCGGGGATCTTAATCCCTCGCTTTGATCTGCGCCGTTTGCCGTTAATCCATACTCTTTTGCCGTTTTCGACGAAACGAGTAGATTTTTCAGCTCACCGGATTGAATTAGCGACAATTCTAACGGGGCAACTTCACCGAATTCGTTAAATCTCGGTACTAATCCAGGCTTGAAATTCTCGTTTAAAGAGAACTTTGGAGACAGCGTTTTTTCACCGCGCCGCATCGCTGCAAAACAGCTTCCGCCTTGACGGTACGACGCCTCGCTCACGCCGCCCCAAGACAGCATCGACATCAATTCCGCAACCGCAGCAGGCGCAAAATACGTGCGATACTGTCCACGCGGAATCGATTTTGCAGGCTGCGCCATTTGCGCTAGCTGAACGCGAGACGCTTCGATTTGAGCCACATAAGCGGCTTGATTCCAATGCGATCCGGCAAACGTTCCTTTTACGGCTTGATTGTCGTCGGTAAACAGCGAATAATCGAGCGAATACGAATCGGTGGCAAACCAGTGCTTTTGCCCGATCGAGTCCGCATAGCCGCGAATCACGGTTCCCGCCGCGTAAATGCCAGCAAAATCGAGATCAGCTACGCTCGGAAGAACGGTTGAAACGACCGCATCGGGATCAAGCAATTGACCTGCATGACTTTCGCGACTGGTTTGATTCCCCGACGGCAACACAATGTAGGGGTTTTTGGGCAGTTGCGGCACTTCTGCACGCAATGACTGAATCGCGCTTTGAGCACTGGGTCGATCGAGCGATTCATGTCCAGTAAAAGGAAACTCTCGAAAACTACTGCGATCGTGGCAAATCAGCGTCAACCGCACGCTGCCATCGCTCACCATTCCCGTTTGCCGCACTTTCGCCTGGTTAAAGCGCGTGAACTGGCTTTGCTCACTATTGAGCGTTAGCGTGAAGAATTCGTCAGATTTCAACTGAGCGCGGAGGTAATCGACCAGTTGATTGAAACTCGTTTCTAACGATCTGCTCATGCGTCACCCCCGAACACTTCGATATTAGAAAAAACTGCGATCGGCGATCCGTGCCCGACGCGAATCGCTTGATTTGGTTCACCTTTGCCGCACATTGGCGTTCCGTACATTTGCCACGTTGATTGGTTTCCCACTGCAACTAAGCTATTCCAAAACTGCGGCGTAATGCTGCGATAGCTGGGATTGCGCAGCGTTTTTGTTAATTTGCCGTTCTCGATTAGCTTGCCGTATTCGCAACTGAACTGGAATTTATGACGCTGATCGTCGATCGACCACGATCGATTTGATTCCATGTAAACGCCGCGATCGATTTGGGCAATTAGTTGATCAAAAGATTGATCGCCTGCTTCAAGGTTGAGATTTGCCATGCGATCGATCGGCGGACGATTCCACGATTCCGCTCGCGCTGACGCCACGCCTGCTACGCTTGATCGAGCTTGACTTTCTAAACTCCCCACGCCACGCTGCAACACGCCTTCTTTGATTAAAAATTCTCGCGTTGCAGGCGCACCTGTATCATCAAACTTGTAGCTTGCATACTCTCCGGACACAGTGGGATCAAACGTGATATTCATCAACGGCGATCCATATATCAGCTTGCCAAAATCCTCGATTTTCACAAAGCTGCCGCCTGCGTAGTTGCGCTCGTCGCCCAAAATGCGATCGAGTTCAAGCGGATGCCCGACGCTTTCGTGAATTTGCAGCAGCATTTGATCCGGTGCCAAAACGAGCGTTGTCGTTTCGGTCGGGCATTCTTCGGCCGTGAGCAGTTCGATTGCCTGCGCTCCGATCTGCTCAACTCGCGTCCAGAGATCCGGCGTCATCAAATACTCAAATCCACCCTGATAACAGCGACCCAGCCAGCCATTATCCGTGCGACGCTGGATAATCGCCCCGTCTTGAGCCGTCGCTGCATAATCGGTTCCGATCAGCAAAAATTTCTGATACACCTCCGAGCCGTTTGTGCTAACAAACCAAGTTTCGGTTTCTGTCGTGATGGCCATTGCGCTGGTTTGCACAATTTTGTCAGACACTTTCAGCGTGTGAGTAATTTTTGTGAGAATTTCATTAATTTCACCCGGACTCATCGCTTCAAACGGCTTTTGCATCGGTGACACATACTGACCGACTACTTTCGGACGAGCCGATAGCGGCGTTTTGTGAATGTTCCACTCAGACGCTGCGATCGCTTGACGACGAGCAATTTCGGCGGTCGATCGTACACTTTCGGGCGTGATCAAATTCGTTGCGGCATAGCCGATCTGACCGTTGACCAACACCTCAACCATGATGCCTTGCGTCAGGGTCGAACCGTTGGTTTGAGGAATGCGATCGCGAATCGATCGCATCGTAGATGTTTCCCGAGTTGCCCGCAGCCCGATCCAATCGGCGGCAATATCGAGGGCTGAGAGCAGATTTGTGAGTTCAGCAATCATGGGGCGTTTTAGAAAATTCAGGAGTAAAGCGTCCTCAACTGGCTTTTTGCCACCCAAGAGGAATCATTATAGGTGCTACATTCAGTTTAATGAATTGTTATTCAAACCAAGCATCGTTGATAGACTGAGCAAGTTCTGTCGAGCTTCACAGATTTCAAGGAAGTAGGCTATTAACAGCCGAAGAGGATACTTCATTGAATCAATCTGCCATTGATATTTATCGCTCTAGATTCCGTAGGGTGCTTGAGTACATTGATTCCCATCTAGAAGACGACCTGACAATCGATCGCCTCAGCGCTGTTGCTGCATTCTCGAAGTATCATTTTCACAGACAGTTTTCTGAACTTTTGGGCATTAGCGTCTACAAATACGTTCAACTCACTCGCTTAAAAAGTGCTTCTTATCAACTTGCGTTTCGCAATCAGATGTCGATCGTTGATATTGCGCTGGCAAGTGGGTACGAAAACCATGAATCGTTTTCTCGTGCATTCAAGAAAATCATTGGGCAAACGCCTTCCGAATTCAGAAAGTGCCCGCAGTGGAACCTTTGGCACTTAATTTACCAACCCTTGAGGGACTTAAGGATTGTTCATATGAAACCAGACAACCCGCCTGATCAAGTCAAGGTAATCTTGTTTCAAGAAACCAAAGTTGCGGCTCTTGAGCATCGAGGCGATCCAAATCTGATCGGAAATTCAGTCCGCAAGTTTATCGAATGGCGAAAGCAGAACGATCTGCCGCCCCAGATTAGTGATACTTTTAACATTCTCTATGACAATCTATCCGAAACCCCGCCTGAAAGTTTTCGTTTGGACATCTGTGCATCAACAGAGCGCAGTGTGGCTGACAACTCGTTTGGGGTTGTCGAAAAAACGATTTCCGGTGGTCGATGCGCTGTTTTGCGATACATCGGTGACGACGCAAACCTTAGCGAAAGCATTACCCGTCTTTACTCGGACTGGCTTCCGTTGAGTGGAGAAGAACCGCGAGACTTTCCACTGTTTTTACAGAGAGTCCAGTTTTTCCCGGATGTGCCTGAGCACGCGGCAATAATCGACGTGTTTCTTCCGCTCAAGTAAATGGGTGCCTGTGGTACAAGCGATTTGCCTAGCAGAGGTTGAGACCAAAAAAACACAACAATGCCCATGCACACCGATCGTTGAGAATTGAGCGGTTGTAAAGCAGAGATTTTTAGCGGCGGGTGATAAGCAACATTATCCAGCTTCTGCAAAATTTTGGTTAAGAACTTCGAGCGAACACTATCGAATGCAGCAACGATGCTCAACCTTTGCTTTTGTGCGGCTGAGGCTTAAACGGCTTGCGACTTCCTAAAAGGGTATCGCTATCGGTTTGTTTGGCGGGTTTGGTTACTGTTAAGCGCGATCGCTAATTGTTTGTGTTCTTGCTGGGTCGGTAACGCTTGACTCGCGAACGCTTTCACATCTTGATCCTGCGCCGACTTAATCTGTCGTTGTAAGTCGTTTACGTCGTCACTATTCGCTTGAATATTCTCGCGAATGTATTCTTGATCAAACGCTTTGCCTTGCAATCGATTCAGTTGATTCAGCTTTGATTGTTGTTGCGAATCGAGCGTTACCGGAACTGTAATTCCTTTCTTGCGGGCTAATAACGTTAACTGACGGTTATAGTCAGCATGGTCATTCAAAAGCCGCAGTGCGTATTGTACAACCTGCGGACTTTGAGCTTTTTGAATTGCGAGTTGAGACGTTGCAAATTCTAGCTGGCTGTCTTGTCCTGATTTGGTTAGAAAGGTACGATCGCCGCTGTTCAACTTGCCGTTGCCGCGTGGATAAGATTGATCCGGAGCGACCGTCTGTGATTGAGTCGAATTCGAGCGGTCTTGTTGAGCCATAGCTGCACAACCCGTGATTGCTAAAACACCGATCGCCGTTAAAGCAGCAGCTTGAAGTCTGAATGTCATTTAACAACCCTCATCATTTATAACTAGGTTAAGGTTGAAGAATTCGCTAAAGAACCGCTTCTGCAAAGGCTTCTAAAAGCTTTTGCATCAGTTACTTGCGGAAGTTAAGTTCTTGAAGTTTGATTAGCGCGACAAGCGGATTAATCTCACTTTAGAAAAAGCTTTTTCGAGTCTCCTATCTCTTCTGATGGATTTGCTGCTAATGTAGCGTTACTAAATTATTAAGAATAATGTTTTGAAGGTTATTTAAGAAAAAAGGTTTTATTAAACTGATGTACTCTAGATAGTTTTTATAAATCGATCGTCTGAATGATTAGCGATTCTAGAAAATAGATTTTGTCTTGAATTCGATCGATTAGAACGTTGATTTGAGCGTTCTAATCGATCGAATTTCCACTCTACAAGCTCGCTGTTTTTCCGGTTTCCGCTTGCGATGGAATCGGTTTGACATCGGTGTGACCCATTTGGCTTGCCAGTTCGCGCAGCATTGACATTTGCTGTTCAAACTCAAGCGATTCAATTTGATGCAACTGAGTGTTAATTGCCTCGCTTAGCTCATAGCCTTCGGGCATTCCCACAACGGTATCGCCCATGCCCGCCGCCCATACGTACCAAACTAATAATTGATTGTTTTCTTTAAGCGCACCGTAATCACGAGAATATTCACTATCTGTACGATTTACAATATCGCGCATCGCTTGAAGTTGATCTTGATGAGAAAGATTGTAAAAATTTCCCAGTAAAACGGGTGCGAGTTCGGGTTCTGCGGCGGCTGGAGCCGCAGGCGTAATCGAATCGCCCATTTTTTTATAAATGTAGTACAACAGCGCTAGTTTATCGTCGGTTTGCAACCCGTTAAAATCAGAAATTGCCTTTTGAATTGGCTCTCCAAGATACTCGGAAGGATCGACATTTTGACTCGCTGACTGAGACATTCTTGTTTCTCCAGCATTAAATAACGTCAAACCAGAGGTATCAGTCTTTACAGTTTCACGTCGCCCTCCATTAGAGCGAGTTTGAGTTAGCAACAGCGTATACCGTTTGAAAGACTTGAAAACTTACTTTTAGCGGGTTTGCTGTAAGGTTAGTTCTGCTAACTTACCAACATCGCGTAACAATATATTTTCATAGGAGTCTTTATTATGGCTGAAATTAATACAAATGCTCAAAGCTATGATGCAAAGCAAGCGGCTGAGGAAATTGCAAGCGGCGAGCAGGCTGCACAAAAAGTAAACGTTTCTGCTGACTACGAAGCTTCAAAGGAATTTAGCCAAAGCAGCATCGACAAAACCGGAGAAGGTGCAAAGGCCGCAGAAGCCGCAACTGCCCCTGAGTTTGAAGTTCCGCAAGCCCAAGAACCCAAGCACAACACCGCAGCCGACAGCAACCCGGATGACTACCGTGAAATGGCAAGAGAAGTGCTTCACGGCGAAACGGGAAGCGGAAATGTGGATGATGATTTAGTTAAAAAAGCGATCGACCTCGGTCAACCCGGACATTAAAGTGCTTCGATGCGTTTCTAGTCCGCCTGCAATCCAGTTCAGTTGCGGGCGGATGAACGATGATACTAAAGCAATTCTGAAACAAGTTTTATTTACTTTCAGGCACGCAGCGATCGATCTTTGTGGCGCACCTTTAGTCATTCATCAAAATAAAAGACTTTCGATGTCGAACGAGCTTTCCGTCGAGTTCTAATTCGCGTAGCAATCGCGTTACCGTGACTCTTGTTGTTCCAATCATTTCCGCCATTGTTTGATGCGTTAAACGAGGTTCAATCAGCCAGCCTCGATCTGCTTTGGCAGATATCTCTTTGAGATCGATGCGTTGTCCAAAGCGTTGTGCTAACCAATTCAACAGCATCAACAATCGATTCGAGGTTTGTTTGCTGTGCACGATCGTCAGCAACGTTTCTTTCTGGTAAACGTGCTGCAAAATTGGAAACTGCGGCACTGTAGAAGGAGCAATACGCCGAGCTTGAACGGTTGTTAAACACTCGATCTGATACGGATCAATTTGAGAAAACATTTGTCCAACGATGTCTTTTGCACCCCAAATTCCCAGCGTTATGATCGTGCCCGCTTCGTCCCAAGTCAGCGATCGTACAAATCCTGCTTCTAATTGCCAAACCCAATTTGCTTGAAGCGTTAACCGCTCACCTCGTCGAAACGTGCAGACTTGAAATGAGTCTGAAAAGCAATCGTTTTTCGGGATTAGACCGAAATTTAGAGTAGTGATAGACATAGCTCAATCAACGCTAACAATAATGCATCGTTCAATACAACTCTAAATTCAATGCAAACCCGCAACTACATTTCCAGCATTGGAATTTCTGACATTAAAGCATTGATCAGGTACTTTTGTATTTGCCAAAACTTAATAACTTCCTGTGCGACTGATTGCGCATCAAAGTAATGAAAGTGACTGCCGGATTGGGCAACCCACAATCGATCGTGCGCTTTCAACCATCGCTGCCAATCCTGCAAAGCTGGTAAATTAACAACCGAATCGGTTTGCCACACCAAGAAGCGGAACGTCAACACCTCTTTGCAATTAAAAAAGGCAAACGTTTGGAAGCAAGTTTTTTGCCTCCAAACGTTTGCTGAATTCATTCAGAATTAATTCTTCTCGCTTGCTGCAAATTCGCTTTGCGCGATGTCTTCAGAACCCTGCAAATCGGTGCGGGCGCTAAGCGATGCTTCCTGAACTCGATCTAACGTTGCCAAAAACTCATCAATATTTTCAAAATCACAATATGCAGACGCATAGCGAATCGAGGCAGCTTCACTCATCGAGCGCAGTCGCAACAAAACAAGTTCACTAATCTCGCGGCTAAAAATCTCTCGGTTGGCGCGTTGCTGAAGTTCCGCTTCGACAGTGCTAACCAGCGTTTCGATATCAGATTCGCTGACGGTTGTGCGTTCGCAAATGCGCTCGATCGATCGGAGTAATTTTTGGCGATCGAATGCACTCCGATTCACGCTTTGCGTTGCACCAAATGCTACCGCCGCTTGACTCAGCACTACCAGAGGCGCAAATTCAATCCGCTCGTAAGTAGTGAAGCGCTCCTTACACTTCAGGCATTCTCGCCGTCGCCGCACGCTTTGTCCGCTTTCGGCTGACCGCGATTCAAGAACTCGGTTTTCCATGTTGTGGCAGGCAGGACAGCGCATAAGCTTAGTACAAAGGTAAAAGGGTCAACAACACGTAGATAAATCGCTTAAAAACAGTGATTAAACCGTTGCTTTTCAATACCGCGCATTTTAGCAGACTTATCATACTGCTAGTGTAGCAAGTCTTCATTTTTTTTTGCATCCGCTATCCGCAGCGTTTTGTAGAACATTAGTTGAATGTTCTCGATCGACAACAGCCTAACTTGAAACGGTTAATGGTTAAAGCCGCCTTACACAAACAGCGCTCACGAATCCTGGAAACTCACTCTTACCCGCCTTTTGTGTAACCGCGTTGCAAGGCGCTTGCGAAGCTAATATGCCTTGCCAGGCGTTCTAGGCAGTGTCCTTTTTAAGCTTTGATCGAGCTTGCTATCTTGGACAGCACAGCTACATCTTGACAGAAATCTCATTGTACAAGCGATCTAGATCACACGAATTTTAAGCCTTCACGTTAGAAGCCTCGATCGCTGGGGCAACTTTACTAAAGAGAACCAAATCGATGAACGTCTCACCAAACCAGGACTCAACCAGTTTAGCGAGGCGTTTATCCATCCGAAATCGCATTCGGGCAAACTCAACTACAGGTTGGCAACTGGCGCATGAAATCCCGTGACATTAAAAAGCAAAAATTGCTGGTCGTCGATGATGAACCCGACAATCTTGACCTGCTATACCGCACGTTTTATCGAGATTTTAAGGTGCTGCGGGCAGAAAACGGACTTGCCGCGCTCGATGTGCTAGAGCGAGAAGGCGATGTTGCGGTGATCATCTCCGATCAGCGAATGCCGATTATGAGCGGAACCGAATTTTTAAGCCTCACTGCGACCAAATATCCCGATATTATTCGGATCATTTTAACGGGCTATACCGACGTCGAGAATTTAGTTGAAGCCATCAACGCTGGCAAAGTTTTCAAATACGTCACAAAACCCTGGGACGATGGCGAACTCAAAGGCGTTGTTCAAAGCGCGATCGACACCCACACCGTTCTTAAAACCCGCACCGAAGACCTCCGCCGCACGTTACGGCGCGAATCGCTGCTCAATGCGGTAACAAGCACGATTCGCAGCGCGTTAACCTACACCGAAATTCTTGAAACGATCGTCGAAACGGTTGGCAAAACCTTTGAGGTGAGCAACGCGATCGTCTGCCCGATTCTCGATGGCAAGCTGCAAACCGGATTTCAATATGCGCAATCTCAATCTCTGAACTTAGAATCTACCGTTTGGCAAACCGATCAAGTCGAAGTAATTCACGACGTTGCAAGCGACGATCGGATTGTTGGAGTTGAATCGAGACAAACGACTTACCAAGCTGCCGATATTCGCTCTAGTTTAGTTGTACCGCTTGTTTGCCAAACAAACCTCATTGCGGTTTTAGCCCTGCACGAATGCGGTCGATCGCGCCATTGGCAAGAAGATGAAATCGATTTAATTCGCACCGTTGCCGATCAAGCTGCACTTGCCTTATCTCAGGCGCAGGCATACGAGCAAGTTCGGGCATTGGCGAAGCGAGAAGCCTTGATTAACACGATTACAACGGCGATTCGATCAAGCCTTGATCCGCAAGAAATCTTTGCCGCAATTACGCAGCAGCTCGGACAAGGGTTACAGTCCGATGGCTGTGCGTTATCGCTGTGGGCAGACGGCGATCACTATGTGCAGTGCGTGGGACTGCACGACTCAAGCTGGCAAAACGGTAAGCCGCTTGAATCGATTTTGCCGCAGTCGAATGTATCGATCGACGAAAATCCCGTTCTCAAACAGTTGATCGACACGCAGCAGCCCGTTGTGATCAACGATTTAACCGAACATCCAACCTTTCAAACTTCTGAGTTTCGCACGCCTGCCCGCGCTTTGCTTGTTGTGCCGCTCATCGTAGACGGCAACATTATCGGCAGCATTTCTCTGCGTCAAAATCACCAGCCGCGCCATTGGCAGCATTCAGAAATTCAGCTTGCGCTCTCGGTCGCGTCTCAAGCTGCGATCGCGGTTCAACAATCGCGCCTATATCAAACCACACGCGCACAAGCCGAAAAACTCCTTCAACTCGATCGCGCTAAAACCGAATTTTTCCAAAATATTTCCCACGAATTTCGCACGCCGCTTACGCTAATGGTTGGCCCGCTCGAAAGCGCAGTCGCCACTCAGCAAGGATTGACGTATGAGCAAGCGACGATCGCGCTAAGAAATTCCCGCCGTCTGCTGCGATTGGTGAATCAACTTCTGGATCTACAACGTTTAGACGCCGGACGAATGCAGCCGAAGTTCCACGTCTGCAATCTCACCGAATTTGTGACGCAAATCGTTGAAGCATTCCGTCCGTACTGTGAGAAAAAGGGTTTAACGCTTAACACACAACTGCACGCGAATTCTGAGGTTTATTTGGATCTCGAAAAATTCGATAAAGTGCTGTATAACTTGCTCTCGAACGCTA
Organism: uncultured bacterium; assembly: GCA_964250455.1. Taxonomy (GTDB): domain Bacteria; phylum Cyanobacteriota; class Cyanobacteriia; order Leptolyngbyales; family Leptolyngbyaceae; genus CAXUFL01. The sequence continues at coordinate 27,545 of CAXUFL010000002.1, forward strand.
TGAAGTTCACGCCTGCGGGTCAGCAAATCACGGTTACACTCCGCGACGAGCACGATCGCTGCTACCTGCAAGTGTGCGATACCGGAATCGGCATTCAGCCCGATCAAATTCCGCATTTGTTCGAGCGATTCCGTCAAGCTGAAGGATCGGCAAACCGCAGCTACGAAGGAACCGGACTAGGTTTAGCGCTAGTCAAAGAGCTGGTTGAACTGCACGGCGGAACCGTTAGCGTTGACTCGATTTACGGCAAAGGAACAACGTTTACAATCGAGCTAAAAACCGGATCGGCTCATCTACCTGCGTCACAAATTGTCAATGTTCAAGCTGAACTGCAATCGAATCGAGCGGCGGTTGAGCTTGCCGACCTCGAAATCGAACTGCAAGACGAGCAAAAACCTGCACTCATTCCAGACCCTGATAAAGCTCGTGAATGGAATGAGCATCAGGCCAGCGTACTCGTCGTCGATGACAACCCGGATCTACGATCGTACGTTTCCAGTATTTTGCGTCAGCAAGGCTATCACGTGTGGACGGCTTGCAACGGCGCGGAAGGCGTCGAGCAAGCGAAACTTCACCAACCCTCGCTAATTGTTACTGACTTGATGATGCCGATCGTGTCGGGGCTGGACATGATTCGGATGGTTCGAGCACAAGACGAGCTTAAAGGGATTCCGATCATTCTCCTAACGGCTAAAGCCGATGAAGACACGCGGCTCGAAGGCGTCGAGCGCGGAGCCGATGCCTATCTTGCAAAACCGTTTAACGATCGAGAACTGCTTGCCGAAGTGCGCAATTTGCTGGCACTCAAAGAAAACGAGCAGCGTGTGTCTCGCCTTAATACCTATCTCACTAAATCCGTTTTGCAGCGATTCTTGCCGCCAACGCTGGTGAACCGTGCTGCAAAAGGTGAACTCGCGCTCGATTTGCGTCCTGAACCGCGTATGATCACCGTTTTATTCAGCGACATCATCGGATTTACGCAGCTTTCTAACACGCTGCGATCGCGCCGAGTAGCCGAACTTCTAAACGAATACCTAACCGCAATGACGCGCTGTGTGTTTGATAACGGCGGCACCGTTGATAAGTTTATGGGCGATGCAATTTTAGCGATTTTTGGCGCACCCGAAGAATTAACGCCCAACGAGCAAGTCCGACGCGCGATCGCGGCGGCGCGGCAAATGTATCGATCGCTCGATGAATTAAATGACCACTGGGCATCACAAGGCATTGATCGCGTTCAGTTTCGCTGCGGCATTCATCAAGGTACCGCCGTCGTCGGAATGTTTGGCGGAAAAGAACGATCAGACTACACCGCAATCGGCCCAAGCGTGAACATCGCCGCTCGACTGCAAGAAGCCGCAGCCCCCGGCGCTATTCTGATTTCTGCGGCAGTCGCCGACTACATCGACGAAGACAACATCACCAAAGAAAGCCCGCTCAAGCTCAAAGGCGTTGACGAAACCGTTTTGACGTTTTCCGTTGATCCGTATCCAAATCGGAACTAAAGCGCAACAATGCAAACCGGAGAGATAGGATAGATACGGTTTCTCTTGTAGGCTTGCATGGCACCTTCAACGCTGCGATCGCGACAACACGATTCACCGATGCTGTGGCTTTCCGTTTTAGGCGGATCGCTGGCTCTGCATCTTATTGTGCTGCTGCTAGGGCGATGGTATTTTGCACAGCCTCAAGCTTTACAGCCGAGTGGCGCACCGATTCCCCTTGATTTTGTTGAAATCGATCCGAATGCGCTTGCGGCTAAAATGCCAAAATCAGTCACGCCCTCGAATACGGCAACCCAAACTGAGCTTCCAAAGGTAGCGGCTCAGACTGAGCCATCAACCGCGCAGCCGTCGATTAGCGCTCCGCGCAACCCCGAAGCAACCGTTGAGACTCCTAAAACAGCTTCACCAACGCCGCGATCGACTCCGCCAAACCCTGAAAGCTCGCCGTCCCCAAAACCCTCGCCTCAAAGCAACCGTGCTACACAACCTGGACAACAGCCGATCGATCAGCCTTCTGGACGTCCCGCTTCGAGTCGAGGTTCAACTCCGAGAGATCGTTCTCCAACTCCAGCGACTCCTACCCCGTCGAATCCTGACCCTAATCCCTCTCGCGATGGACAGTCTGGCCCCTCTACCCCTTCTAGTCCAACATCAGGTGGTTCAACAAACAATCCGACTCCGACTCCGACGGGTTCGCCTAACCCACTTCCCACGGGCGGACTCTTTACCGCACAGGTTTCGCCATCGTTTAAGCGTTCTTCCCAGACTCAAAACGATTCGCGCTCGGCAACGCTGCTCAGCGCACCAACGTTTCAAAAGAAGATTGATTTAGTTTCAGGTCTAGGCAGCCAAAAGAGGTTTGATTTGGATGTTCAAGTAGAAGTACAGCACGAAACGACAACCTCAGCGAAGAAATCTTCAATTGATCGTGTTCGAGGAACGGTTAGCGGGTTCAAAGTCTTGCCGGATAGTCTGGCACTTCAGCAAGTAGACCCCGCGCAACGCGAAAGGCTGAGAGTCAATTTAGAAGATACGCTAAACCAGATTCTGTCAGAATCGCCGATCGAGGTGGAAGTCACCGTCAACACCAATTCAGACGGTGGCTTTGCGCCTGCGTCGCTTTGGGTCACTCAAATTGTTTTAACGCGCTGATGTTGAGTGAGCAGCATTTCACAGGTCAACGATCCGGTTTAAAAAAGTCATCACACTTGCGCTTAGGTATGCTACGATGAGATACGCAAGGTTAAAACCTTTGCGGGCATAGTTTAGTGGTAAAACACCTGCCTTCCAAGCAGGATATCCGGGTTCGATTCCCGGTGCCCGCTTTCATCCAATACTGAAACCTTTGAAGCCGCGATCGAGATCTGACTTTCAAAGGGGTTGGAAAAACGATGTTGTTTAATTTAAATTCCAATTCAGTCTTGGTTGCTCGCGATAAAAGTTTCGATCGTCCGGCTGAGATCTTGAACGGTGTTACCTGACTCTAAAATTTGAATTTCAAGCGCTGAGAGTAACAGCGTTGCCGTTTGTAGCTGATTGAGTGCGCGTTCTATGCCGTCGCGAGTTTTGCTTTCAAACTCTTGTAGATTCATAATATTTAAATGACAAGTCTAAACTGATACATAAAACTATAATCACCACGGTTCGGTGATCGGCACCACGCTGGTGCGAGATTGATTTAAAATTTAAATACAGCCCTTTAATATAAAGCTTTCTGTGACTGCCTCCACAAAAACGCTTGCTTTGATTCAAGACCCCGATCGCTTAGAAGCTCGTTTGCAAGAGATTCCGCAAGAGCCGGGAGTCTATTACATGCGCGACAGCAGCGATCAGATTCTCTATATTGGTAAATCGAAACGACTGCGATCGCGGGTTCGATCGTACTTTAACGGGCATGACACCCGACCCCGTATCGCGCTGATGATGCGATCGGTGGTCGAAATCGAAGTCATCGTGACCGATACCGAAGCCGAAGCGTTAGCGCTTGAGGCCAATTTGATTCGTCAACATCAGCCGCACTTTAACGTGTTGCTGAAAGACGATAAGAAATATCCGTATCTTTGCATTACCTGGTCGGAGCCGTATCCGCGAATTTTTATCACACGCAAGCGGCGCATGAGCAAGGAGCGCGATCGATATTATGGCCCGTATGTGGATAGCCGCACCCTGCGCACCACGCTGCATTTAGTCAAGCGAATTTTCCCCCTTCGCCAGCGTCCCCAGCCGTTATTTAAGGATCGTCCATGCCTGAATTACGACATTGGGCGATGTCCAGGCGTGTGTCAAGCCATGATTACGTCTGAAGATTATCGCAAAACCGTGCAAAAAGTGGCGATGATTTTCCAGGGTCGGACGCGAGAGCTAGAAGAAGCGTTGAGCGCTCAAATGGAAAAAGCCGCAGAAGACCTCAACTTTGAGCACGCGGCTCGACTGCGCGATCAGATTGCAGGCTTAAAAAGTTTGAGCGCGGATCAGAAAGTCGCGTTACCCGATGATACGATTTCGCGAGATGCGATCGCCTTAGCCGCCGACGATCAGCACGCTTGCGTTCAGCTTTTCCAAATTCGGGCGGGTCGCTTGGTCGGTCGTTTGGGATTTGTAGCTGATGCGCAATCCGGTGAACCCGGTGCAATTTTGCAACGGGTACTCGAAGAGCATTATCAAACCGTTGATTCGGTCGAGATCCCGGCTGAGATTCTGGTGCAGCATGATTTGCCAGAAAGTGAGATGCTGGCGGAGTTTCTGACTCAATCAAAAGGACGGAAAGTGACGATCGTGGCTCCTCAGCGCCAAACCAAAGCGGAACTAATCGAAATGGTCGAGCGCAACGCTGGCTTTGAGTTAGCGCGAACGCAAAAATTCGCCGATCGTAATGCTCAAGCGATGCAGGATCTCGCTGAGATTCTTGACTTGCCTGAATTGCCGCGCCGCATCGAAGGCTACGATATTTCACACATTCAAGGCTCAGATGCCGTCGCGTCTCAGGTTGTTTTCGTGGATGGGATTCCGGCTAAGCAGCATTATCGCCATTACAAAATTAAGAATCCGACCGTTACATCCGGACATTCAGACGACTTTGCAAGCATGGCGGAAGTGATTTCGCGCCGATTTCGCAAATACGCCAACGCAAAGGCACGCGGCGAAACGCTGGTACCTGCCTCGCAGTCTCCGTTTAAATCAACTGCACTGATGGACTTTCCGGATGTAGTGATGATCGACGGTGGAAAAGGTCAGCTTTCTGCGGTCGTGAACGTGCTGCGAGAAATGAATCTGCTCGAAGATATCAAAGTGGTGAGTTTGGCAAAGCAGCGTGAAGAGATTTTCTTACCCGGAGAAACGCTTCCGCTTGAAACCGACGCGGAGCAGCCTGGAGTTCAGTTACTTCGACGACTGCGCGATGAAGCTCACCGATTTGCGGTTACGTTCCATCGTCAACAGCGCACGACTCGGATGCGTCGATCGAGCCTTGATGAAATTCCCGGTTTAGGGCTGCATCGGCAAAAGCAATTGTTGGCGACGTTTCGATCCGTAGATTACATTCGAGAAGCGACGCCAGAGCAGTTAGCGACGGTTCCGGGCATCGGTCGTCATGTCGCGCAGCAGATTTATGAGTATTTCCATCCAGATCAAAAAGCGATGGCAGCCGATGAAGAAATGACCGGATGACGAATTAGCGCTGAGGGTGAAGCACCTTTAGCGCTAATTTTTTCACCAAGTAACTGTAACAAACCAACGCGGGGATCGTTAAGAACTGATCGAGTCAATCAATCGATCGGTAGACATCATCCTTAGAAAACAAGCTAGATATTTAAGATTTATATAGGAATTATAAGTTAAACTGCTTTTTAATCAGAATCTTAGCAGCCCTGATACTGTTAAAGAACTCGTTAAAGAAAAGGAAAGGTAACAGTATGCAGTCCTCTAAGCGGCATTTAGGCGAATCTTTAGGAATGGTTCTGTTGCTCGCGGTGACTTGCGTTGGCTTTATTACGCTTATTGCTCAAATGCAATAAACAAGCAAATAGCGCAAGCAGAATGGAGAAAGTGATTTCCATTCCTTAATTAAAGTTCTTTACTTATCTTCATGTTTTTAGTCTGACAAGTTGATAGGCTCTCATACTGTAAAAATGGGCAGAAGCATTTTTTAGTTGCTTCTGCCCTTCGTTTTTGAAGACCAAATCTTATAAGCGCTGTAGCAAACTTAATCCGTGCGAATCAGTCCCGCAAGTATTCAGCAAACGATACTTCGCGCTGAGCTGACGAACTTGCTGCGTTTCTTCAGGACTCGGACGCCACGGTTTCGGATTGTTGTAAGCGTAGTACGTTTCAACCCCATCGATTCCGGCATCGACGATCGCCGGAATCAATTCATCGGGCGATCGTCGATACCGAGCGGGATGCGCTAAAACCGCCAGTCCACCCGCTTGATGAATCGCAGAAATTACCCTAACTGCTTCTGCCGCTTCACCGCGTGGCGCTGCTCCCTGCAAGTAAGATCGAATCGCTGAATGGTCAGGATCAAACGCAAACCCAAGAATGTGAACTTCCGTCTCGAGAATTCGCGATGTAATCTCAGTACCCGTCCACAACTGCGGTAGGGGGTCGCCGTTTGCTTCGGATTGCCACTGGTCTAGAAACCGTTGGGCAGCCCGAAAGCCGCTAATTTGATGGTGATCGGTAATAGCGAATCCTTTGAGCGATCGCTCGATCGCCTGCCTTACCAATGCTTCGGGCTGCATCTGTCCATCCGAATGCACCGTGTGCATATGGAAGTTGTAGGTGTGGGGACAGCTTTGAGCCGTAACCGATGCAAAAACCTGCCGGAGTGCAGCTACGTCCTGGGCTGCGGGTTTTGTGGTCATTGAACTCGAAGCAAGATTCGCAGCCATAAATTGCCTCACCGATTACTGGCACGTTAGGAGACTATCTCTACTCTAATGTATTGTTTACGAATCGTTGCGATGAATGTTAGTCTACTCATCGAGTATATTTAATGCGATGAATTAGCAGCATCAATAAAACTGGCACACAAAATTTCATGCGCGATCGTAAGTAATGATAGGTTAATCAGTTAACCCCTAACTGATTATTTCTTTGCGCTCCGCGTCTTCGTGCTTTGGCGATTAGTCGCAACAGCTTCTTATTTCTGTGAGATCGATGCTCCGCATTGCTCTCGCGGAGCTGCATCGACTAATTTTGGTTGAGTTCCTGGCAAGTTGAATGGTTTCGAGTATGAATAATGGCGAATCTGCCGAGCCGCTTATGGCGCTGCGGCAGCGACTCGCGTCTCTTCGCGATAGATTAGTGGCTCAGCCTAGCCTTAGCGCAGAGTTCCGAGATGAAGTAATCGAGGAGTTGCAGACCGCATTAAATCTGCTGCAAGAAGCTCAGATATCAATCAACGCAGAGCGCAACTTTGCAGCAAGCGAACAAAGCGCAGAAACGTCTGAAGTTGAGCGATTGCGTAGCTCGCTTCGAGAAAAGGAAGTTTTGCTGCGAGAAATTCATCACCGTGTGAAGAACAATTTGCAGATAGTCTCTAGTTTGCTGGATTTGCAGATGATGCGCACCCGTGATTCTACGGTACAAGCGGTTTTGCGCGGCAATCAAAGCCGGATTAGCGCGATCGCGCTAGTGCACAATCAGCTTTATCAAGCGAGTGAACTCACCGCAATTAATCTAGGCAATTACGTTCAAAACTTAGTGACGGTATTAGTTCGCACTTATGCCCTTGATCCAACGCAGGTGACGCTTCAACTTTCGGTAAATACGGATCTAATGCTGTCGTCAAGTTACGTCATTCCTATTGGACTGATTTTGAATGAGTTAATCTCGAATGCGCTAAAGCATGGACTGCGCAATCGATTCGGTGAAATTCGGGTCGATTTAGCGGTGCGCGATCAAACTGTGTTGCTATCGGTGGGCAATACAGGAAATCCACTGCCCGACAATTTTGATCAGAATTCACCTGAGTCGCTTGGCTTTCAGTTGCTAAATTCACTAGTGCAGCAAATCGATGGATTGCTGAACGTTGAGCGCATAGAAACATCGGCTAACGTCGATCGCGCAATTCAAACCCAAATCACGGTGCAATTTAACACAACCAACGCCTGATAAAGAATTGAACTGGGTTTTTCCAACGTTAGCTTGATGATGTGCTCGGCTGCGTTAATCCGTGTTCTAACGCAAAGCGAACAAGCTCAGTGCGGCTATTGGTACCTGTTTTGCTAAACAAGCGGCTGACGTATTTTTCGACGTTACGAACGCTCGTGTTTAACCGACGAGCGATTTCCTTGTTCATTAAACCATCGACTACTAAATCGAGCACGCTTTGTTCGCGAGGAGTAAAATCAAGCTTCATCGGCGGCGGCGACTGTGCGATCGCTCCACGCTGCATTAAGATGGCTCGAATTTCGGCAATTTGACGCGAGAGATCCGCAACATCGGTTGCGTCTCCATCGCCCGACGCTTTAATCGCGGCGCGTTGCTGAACAATGCGGTTGACGATCGCCACGAGTTCATCGGGATCAAACGGTTTAGGCAAATACGCATCGGCTCCCGCGTTAAAGCCTTGAATGCGATCGCTGGTCATGCCGCGTGCGGTGAGAAAAATCACGGGCAGAGCCTGAAAGCGAGCATCGTCGCGAAGCTGTTTGAGGAATTCGTAGCCGCTAATTTGCGGCATCATAATATCAGTGATCACCAGATCTGGCATCACTCGTTGAACCAAGTCGAAGCCTTCACGGGCATTGCTGGCGGTATGCACCGTATAACCACTGTCTTCGAGATAAGCTTGCACCGCTTCACGAAGTCCAGGTTCGTCATCGACTAATACAAGTTGCCCTGGCATCGCTGATCCTCTGAAATTTGCTTTATTTCAATTTAGCGAATTTCGTCCCAGGATGCTGCGCGGGAACAGGCTATTTTGGATTCAGTACTTTCGTTAAGATTAAACGGCGGAATAATGCGGGCTGATTCTGGCAGGCGTGCTTGACGCTGACCTTCGGCACGGGCGTGAAGACAAATTAAGCCGATCGGTGTGGTGACTAAATCAACCAGCGTTGCTTTTCTTGACCGCAATTTGAAGATTGCGATCGGCAGTTCTTTCAAAATCCAGCGAAGCAGGCGGTAGCGGTATTCTGCCGCGTTTGGATCGCGCATCAAATCAACGCCGTGTAAATCGTGCAGATAGCGGTTTGAGCGTCCGTATCTGCGCCATTGGCTGCGAAGTTCGGCGATCGTAGCGCGATGGCGATGGCGCACGATCGCACTCGGTTGGCTTTGAAGTTTCCAATCGGTTTGGCGCAAAATTCGCCAGCATAAATCGGCATCACCGCCAGTCGTGAGGTGCGATCGGAACAGGCCCACGGTTTTGAGTGCCGCCACTCGAACGGCTAAATTCGCCGTTTGCCCAAACGGACAAAACGAATGCGAAAGCGTGTGTTTTTGAGACAGCGTTTCTTGGCGATCGGCAAACTGCTCAAGCAAACTTGTTCCGGGTAGAGCTTGAATTTCTCCGACGACTAACCCGATTGTCGGATCGGTAAATGGCGCAACAAGCTGTTCTAACCAGGTTGGAACCGGACGACAATCGGCATCGGTAAACGCAAGAATTTCTCCGGTTGCATGACCGATGCCTTGATTGCGAGCAGCGTAGGAGCTTTGGATTTGTGATTCGCTAAGCGGATGAATCGTTGCATCGGTTTGTGCTGCGGTATGAAGAATTTCACCAGTCCGATCGCGGCTATTGTTGTCTACGAGCAGAAATTCGACGCGATCGCGGGGATACGTTTGTGCTTTAAGGCAATCGAGAAGCGCAGGTAAATCGGCTTCACCATTATAAATTGGCACAATCACAGAAACCGTGGGCAACGAAGTCATGCAAAAGTTTAAGAATCGGGTTCGTTTGTAAAATGCCCAAAATTGTGATCGGGGTAATGGGAGCCGGAGAACAGGCAACGCCCGAAGATCTGACGCTGGCGTATGAACTCGGTCGGCAAATTGCGCGATCGGGCTGGGTAACGCTAAGCGGTGGGCGCGACGTGGGCGTAATGAATGCGGTCAGTCGGGGCGCGAAACGGGAGAACGGATTAACGATCGGGATTTTGCCCGGTCAAAACTCGTCGATGTCAGATGCGATCGATATTCCCATTGTGACTGACTTGGGCAGTGGGCGAAATAACGTTAACGTGCTGTCGAGTCAGATTGTTGTCGCGTGTGGCATGGGTGCAGGAACAGCGTCAGAAGTTGCGCTGGCAATCAAAGCAAGAAAAACGGTGATTTTATTGAATGTCGATCGGATCAGCCAGCAATTTTTTCAGCAATTGAGTCAGGATGTAATTGTTGTAGAAAACGTAGAGCAAGCCATTCAGACTATCAATCAACGCATTGCGCGCTAGTCTGTAACACTTTTGACACAAAATTCAGAAAGCCCGCTTTTCGCATTAGAATTCTCGACCTACGATAAAAGAGATTACAGACTTGTTCATTGAATTGAGGCAGCACGGTGACAGACAACATTCCTCGCAGCAAAGAAGAATTTTTTTACCCGATCGCCCACTATCGGGGTGAGTTTACCCCGGAACATTTGGCATTTAACGCAAATTTGCAGGAGTTTGCGCAACGAGTCTCGCTGTTGTGCGGGTTAGAAACTTCTGGCAAAATTCCACCGGGTGAAGCTTACAAGCAGATTAAAACGCTTTGGAATCAGTTGAAAGAATCGAAGAAGAATCTTCTCGATCAAGCCCAAAATTCTGACGGAACCTCGGAGAACAGCTAATTCTAAAGACGATCAAGCGGTGGGTTTCTAGAAAATTAAACGAAAACGTTTCACCGAAAAACCTTGATAGCGGTTTGGCGATTCAGCAATGTGCGCACCGACACGAGGACTGTATTAGACTTTTGGTGACTTGTTGCTGACCCACCCGCGAATGAATTGCAAACGGACTAGAAGCACAGCGTTTTGAAACACGCTCCTAGACTTCTTGAGATAGATAGCGATCGACAATTTGCACAATGCGCTCAGCCGCCAAACCGTCGCCAAACGGACTGATGGCGTTCGCCATTGTTTCATAAGCGGCGCGATCGCTGAGCAATTTAGATGCTTCTTTTAAAATCGTGTCTGAATCAGTGCCGATTAGCTTTGCGGTGCCTGCCATAACTGCCTCTGGACGCTCGGTGGTTTCTCGTAAGACTAAAACGGGTTTTCCTAAACTCGGCGCTTCTTCTTGAATGCCTCCGGAATCAGTGAGCAGAAGATAACAGCGCTGCATCGCTCCAACTAGATCAGTGTAATCGAGCGGTTCGGTTAAAAAGGCGCGGGGGTGATTTTCCAGAATTGATCGGAGCGGTTCGCGGACGGTTGGATTGCGGTGGAGCGGCAGCAAAAGCGCAACGTCTTCAAACTGATTCAGCACTTTGAGAAATCCCTGGGCGATATCGTCGATCGGGTGTCCCCAATTCTCGCGACGATGCACAGTTGCCAAAATCGTGCGGTAGCGGCTCCAATCGAGTCCAGGAATCGTGCATTCAGGATGTCGATCGGCGACCGTAAGCAATGCATCAATTACGGTGTTACCTGTTTGATGAATCTCGCCTAAAACGCCCGATCGCTGCAAATTCTCAACCGATAATGCGGTTGGCGCAAAATGGATTTGCGTTATCTGCGAAATCAAGCGGCGATTGGCTTCTTCGGGATACGGATTTAAGATGTTTTCGGTGCGCAATCCAGCTTCGACGTGAGCGATCGGGATTTTTTGATAAAACGCAGCAAGCGCAGCAGCAAAAGCTGTGGTGGTATCTCCTTGTACGAGCACCATGCGCGGCTGGATCTGCTTGAACAACGCTTCTAAACCTCGCAGCGTCCAGCATGTAATATCCGAAAGCGTTTGTTTAGGTTGCATAATCGCCAAATCGTGATGCGCGGATAGCTCAAAAAGCTGCATCACTTGATCGACCATTTCTCGATGCTGTCCGGTGAGGACAACTTGAGCATCAAAGGTCGAGGAACGCTGGAACGCTTGAATCACCGGAGCCATTTTGATCGCTTCCGGTCGAGTTCCCACAATAATACAAACGGGAATCGGATACTGCATTAGGGTGTCAAGTCGGAGAACAGAGAACCGAAAAACTTCAATCCGGCTTTCTACGCAAAATCAGCGCGTCCGGATCGATGTCCGACCGACACTATCATAGTTCTTCACGTGATTGCAGTTCGTTATTGAGTTCTCATAAAAAACCCCAGCCGAAGCCGGGGAGTCAGACCAGTTCACCGAATGGCAACAAACGCTGAATTATTGAGGAAGTTCGCACGTTAACGGGCAAGAGGCATAAACCGCCGTGTGAAGCGGATCATGCTGACCGTTTAACCACCGGAGCCATTCAACTTGGTGCGGATGAATTCCTTGAGACGTTAACCAACCCGCTACCGCCATGACCCCGATCGCATGAATGCCAAGAACGCCGATCGACACTAATAAAACGGCACTAAACGGCAAAATCGCGTGTAAAACAAATGCTAATAAAGCGCTGATTGAAACAACAAGAATAAATACCGGAAAACCAATCACAATCATGGTGACAGTCAGCGTAAACACCCACAGCAAAAAGCTTTTGAGTGTAAATAAGAAGCTAGAATTGTTCAGCCTTTGACTGTTTGCCAATGTCATTGTTTCTCTCCTAGAGATTAAGATTATTGAATATATTGGAAAAACCGTTCGTGCGATCTCAATGATTGCGTTCGATGAGTTTTAGTATAGGAAGCCTATAAGAAAAAGTGAATACTAGTTCAAGAAAGTTTAAACTGTGGATCAAAACTACATTCGTTTTTAAGTACATCTGCTTAATTATTTGTTGATTGCTAAATAGGCTTGTATCAACCCAGAAACGCGAAATAACTGTTAGAAATTACTGAGCAGTGCGGCTTGTCGCGTGAAGAATTCATAGAAATCAGCAGTTGAATGCGTTATTTACGCAAACAAGCGGGGAACTATTACGCAGTCAGGGTTGCATCGATTGTTAAAAGCGCGAAATCATCCGGGAAAATGTTTCATAAAGTTCACGGAATCGATGATTAACGTTAAGTGAAGTGCGTTTGCAGCCCGATTCAATTAGTTTTGCAGGCGTTCTTTTATGGCATCGCACCCCCGCAAGGTTTTTCTGGCGAGTCAGATTAGTCTTTTGTGTTTTTCGGTTTTGATCACGTTGCCATCGGCACATAGCGCAACACAGACAGAATCAGTGGTGTCTGGGGAAATCGACACGATTTCAGAAGTTCGTCAACTTGCAGCGCGCAAAGAATCTGCATCGCTTAAACGGTTAGACGCAACGGCAACGCCCGCCTTGATTGCGCTTGCTAAAAGCGAGAAAGAATCGCTGAGCGTCCGCCGCTTTGCGATCAGCGCGCTAGGGTCTCGTTCCGGTGATAAAGCCGCATTGCCAACCTTGATCAAGCTGCTTGATGCAAACCCTAAAGAAATCAGAATTGCAGCGCTTTCTACTTTAGGAAACATGGGCGCACCCGCATTGAGCGCTGTTCCAGAAATCACAAGCGCCTTGAAAGACTCGGATCAATCGGTGCGAGCACAAGCGGCAGTCACGATCGGGAGTTTCGGGAGTGATGCTAAGTTTGCAGTCCCGAAATTAATCGAAGCGTTAAACGATTCAAGTCCGACGGTGCGAGTTAAAGCGATTGGCGCGATCGCTCAAATGGGCAGTGAAGCAAAACCTGCGATCGGGGCGCTAACCGATGCGATTTCTGCACCCGAGCGCGACGTGCGGCTTGCCGCGATCGCGGCGTTGGGCAAGCTCAAACAAGACGCAAAGCCTGCCGTTCGCTTACTGGCGCAGTTGCTTAACGATCCTGATCCGGACATTCGCAGAAAAACGGCGGCGACGCTCGGCGGGCTAGGTAGCGAAGCCAGCGAGGCAGTCCCGGATTTAGCAAAAGCGATGCGCACGTCTAGCGATCGCAATACGCGATCGTTTGCTACAAATGCGCTGAGTCGAATCGGGGCTGACGCAAAAGCCGCCGTCCCGGACTTGATTGCAACGCTGAAAGACCTTGACAAAGAAGTGCGGCGCTATGCCGCGATCGCGCTTGGAAAAGTCGGACTCGAAGCCCGATCGGCGCTACCGGATTTGGTTAAAGCGCTCAAAGATGACAATGCTGAAGTGCGTAATGATGTCGCCACGGCGATCGGGCGGATTGCGGGCAGTTTGCAGGATAAAGCGGCCACGCTTTCGGCAAGCGAACTGCAAGCGGCTTATACAACGCTGAGTGAGGCGTTACCGATTCTCGAAGATCCAAAAGCCGGATTTAACGAAGAAGCGGTTGCGTCGGTGCGCCGATCGCTCTCGGTGCTCAAAACTGAAAAAGATTCTCGCTTGTTTGAGCGGTTGTTTGAATGGGGACAAGCGAATCCGGCGATCGCCAGCGTTTTGCTTTACGTCTTGTCGATGCCGTCGCTGTGGCTGCTTGTTTTATTAGGGCGTCCGCTCTGGCTGCTGAAATTAAACAACGCTTTGCAGCCCTACACGGATTTTGAAGTGCCAAGCCCGTTGGGAGGCAGCATGAAAATTCCGATTCGGTTTGTGCTGTTTGTCGGCTGGTTTCATTATCATCCACGGGTGCTAGATGCTTGGGTAGCACGCCAAATCGAAGTGGCTCGCGAAGCGTTTGCCCATAAAAGCACGGTGAACGATCGTAAAGTTTACATCCCCATTCCGGTTGTTCTCGATGGCAATACGGTGCCGGAATTAAATAGCCGCGATTTGCACACCACGTTTTGGGACGGGCGGCAATGTCTGCTGATTTTGGGCGAAGGCGGCATCGGCAAAACTAGTTTGGCGTGTCATTTGGCGAAGTGGGCGATGAGCGATCGTAAACCGCAGCGTTTGAGTCGGCATCGAATGCTGCCAGTTTTAATTGAACAAGAGCTAGATTTCAAATTGCCCAGCGACAAAGACCCATTTCGCGAAGCGATTCGTGGGCAACTGCAAGCGTTAATCGACGCCGCAGAACCGATTAGCGATGAATTTTTAGAAAAATTACTCAGACAGCGACGGATTTTAGTGATCGTCGATCGCTTGTCGGAACTCAGCGAAGAAACGCGATCGCAAATTCGCCCCGGACATCCGAATTTTCCCGCAAATGCGCTAATCGTCACATCGCGAGTCGAAGAAACGCTCGATGAAGTTCCCAAAACCACGATCAAACCGCTTCGCATCGAAGGCAATCGCTTATCGTCGTTTCTCGAAGCGTATTTAATGCAGCGAAGCAAGCGCGAACTGTTCACGGATTCTGAATATTTCGATGCTTGCAGTCAGCTTTCAAAAATGGTCGGTCAGCGCAACATCACAGTTTTGCTGGGAAAGCTCTACGCCGAGCAAATGATCGCCAAAAAAGACGGCGACGATGGCACGCTTCCAGACAATATTCCAGACTTGATGCTGAGCTATCTCAACGAACTCAATCGCGATGCCGACGAAAATGAACCCGATAATTTAACTGTTCACGAAGACGCGAAAATTATTGCTTGGGAGTGTTTGCGCCAGTGTTACCATCCCGCACCAGCAAAACGCGACACGATTCTCGAAGCGCTCTCAACCCAAACCGAAGCGACTGAAGACGGAGTAAAAGCGCGGTTAAAGCATTTAGAAAAACGGTTGCGCGTGGTGAATGCGATCGGGCCGGCTCAAGATCAAATCTGCTTTGCGCTTGATCCGTTAGCGGAATGTTTAGCGGCTTTGCATTTGGTTGAGCAGTATAAAAACGATCGAGCCGCTTGGGAGTCGTGGCTGATGCAAGCCGATTCGATGCCCGGTGCGCCTGAAAGCATTCAAGGCTTTTTGCTGGCAATGCGCGATTGCTGCTTAACTCGCAGTGCCGAAATCGCGGTGCCTGATTTGATTCTTGACGCGCTAGGGCAACGAGTCGGATTAAGTGCCGAAACGCTGCGCAAATCTCAAATCGAGCAGCGAATGCGTCGTTTAACGCCGTTGCTGTCCGTTGCTGATACGCCGACCCGACTCGATGCGATTCGCGAACTCGGTGAACTCGGTGCCGCTTCAAAAGGGGTTTTACCCGCTTTGATTCGAGAATTTCAAGACCGCGACTGGCAGATTCGGCGCGAAGTCGCTCGATCGATCGGTCAAATCGGCTCGGAAGCTCGAACCGCGATTCCGGCATTGGTCGAGCGCTTGCGCGATGATGATCGGCGCGTGAGTGGCGAAGCGATCGCGTCGTTGGGTAAATTGGGCGCGGCAGCAATTCCCGCGCTAATTGCTGCCCTCGAAGCTAAGCCTGCGCATATTCGCAGCAGTGCGGCGTGGGTGTTGGCAAGTTTTAACGCCGCCGCAAAGCCTGCCGTACCTGCTTTAATTGCGGCGCTGAAAGATGAGAACTGGCAGGTGCGCTGGGTAGCGGCGTATGCGCTCGGCTGTGTTGGCCCTGATGCCAAAGCTGCAATTCCCGCACTGATCGAAGCATTCAGAGGCGAGTATGAATTGGTGAGCAAAGAAGCAAGTCGGACGCTGTGGCGGATTAGCGGTGAGGCAGAAGCGATCGTGACGGCGATTGGGGGAGTTGCGATCGGCAATGAGCGCAACTAAGGGACGTGAGTTGTCTAAGGGAGATGAAAAACGTCACCGTTCGATCGGCGGGGGTTGTGTTGTGGGCAGTTCTTCTGCGCCAAACGACGAGGGCCACGGCCGCGTGGTCGTTGTCTCATCTTCAACATCCAAAACCGGATCAAAGAATTCTGGCGGTAGCGTCAGCGTGGATAAATTCGCTAATCGATCAAGGTCGTGCAAAACCTCGGTTGCAGATTGGTAGCGAGAGCGAAAATCGTAATGCACCATTCTCGAAAGAACGTTCGCAAGGGCGCTCGACACGATCGCGCGATCGCGCCAAGCGATTTCTCCGGTTTGCGGATCGGCTTTAAGCTGACTGGGGGGGAGTCCGGTGAGCGCCTGAATTCCAATCATTCCCACTGCGTAAAGATCGCTGTTGAGCCGAGGATTTCCGGCACATTGTTCGGGCGGCATGTAGCCTTGTGTGCCGATGCCGATCGTAGCGGTCACAGAATCCGCGTCGATCAGTTGATGATGAAGCGCTTTGACAGCTCCAAAATCAATCAGCACCGATTTTTGATCCGAGGAGCGCTGAATAATATTGCTGGGCTTGATGTCGCGGTGAATTACGTTGTTGCTGTGAACAAAGCTGAGGATGTTTAACAAGTCACGCAAAAGAGCGGCGACTTTGGCTTCGGGTAAATGACGCCCGATCGTCAGCGCTTCGCTCATCGGTGCTCCGGCAACGAATTCTTGCACCAGGTAAAACTCTCCAGCTTCCTCGAAGTACGCAAGCAAGCGCGGAATTTGGTCGTGTTCGCCAAGCTGCTGCAAGCTATCTGCTTCAGATTTGAATAAGCGTCGAGCAAGCTGAAGATGTCTGGGATTGTTGCTGGTTGGGCGGAGGCGTTTTACCACGCATTGCGGATTGCCCGGACGCTGCGTGTCTTCAGCAATATAGGTTTCGCCAAATCCGCCTGCTCCCAAACTTTTGATCATTTTGTAGCGGGCACCGATCGTTTTACCTAAAAATTCACGCTCTTGATCCGGCAGAAAATCAGGATGCTCGCGGAAGATTTCTTGCACGATCGGCGCACCCGCATACGGTTTGAGGCTTTGCCGCAAGTGACGCTTATCGCGGTATTCTTCGCTTAATCCGATTGCGGCATACGACAAGCCAACCAGCACGATCGCACCGCTTGGAACCGCGATCGGTAAAATCATCAAATTCTGAACAAAGACTGCATATCCAACGCCTGCCCAAGCCGCCGCAATCGCGATCGCCCAACCCAATCGGGCGACTGGGCGCTTCGCTCGCGCTTGCCCAACCCCTGCCCCTAATACCAATAAAAATACGGCCATTGCTGCGACTGACGCATCCGGAAACGCTGTCCGAATCGCTTTATTTTGCAGAAGCGTGGCGATCGCGTTGGCGTGAAGCTCGATCGACGGCATTGATCCAAACGGCGTATTTTGCGTGTCTGGGTTTTTTGAAGCGGTGACGCCGATCAATACAATTTTGTCTTTAAAGATGCGTCCTTGCTGCAAATAATCGCTGTTCCAGTTTTCGTTCGATAACACATTCCAAAACGGAATCGTTGTTTTAGAGAACGTGCCGTCGCCACCAAAGAAAAAGATGTTTTCTCCACGCGGTTGAGCAACCTGAATGCGGGCCGATCGCAGCGTGGCTTCGGCAAACGGCAATACTTTTTCTTCGTCTAAAAGCTGAGCAATTTCCGGCGACGATCGTACCGATCGCAGCGATTCACTGCCCAAGCGATACAAGCGATCGTTGGCTTCTTTGGGATACAGAATCAAGCCGAACGAAGCGTTTGGAGTGCGAAACGGACAAAACGGTAACGCTAACCGCATTTGTTCACCTTGACGATTATCTAGGCGATCGAGATCCACGCCTAGCGTAATGCGCCCGTCATAGCGCTGAAGCACTTGTTGCAGTTGACGATCGTCGTCCTCCACGTTGAGATTTGGGGTCGAGCAATCGATCGAGCTGTTGGTGCCAAAGCTCGGCAAATCAAGAATTAAATTCGTTGCAACGGTTTTTGCTCCGGCTGCCATGACGCGATCAATCGCTCGTGCATAAGCGGCGCGACGCAACAATCGACTCGATCCAGAAAGCTGTAATAATGTGTCGTCGTCGATTGCTAAAATCACCACATCGTCGGGCGGCGCGACGGCTCCACGCACGCGAAACATCAGACTTTGGGTTTGGCGCTCCCAAGATTGAACCGCAGGCAGCATCGCTCCGGTTGCCGCCACGATCGCCCATCCGATCATCATGCCGTGCCCGATGCGAGGCAGCGTTGATTTTGAGCGAGCGGGCAGCGTTGGCGCAAGCGCTTCATTTTTGATCCGGCTGCTTTCGGTAGATTGGGCAGACTGCTTGACGGTTGTTTGGCGCAGCAAACCGGATCTCAGCGTGACCGTAAGCGCGTGCAAAAAATCGGTGGGCTTTTTGGGCATAGCACAATCGAACAAGTGAAAATTCTGCGACGCTTTAACCAAATCGAACCGGAGTTCTTTTCAATCATACGGTGGGGATCACGCCGTATCCGCTTGTTTTACTATTTTCCCGTTCAAAATGTGCTGACTCTGAAGAAATTCGCCATAATCAAAAGAAATGCAAATCTGTCCAATAGCTGAGGAAGTGACTCGATCGCTCACAGTTCACTGAATGTAGATCGATCTTCTCATTTCGTTTTTACAATTATTCAAAATGTTAGGAACGCTCGACGCTATTTTCAATTTCATTAAGCAGAGTGGCTATCTCGGTGCCCTCTGGTTTTATTGGCTATTAATTCAAAGTGGTGCAATGTGGGGACGGTTGGCAACTGGATAACCGTTAAGGGATTGGAATCAAAACGGTCAGAGTTTCACGCTTTGATTGCTTTGATTCCTTTGAATCCGCAGCCTTCCACTCCACCCCTCGTTTTTCGTTGTTAAAATTAATTAATTCACCCAACAAAATCGTGCTTCTAACAAAACCTAAGTCTTTATCTTCTATGCATTACTCGATGAACCGTCTATCCATTTTTATAGACGGGAACAATATGTTCTACGCGCAGCAAAAAAATGGTTGGTTCTTTGATCCAAAGCGCGTTTTAGAATACTTTACCACTGAGAGAAACGTCGAGTTAATCAACGCCTACTGGTACACAGGACTCAAAGATCAGCAGGATCAACGCGGATTTCGCGATGCGCTCATTAGTCTAGGCTACACGGTGAGAACCAAAGTTCTTAAAGAATACTACGACGATAATTCCGGTCGCTATTCGCAAAAAGCAAATTTGGATATTGAAATTGTCGTGGATATGTTCAACACGGTCGAGCAGTACGATCGCGTGATTTTGTTTAGCGGCGACGGCGATTTTGAGCGAGCGATCGAGCAGTTGAGATCAAAAAATACTCACATTACGGTTGTTTCTACTGAAGGCATGATCGCACGAGAATTGCGAAATGTCACCGATCGCTATATTGATCTCAACGATATTCGACCGCACATCGAAAAAGTCGATTATTAAGCCGTATTGATTCCGCTTATCGGTGCTCATCCAGGCTCTACAATAAAAGCTACCGTGTGGTAGACGAACCGTTCATAGTCTTTGATTGTGAAAAAGTTCGGCTGCCAACTTTTTGCAATCCCTTACTTTTGCTTTTGTTATGAACGCATCTCAGCCTGATTCTGGAGTTACGCCTAATTCCGGTCGTATTTTGATTTTTGACACCACGCTGCGCGACGGCGAACAATGTCCGGGCGCAACGCTGAACGTCGATGAGAAAATTACGATCGCTCGTCAACTCGCTCGACTGAATGTAGATGTAATCGAAGCGGGGTTTGCATTTGCAAGTCCGGGTGATTTTGAAGCGGTGCAAAAGATTGCACACACGGTAGGCACGCCCGACGGCCCGACGATTTGCAGCTTAGCGCGGGCCATTCGCGATGATATCAAAGCCGCCGCCGAAGCGCTCAAGCCTGCCGCTAAACCGAGAATTCACACGTTTATCTCTACATCAGACATTCATCTGGAATATCAGCTTAAGAAAACGCGATCGGAAGTTTTGGCGATCGCGGAAGAAATGGTGTCTTATGCCAAGTCGTTTGTCGATGACGTAGAATTCTCACCGATGGATGCAGCACGCTCTGATCCCGAATTTCTGTATCAGGTTTTAGAGCGCACGATCGCGGCAGGTGCAAAAACGATTAATATCCCCGATACGGTCGGATACATGACGCCGAGCGAATTCGGAGCCTTGATTCGCGGCATCAAAGAAAACGTGCCAAACGTGGATCAAGCGGTTATTTCCGTACACGGTCACAACGATCTTGGTTTAGCGGTTGCGTGCTTTTTAGAAGCGGTAAAAAACGGAGCGCGTCAGCTTGAATGCACGATCAACGGCATTGGTGAGCGGGCGGGAAATGCATCGCTCGAAGAATTGGTAATGGCGCTGCACGTTCGACGCCAATATTTCAATCCGTTTCTAGGTCGAGCGACTGAATCGGAAACGCCTTTAACGCAAATCAACACGCAGGAAATCTACAAAACTTCGCGCTTGGTGTCGAACCTTACCGGAATGCTGGTTCAGCCGAACAAAGCGATCGTCGGCGCGAATGCGTTTGCGCATGAGTCGGGCATTCACCAAGATGGAATGCTCAAAAACAAGCAAACCTACGAAATCATGGACGCCAAAACGATCGGCTTAACCGATACGCTGTTGGTGTTAGGCAAACATTCGGGACGAAACGCTTTTCGCACGCGCCTAAAAGAACTCGGCTTTGAGCTAAGCGACCCAGAAATCAACAAAGCCTTTTTGCGCTTCAAAGAGCTGGCGGATAAGAAAAAAGAAGTCACCGATCGCGACTTAGAAGCGATCGTCAACGATGAAGTTCAGCAAGTGCCCGAACTGTTTCGCTTAGGATTGGTGCAGGTATCCTGCGGCAATCCTGCTTGTCCAACGGCAACGGTTCGCTTGATCACGCCCAACGGTGAAGAATTAACCGACGCAGCAACGGGAACTGGCCCGGTTGATGCAGTCTACAAAGCAATCAATCGCGTGGTCAACGTGCCAAATCAACTGATTGAATTTTCGGTGCAGTCGGTGACAGCCGGAATCGATGCGATCGGCGAAGTTACGATTCGCTTGAAGTACGGCGAGCGCATTTTTTCTGGTCATTCTGCCAACACCGATATTATTGTGGCCTCGGCTCAGGCATACGTGAACGCGCTGAATCGGCTGTATGCGGCAATGCAAACCGCAGAACCTAGAGTGGCGATCGCGTCCCAAACGCTGAGCTGACGCCAAATGTTGCTGCGCTTGGAGGTGCTCAGCCCGCTAAATCCTCCAAAATAGAGGATTTAGCGGGCAACTCCCAAGCATTTTGCAAAGTAACTTGTGTTAGCTTTTAATAAGCACGATTGCAGCAAGCACTAGGGCACGTTTTAAGACTCTTCGCTGCGTTTCCAATCCGCCCGCGACTCAATTGTGAACGAGGCAACGATCGCAAATCGGTTTTAAAATAATCCCTAATCTTTCAGAACAAAGAACTAATCCTAATCGCGCATCACTTAATCGTCGAACCTAACCTCAAACCAACGTGAGTTTAAGATAAGAAATAGATTGATCTAGACTAGCGCTTGAAGTGCCAGGTCATTACATCAAACGCCTGGCGAATGTATTCGCTAGGCGCTTCGGGCAATTAACCCGAACCTACATTAAGAAATATCTAAACCATTTTTACCCCGAACTCACGTCAAACCAACGTCGATCGTGCTTCTATCGCCTTAAGATTCGCCTGTACGACTTCATGAGTGTTCAAAATGAATCCACCGAGATCCGGAGCCGCTTGAAGCGTTGACTCTACAGCAATCCATCGATGCTGCGCGTTCAGGCATCGATACGAAATCGTTTTAGGTTGACTTGGAAACGCCATGATTCGCTCAAACGCTTTGCACACTTGGAATCGATCGTCAGGGTGAATCAGCGAAATCCAATTTTTTCCAATCAGCTTTGTCGAAACGTATCCCAAAACTCTTTCTGCCGACGTAGTGGCGGAAAGAACCACCCCTTCAGCGCTAACAATCATCGCCACGTCTGAGCTGTTTTGCAAAAGCCGCAGCCATTTGCGCTCTTGCTTTACTGCGTTGACCGGAAGTTGCTTGATACAAGTAATGTCACGAACAACTTCAACAAAATGTGACACTGTACCCCGACATCCTAAAAATTGTCCTTTTGACTGAAACCACCGCACGCTATTATCCACGTGCTCGATTCGATATTGCAGCTCAAAATTAGACCGTTCTAGAACCGCGTGAGTTACCGCTTGATGCACACCATCACGATCGTCAGGATAAATCAACTCGATAAAGCGATCGTAGGTGCCATCAAATTCGTCTAACCAATACAAATGCAGCAGCGAAGGGTGCCATCGAAGCTCAGAAACCGTGTATCCATTAATGCTCCATTCACCGATACCGGCTTCGGCTGATTCGATCAGCCACTCTAAATCCGTAAATTCGATCTTCGATAACATAGACTTGCTCGCTGCATCAACTACTTGATTCGCCACCCTGCATCTTTAGTTTGATGTAACTTTAAGCACATCGAAAGTGACGTTTTCTGACATTTTGGTGTTTCAAACCCTGATTGTCAATCCCAAAAGTAAAGATCTATCTTGACGCTTCCCACGAAGAGTTTAGCTTGGATCAGCGAAAAAAGCCGCCACATCTTGTTACAAAGTAAAAAGGATAGGCATGACACTTTATCGAAACATTTTATTTAGCTCGGCTTTTGCAGTGTATTCTGAAATAGCAATACGACATTTTGTGACGTTGTGATTTAATTCGGTTTTGAGAGTGACGACAATGGTGGATGTGTGTACGGTTGTGAACTCGATCGAGGCGTTAATCCAAAAGCCACTCACCGAAGCGGAGCGGTTTTTAATCGAACGCGACTGGAACGCCGGAACCCAGAATCTAACCTACGCTGACATTGCCTCTAGCAGTTCCTACACTGAACCTTATCTTCGGAACGTTGGATCAGAACTATGGCAAGCCTTATCCGAAGCGCTAGGGCAAAAAACCGTCAGCAAGCGAAACTGGAAGCGATTGATCAGCGCCTATCTTGCCGCCGTTGATGCCACACCCGCGATCGCGCCTAATGCTCAAATTCTGGGCGATCCGGTTCCCATTCCGCCGATGTTTTACGGACGCGAAGCAGAATGTGCTCAAATCAAAACGCTAGTGCTGCAAAAACGCTGCGTGATTGTGACGGGCGCAATGGGCATCGGTAAAACAACGGTTGCGGCAAAGCTGATTCAAGATTTCAGCGAGTTCGATCGCGTGATTTGGAAATCGATTAGCGTTCCCCTGTCGCTAGAACGGCTCGTAGATGAAATTCTGGGCGACCTAAACGCCGCCCTGCCGTCTGGCGATTTGATCGATGCCTTACTGAGTGCGTTCAAATCACAGCGCTGTTTGCTTGTACTCGATGGAGCTGAAGCGCTGTTGCAGTCGAATGCCAGCCCGTTATCAAGCCACATTTATCTTGACGATCGCTATCGTCAGCTTTTCCAGCGCTTGGTTCAAACTCGCCACGCCGGAACCGTTTTGATTCTGAGTCGCTGCCCGTTTAATGATTTGCGACGCCTGCAAGAATCAGGATACGCAGTGGGAAGCGTGGCGATCGGTGGGCTAAACGAACCGGATGCAACGCTGTTATTAAGCAATCAAGGCATTCAAGACAACAATTTGATCAAACAACTGATCGACGATTATCGCGGCAACCCGCTTAAGCTCAACCGCATTGCCGCTTCGATCCGGCTTTACGGCGCGTACTCTAACACGATTTTGGTTGACCCGTTTGCGGATTTGCTATATTGGCAGTTTCAATCGCTGGGGGCGATCGACTGCGACATCATGCGCGTGATCGCCGAAACCGCTCCGATTTCCTGTGACCAAATTCAACAGCAAGTCCGATCGCTTCGAGGGTCTCAAGACGCAGCCCCCTCCGTTTCTGAAGTGGTTGCTGCGTTGACGCGACTGAGCGATCTAAGCTTGATCGAGCAAGTCCGCCAAGCTGAAATCGGCGTGCAGTGGCAGCTTGAGCCAGTGATTCGCAAATACACGCTAACGTATTTAGTCCCACCGCAAACCGTAGCCGTGTGAGCGATTGTGAGCTATTGCATTAATCCGTATTGCCAAAACCGACAGAATTACCAGTCGCAGGCGTGCTCGTCCTGTGGAACGCCGCTTGTGGTGCAAAACCGCTACCGCTTGATTCGGCCGTTGCGATCGCTTTCTGCATTTAGCCGCACCGAAGTGTTTGAAGTAAGCGACGATCGCGCTCCCCACGTGCGGAAAATCATGAAAATTCTCACGCGCCCGGATCGAACGCTGATCGATTTGTTTGAGCGAGAAATCAATCTTTTGTCGATGATTCACCATCCAGGGCTGCCCAAAATCGAAGACGGTGAATTGTTCAAAATCGAACTAGCTCAACCGATTTATGGCTTTGTGCGCGAATACGTTCAAGGAACGCCGCTTGATCAGCTTCGCAATGACTCCACGAAAACCGCTTCGCCCCGTCAAACCCGACTCAATCAAGCGACCGCAATTCGATGGATGATTCAACTCGTTGAAGTGCTGGATCTGCTGCATCAAAACGGCGTTTTTCACCGCGATATCAGTTTGGCAAACATCGTGCTCAAACCCGATGGACAGCTTGTATTAATTGATTTTGGTGGTGCTCGATCGTTTACCACTAGCACGTATCTCGCTCGCATCGGACGCGGTTTAGATGCCAGCGAAATCGGGGTGAATCCGACGATCGTCATGACGTCTGGATACACCCCACCCGAACAAATCGACGGACAAGCGGTGCCACAGTCTGATTTTTATGCGTTGGGTCGCGTATTCATTTATTTACTCACCGGACACCTCCCCGGACAGCTTAAGCGCGATTTGCAGCGCGGACGGTTGGTGTGGCGCTCTGAAGCCCCGCAGGTGACTAAACCGTTTGCCGACTTAATCGATCAGCTTGTTGATCCGATTCCGGGGCGTCGTCCGCCGAATACGGCAATGCTGCTGCAACTGCTGCAATACCAACTGCCCCGACAGATCAAGCGCGATCGCTTAATGCATTCGCGTTGGGGTCGAATCGGAATCGGGGTTGCTTTGGCGATCAGCGTGGTTGCCGCTTATCGCAGCGCTGCTTGGTTGGGCGGACAGTATTACCTGGCTCAAGGCGTTTCCAATCAGCAAAACAATCGCTTTGATGCCGCCAAAGCAAACTACGAAGCCGCTTTGAGATTTGATCCGCAAAATCCAGAAGTTCATAACAATTTAGGCGTTTTGTGCTATCAGCAACGATTGCTGCAAGCGGGAACACCTTCGCCGCAATGGGAGGGTTGCGCCCTAACGCATCTGGAGCGCTCGATCGCGCTTTCGCCGCAATATTGGCAAGCACACTATAATCTAGCGGCAGTGTACGAAGCGCTAGAACGGTACGCCGATGCAGAAAATCAATACAACCGCGTGATTGCAGCAGATGCCTCGCTTGCGTTTGAATCGCGATCGAATCTGGCTCGACTCAAGCTGATTGAGGCGCAATACGCAACGGCTGAAGCGATCGCTCGTCAAGGACTTCAAAACCCTGATTCGTCGAGCAATTCACCAACCAAAGCGGCCTTGCTAAAAAATTTAGGCTGGTCGTTGGTTGAGCAACAGCGCTGGAACGAAGCAAAAACCGAGCTACAAGCCTCGATCCGCGAGTCGTCGATTCCTCCAGATGCTTATTGTTTGCTGGCGCAGGTGCATGATGCTTTGCGTGAGCTACCCGACGCCCAAACTGCCTGGGGAAATTGTTTATTGCGTAATTCGACGCTGCCAGAAGTGCAGCAATGGAAAAAAGCCGCGCTGAAAAAACTCGTGAGGTAAAAACAGCAAACCTCGCGATCGCACTGCGTTCTACAAATGTCCCAATCGCAATTACCCTAGTTTGAAACGGTTTCGTAGCCTCTACAATAAAGTGACACCTGGACTGTTAGCGCTAAGTTTAGTGAGGGACAGATGACCACGTTGCTGATTCAAACTGAGCAGATTCCCTTAACCGTGAGCTTTCCGGCACTGGTGCAGATGAGCGATGCGCAGTTTTATGAGTTTTGCCAAGCTAATCGAGATTTACGCATTGAGCGAACGGCAACGGGAGAAGTAATTATTATGCCGCCTGCTTTTTCAGATACGGGTAATCGAAACATGAAAATTAGTCAGCAGGTTGCTAACTGGGCTGACCAGGATGGAACAGGTGAAGCTTTTGACTCTAGTACAGGATTTACGCTACCGAACGGAGCAACACGATCGCCTGATGCCGCATGGATTAAGTTAGAGCGCTGGAATGCATTAAGCGATGCGCAGAAAGCTTCGTTTGCGCCGATTTGTCCTGATTTTGTGATTGAGTTGCGCTCTTCAAGTGATTCGTTGAACGGGCTGCAAGCCAAAATGCAGGAATATATCGAGAATGGCGCGGTTTTGGGGTTTTTGATTGATCGGAAAAACGGCACCGTTCACATTTATCGCCCCGATCGATCGCCTGAAATTTTAGAAAAGCCTGAAACGGTGAGCGGTGATCCAGAGTTGCCAGGGTTTGTGCTGCGCATGGCGAAAATTTGGTAAAGCGTTACTGGCTTTGTGCTTGATGGCAAAAACTTAACGCGATCGCGCAGCTAATCGTCTGCAATCCCGAAAACTTTTTAACGAATCCGCAGACGGCGAACACAATCTATTAGAATGGCTATTCGGGGAAAACCTACAGACGGCAAGCGAGTCAACATCAAACACCGACTCACGCCGATCGGGAATCTCTCAATTGCTGTCTACATTTGCAAGTGCGCTGCTTGTCGTTCTTATGCCAAAGGTTTTAGTTTCAGACCCGATCGATCAAGTTGGAATTGATATTTTGTCGCAAGTGGCTCAAGTCGATGTCAAAACCGATTTGACGCCTGAACAGCTTGTGCAGGTGATTCCTGAGTATGACGCGCTGATGATTCGCTCCGGAACCCGTGTAACCGCAGACGTGATCGAAGCCGCACAACAGCTTAAAATTGTCGGACGTGCAGGCGTTGGCGTGGATAACGTGGATGTGCCTGCTGCGACTCGTCGCGGCATTATCGTAGTCAACTCGCCCGAAGGCAATACGATCGCGGCGGCTGAACATACGCTGGCGATGATGCTGTCGCTGTCTCGCTACATTCCCGCCGCTAACGAAACGCTGAAAAACGGCAAGTGGGATCGTAAAAGCTACACCGGAAACGAGGTTTATAACAAAACGCTGGGCGTGGTTGGCTTGGGGAAAATCGGGGCGCACGTTGCGACGGTAGCGCGATCGATGGGCATGAAATTACTTGCTTACGATCCGTTTATTTCCACCGAACGCGCTGAGCAGCTTGGCTGTAGTTTGGTAGAACTCGACGTTTTGTTTCAAGCGTCCGACTACATCACGCTGCACATTCCCAAAACGCCAGAAACCGCAAATTTGATTAATGCCGACGCGATCGCCAAAATGAAGCCGACGGTTCGCATTATCAACTGTGCGCGGGGCGGCATTATCGACGAAGCGGCGTTGGCAGACGCGCTCAAAGCCGGAAAAATTGCCGGAGCCGCGATCGACGTGTTCGCGTCAGAGCCGCTCGGTGAATCGCCGCTTAAAGCGTTGGGTAAAGAAATGGTGCTGACGCCGCATTTAGGCGCGTCTACCGAAGAAGCACAGGTTAACGTTGCGATCGACGTTGCCGAACAAATTCGCGATGTGCTGCTAGGGGAACCAGCGCGATCGGCTGTGAATATTCCCGGTTTGCGTCCGGAGTTGTTAGAGCAGCTAAAGCCGTATTTGCAGCTTGCAGAAACGCTGGGAAATTTGGTCGGTCAGCTTGCGGGCGGGCGAATTGAATCGCTTAATATCGGACTGCGCGGCGAATTGGCCACTAATCAAAGTCAGCCGATCGTGATCGCGGCGCTGAAAGGCTTGCTGTCTCACGCGCTGCAAGAGCGAGTCAACTACGTCAACGCCAGCATCGAAGCTAAAGAGCGGGGCATTCGCGTGATTGAAACTCGCGATGCGTCGATTAGAGATTATGCAGGCTCGTTGCAGCTTTCTGCAAAAGGGTCACTTGGTGAACATTCTGTAACAGGTGCTTTGCTGGGCGATGACGAAATTCGGATTACCAGCATCAATGATTTTCCGGTCAACGTACCGCCGAATCGCTATATGCTATTCACGCTGCACCGGGATATGCCCGGAATTATCGGCAAAATCGGCTCGTTTCTCGGTGACTTCAACGTGAACATTGCCAGTATGCAAGTCGGGCGTAAGATTGTGCGCGGCGATGCGGTGATGGTGCTCAGCATCGATGATCCGCTTCCTGACAATTTGCTTGAAGAAATCAAGAAAGTCCCTGGTATTCGCGATGCTTACACTGTAACGCTGTAGTAGAAATGAGGAATGTACTTCATTCCTCGTTCTGCCTTGCGAAGCCTTTACTTATTCCTTTGATTCATGGCAAACAGTTGGTGGGAAATTCAAGTTTTATGTGATGTAGCGCTCGAAGAAATGGTATTTTGGCGGTTCGATCGATTCGGCTGTCGGGGAACGTCGAGTCAGATCAAAGGCGCGTCGTGTTTAGTGTCGGCGTATTTGCCGCAGCAGCAAGCTCAACTGCTCGATTTGTCGGCGTTGTCGCTGCTGATGCGCCAAGATGCGCTGTGTGATAATTTGCCAATTCCGACCGTGCGCTGGAACTTGATCGACGAGGAAGATTGGTCGAGCAGTTGGAAAACTTATTGGCAACCGCAGAAAATTGGCGATCGCTTTTTAATCAATCCCGCTTGGCTACCCAAACCGGAAAAGACCGATCGAATCATTCTACAGCTAGAACCCGGCGTCGCGTTTGGAACCGGGGATCATGCGACAACTCAGCTTTGCTTAGAAGCGTTAGAAATGCGGTTAGGTGAGAATCCGCAGAACCTGACGATCGCGGACGTTGGCTGTGGATCGGGGATTCTATCAGTGGGTGCGCTGCTGCTCGGTGCTAAGAAAGTTTACGCCGTCGATACCGATTTGTTAGCAGTTAAGGCAACGCAAGAAAATATTGAACTCAATCATATTGAGCCAGAAAAGCTAATCGTTGCAGAAGGCAGCGTTAAACAATTAGTGCAATTGCTCGATGAACCCGTTGATGGATTAGTTTGCAACATTCTGGCAGAAGTGATCGTCGATTTAATTCCACAATGGACACCGATGATTAAATCGACGACTTGGGGAATTTTAAGCGGAATTCTGCTCGATCAAGCAAAGCCCGTAGCGGATACGCTCGAAGCTAACGGCTGGATTGTTGCCGCTTTGTGGAAGCGGCAAGATTGGTGCTGCTTGAATATTCGTCGATCGTAAAAGCCGCTTTCACCCTAATCATGCTTCGCTTTTAAACTGCTAAATTTCCAAACGCAGCCAGAAATCGAGTTTGTTAAAACGTGAGCGACGATCGGCACCAACAAATTTCCAGTCCAAACCGCGCTAAGACCGAGAAATATCCCGACGATCGACGCCCACACCACATACGACCATTGTTTCGGATTGCTTAAGTGCAGAACGCCAAAGCACGCGCTCGAAATTAAAACGCCTTCGAGATTTAACCCAAATTCCGGCAGCATTACGCCTCGAAACAAGAGTTCTTCGCTCAAGCCCGGAAGTAGCCCCAGCCAAATCAAATCCGGCACCAGCAACGGCTTCAGCACCAGCGCTAGATAATGATCCGCACTTTTGCGATAATCGTCCCAGATGCGATACACGATCGAGCTTGCACCCGAAATCCCTAACCCTAACGCAACGCCTTGCAAAATCGCTTTTGTCGAAATTTTTACGGGCATCAATCCGATCGCGCTAAAGTGCAACCAGACTTTAGAAACCAGTAGTAAAACAACGGCAGTCACACCCATTGCAATCAGCACCTGAGTACGAGTGAGTGGCTGCATTTCTGGAGTATCAGGAATTTGTTGTGCCACAAGATTTTAAAAGGGTTTTGAGGGTAATCACAGCATAGCGATGCTGGGTTGAGCTTCACAGTATAGCTCATGACTCCAAAGCGCAACTAATGATTAAATTTTTACGAAGATAGAGCGATTTAGAGTCATTGGCGATTCAGAAAGCGGCTGAATCGGCGCGATATTTGAACTCAGTGCCGCATGGTCGATTCCAGCCCGATCGCAGATTATCACACCGATCGCTTCTAAATAAGATTTCACCCTCGTCGATCGAACGCCCAACGATTCAGCGCTAACCTGCATTTGGGTCTGATTCTCCTCGATCGCAATAATTCGCGTTCGCGTGTGGCTCAAACTCAAAACCGCACTTCCCCCGCAGGCCGTTGCTGGAACGATCAGCGCATCGATTTGGTCGGCCCAAACGGAATCCGGCGATCTTGAAGAGATATCTGCTAAAGCAGATCGGGCTGTGACAAACTGCGGCGCACCGCTAAGACCGACTAAAACGCACGGAAGAAACGTATGTCCGAGTTCTTCTGCTGCCGATCGAGGCGACAAATCCGGCAAGAGCGGCAACGGCGACAGCGCAGGCGCGTGCGCACACGGAATTTGAAACGATCGCACAATTAAATGACTGATTACCGCTTCAGCGCCAGCCAACGGATCAACGCCTTGCCCGTGTCGATAGTTTGAAAGCGCATCGCTTTCTAAATCATCGGGAAATCGAGCGACTACCGCGATCGCCGTTGCTCCGGCTTGATGAATTAAGCGATCGGCGGCTCTCAGCAAACTGTCAGGATGCTCGATCGTGCCCCAAGTCGCTCCAGAACTGGCGGTTCTCAGTTCTACGTTTAACGGATTATCGGTGATCACATAATCCGTTAAGCTCAATCCCAAAGTTGCCCGTGCAGCATCGGCGACCTGCAAGTGGCGCAGTCGCAAATCAGGTTCAATGGCGCGATCGAGAATCAACCCGATGCGATTTTGATGCACGGGTGCTAAACCCCACCGTCCTGCCGCAACTTGATCAAAGCCATAGCCCTCGACATAAAGCGCGTTGGGCAAATTCCAGTAAAGCTGCGCACCGTTTAGTACATTTGGATGCGTGATTAACCGATCGGCAACCTGCGCGATCGCGCGTGCAACCGGAATCGCATCGCCTGCATAACCGCCGATCGACGCGCCAATTCCAGTTGGAACGATTAAAGCAACCGTGTACGGACGTTTATTCACAAGTCACAACCGCTTCAATCTGTACCGTTTGCTTAGCTTCGTCAACGGCTGTAATTGCCCATCGCAACGGTTCGCCACAGATTCGTAATTCCGCTTCGATCGCTCGATGTAGCGCTTCTGGAGAGCCTTGAAGCGCGAGTTCTGCGGTAATAAAGTGAGTCGTCATGACTTTCCTTGCTGTCCGAATTGAAGCTGATAAACAATTTCTTCTTTTTCGGTTTCGATTTTGAGATCCGATCGCGCATAAGACACACACAGCAATGCGTATCCTTGCGCTTGAAGCTCAGGACTTACGCCCATTCCGTCACTTTGATCAACTGTTCCTTCTGTGATCAAAGCAGCACAGGTTGTACAAACGCCAGCCGTACAAGAGACGGGTAAACCCAGCCCTCGATCGTCGTTAGCGACTTCAAGGATCGGTCGATCTTCAGGAACGTCGATCACATGAGTTTGCCCTTGATGCAAAATTTCAACCGTGTATGTTTTAGCCATTTCAGTGCAGAGCGCGTCTATTCCCAACCCTTATTCTAAAAGAATTGGGGACGGCACAGGTCTGAAAAGGCAAATTGAAGGCTTAACGCCGATCGCGGGGCACCGAATCGCGATTTCGGGTTCCGACATCGGTGACGCGCCAACTGAGTTTGAGATTAAGCCAGAAATTCCAAAAGGTGACGATGGCGATCGCAATTAGTTTTGCAACGAACTCATTCACCGCAAACCAATCATGCAGCAAGCTCACAATCAGCGCCTGTAGAATGATCCCCATCAGGCAAATCAAATTGAACTTGAGAAACCGCTTAAAGCGCTGCCGTTTTCCGGGCTGTCTGCGGGCAATGTCTCCGAACGTCCACAAATCGTTCCATAGAAAGTTATTAACGACTGCAAGTTCTGCTGAAAGAATCGTGCTGCGAGCAATGCCCAAACCGAGCGACGTGCGCAGAAAATAAAACGCCGCAAGATCCACAAATACGCCACTAAAGCCAACCAAGCCAAACCGCAAAAAGCGTCCAAGCTGGAATTTCTCCCGCAAACGCCCGATGCGACCCCGCGATCGCAGCTTTGCCAAATGCATCAAATATTCAACGTACTGCCGCCAGGTAACTTTGCTTTCGCCTTCTTGGCGTTCCTGAAACACATAGCCTACTTCAGCCACACGCTGAATTTGTCCGCGACCGAGCACTTCGAGCAAAATCTTATAGCCAAGCGGACTGAGTAGATAGTTGGCGATCGCGCTCCGCTTCACCATAAAGTAGCCGCTCATCGGGTCTGAAACGCGCCCGACCACGCTCGGCAAAATCATTAACCCTAGAACTTGTGCCCCGCGCGACAGCACGCGCCGAATAAAACCCCAATCGCTGGTTCCGCCGCCTTCGATGTGCCGACTTGCTACAGCCAAATCCGCGCCATTGTTCACCGCTTGAAGCAGCTTGAGCAAAACTTCGGGCGGGTGCTGCAAATCGCCATCGATCACGCCTAGCACGTCGCCGCGTGCCGCCTGCCAGCCGCGAATCACAGCCGTTGATAAACCGCGCTCGTGTTCTCGCCGCATCACTCGCAGCGTCGGATAATCGGGGATCATTTGTTGGGCAATGTCCCAAGTGCGATCCGGGCTGTTGTCATCGACCACGATTAATTCGTAGCGATCGCCTAACGTCTGATCGAGCAGGTTGGTCAGAATGCGAACAATCTGCTCGATGTTTTGAGCTTCGTTGTAGGTTGGCACAACCAGCGAAAAGTCAAGAGTTTGCGTTACATCTGGCAGCGAGTCGGGAATTTTGAGATCACCCGTGGGCACAGGCAAAAGCAGATTAGAGGTATGCAGGCTCATGGATGTTAAGGATATCGCGTTTAGGACAAAGATTCAGACCAAAGTTTTCCCATTGTGCTTTAGAAATCGTACCCGACCAACCGTAACACCCAAGATCAAGAATCTGCATCCTTGTGCGGCTTTTGTAGGGTTGCGCTCTGCACGAACCGAGAAATTTTCTAGACCGTACCGTTACAGATTCAGTTTTAGCATTCACCGGAAGAATTATATCCAATTCTGCAACTTTTTGGGTCAGAAAACAAGCCGTACTGAAGTGTATCAGTCGTTTTTGATACTTAGACGTAGGATTAAAACGAAAGCAGAATTGCAAAACCGTCTGCGGCGATCGCAGTTATCTACACGATGGCAAACTCAAAGCGCAAGTCTACAAAACAGGTTGATTCTGTTTCTTTAAAAGAACAACTCGCCGCAAAGCGAAAAGCGATTCGCGATCGCAAGGCTGCGGTTGCTTATATTTCTTCGTCGGCAATGATTGCGCTCGTTGCAGGCATGGCGCTCTTTATCGTGGGCGGCATTAAGGGGGCGATCGGGGGTTTTGCGGCAATCTGGATTATGCTGCTGTCGTTTAAATATCCGTGGCAAGCGCTGTACGGCTTCTTGATTTACATGCCGTTCGGCGGAACGATTACCTATTCGATCGGGGGCAATAATCCGTTATTGCAGCTTGCTAAAGATGGAATTTTTATTCCGGCATTGATCGGCGTTGTGCAGTATTGCAAGCGGCAAAAAGTCTCGATCGTGGTTCCCAAAGGATTAGTCACGCCGATTTGCTTGCTGCTGGCTTACTGCGTTTTAGTGCTGTTGTTTGTGAACGGAGCGCAGCAGTTTTCTGGAACGCCTGGAGAAAAGCCGTTTGCGATGGGTGTTTTGGGCTTAAAAGTGCTGCTTGGTTATGTTCCGCTTATTCCGTGTGCTTACTACCTTTTAAAGAAAAAGCAGGATGTTTACTGGCTTTTGAGAATTACCGCGATCGTTGTGATTATTTGCTGTGGATTAGCGTTTGTGCAGTATTTGTTTCTTAAAAGCGGTCGGTGTCAAGGCACGGTTGGCGAAGGCGCAGAATTGTTTAAGGCTTCGCTGGGTGCTCGCTGCTTGGTCGGGGGATCGCTGCTGTACAACGAAGAGCAAGGCGTTATCCGGCTTCCTGGAACGTTTGTGGCACCCTGGCAGTGGGGCTGGTTTTTGATTTCGAGTGCGTTTTTTAGCTTTGCGGTGACGTTTTTCGATCGCAATCTCTTATGGAAATTAATCGGTGGAATTGCCATGATGAGCACGATCGTCATGGCCGTTATGTGCGGTCAGCGCATCGCTCTGATGCTCGTGCCAACCCTGATTGTGATTCAGCTTTTCACAACCGGACAGGTGGCGAACTTAAAGCGATTTTTACCGATCGGGATTGGACTGGCGATCGCGCTGTTTGTGGCGATGGCGTCGAATCCCACAGTGATGCAAGAACGCTGGAATAGCGCTGTGAGCCGTTGGAATGCATCGCCGCCCGATGAATTTATTGCGGCACAGTTTTCTAATGTGTCAAAGGGCACAACGCTGTTAGGAAAAGGGTTAGGACGGGCAACCAACGCAGCACGCGCCTTAGGGGAAACCGAGCTAATCGAAACGTATTATCCAAAAGTCATGTTTGAAATCGGGCCGATCGGCGTAGTGCTGTTTTTAGTCGTAGTCACCACGCTAACGGTTTTGTGCTTTCGGGCGTATCGATCGGTTAAAGATCGCAATCTGCGCGGCTACGGAGCGGTGTTTTGGACGTTCGTTTTATTTATCAGCTACAACACGTACTACTACCCGCTTGATGTTGATCCGGTTGCAGTTTATTACTGGTTTTTTGCAGGCGTTGTGCTGAGACTGCCGGATCTCGATCGACAAGAACCGATCCCCGTTGAGAAGCCTTCTCAGAAAAAACGACGGTAGCTTGATGAAATCTTGATGGGAACACTAAGCGCGACGCCCCGATTTCCTGATATGACTCAACCGTTTATTTCTGTGATCATTCCAACCTATGGACGTGAAGAACCGCTACAAGACACGATCGTAGATGTCTTAAATCAAGATTATCCTCACTACGAAGTGTTAGTCGTCGATCAAACGCCCGTTCATCAACCGGAGATCGATCGCTTTCTGGCTCAACTGTCCGAGGTTGGCAAAATTCGCTGGTTTAAGCTGGATTGGGCAAGTTTGCCGGGCGCGAGAAACTACGCGGTTCGACGATCCGGGGGCGATGTGTTGCTGTTTATCGATGATGATGTGCAGCTTGAACCGGGATTTTTGAGTGCTCATGCAAAAAACTATGCGCGATCAGATGTTGGAGCGGTTGCGGGGCGGGTGTTCGATCGCATGAAGCTGGCAGATTTTGAAGCGGGTTTAGAAATCGAAACGCTGCCGCCAGAAGCGATGAATCCGGGTATTGCTTGGTATCACATTAATTTGGTGCACACTATCAAGCCGCAGCAAGTTCTCTCAGCACGGGGCTGTAATATGTCGTTTCGACGCGAGATTTTTGAAAACTATAATCTTTGGTTTGATGAGCGATTTCAAGGAAGCGCCGTGCGCGAAGAATCAGATTTTTGTTTGAGACTCAGAAAAACTGGACTAATCATTTGGTATGACCCAAACGCGCATTTAGTGCATTTAGGCGAAGAAACCGGAGGCTGTCACGATATCAGCACTAAATCACTTCAATATCAATTCACGTTTTATCACAATCACTTTTTGATGGGATTTAAGAATCTCACGTTCATTCAAGCAATTCATTTTTTTTCTCGCTTGTTTGATTGCCATGTTTTAGGGCGTCCGCCGTGCCATAAAAGCGGCTCGCCGATCAAGATCGTGACGCGATTCGGGTTTTACACGGTTGGATTTTTTAAAGCGCTAGGAACAGTGGTGAAATCGCGCTTCGATAATGGACAAATTTACAGCCGTCAAGACCAGGAAAAACGATGAAAATCCTCGTAGTTAGTCATTCTTACATTGTTGATCTCAACTGCGAAAAGCTGCGGATTTTAGCGAATTTAGAACCGGAAATTGAAGTCACGATCGTTGTTCCCAAACGCTGGAAACCAGGCGGCGTGATAAAAGAAACGGTTACACCTCAGTTTCGTCAAGAAGGTTCATTTCGAGTCGTTCCGGTTTCAAACCTCAGCCAAAACAATCAAGGCTTGCTGACATTCGGAGGTGATTTAATTGCGCTCTTAAAAGAATTTCGCCCAAATATTATTCAAGTCGAACAAGGAGTGAAGTCGCTTGCTTATGCACAATGCATCACGCTCAATCGTTTACTTAACTTAAACGCCAAAAATCTCTTTTTCACCTGGTGGAATTTGCCGTATAAATTGAGATTTCCGCTTACTTGGCTTGAGACTTACAACTTAAACAATACCAATGGAATTATTGTCGGAAATCAAGATGGAGCAGAAATTTTAAGACAGCGAGGTTACAAAGGCGCAATGCGAATTATGCCGCAGTTAGGCGTAGACGATCGCGTATTCCACCCACAACCGCAGCCTGATCTTGCGGCTCAACTCGGCATTACACCCGATGAATTTGTGGTTGGATTTGTGGGGCGATTTGTACCTGAAAAAGGCCTGCTCACCTTGATGAAAGCGTTAGCCCAGATTCGCAATCAACCCTGGAAATGGATTTTATTAGGACGCGGACTGCTAAAAGAAACGCTGATTCAACACGCCGAAAGTTTTGGAGTGAGCGATCGCTTGATTTGGATCGAAAGCGTTCCCCATGCAGAGGTGTATCGCTACATCAATTTAATGAACGCGCTGATTCTGCCGTCAGAAACTACGTCGGAATTCAAAACGCTCACGTCTACCGGATGGAAAGAGCAATTTGGACACGTGCTAATTGAAGCAATGGCGTGTCAAGTTCCCGTTATTGGATCTGATTCTGGCGAGATTCCGAATGTAATTGCAGATGCGGGACTTGTTTTTCCAGAAGGCAACGTGAATCAATTGCGCGATCGATTACTGCAAATTATGCAGAATCGAACCTTTGCCGAAGAACTCGGACGGCGCGGCTTGAATCGAGCGATCGCGCACTACACAAATCATGCGCTGGCAAAAGACCTGTTGGAATTTTATCGAACTTTGTAATTTATGCGCGTTTTGCAAATTGTTCCGTCTATTTCGCTTGTTTATGGGGGCCCTAGTCAAATGGCGATCGGGCTTTCCGGTGCGCTTGCTCGTGCAGGCGTTGAAGTCACGATTTTAACCACTGATTCAAACGGCGATTTTGGTCAAGCCCCGCTTCAAGTTCCGCTCGAAATCCCAATCCGGCAGAACGGCTACGACATTCGCTATTTTCGCTGTGCTCCGTTTCGCCGCTATAAGTTTTCGCTGTCGCTGCTGCGCTGGCTAGAGCACCATGCCCACGAGTATGATTTAGCCCACATTCACGCGCTTTTTTCCCCGGTTAGCTCGATCGCAGCGTCGATCGCCCGCCACAAAAAGTTGCCCTACATTTTGCGCCCACTCGGAACGCTTGACCCATCTG
Organism: uncultured bacterium; assembly: GCA_964250455.1. GTDB lineage: Bacteria > Cyanobacteriota > Cyanobacteriia > Leptolyngbyales > Leptolyngbyaceae > CAXUFL01. Next base: position 65,242 of record CAXUFL010000002.1, read on the forward strand.
ACTTACTCAAAAAACGTCATCTTAAACGGTTGTATGCCGCACTGCTTGAGCGTCCTAATCTAAGCGGTGCAGCAGGCGTTCATTTCACCAGCGATCAAGAAGCGAAAATCTCCGATCGCTTTGGCACGATCACGCAAGATTTGATCATTCCGTTAGGAGTGAGTTTACCCGAATCCAACTCGATTTCGATTCGCGAAATGTTTGGAATTCCAGACGATCGATCTCTAGTTTTATTTATGTCGAGAATCGATCCCAAAAAAGGATTAGATCTACTGATTCCCGCTTTAGAACGTTTACAAAAAAAGCAGAATTTTCACTTTGTTTTAGCAGGTGGCAATCCACAAGATCCTAGTTATGAAGCAAGGATTCGAGCGCAAATTCATCAATCGAGTTTGAAGGATTGCACAACGATCGCAGGCTTTGTCGCAGGTGCCGAAAAAACTGCACTCCTTGAAGCGGCCGATTTATTTGTGTTGCCTTCGTACTACGAAAATTTTGGCATTGCTGTTGCTGAAGCGATGAGCGTTGGAACGCCCGTTGTGATTTCCGATCAGGTTCACATTTTCACGCAAGTGCAGCAAGCCGAAGCGGGATGGATTAGCAAATGCAACGTTTCTGCATTAACCGAGACGTTAGAACAAGCACTCAACGATCGCTCCGAACAGCAGCGTCGAGGCCAAAACGCTCAGCAGTATGCCCAACTTCATTACAGTTGGGACGCGATCGCCGATCAAATGATTCAAGCCTACGCAAAAATTCTCAAGCAAAAAATTGTTACTGGGTAAATAGCAGATCCGCAAAGCCGTACAAACTCACCAGCAACAAAGCGGTTGCTGCAACCTGCGTCGGACGCGGGCGCGGTGCTGGAATTAATGCTTCGCGCACCAAAATCGACGCACACGCGCCTACAGTGAACACTAGACCCAACATCAAATACGCAGTTTCTAACTGCATAATCCACGCCGTAAACAGCACCATCGACAACGCTAACATCAGCGTTTCAACAAGCTGCGGTGGATTATCCTGACCCACAAACGCAATCGTCCGCCAAAACCCTTGCCATTGCTGCATTTGTCTCTCCCATGTCTAAAAAATCGTCATCTTCTCTTCACTCAGATTGTAAAGAATTTCTCAACTCAGAAATTGCTGCATCCAATTCAACTTGCGGAAACGATCGATAAAATCGGCTCACACTCCAAAACGGATCGGGAGTTGCTAACACAATTAAGCGATCGCAGTGCTGATGTAAATGATCAACCAAAATCGCAGGCGCAACTGGCGCACAAATCCAAATTTCTTTCGGGTGCTGTTCGCGCAACGTTTTGGCAGCAACGGCGATCGTCATTCCGGTTGCAATGCCGTCATCGACTAGGATCGCGATCGCGCCTTCAACAGATACCGAGGAACGATCGCCAAATTGACCGAGTTGCGCAATCGCTTTGGTTTGAGCCTGTTCTAAAACCGCTTGCCATTCGGGAATCGGCGTGCTGGATGCTCTCAGTACATGACCATCAGCCGTGACCGCGCCGATCGCCAACTCCGGATTTTGCGGACGGGTGATTTTTTTGGCAACAATAATATCAAGCGGACACTGCAACGCATGTGCGATCGGCACCGCAACCGGAATTCCACCACGCGGCAACGCATACACAACAAATCGGGCGTTGATTGAGCTTGCTTGTTGCAAAACGGCTTGTGCAAGCTGTCTGCCTGCATCGGTGCGATCGTCAAATAAAACTGAATTGCGAGCGTTTGAAGACGATTGAAACAGCGACATCTTGCCCTCCGCGCTGCTAAAGCAAATCTCTCTTCGAGATCGCGCTATTTCTAGCATAAAAGACGGAATCGAATTGCGGATCGTTCTGCCTTTCGATCGCCGACACCGATCGCGCTCTTCGATTAGAATTTAAACATTGAGTAATTACCGCCCGCCGATTCATGGTCAACGACGAACAAATCAGCCTGTTTGATCTCGCTCCAACAAGTGCCGCGACGCCAACAGGATTTGATCCAGAACTAATTCCCACCAGCGCAAAAATCCCGATTCCGTCGGGCACGTATCAAACGATGGAGCAAATGGGGACGCACTGCAATCGGTGCCATCGCTGTGATTTGGGAGCAAACCGGACGCGGGCGGTTATCGGTCGCGGTTGCCTCAACGCGCCGATTATGATCGTTGGCGAAGGGCCCGGACAAACCGAGGACGAAACGGGCGTTGCGTTTGTGGGAAAATCAGGGCAACTGCTCGATCGCATTTTGGCGTCTGTGAATCTCACAACCGAAGAAGACGTGTTCATCTGCAACGTGGTGAAGTGTCGCCCGCCTGAAAATCGCACGCCGACTACCGACGAAGCCGAAGCCTGTAAAGGCTATCTGCTAGAGCAGATTCGCATGGTGAATCCGAAAATTATTTTGCTCACGGGTGCAACGGCACTGAAAAACTTAGTGGGCGTGAAGCAAGGCATTACTAAAGTTCGGGGGCAATGGATCGAGAAAGACGATCGACTATACATGCCAATTTTTCACCCTGCTTATCTGCTGAGAAATCCTGCCAAAGATAAAGGCAGTCCGAAGTGGCTGATGTGGCAGGATATTCAAGCGGTGCGCACCAAGCTTGATGAGTTGCGTGCTCAGTAGGCTTGTATTGAGTTTGGATACTTGAAACGCCAGGTGAATGCATGGCGTTTCGGTATAGTTTCCCAGTTCCTTGCTACAGAGGCACATCAGAAATTTTTACGTCCGGCTGCGGCAATTTAACCGGAATATTAAACTGCTCAGACAAATATCGACACTGTTCGATAAAGCTTGCCGCGCCGTTAGTTTGTTGAACAACGGGTAATGTAGTTCCTAAAAGAGCCAAAAAATAAGCTTTTATTCTGCGGGGGTTTCGACGATAAACCACTTTAATTTCGCTTTGCAAATCTTCTAAATAGACCGTTGCAACCTCACGCCGATCGCTCGACAACTGCTCCACGATCGGCTGCATCGTTTCGAGCCGCTTCAAAACTTGATCAAAATTCTCAGCTTGAAGCGGTTGCGTCGGGGTTGCATTCAAAATCGCGGGTTTAGCGGCGACGATTCCTTCGGGAACTTGCAGCGCGATCGCCGCTTTTCCTTGATCGGTCAAATAAGCTCTGACAACATGAAATTCTCGTGTTGCATTGTCGTAAACTTTAGCGATTTTGAGGTAGCCATCTTCGGCCAACGTATCGAGGTAATACCGGATCATCTGCATCGACGATCCCATCGCATCGCCAATACTTTCGCCAGTAGTGTTGCCTGCTTCAATGAGTTTCAAAATCCGCAGTTGCTTATCGTTTAACAGCATGAATTCCCCTAGTCGATCGCGGAATCTCAAGTCTGAAATCCCACCCCGTAGGATGCTATTCTATCGGAGTTTGACCGAGCGCGGCTAGAAGCTTTTAGCTAACGCCGATTTAGAAGGTTTACACCCCGTGCATTACAGTCTCTAAGCCAAAGCTGAACGGCTTGACCGATCGTACCTTGACTGCTTTCTCGCGGTGGCGTGGCTAGGTTTTGATTGCGTCCTGTTCGAGTAAACATAAAAGCAAGTTGCCAGCCGATATCGGTGCGCGTTAAAAACAACCAGTGAAACTGTTGGATATTTGTGGGCTGTCCGCTTACCGATTCTCGCTCAAGCGTGGTAATAAAGGCTTGTTGTAAAGTGGGATCAGGCGCTTGATTGAAACTTGAGCGGATCGGCAACGGCTCAAATTCTGGTCTGCCTGCTAAAATCACCGTGCTGCGCGGCGGCTGAAAACGAAGGCGTGACGAAGTTGATAAAATTCGCCCCTCTGACGGTCGCTTTGAAGCATTTGCCTCGGCAGATATCACCGCAATTCGATTGGCATAAGCGGGTAGATTCGGCAGCATTGCTTGAATTAACGGCTCGATTTGGGTTGGACAAGTGCGATCGCGAGTTGCCGCCTGACTTGGCAGCGCAATACTGATAACGCTAAGTGCGATCGCGAGTTGCCGATGATCCACGATCAGCCTCCTAGCTCATTACAAATTCGACCGAACGCCGCAACTGGATCATCGGCCGATGTAATCGGTCGCCCGATCACTAGATACGTTGCGCCGGACGCGATCGCTTGTGCAGGCGTCATAATGCGCTGCTGATCACCCGCTTTTGCCCAAGTTGGACGCACGCCCGGACAAACCAGCACAAAATCATCGCCGCAGGCTTGCCGCAGTTGGCTTACTTCCTGCGGTGAACACACTGCCCCCGATAATCCGCTTTCTTGAGCCAGCAGCGCCATTTGAAGCGCGTAGTCGGGCAGCTCGAGCGGGATTTTCAGCTCGATCGCCAGCGATCGGGCCGATAAGCTTGTTAAAACGGTAATCGCAATCAACTGAGGCGCGGGAACTCCTGCTTGTTCTGCACTCGTTAAAAGCGCGGTTTGCGCCTGCTGAAGTGCGGTTTTGCCACAGGTTGCATGAATTGTGATTAAATCAACGCCGTACCGTGCTGCTGCTGCACAGGCACCCGCAACCGTATTCGGAATATCGTGAAATTTGAGATCGAGAAAAATTCGTTTTTGTCGTGCTTTTAGTTCTTCAAGAATCGTCGCGCCACTGCTGACAAATAGCTCTAGCCCAACCTTCCAAAATGTGACCTGCGGCAAGCGATCGACAAGCGCGATCGCTTGCCGCTCAGACGGCACATCCAGCGGAACAATAATTCGATGAGAAATTGCCATAGCCGTCACGCAGCAAACCGCACAAATTTATTTCGACCGAGCTGAAGCACTTTTCCGATTAGTTCGTCGGGCGTTTCAAAAATCTGATCGACTTGTTCGAGTTTGACGCCTTCAAGCTTGACCGCGCCGCCTTGAATTTGTCGTCGGGCTTCAGAGCTTGTTTTACACAATCCGCTTGCACTCACCAAGTAAAACAGCTTAAGCGGAAACTGCACGTTAGACAGCGAAAACTCTGGAACCGATTCGCTTTGCGTTCCTGCGCCTTGAACTAAGTTAATGGCAGCTTGCTGAGCTTCGATCGCCCGATCTTTGCCGTAATATTGGGCAACAACTTCGAGCGCGAGAAGCTTTTGTCGATCGCGGGGCGCTTCGGGCAATCGATCGAGCGGCAAATCGGTTAATAATTCAAGGTACTGATTCAGCACCGAATCCGGCGTTTTCTCTAGCTTCGAGTACATCGTTAAAGCATCGTCCGACAAGCCCACATAGTTACCGAGTGACTTTGACATTTTCTGCACGCCATCGGTTCCGGGCAAAATCGGCATCAATAATCCAAACTGCGGTGTTTGTCCGAAATGGCGCTGCAAATCGCGCCCAACCGCTAAGTTAAATTTCTGATCGGTTCCCCCAAGCTCGATATCGGCTTGGACTGCGACCGAATCATAGCCTTGCATCAACGGATAGAGAAATTCGTGCAGGTAAATCGCCGTGCCTTGCTTGTAGCGTTCAGCAAAGCCTTCTTTGGCCAGCATTTGCCCGACGGTCATCGTAGACAGCAAATCGAGAATTTTCGTCAAGTCGAGCTTTGAAAGCCATTCGGAATTGCGTCGCACTTCTAAGCGGCCGGGCGTATCAAAATCCAAAATCGGGCGGACTTGATTCAGGTAGGTTTCAGCATTTGCCGACACCTGCTCTGGCGTGAGCTGTTTGCGCACCTCGGATTTTCCAGTCGGATCGCCAATCTGGGCGGTAAAGTCGCCGATAATCAAAACCGCCGTGTGTCCCGCATCTTGAAACGATCGCAGTTTGCGAAATATAATGCTGTGACCCAAGTGAATATCGGTTCCGGTCGGATCGATGCCGAGTTTTACGCGCAACGGTCGGCTGCTTTGTTCGAGTCGGACTTGCAGATTTTCGGTCGGACTGCTCGAATCGGGTTGATCTGGAAAAATCTCGACAACGCCCCGGTACAGCCTCTCAAGAGAATTAGACATAGCCTATACTTTGGAAAACACATCGATTCGGAAAAGATGCCGCGATCGATTAAGATTAAACGCTCATTGCCACACTACTATAATTGTCACCCTGATTGCGATTCAATGAAACTTTGTTCCGTTTTGACCAGTCTCCATTATCCTATTAGCGAGTTAGTCGAGACTACTCTACTCCGTGAGGCTTTTCAGGAATCGTCGATCGCATCGTTGTAAAGATACAGAAATTCTGATCCGCATTATTTCGCCGTTTTAGCCACTTTATATTCAAGAGAGTTTGCCGTGTCGTCCAACACCCTTAGACAAAAGCAACAGCGTGAACCTGAAACCACGGCTCAGTTTATTCGATCAGTTGGCAAAATTACGGGTGGAACGCTGCTCGCGATTACGATGCTGTCGAGTTCGGTTTTAGCGGGTGGACTGGTGGGGCTGGCGATTAGCTTTCGCAATTTACCCGATGTCCGGGTGCTGCGCGGCTACAAGCCGAGCGAAACGACGCATATTTACGATATGAAAGGCAAAATGTTTGCCAGCATTCACGGCGAAGCAAACCGGGAAGTCGTTCCGCTCGATCAAATTTCGCCGAACTTAAAGCGAGCGGTGATTGCGATCGAAGACAGCTATTTCTATTCACATCACGGCGTGAATGGCGGCGCGGTTGCACGGGCATCGGTGGCAAACTTCGTGACCAAGCGCACGGTTGAAGGTGGCTCGACGCTAACAATGCAGCTTGTCAAAAATTTGTTTTTGTCACCCAAACGCGCCTTTAGCCGCAAGATTGCTGAAGGGGTATTAGCCATGCGGATCGAGCAGATTTTCAAGAAAGACCAAATTCTTGAAATGTATCTCAACCAAGTGTATTGGGGACACAATACCTACGGCGTTCAAACCGCCGCTCGTAGCTACTTCAATAAAGATGCTGCCAATCTGACCTTAGCAGAATCCGCCATGATGGCAGGCTTGATTCAATCGCCAGAATATCTTAGCCCGTTTGTGAATATGAAACGCGCCAAGCAGCGTCAAGGCGAAGTGTTAAATCGAATGCGCGAACTCGGCTGGATTACCGCACAAGAAGAACAAACCGCCCGCAAGCAGCCGATCAAGCTTGGCAAAATCACCTCGTTCCAAACGAGCCAGATGCCGTATGTGAGCAACGCCGTTATCGAAGAACTCACTCGAAAATTCGGACGCGATGCCGTGCTTAAAGGGGGAATGCGCGTTCAAACCACGATCGATACTCGGTTGCAGCGCATCGCAGAAGACACTGCCCGACGGGGAATCGGCACGCTCAATGCTCAAGGCGTGTATGCCGACCAAATGGCGATCGTGGCGATTGATCCGCGCACGCATTTTGTCAAAGCAATGGTCGGCGGCGTTGACGCGAAAAAGAGCGAATACAACCGCGTTCTGCAAGCGAAACGACAGCCGGGATCGGCGTTTAAGCCGTTTGTGTACTACACTGCGTTTGCGTCTGGAAAATATTCGCCGGATTCCACGATCGTTGATGGCCCGGTTGGCTATCCCGACGGCTACGACATGTATTACCCGCAAAACTACGATCGATCCTTTATGGGAGCAATCACGCTGAGACGTGCGCTAGAGCAGTCGCGTAACGTTCCTGCTGTGAAACTCGGCCAAGAAGTGGGACTCAATAAAGTAATCGAAGTTTGCCGTAGCATCGGCGTGAAAAGCTTGATCGATCCGGTAATTTCGCTTCCGTTAGGAGCAGTTGATTTGACTCCAATGGAGATGGCTGGGGCGTATGCGACGTTTGCCAGTAACGGTTGGTATTCTGAACCAACGCTGATTGCTCAAGTCACAGATAGTAGCGGCAATGTGCTTCTCGATAACACGCCCAAACTCAGACAAGTTCTCGATCCGTGGGCTTCGGCTGCTTTGAACGACGCCTTACAAGGCGTGGTCATGCGAGGAACCGCAACCGCCGCGCAAATCGGGCGTCCGGCAGCAGGCAAAACAGGCACCACGTCTTCTGAGCGAGATATTTGGTTTGTGGGGTACGTGCCACAGCTCGCGACCGCCGTTTGGGTCGGCAACGATGACTACTCGCCGCTTGGACACGGTGCGACAGGAGGAACGTTTGTCGCTCCGATTTGGCGCGATTTTATGTCGCAAGCGCTGCAAGATGTCCCGGTTGAAAAATTCCGTCCGTCGTCGGACTTCGATCGACCTTAAATCAAAAATCGGGGATGAACCTAAAAGCCAGGTTTGTCCCCGATCAAGTATTTATAACGACAATCAGCGTTCATAACCGAAGAATATCAATTACTGGTCGATCTGTGACTTCATGCGATCGAGTGTACGCTGCATTTGATCAAACATTTGTTGCGGCGTGATGCCGAACTGACCAAGCTGCGTTTTAAGCTGTTCGACGGTCATTTGGGCTGAAAAATCTTCGGATAGCTCAAAGCGCTTCATAAAGACTTTGTAGCGATCCATAATCGATTCCATTTGCTCGATGTAGAGCTTTTTGCCTTCTCGATCGAATTTGCCGTATTGATTGCCAAGCTGGATTAAGTTCTGATAATCCTCGAATAGCTGCTTGGCTTCTTGTTGAACAATTTCAGAATCAAAAAATCCCATTATCTTATTCGCGTCACTAGCGGCGTTTAATCTGGTCTTGCTAACCAGTTCTAAGATCATTTTAATCCAGGGGTTTTGCTGCGTTAAGTAGTGTTTTCACTACCTAAAGTAACGTCAGTTCGGCAAAAGAGCTTCGCGACGACGATGAATCTGAGAAGCACAACACGCTGACTAACGTAGAAAAAATCGCTCAACTCAGCTTAATTAACGTGAGTTCGAGATAACAAACTGGCTTAAATGTGCCATAAATGCGTGGATTAATGGGTTGTTGCCGCAGGCAATGTGCGCAGCTAGTAGGAATCGCGCCCGCGTCCGTGAACTAACCCAAACTCACGTTTATTCAGAAAAACGCCCGATTTTGCGTTGAGTCCGCTATAGTAAAGCCCGATGTTCGATCTGCTTCAGCAGACCTCCGACGATCGCACCTTGAGCTAGAATGTGGAACCATGTTAAGCAAACCAAGAAGCCGGAGAATTGCCGCCCTTTTAGCGCTGACAGGTCTTGTACCTGTGTTCGGCGGATTTCATTTAGTGGGCTTGCACAAATGGTATTTGGGACAGCGCTGGTGGTGCCTGATTTATGTTGCGCTCTCGCTGACTGGAACAAAGGCGGCTTGGATTGCTTGCTTGTTTGATGCCGTGTTTTACTTGATTCAAAATCCGGACGAGTTCGATGTAAATTTTAACGAGGCAGTGCCCGACACTCCAACGATCGCGCCTCAAGCGTCCCCAGTTGTCACCGTTTCTGAAAGTTTGCGGGAACTCGATCGATTGCGCGAAGATGGGTTAATTACAGAATACGAATTCGAGCAAAAACGCCGCAAGCTACTAGACCGGATTAAATAATGCCGTTTCTCGATTGGTTGTCAGGGTCAAACTCACTGAAAACGCGAATTCAAAACGATCCGTATTATCGGTTTCAATCGCTGGATGAAATTCGGATTGCAGCGTCGGTCGGCGTCTCGATCGACGTGAATCAAGCGACGGTCGATGATTGGTTAAGGCTTCCCGGATTATCGATTCACCAAGCGCGAATTTTAACGCAACTAAGTCAATCTGGCGTGCAGTTTGTGTGCGTTGAAGACATCGCCGCAGCGTTAGGATTATCAATTCAACGCCTCAAACCGCTAGAGCCAATTCTTAAGTTTTGCTACTACGATTCAGACAGTATTTATCAAATCAAGCGCGTTAATTTGAATGTTGCTTCAGCAGAAGAATTAATGCAAATCGCGATCGTCAAACCTGTTCTTGCAAGAGCGATCGTGCGCAATCGCCAGCTTAACGGCAATTTCAAAAATCTAATTGATTTGCAGCAACGATTGTCAATTTCGGCTCAAACCGTAGCCCAATTAATGCATCATGTTTGCTTTTAGCGGCTAACTTTGCCAACGCGATCAAACGGATAAAATCGAAACCAAGCCCGCCCTAAAATAAAGTCTTTGGGCAAAAATCCCCACACGTGCGAATCGTTGCTGTTGTTGCGATTGTCGCCCATCACAAAAAAGCTATTTTCTGGCACTCTAACCGGAGCCATTTTATATTTTGGTGCTTCTGCAATGTAGCTTTCTTGGATAGGTTCATTATCGATAAAAACGCTGCCGTTTTTAATCTCGATCGTTTGTCCGGGTTGACCAATAATTCGCTTAATAAACGCTTGATCTTTTGAATATCCCAGCGCTTGAAGCTGCGATGGCGGATCAAATACAATAATGTCTCCGAAGCGCGGTTCATGCACGCGGTAAGAAATTTTCTCAACGACTAATCGATCGCCAATTTGCAGCGTAGGCACCATCGAATCAGAAGGAATAAAGCGCGGCTCGGCAATGTACGATCGCACCAGTAATGCCAAAATTAGCGCAACGATGAGAATTTGAAAGTTTTCCCAAAGCGCTTTCCAGCGTGAAGTCGGTTTAGGTTGAGCAGTCTCGGTCGTCGATTCAGAAGCCATTTTTAACACACGCAACAAAAGACGCTGTTTAAGCGCTTTTGTCATTTTACCTGCTCCCGCAGAGTAGTTTCGCCGCTAAACCGATCGATTCTTTATGGAATTGCCGCTTTAGCTCTGTAGCAAAATTTGGTTACGGTGATTCTTTCGTCTACCTGTTTTGAAAAGGATTTGATTTATGGCGCTGTCGCTACAGGATCTTCGAGAAAATCTAGACGGTTTAGGTTACTACTTAGGGCCGCGCGGAATTGATGGTTTGGGCAACAATTTTAATTCGTGCGATCGTGAGGTTTTAGGCAACATCAACTGCGCAACCACTTCACTGCGCGAAATCTCCTACGTCGAAGCTTATACCCAAGCCGCAATTTATCAGTATCAGCTTGACAACAATCTTGCTGCAACTGGCCAAGACGGAAGCGATTTGCGATCGGCGGTCGAAAAGTCCGTTCGCATTCTGCAAAACAACCTCAAAATCGTGCTCGGTTTACCGCTCCCCATCACCGGAAACTATCGCCGCGAAACCTACAGCGCGATCAAAGATTACCAACGCAGTCGCGCCTTTGCCGTCACTGGAATTGCAATCCTTCCTGTCCGCCGCCGACTCGATGCCGATGCACGAGGAACGACAACAAGCCCAACGGCATCAGAACTAGACTCGCTGAGGTTGTTTCGCGATCGCTTAAGCCAACTCAAAGGTCAACTGTTTCGCCGCGAGATCACAGAAAGCGAATTCAACCGCCAAGTTTACGATCTCATTTCCTAAAGTTTCTGAGGCTACGAATAGTTTACTTGGCAGCGTGGTTGCATTTCAGAAGATACGCCTGCTAAGCTTTGTTCTAACTTGCGAAAGGCTAACAATGGACACAATAATCCAGAAGCAACCGTTTGAAGTTGAAATTTCTTTACCTGTTAGAACTTACGATATTGACTTTGCTGGAATGGTCAGCAACATTGTTTACGTTCGTTGGCTAGAAGACTTGCGCCTAGAAATTCTAGCCCGTCACTTTCCGTTGGACGAACAGCTCAAAAACGGAATCGCGCCTGCTATTACACAGACAAGAATTGACTACAAGCAGCCTATCAAAATCTCTGACACTCCAATAGGCAGAATGTGGATTAAAACAATGGAATCGGTACGATGGACGGTTAATGCAGAAATTGCGGTCAATGGAAAAGTCGCTGCTCTTGGTGAACAGGTTGGCATCTTTGTTGATTTACAAAAGAACAAGCCGATTCGTATGCCGGAAGGACTGAAGAAGAAGTACCAAGCGTTTGTGGCACAAGCAGCACAACAATCGGATTGAAGTGAACTAGAAAGCTTGCTGCGGACGCAAACATAAGTTGCAGTCATTCAATCAGATTGTTAGAAGTAAAGCAACCGAAAAAATTATCGTCGATCGAGGGTTTCAGTTAAGCGCTCGATCGCGTCGGTTAAGCGGGCTTGGGACTCGATCGCAGGATCGATCGCCGCCGCTTCAGCCGCATCTTGTCGTCGTAACAGTCTTCGCTGCGCTTTCTCAAACGCTCGAATCATCAAGAAAATCGCGAAGGCAATCACTAAGAAATTCAGAATTGCAGCTAGAAATACGCCGTATTTAATGCCGTTGTAATTGAGACTTTGTAAGTTGTCGACCCGCGCTGCTTTCAAAGCAGGATTGAGAATTAACGGCGTGATAATGTCTTCTACAAATGAAGTAACAATTTTGCCAAAAGCCGCACCAATAATGACCGCTACTGCAAGGTCAATCACATTGCCCCGCAGAATAAACTTTTGAAAATCTGCCCAAAATCCACTGTTTGTTGACATAACAATTCATCCTCAATTTCACACGGTATGACTGGAAAAAGTCATTTTCTATTTGCGCGTATTATAAATTGAGGATTGATTCAGGTCTAGCCGCAAGCGTAAGTTTCTATTAAAGCCATAAGAAAAGCGGCAGAAAGCTAAACTCTCCGCCGCTCTAATTTAGATGATTCGGGCGTTATTCTGCGGCTGGAAGCAGTTCGCGCTTCTCACCAGGGAGGACTTTCACCTGACCGCTTTCATCCACATCGACGACTGCGGTATCGCCATCTTTAACTCGTGCTGTCAGAATTTCTTCAGCCAGCGAGTCTTCAAGCAATCGCATAATCGCTCGACGGAGTGGACGCGCCCCGTAGCTCGGATTGTAGCCCTCGTCTACCAACCGATCCTTGAATCGCTCGGTGACTTGCAGCGTAATTCCTTGCTCAGCTAGACGCTTAAAGACATCGTTGAGCATGATGTCTGCGATTTCCTTCACTTCGTCCTTTGTCAACTGACGGAAGACGATAATCTCGTCAAGACGGTTGAGGAATTCAGGACGGAAGTACTGCTTCAGTTCTTCGTTGACCAAGTTGCGAATCCGGTTGTACTGCGAATCCGATTCGTTTTCGGTCGAGAACTCAAAGCCCAAACCGCCGCCACCCTTCTCGATTACCTTCGATCCAATGTTCGAGGTCATAATCAAGAGCGTGTTCTTGAAGTCTACGGTGCGTCCCTTCGCATCGGTCAAGCGACCGTCTTCAAGAATTTGCAGCAGCATGTTGAAGATGTCGGGGTGCGCTTTCTCGATTTCATCGAAGAGCACAACCGTATACGGACGGCGACGAACCGCTTCGGTAAGCTGTCCACCTTCGTTGTAGCCGACATACCCAGGCGGCGAACCAATCAGTTTAGAAACGGTGTGACGCTCCATAAACTCCGACATATCCAGACGAATCATCGCATCTTCTGATCCGAAGAAGTATGCCGCCAACGCTTTTGTCAACTCGGTTTTACCCACTCCGGTTGGGCCTGAGAAGATAAACGACGCGATCGGTCGGTTCGGATTCTTCAAGCCAACCCGCGCCCGTCGAATCGCTCTCGATACCGCTCTGACTGCTTCGTCTTGGCCGATCAAGCGCGTGTGCAGCGTATCTTCCATGTGCAGCAGTTTCTCGGATTCAGACTCGGTGAGCTTGTTCACCGGAACGCCTGTCCAAGAAGCTACGATTTGCGCGATGTCGTCTTCACCAACGGTTGGTGAACCCGCACCGTCTTCGGTCGTTTCGTTTTTGCGCGTTTGCGCGATCGCCCGGATTTCCGCTTTGATTTCCATTTCTCGATCGCGCAGTTCACCCGCACGGTCGAAGTTTTGCGATCGCACCGCATCGTCTTTGTCTTTCAAAACCTGACGCAGCTCTTTGTCCAGTTCTTTTGCAGCAGGCGGCAATTGTGAATTAATCAACCGGACGCGAGATCCTGCTTCGTCGATCAAATCGATCGCTTTGTCAGGCAAGAAACGGTCGGAAATATAGCGATCGGAGAGCTTAGCCGCCGCTTCGAGCGCTTCGTCTAAAATTTTCAGCTTGTGGTGCTGTTCGTAACGTTCGCGCAAACCGCGAAGGATTTCAATCGTTTCATCAACGGTCGGTTCGCCAACCATGACTGGCTGAAAGCGGCGCTCAAGAGCCGCATCGCGTTCGATGTGTTTGCGGTACTCATCGAGCGTGGTGGCCCCGATACATTGCAGTTCACCGCGAGCGAGGGCAGGCTTTAAGATGTTGGCGGCGTCGATCGCGCCTTCGGCTGCACCCGCACCGATCAAGGTGTGAACTTCGTCGATGACCAGGATGACGTTTCCGGCAGAGCGGATTTCATCCATGATTTTTTTCAAGCGTTCTTCAAACTCGCCTCGATACTTGGTGCCAGCGACCAGCAAACCAATGTCGAGCGTGACGACGCGCTTATCTTCAAGAATGTCAGGAATATCATCGTTGGCGATTCGTTGAGCAAGACCTTCAGCGATCGCGGTCTTACCGACTCCAGGTTCGCCGATGAGCACCGGGTTGTTTTTGGTGCGGCGACCGAGGATTTGAATCACCCGTTCAATTTCTTTCTGACGACCGACCACAGGATCGAGCTTACCTTCTGCCGCCATTTGCGTCAGATTCGAGCCGAATTCGTCGAGTGTCGGGGTTTTGGTCCGGCCCTGGCTGCCGCCCGAAGTTACTTCGGCGGTTTCACCCAGCATCCGGATTACTTGAGTACGCACCTTCGAGAGGTCAACGCCGAGGTTTTCAAGCACTCTTGCTGCGACGCCCTCACCTTCTCGAATTAAACCGAGGAGCAGGTGTTCGGTGCCAATGTAGTTGTGACCTAATTGGCGGGCTTCTTCAAGAGACAGTTCGAGAACGCGCTTTGCCCGTGGCGTAAAGGGAATTTCCACAGCCACAAAACCCGATCCTCGACCGATGATCTTCTCGACTTCGATCCGAGCGTCTTTGAGGTTGACCCCCATCGATTTGAGCACTTTGGCAGCGACGCCCGTCCCCTCTCCGATCAGACCCAGGAGGATCTGCTCTGTACCCACAAAGTTGTGACCCAGGCGGCGTGCTTCCTCCTGGGCTAACATAATTACCTTAATGGCTTTTTCTGTGAAGCGTTCAAACATGGCGTATTTCCATTCACCTGCTGCGTACTGCTGATTCTAGCATAGAGAATCTTTCCGGTTGCGCAGATGCGGCAACAGGTTATGGGGCGATTACCGAACTCTATCGATCGGCGCAATGGGTTCATGCAAAATTTACTGCCAAAGGCAGATTGTCATCGAACCGTATTAATAAGTCAAGGTGGTTTTTTCGACGCTTAGCAAGGTTTGGGGATCGCTGAGTGCCCATTGTTGCTGAACGAGTCGATCGATAATCTCTTGCCACCCAGCCTTTAAGCTGTTTTCAAACGCTAGAGTTTGTAGCTCACCGCGCCATAAGATCAAGGCGTCTTCGCCCGTATCAGTGTAGTAACGTTTGCGCTGACCCGCAATACTAAACTGGAACTTTTTGTATAGAGTTACGGCGGAATGATTAGAAATTCTTACCTCTAAGGTAGCGCGTTTTAAGTCGCGCTGCCGAGCACGATCGAGTAATGCGAATACAATCAGTTGCCCGAGTCCTCGCCGCCGATAATCGGGGTGAACGGCGACGATCGTGATATGCGCTTCGTCTAAAATCGCCCAAAAACAGCCAAGTCCAATCAGCTGATTGTCATCGGTTACTAACGCAATCAGTTCGCTGTTAGGGCTATCGATTTCTCGCTGGTAGCTGTCGATCGACCACAAGCCGCCAAAACAAAGCTGATCGAGTTGAACGATCGCGTTGAGCCAAGTTTTATCGACGGGTCGGAGTTCGATCGTCGTCACGCTGAAAATTCCATGAATAATGCACAGCCCTCAATTGTACACTGAGTAAAGAGTGCAAAAATACAAGATCTTTTGTGAAGCTGGAAGCCTGGGATTCAAATCGCGGCTACACAGACGAAACCCGTCCCCTGCGGGTTAAGCGTTAGCTTCTTAACGAAGCTGGACTTCGCTTGTGTAGCCCCCGATTTGAATCGGAGCGGCGTCTAATAATTACTAGGATTTGAAAGCTGCACGATCGCTGGCAAGATTGAGGACACAAAAAAAGCATGGTATCGACTCACCCGACTGTGGCGCAAACGTCAGGTCGCCAATATTTGCCCGACGCTGATTCACCCTCGGATCGTTCTCCAAATCAATTTTTGCTGCCGTTGACAGCCAAGATTAACAATCGCGATCACCTTGAAATCGGGGGCTGTGATGTCACCGAGCTAACGCAGCGCTTCGGCTCTCCTTTATATATTCTCGATGAAACTGGACTGAGAACGGCTTGCCGACAATATCGAGAAGCGTTTAAGCGTTACTATCCGGGTGAGTCTCAAGTTTTATATGCCTCGAAAGCGTGGAATTGTTTGGCGGTTTGCGCGATCGTCACTCAAGAAGGCTTGGGCATTGATGTGGCAACTGGCGGCGAACTGTTTACCGCACTTAAAGCGGGAGCCGATCCGCACAAGATTTATCTGCACGGCAATAACAAATCACTGCAAGAATTAAAGCTTGCGGTTGAAGCGGGATGCACGATCGTCGTTGATAACCGTTTAGAGATTGAAACCCTTGCGAGTTTCAAAACAGACAGCCGAGTTCGGATCATGATGCGGATCACGCCTGGATTAGATTGCCACACGCATGAGTACATTCGCACAGGACACATCGATAGTAAGTTCGGCTTTGATCCCAATCAAGTTGAGGATGTGTTTAAGTTCATCGCTCAATATCCGTCGCTGTCGCTAATCGGCTTACACGCGCACATCGGATCACAGATTTTTGAACTGCAAGCTCATCAAGATTTGGGCGGCGTGATGGTGCAGTGGCTGAACAAAGCGGCGCAGTATGGATTCGCGATCGCAGAAATCAACGTCGGCGGCGGTTTAGGCATTTGCTACAGCGAAACCGACGATCCGCCTAGCATTGATCAATGGGTGAAAACGGTTTGCGATGGTTTGGTATCGGCGTGTCAAAGCGCGAATATTGGGCTTCCGAAAGTTTTAGCAGAACCGGGACGATCGCTAATTGGGTCGTCGTGCGTCACGGCTTATACGATCGGAGCGCAAAAAACGATTCCCAACATTCGCACTTATATCAGTGTCGATGGCGGCATGTCTGACAATCCGCGCCCGATCACGTATCAATCGATTTGTCGAGCAATCATCGCCAATCGCATGTCTGAAGCGGCAACCGAAACGGTGACGATCGCTGGAAAACACTGCGAATCTGGCGATGTGCTCATCAAAAATGCCCAAATTCCCCCCACTCAATCTGGTGATACGCTCGTGGTTTTGGCAACCGGAGCCTACAATTACAGCATGTCCTCAAATTACAACCGCTTACCACGTCCGGGTGCCGTTTTGGTTGCCGACCATGAAGCCAGCGTGATTTTAGAACGAGAAACCTATGAAGATTTGGTGCGGCACGATCGATTGCCGGACAAGCTTCGATAGGGATGAAGGATGAGAGATAAGGGATAAGCAGAGACAAAATCAGCATCGGCAAGTTTAGATGCCTCTGATTTTGTCTTTCTCAATCGCCCTCGTCGCTCATTCTCATTCCTCATCCTTTCGCTTTCATACCGTCCTTGCTTTTCTTTATCCTGGAAAATCTCAGGTTTTTGATTGACGTTGGGTTAGTGCTGGCACTGACCTATATGATGCTGGTGATCATCGGAGAACGGCGGACGCTGTGGATGGTCAGAGGTTTTATCGTGCTGATGCTGGCGGCGGCGATTAGTCGGCGGTTGGAATTAACGCTTTTGAATTTCGTTCTGAATAATTTAGTGATCGGTGCGGCGGTTGCAATGGCGTTTATTTTGCAATCCGAGTTTCGGCGCTTTCTCGAACAGCTTGGGCGTGGACAAGTGTTGCAGCTTTTTCAGCCACTGCGCCGCAATGTGCCTAGTTCGGATAGCGTGACCGATGAGATTGTTGATGCGGTCAAAGAACTGTCGCAAAATCGGATCGGGGCGCTGTTGATTATTGAAACCGGGATTCCGATCGACGAACGCGATTTTTCAGTTCCGGGCGTCAGACTCAACGCCGAACTGTCTAAAGAGCTTCTACAAACGATTTTTCAAACCACAACGCTGCTGCATGACGGAGCCGTTTTGATTCGCGGATTGCGCATTATCGCAGCAGGCGTAATTTTGCCGCTTTCAGAAAGAACTGCCTCGCGTCAGCTTGGAACTCGACATCGTGCCGCAATGGGCATTACCGAACGTGTAGAAAACTGTGTCTGCGTGGTCGTGTCCGAAGAAACCGGATCGATTTCGCTGGCAGAGCGCGGAATGCTCAATCGTCCACTCACGAGCAGTAAACTAAAGGAGCTTTTAGAAGAGCGACTGTTTCCGTCGGGCGATCGAGAACCCGTTGCGCCGAACTTACGAACATTAGGTCGTCAAGTCGGCGTGCGGGTAGTATTCTTATTCTCGCGCTTGTTTAATGAAGGGAATTTAAAGGATCGCCGACTGAATAATGAAAGAAAGCGAGAAGATTCCTGATTCTGCTAAAACCGTTTCATATCGCTTGGTTTGATTACCCTCTACCCTCGGCTTCTCGTAACAATGACTGCTAAGCCAACCACTCTTCAAGAATTGCCCACGGATTTAGATCGCGATCGCTTGCCCGCTCACGTTGCTGTAATCATGGACGGTAATGGACGCTGGGCAAAACGTCAAGGACTGCCGCGATTTATGGGACATCGGCGCGGCGTCGATGCGCTTAAAGATTTGTTGCGCTGCTGTCGAGACTGGGGCATCGAAGCGCTGACGGCGTATTCGTTTTCAACCGAGAATTGGGGTCGCCCGATCGAAGAAGTCGAGTTTTTGATGGCGCTGTTTGAGCGGTTGCTGCGTCAAGAACTACGCGAAATGCAGGAAGAAAACGTCCGCATTCGGTTTGCGGGAGATTTGAAAGTGCTGCCGTCGAGCTTGCAGGCAGAAATTGAACGATCAATGTTGGCAACGCAAAATAATCAAGGTATCCGATTCACGGTCGCAATGAACTACGGCGGACGGCAGGAAATCTTAGAAGCGTGCCGATCGATCGCCGCTCAGGTTCAGCAAGGATCGCTGGCTCCAGAAGACATTGACGAAGCGGTGTTCGATCGACATCTTTACACGGCGGGCGTTTGTGATCCAGATTTGCTGATTCGCACAAGCGGCGAAATGCGGTTGAGTAATTTTCTGCTGTGGCAAGCGGCGTATGCGGAACTCTATGTGACCGATACGCTGTGGCCGGATTTCGATCGTACCGAGTTCCACCGCGCTTTAGCGTCCTACCAAAAGCGCGAACGTCGATTCGGTAAAGTTGGCAACGTAAAATAAAGATGCCTCTACAACGGTGAATCTGATGGTTGATGCAGCGCTTAAAGCGGGATTAGAAGCGGGTGGAGCCTTATTCTCAAACGTGTCTTGGGAAGATCTAGAGAAACTAGATGCCGAACTGGGGGAAACTCGAACACGGCTCGTTTACTTAGATGGATGGCTAGAAATTATGGCTCCACTGTCTGAAGCGCATGAAGAACCCAAAAATACTTTGGGTCAGTTTCTAGAAATCTACATGCGACGAAAAGGCATTCGGTTTTATGGGCGCGGCAGCATGACGATCGGCTTCAAAGAGTTAGGCGCACGCAAAGAACCCGACGAATCTTACTGCTTGGGTGAACGTAAACCTGTTCCAGATTTAGCAATCGAAATTATCGTCACCAATGGCGGAATTGACATACTCGAAATCTACCGTCGCATCGGAGTTCGAGAAGTTTGGTTTTGGGAAGATGGCGTGATTTTGATTTACTGTTTGAGATCGAATAGACACGATCGCGTCAAACAAAGTGAGCTATTGCCGGAATTGGATATCCGATCGCTAGAATTTCACTCGCGTATGGCGGATCAGTACGACGCTGTAAATGCCTTTATCCAAACCCTCGATTAAGGACCAGAAAATACCGCGTCTTCTACATCGTTTCGAGACAGCGAATACTTGAACGATCGCTGCACATCTCGCCCGTTGACATTAAAGTATCGAACCGAGATTTGCTCGGTGTCTAGACAAATTTCAGCTTGCCATTCTAAGCGCTCGATCGTCCAACAGTGCAAATCGGCTTCATTTTGTTGACAGCCTTGCTGAACGAGCCATTCTTCGATCGTCGGCAACGGATGATTATAAAGCGGCGTGGTTCCGGGTGGAAGAGTCATGAGTCAGGTGCAGTAGACGGTGATTCTGATTCGATTGTCGCTTGATTTACGGCATTCTCGATCGCGATTGCGCGAATCACCGCAGAGGGATTTTGCACGACCATCGGCTTGAGGGCGTCTTCGCCCCGCGTTAGCGCGATCGTAATCGCTAAAATCAAGCAGCCCACAAACGTAACGCCTAGAATAAACAGCGCAAAAATTTCACCGGGGGAAAGCGGTCGATCGGTTGGATCAAGATAAGCCGACGAGTAAGACTCGGACTTTGGTTGATTCAGGCTTGGCAACGGTTGTGCAACAACGACTCGCGAATAGCCAATTTTGAGATCGTATGCGGTGCGACGATCGGCATTGCTCAGCGTCGCGTAAGCTTCGTTGAGCTGACGAAACTTCTCGGTCGCGATCGCGCCTGGAAGCGTGGTTGTATCCGGATGATATAGCTTACTCAATTCGCGATACGCCGTGCGAATATCTCGAACCGATGCGGATGGATGCAACCCCAAGCGCGTGTAATGGTTTGTCACCGCTTTTTGGTGCGGCGGGTTGCCATCTCTCGAACCTGCTCTATCCTGAGTCACGTTTAGTTTATGTCGATTCACTATCCCTTATTGTAACCACCTTGCGAAACGGTGCTAATTCGGAATTGAGAAATCGATCGACGGCATTTCTCAATGTCTGAACTTCCTGACACTCGATGAATCTTGACAAATTTAACCAAACCC
Organism: uncultured bacterium; assembly: GCA_964250455.1. Classification (GTDB taxonomy): domain Bacteria; phylum Cyanobacteriota; class Cyanobacteriia; order Leptolyngbyales; family Leptolyngbyaceae; genus CAXUFL01. The sequence continues at coordinate 86,041 of CAXUFL010000002.1, forward strand.
CAACCTGAAAATTACCTTTCCTTGATATTGCAGGCTTAGAGTGATGATCGGGATTCAGAATGAGGAACACTCATGATCCAATCGTTTACGTCAAGCACGATCGTTTCTCCAGATTTGCGGCAACTGCTTGAGCAGCTTTACCAAGAGCGAACGCTACAGCCTTTTCGCAGTGGTCAAATTATTCCAATGCGCCCCGATGAAGTTTGGGTTACTTGTCGCGGCGTTGTCGTGCTCAACACGCTCTACCCCACCGGAGACGAAGCGCTGCTCGGAATCGTCACGCCATCGATGCCGTTTGGACTGCCATTAACCTGGATTTCACCGTATCAAGCGATCGCCCTCACCGATGTGGATCTGCTGCCATTAACGCTAACAGAAATCGAGAAATCCCCCGCGCTGTGTCAGGGGATCTTTCGCCATTTAGGACGACGCTTGCAGCAAGCCGAGGCGTTTTTAGCGCTTTCTGGCTGCCGTCGCGTCGAAGATCGCTTAAAGCAGCTTTTAATTTTGCTTCAGCACGAAGTCGGTCAGTCGATCGCCACGGGAACTCGTCTCAATGTGCGCCTCACGCATCAGCAGCTTGCGAATGCGATCGGCACCACACGAGTGACCGTCACCCGCCTGCTCGGTCAACTCAAGCGAGAAGGCTGGCTCACGATCGACGCAAAACGCCATATTGTTTTGCGCTAGTACCCTGTAATCAGTCGAGCAACCTGCTGCGATGGCTTTTGCGCAATCAGCGTGGGCTGCATTACAACCGCTTCGATTTGCACAACGCCTTTATCTTCGCTGCCGAGGAGTTTGGCGGCACGATTCGATAAATCTAAAACGCGATTATCGAAATAGGGCCCGCGATCGTTGACCCGCACAACGACGCTTTTTCCGTTTGCTTGATTGGTTACTTTGAGAAACGTTCCGAGCGGCAGCGTGGGATGAGCGGCTGTGAGTTCGTTTTGATCGAAAATTTCGCCGTTGGCGGTTTGCCGACCGTGAAAATAAGGGCCGTACCACGACGCCATGCCATCAATGCTGCTGTTAGTGGCTTGTAGCTCGTGCATTTGAATTTGTGCGTCAACCAGCGATACCGAAGGCTGTCCCAGGGCGATGCGTAAATTGTTGAGCCATTCGATCGCCAGCAGCTCGGCGGGGCGACCAATTCGAGCGGCAAGACGATCGCTAATGGCAAAAACAGGCTTTTCACCCAATGCCGCACCCGGAGAATGATTGATGATCGCGCTTCTTAATTTTGAGCCATCAAGCGTTGGATCTTCGAGCAGGCGACGAACATCGCGTGCGATCGTTTCTGCGTTTGCGCGATCGGGAAGCGTTGCGACTTGACAGCCTTTAACCCAAAGTTGAAAGCCCCTCTTTGCACTAAGCTCAGAGGGGCTGCTTTGCCAAGTTGGACATCGCCAAAACCCAAACCTGGTTGATTTTGCTTCAGAAGTTGAAGCACTGCCGTCCTGTCCGACTTCGATAATCGAAACCAGCGACTTTGCTTGATCGGATTCAGCCGCCACGATCGGCAATGTCCAGAATGCGTTTTGAACGGTGTTCAGAAACTCGCTGATCGGGCGCTTAGATGCACCCCGATCGCGGCTGGTCGAATCGGGCGTGAATAAGAGCGCTTCGATCGTGGAAACCCAGTTCGCTTGGGCTGGGGAACTTAAAGTTAAGCTTTGCGAATCGCGCTTTGCGGAGTTGGGAGTCAAAGCGTCAACCGATCGAGGGCGACGAGAATCGTGAGTAGCTCCCAAGACCGTGTGCAGCGTGGTTGGGAGCGCAGATGTCGGCGTGGTGCTAGAGAGAACGTAGGCGAGATATTTCGGCGTATCAAGCAATTTGCTGCCTATCCCAGGGACGCCACTAAACCAAGAAGCGACCCACATAAGTCCAAGTATCAACATTTCTAGCTTTTTTCAGGATTTCGTAATGTGCAATACATTTTGCCAGAGCGTATTATAGAGTTCGACAGTACCAAATAGATCTACCTTAAGAGGGCGGTCATTTCTAATATCAATCTGCTCCTGTGAAAGCTATGTGCTTCTAACTACATAGGGAGGCTAATAAATGGGTCTACCGTTTTACATTGTTGATGTCTTTGCTGAGCAAAAATATGCTGGAAATCAATTAGCGGTGTTTCGATTTGCTAATTCACTTACAACTAGTCAAATGCAACGGATTGCAAAGGAAGTGAACTACTCAGAAACAACGTTTATTCTCTCGGACATCACTGAAAAAGGCGGGTACGCAGTTCGTATTTTTACGCCTGCTCAAGAACTTCCCTTTGCAGGTCATCCCACGCTTGGAACAGCGTTCGTTTTACAACATGAAGTTATTCAAAAATCCGTATTATCACTAATATTAAATCTTCAAATCGGTCAGGTTCCGGTTATGTTTCAGTATATTGACCAAAAGGTAGATGTTTTATGGATGAATCAACCGTCACCCGTATTCGGTCAGCAGCTTGAATCGAGCACGGTCGCAGCGATTTTGAGCCTAGAACCGGATCAAGTTGACGATCGATTCGCGATCGAAGAAGTCTCAACCGGCTTGCCTTTTATCATCGTGCCGCTTAAAACCCAAGCCGCCATTAAGCAAGCCAAAATCAACCGCGATCGATTGTTTGCGCTGATTGAAACGACCCAAGCGAAAGCGATTCTAGTGTTTTGTCCTGAGCCAGAAGACTCACGCAATCAACTTAAAGTGCGAATGTTTGGAGATGCATTAGGAGTTCCAGAAGATCCTGCTACCGGAAGCGCGAACGGATGTTTGGCGGCTTACCTTGTGCAACACGAGTATTTTGGAACAAGCGACATTAATATTCGAGTTGAGCAAGGTGCAGAAATCGGGCGACCGTCGCTGTTGCTGCTGAAAGCGCAGAAAACAGACGAGGAGATTCGGGTGTCGATCGGAGGTAGGGTTATTTTGGTTGCTAAAGGTGAATTCGTTTAGTAATCCTTTTATAAGTTGTCTGACCGAGATGAATTTAGTGATGTCAGTTTCTAAGCTAACGTGAGTTCGGGATCACAAATGGCTTGAATGTGTCCTGAATGACTTGATTAGCGGGTCGTTGCCTGAAACGCCTAGCGACTGAAGGCGCGGCTACACAAACGAAGTCCCCCTGCGGGGACTAAATTCTGGACTTGGTTCTTAACCCGCAAAGGCGGGTTTTGTTTGTGTAGCCGCGTAGCCGAAGGCAATGTGCGCAGCTAACTGAGTCGCGCCCGCGTTTGTGAATTGACCCGAACTCCTAAGGAAATCTTGGATGAAGGGCTAAAACCGATCAGCCGCAAAACGTTTGTTTTCACGCTTCCCGCAGGTGCGCCTGCACTGGGGACTCACGTTAAGCTAAATGCTGCTGCACTATAGATACAAGGTAATCCGTCCAGTAGTTGGCTAAATCAGCGCTTTCGGCTTCTACCATGACTCGAATTACAGGTTCGGTTCCGGACGCGCGAACTAAAACTCGTCCTCGATCGCCCATTGCGGTTTCAGCTTGAACGATCGCGCCTGAGAGCGCTTCACAGTTTTGCCAATTCAGGCGTTTGGATCGATCGTCAACGCGCACGTTGCGCAAAAGCTGCGGATAAGTTTTGAAACTTTGATCGACAAGCTGAGCTAAATCACCGCCCGATCGCTGAATCAAACTCGCAAGATGCAGCGCGGTCAGTAATCCATCTCCGCTCACGCTGTAATCGGGGCACAAAATATGTCCTGATTGTTCACCGCCAAGTTTCGCGCCGTGCTGAATCATTTCTGCATGAACGTACTGATCCCCGACTGCCGCTCGAATCAAGCGTCCGCCGAGGTTTTGCCAAGCTCGCTCAAAACCGAGATTTGACATGACGGTGGCAACGATCGTAGATCCAGGAAGCTGATTGTTTTGTAAAAGCTGCTGACCCCAGAAATATAAAATGTAATCGCCGTCCACGGTTCGACCCTGCTGATCGACCGCTAACACGCGATCGGCATCGCCATCAAACGCAAAGCCTACGGTTGCGGCGTGTTCTTTTACGGCCGCTTTCAGCGAGTGCAAATGAGTTGAGCCACAGTTGACGTTAATGCGATCGCCATCCGGACGATCGTGCAGCGCAATCACCTCTGCACCCAGCGATCGGAAAACGTCAACCGCCGATCGCGTTGCTGCACCCCACGCTAAATCTAAAACGATGCGCAATCCTGATAAAGGCTGAACCGTTTCGACAACGAGCGGTGCGATCACCGCTTCGATGTATTGCTCGATCAGTTCCGGTCGGTAATAATGTTGACCCCAGCTATCACCAGCGCTAAGCGATAATTTGCCGCGCAAACCCGCTTCGATTTGCTGCTGAAGCGTTGCCGTGAGTTTCGAGCCGTCTGAATTAAAGAATTTGATGCCGTTATCTTCGGGTGGATTGTGGCTTGCGGAAATCATCACACCGCCGATCGCCAAACTGTGATGCGTTAAATGAGCCACGACTGGAGTAGGACACAACCCCAAATCCCACACTTCAACGCCTGCGGCCGTTAATCCGGCCGACAGCGCCATCGCCAGCATGTTGCTTGAATTGCGCGAATCTTGACCGAGCACGATCGACGCACCCGAATCACTTGATTGAGTGAGCACTAATCCCGCCCAGTAGCCAAGCTGCATCGCAACCGGAGCGGTTAATAAATCTCCGGCTTTGCCGCGAATCCCATCGGTGCCGAACAATCCAGAATCAGGTAGATTAAGCGTTTTCCAGGGCGACGGCAAGCGATCAAGAGAATCGGTCTGAGCGGGCAACAACACCATAATTCACATCCTCACACCATAATGTAAACAAGCCAGCATCGCTAAAAGCACGCTTTTTGTGGAGACGTAGATTATACGCCTGCGGCCTCAAGCAACGGTTTAAACGTGTCCCAAGTCAGTCCTTGCTGAATGTAGCGCGGCGAATTGGGATTGTACGGGCTTTCAAGCCGATCGATCAAGCAAATCTGCACGTCATCGGGAATCACAGGGACGTCGGGATCAAACGACGTCGGATTCATCAGCGAACTCGAAAAGCCTTTGAAAATCGCAATTTGATCAGGGTGTCCTTCGATTTCGACCGAAATTAGTAAAACTTCATTCGGACGCTTTATCGTGTATTGCTCTAGCCGTTGTCCAATTGAAGCGAGCATCATCGTGGTTAATTTTCTAATGCCGATCGTTTGCGTTTACCCAGTCGGAAAAATACAAAATACGCCAAGCAAAGCGTGTAAACAATTAATCCTGCAATGCCTAAATAAGCTAGAAAGAAAGGCCGCGTATTGGCGTGAAAAATCTGCTGATACAACCAGGGCGGCCCAAGCCAAACATTACAAAAGCCATCATCGCGAATTTGTGCTGTACTCAGAAACGCACAGCGCAAAACAGGAAGCTGACCGACAACGCCGATCGCGCAGTAAATCGACACTGCCCAACGCCACGCTTGAATCGATAGCTTCAACGGATTCGGCGGCTGATCCCGAATTTCGTCATTAATATCCACCCAATACCACAAGCTAATCGGAATCAGAATCTTGGCAAGCCAACCCGACAAAAAGCCGATCGACAATGCACCAATGAATAAATAAACCGTGATTGCCAGCAAGCTTGAAACGCGCCAGTAAATGAGCATTAGTTTTTGAATTGCATCTGATCGTTCAAACGTTGCCCAAATCAGCAAAATCAACGGCAGCACGACCGTAAACAAGACCGCCATTCGATAATCAGTCCACACGATCGAAGAAATGTCGGGCATAAGCCAATCAAGAAACAAGGATCGATCACTCAGTATAAAGGAATTCATCGATCTCAACGCTTTTGACTGTATTTCGCGACGGTTTGTGCCAACTGAACTAAATCGATCGGCTTCGAGACATAATCGGTTGCGCCTGCTTCGAGGCACTTTTCGCGATCGCCTTTCATCGCTTTTGCCGTTTGCACAATGATCGGAATTGATTCATAGCGTTTTTGCGATCGCAGTTCCTGCGTCAGCGTTAACCCATCAATTCCGGGGAGGTTAATGTCCATCAAGATCAGCGCGGGAATTGCTTGATTGAGCGATCGCCACATTTCGATGCTGTCTTTTTTCCAAGTGACTTCGTAGCCGAGTTTGCACAAATAAGCAATTACTAAGCGAGCGTTGTGGGCGTTGTCTTCGACTAAGAGAATGCGATTTGGACGGTCAGCGATTCGATTTTGTAGGGTTGCAGGTTCGTCAAGGGTTGGAGCATCAGCAATCGGTGTGGGCAACTCAGACTGAAGCGGAAGCGCGATCGTAAAGCGCGATCCTTGATCGATCACCGATTTAACTTGTATCCAACCTCCATGCAGTTCTGCTAATTTTTGCGTAAGCGCAAGTCCGAGTCCGGTGCCTTCGCCGTGCTTCGCGTTGGCAAGTTGACCATAAGGGCGGAATAACTGGTTCTGCTGTTCTTCAGAAATTCCCGTTCCGGTGTCCCACACGGTAAAGTGAACAAACTGATCGATCACGTTGACCTGTAAGCCTACCGATCCGCGTGTTGTAAATTTCAACGCATTCGAGAGCAAGTTAAATAACATTTGCTTGAGCCGTAATGGATCAGCAATCAAGGTTGAAACGTCGGGCGCGATCGCCAGCTTGAGCGGTAACCCTTTATCGTTGGCTTTTTCTTGAACGAGTTTAAGCGCGAGTTTGCAGACTTCGCAGACCTCGATCGTATCGGGTTGCAGCGTGAGTTGGTTTGCTTCGATTTTCGACAAATCGAGAATGTCGTTGATCAACGCCAGTAAATGCTGACCGCTACTGAGAATAATTCTGAGATATTCTTGATGTCTCGGATTTGAGGGGTTGTAGCTTTGTTCGCGCAGCAAGTGAGTGAAGCCTAGAATTGAGCACAATGGCGTCCGAATTTCGTGGCTAGTATTGGCGAGAAATTCGCTTTTTAGCTGGCTAGTTTGCCTTAGTTCTTGATTTTGCGCTTGAAGCTGTTGCCGTTCTTCAAGCAAACGCGCTGTGTTTCGCGCTTGTCGCACCGATCGCAGGGTTTGCGCGATTGCCCGATTGACAAGTTGAGCACGAAGACGCAAAAACGATTCCTCGATCGGGAATGCAATCAATGGAACCGCAATTAGCCAGCCGATCGTGTCGTTTAAGTCGCTCAATTCCCAAGCGCTTTGATACTCAAGCTGTTTGAGTCGATCAATCTCAGCCAGCGTTAGCGTGTTGCCAAGTTCGATTGCGCACGAAGCTTGTGAAATCGACACTTCAGCTAGGCAAAGCGCAGGACTAGCTTCCGAACGGGCAACGTATCGAATCTCGAATTGATCCGAAATGGCGTTTTCGTCGAGCTTGCGCGGAGTGCCAATTGCAACAGCACCGCTTAAGGCCTGGCTAAGTTCGTCGATTAAGATTTGCCACAAAAGCGGCTCAGTCGGTTTAATGCTGCTTCGACAAGATTGTAATTGCTCGTTGAGATGATTGAGAAACCGCTCGATCCATAATTCAGCCGCCAATTGACAGCTTGGATCGGTGCTCGATTTTGACTCAGCAAAAAGCTGAGTCAATGAAGATTTAACCGAGCTTACTCGAATCGGGTGGTGCAAATGCAACGTCATAAACAGACAGCGTTCTCGAATCGGTTGGGTGAAGATGTGCAAAAGCTTGTAGTCGCACCGATGTTTGATATCGTACCGGAATGTACGGAGATACTGAAATAGAATCGCGATCGATCTAACACAAGCTTAATAAATGCTCAAGAAATATAAAGCTAGAATTCCCGACGAGAAAAAATCAGCGACGCGATCGCCAATACAAACACCGTGTACAAAACCGCGTAAAGCGCGTTACCGACTAAAATTTCTGGATTCGGAATCAAGTTATAAACTGCTTGATTTTTGAAATCTAACCGCGACAAATCCGGTAATACCAGGTACATTCCCTGCGTGACCGATTCAATCTGAAGATTTTTTGTGAGCTTGCCAAACTTCAGAATATCTTGGCTAATCTGTCCCATCAAATAAATTGCTACGGTCAATAACATCGCTAACAGCGAACTCGTAAACACCCCAAACAAAAGCGCGATCGCGATAATCAGCGACATTTGCAAAAACAGAAAGCTGGATGAAATAATCAAATTCGGCAGCGAAAACGGTGCCTGCGCTAAAGTCAAAACGCCCGCTCCGATCGCGCTCATTGCCACAATCAAAATTGCTAAAACCGCAGACAAGCCTAAATGCTTACCAATAATGAATTCTGATCGACCCACAGGTTTTGCAATCAATACAAAAACCGTGCGCTTTTCAATTTCTTTGTTGACGAGTCCCGTTCCCACAAACACGCTAATGATTAAGCTCAGAACTGCGATCGCGGCCAGTACTAAATCCAAAAGAATTTTTTTCTCGGTGGTTGCAGCAATGTGAGGTAGAAGTTGACTTGCAAGCACGATCGCGATTGCGTACAGTCCGATTAAGTACAAAATGCGATCGCGAATTGTTTCTCGATAAACATTCGTAGCGATCGCACCGATGCGGGCAAAGGTTCCACTCAAATTTAGAATCGCTTGGCTATTCATCGTTTTTTCTAGTGACTGAATCTGTTTTGAGATTCCCCATTTTGCCCGAAGAATAACGAAGCGATTGAATTGTTTTTTAAGTTAAGCGAGGACTGTTGATCAATGGTAATCGCCTGCTCAAAAACGCAGCACTCTCAAACACGCCCTAAGTTGCGATCGATCTCCATTCTCGATTTTTCAAAGCGGCGGTCCCAGCACGTTCGGTTAGTGAAACTGCTGCTGATTTTGCGGCTTGCATAACTTCGGATTCTGAAACCGTATGCATTGATCGCTGCTGCATCACAATTTTGCCATCGATAAAAACCGTTTCAGGTTCATTGCCTAGCGCAGAATAAACCAGCGCAGAAACCGGATGATGAACGGGATTAATGAAAAAGTTGTCGTAATTTAAAACGACTAGATCGGCTTTTTTACCTGGTTCGATCGAGCCAATTTCGTGATCTAAACCAATGGCGCGGGCACCGTCGATCGTGGCCATTTCTAACACTTTTTCAGCCGTAATTACGGTTGCGTCTTGGTGATACCCCTTGTGAATCAGCGCCGCAAACTTTAGCGTTTGAATCATGTTGTGATTATTGTTGCTGGCTGGCCCATCACACGCTAATCCAACCGTAATGTCAGCTATTAGCATTTGAGGAATCGGAGCGAATCCAGACGCAAGATACAGGTTGCTGCATGGATTGTGAGAAACTTTTACATTGTGTTTCTTCATAATGCGCAAATCCCGATCGAGACAATGCACACAATGCACCGCCAACACATCTGGGCCCAAAAACCCAATGTGATCCATGTACTGCAAATCACGCATTCCAAACAGTTGCATTGACTTCTCAATTTCAAACGGCGTTTCGGAAACGTGAATCGTGATTAAAACCTTTTCTTCGTCGGCTAATTGACGAGTTTTTTCAAGGGTTTCTCGATCGACCGACCAAATCATGCACGGAGCGAGTCCAACCTGCACTCGTGCGCCTGGGTGGTTGTATTTCCGAATCAGTTGACGCGCATCTGCAAGCGCCGCTCCTACCGTTTCAATCAAGGGCTTTGGAATGCCGAATGCTTCTCCGGTGGTGAGATATCCTCGCGCCACGATTCCCCGCATTCCGGTTTCTTCAAACGCCCGAATCACCGCTTCGGTTAAATGAGGTCGGGGATGAGCGTACATAAAATCAACTAGCGTGGTTACGCCGGATTTAATCGATTCGACGCAGCCATATCGAGCGGCGGCATAGCAATCTTCGGGCGTTAGTTCAACGGCACTCGGAGCCGTCATGTAAGTAATCCAATCTTTGAGAACCCGATCGTCGCCGAGTCCTTTTAGCAAGGTTTGAAATAAATGCGTATGCGTGTTTACCATGCCAGGAATAATCACGCGCTCACGGCAGTCGATCATTTCGGCGTTCGGAAATTGACGCGCTAGATCTAACGAATCTCCGATCGCGGCAATCCGATCATTTTCAATGTAAATCGCACTGTCGTGCAGCACGGCTCGATCCGGGTTCATCGTAACGATCGTGGCATGACTTAGTAAATATCCCATTGCGCAACCTAGTAATACACGGCGTAGCGCAAGTATTTCTTGCGCTACAGGCGATCATTCTACAACGGAAGCCGGATTTCAAACTCAGTTCCAACGCCAAGCGTAGACGCAAATTGCAGCGACCCTTGATGAACTTCTTCGACAATCTGACGAGCGATCGACAATCCTAATCCAGTTCCTTTACCGACTGCTTTTGTTGTAAACAAATGATCAAAAACTTTTGCTTTGATTGTTTCCGACATTCCTGCGCCGTTATCTCGAATCCGAATCACAACGGTACCAGTATCGGTTTCTAATTCGGTTTGCACAACGATTTGCGGTGGCGTTTTGTCTGGATCTAGCGCTTTGTTGCTGATTGCGTCTTCGATCGCATCGATCGCGTTGGCTAAAAGGTTCATAAACACTTGGTTTAATTGACCTAAAAAGCACTCGACTAACGGCAAATCTGCGTAATCTTGAACAACCTCGATTTCCGGACGCTGATCCGTTTCTTTAAGCCGATATTTCAGAATAAGCAACGTGCTATCAATACCATCGTGAATACTACAGGCAACTTTGTGATCGGTGTCGGCACGAGAAAAAACGCGCAAACTCGTACTAATATTTTTGATGCGATCGATTGCCCCCTTCATCGATCGCACCATTTTTGGCAAATCTTCGAGCAGGAATTCTATATCAATGAATTCAGCGTGATCTTGCACAATCACGGTAGGATTTGGATAACACTGTTGATAGCAATTCAAGTGCCTAATTAAGTCTCGAATATAGTCTTCAGTGTTTGTTAAGCTGCCTTTTAGAAAACCAAGCGGATTATTGATTTCGTGCGCCACGCTTGCAACTAAATTTCCTAACGTTGCCATTTTCTCATTTTGCACGAGTTGCAGTTGAGCGTTCTGAAGATCTTGCAAAGACTGCTGTAATTTTTGAGCATTTTCTTGTTCACAAATGAAAAGCTGCGCATTTCTAATCGAAATTGCGGCTTGGGTTGTGAGTAGCGACAATACTTCTAACCGCGCTTTTGTAAATGCCCCGATCGTTAAATCGTTTTCCAAATAAATCACACCGATCAACTGACCTTGATACAGAATTGGCGTACATAAAACAGATTTAGGCTGATGCTTCAAAATGTATTGATCAGCCTGAAAAATATCTTCTTTGATCGCATTATTCAACACCAGTGTTTGCTGCGTTCTCACCACATATTGAATGATTGAAACGGGCACGAATTCGCTGTCTTGAAGCAGACTTGTTTCCGTTGTGCAGTCGCCCCCTTCTAAACCTGTTTGTGCGACTTCAACAAACAGTTGGCCCTCGCGTTCTAAAACAATGCATCCTTTTTCAGCCGCCGCATTTTCTAGAATGATGTGAAGCAAACTTTTGAGTAATCGATCGAGCACAATTTCCCCTGAAATCAGTTGCGCTGCTTTGATTACCGTTGCCAAATCGAGCATCGTTTCTCCACTTGTTGTAGTCATCGATCGACGAAGTTGAGGCGCAACAACAGTTTTAGTTGCGCTAATCGATTCAGATTCACTTTGGTTTCGCAAAATCAACGTTGCGTAGTTTAACTCAAGCTGATGAACCTTAGCGATCGCGCCCCACTCAATGTAGTTGTAATAAGCATCGGTCATATAACCTTGTGCAATTCGCGTTTTGCCAAGCGATGCGTAGAACTTCGCAGCGAGTTCGCTGGCAATTGCCGCTTCGTGCAAATACCCATTTTTGATTGCGCCTGTGATGGCCCGATCGTAATATTCCATCGCTTGATAAGGTTGATGAATTGATCGGAGCCGTTCTGCTTCAACTAAATCGTATTTATGCTGAAAATTCATTGGCGCGTGCTGCGTCCAGTGCTGCATTTTTTCTTGATTAAGTTGAACTGTTTTTAGGGGTTCAACCAAGCAGTCTTGAGACAGCAAAATCAGCGAGTAATAGAAGTTATAGGCAGGTAAGATCGTTAAGCCTGCCGACGCCTCAACATAATCGGTTGCAGATAGAATATTAATTAATGCCCCTGAATAATCTTCAAGCAAATAAAGCAGAATTGCTTTAGCGAGATAGTAAGCGAATAATAAAGTTTGAGTTCGATCGCTCAACATTTGAGAAAGCATTTTATCTTCATCAAAGCTCTCACCCACTAATCGAAATGGATCAGGCGATCGATTCATCAAATTAAGAACAAGCTGTTTCCAAACTCCAGTGTAGTAAATTGCATATTGCTGCTGTAATTTCAGCAATAAATCCATCATTTTTGTTTGTTGATATTCAACTTTTTCTAACGTTTCTCCCATCAAAAATAGATTAGTACAGCCATCTTTTGCGCAACAAGATGCGTAAAACACATCGCCAACTTCTAAGCCCATTTGCATTGCATTAAAAACTGGTTTAATTGTGGTATGAATTGGCTCTTTCCAGTGGCGCAGCAGCAAATTAAATTCTGTATGAACTGCACATTCAAAAACACGAGAATCAAACTTCTGTAGCAAATCAACTGATATCTTTCCAAAACGATATCCTGCCTCAATGTCACCAAGCTGCGTCGATAAAACATATCCATAAAATACATATCCCACTGCCGCCATTGCAGAATTACCTTCGTTAAGGCAAAGATCTACTGCCGTAAATGCGAGTTTTGCAAGCAGATCTGGAGCCGCTACGATCGCAGGGATATACACACTAACTAACAAGCGCAGTGCAGCAAGTTTGTACGGATCAGTCATTCCAGGTAAATTAAGAATTACCTCTGGCTCAGGAATTACGGGAGCATCGTTGACAATTGGAACTCCGAGCATTTCCAGAACAGTTAATGCAGTCTCGATCGCGCGAAGCATTTGATTTTGTGCTGCATACGATTGAATTTCAATTTCGTAGATTTTTACTTTGTCGAGCAGCGTTTTTGCTTGCTGCAAGCTAATCTCTGCAAGCTGCTTAGCACGGTCTAAATTCGTGTTCAGAAATTCTGCTTCTAGCGCTTCAGAATGCAGTTGTAGAGTCAAATCATATTCCTCGATCCAACTATTTTGATTGAGCAGATCCAAGCCCACGTTTAAGTATCGAACTGCCGTTTCATAAGCGGTTGCCGATTTCGCCTTTTTTCCTGCTATCAAGTTGAATCGAGCGAGTTCATTTTTCTCGCTTTGCTGCTCGAACTGAGTTACGCCTGCATTCAGTTGGTTTACGATATTGAAAATATTTGATTCAAGATCGCCGATCGACGTGTTTTGAAGCAAAAGCTGACCGATCTGAAAGTGAGTTGTTTGCTTTTGATCCGCTTCAATTAGCGAATAAGCAGCTTGTTGAACCCGATCGTGCAGAAATCGATAAACGATTTTTGGTTGCACTTCTTCAACGTCTAGCACAAGCGGCATTTTGTACGACTGATTAAGCGGCAAGATAAAGCCAGTTTGTAGCGCTGGATAAAGGAATTGAGCCGTTTTGTTTAGAGATTGCTGGCTCACGATCGATAACACTTCAAGACTGAATTTATCACCGATACAAGCCGCTAATTTGAGCATTTCTTGGGTTGAATTTGGCAGCTTTTCTAATCGATCGGCAACTAGCTCAACAACGCTTTTATCAGTAATTCCGACAGCTTGAATATCTAATAAATTCCAGCACCACTCTGCGCTTTCAAACTTGAATTTCAGCAAATCTTCGTAATATAGCGACTGTAGAAGTTGAGTGAGAAAAAACGGATTACCGCCGCTTTTGTGCCACAACAGTTCTGCCAAAAGCGCTACGTTAGACTGCTTTAGAGTGTCTTTGAGAAACTGCGTTACGCTGAGTTGATCAAGCGGCATAAGCCTCAATTGATTAATTGCTGCTCCTGACGTTTTGATCGCCTCGATCGTGCTGATTAACGGATGAGAAATGCTAACTTCGTTATCGCGATACGCGCCTATCAACAGCAAAGCATTGCGATTGCAATCGCTCATCAGCACTTGCATTAAGTTCAGCGTGGCAGCATCTGCCCATTGCAGATCATCGAGGAAAATGACCAACGGATGCGCGGTTTGAGCAAAAACGCTAATAAACTCTCCAAACACGCGGTTAAAGCGATTTTGCGCTTCAACAGATGCAAACTGCGGCACCGGAGGTTGTTTACCGATGATCAGTTCGACTTCTGGAATCACATCAACGATGACTTGACCGTTGTTGCCGAGCGATCGCACTAGCTTTTCTTTCCAAACGTCAAGCTGCTCAGAAGTTTCGCTCAAAAGCTGACGCATTAGCGCCCCAAACGCTTGAATCAATGCCCCATAGGGAATGTTGCGCTGAAACTGATCAAACTTTCCCGTGATGAAATATCCGCGTTGGCGCGTGATCGGTTTATTGACCTCATTGACAACCGAGGATTTCCCGACGCCAGAATAACCCGAAATCAGCATTAACTCGCTAACCCCGTGACTTACCCGATCGAACGCCTGCATTAGCAATTCAACTTGCTGATCCCGCCCGTAAAGCTTCTGAGGAATCAACAATTGACTCAACACATCTAATCGCCCCGCCACAAAATCCGGTGAAATTTCGCCGGATGTTTCAAGCTGATGCAAACAAAGTTCGAGATCTTTGAGTAACCCGATCGCGCTTTGATAGCGATCCTCAGCGTTTTTGGCAATCAGCTTTGTGACGATTTGGGCGATCGCATCAGGAATATCCGGGTTCAACTTCTGAATTGGTGCGGGTTGACGCGCAATGTGACTATGCACCAACGCCAACGGATCATCGCTTTCAAACGGGACAGATCCGGTGAGCATTTCATAAAACGTGATGCCCAACGAATAGAAATCACTGCGGTAATCGATCGATCGATTCATTCGCCCGGTTTGCTCTGGAGACATGTATTTCAATGTTCCTTCGAGCAGGTTCGGGCTGCTGCTTTGAAGCGTTTCTTGGCTTAATCGAGAAGCAATACTGAAATCAGTCAGCTTTACCTGTTGAGTGTGCGGATTAATAATAATGTTGGCAGGCTTAATATCTTTGTGAATGATATTGTGCTGATGCAGCGACTTGACCGCTTGCGCAAGCTGAACGGCGATATTGAGAAACGCCAGCGATGGGTAGCGCTTTACGTCACAAAGCGTTTGCCGTAGCGACTGTCCGCCGATATCTTCGCACACCAAAATTAAGCGCTTGTGCCAGCTTTCTAGACGATACGCTTTGACGACGCCTTCTAAATCAAGGTGCTCAGTGATTTTGTATTCGTGCTTAAAGCGCGTAATCTGCTCTAACGTCGGATACTCACACTTTAAGACTTTGAGAATTACTGACGTTTTAAGCGGATCGGTTGAGTTTTCAACACGACCGCGATACACGATCGTACTTGCCCCTTCGTAAACACACTCAGTCAGCACATACCCAGGAATCTCAAAGACCGTCGCCATAGCTTTATCCGTCGATCGCTTAAACCGCCTTTATGATTCCCAAGTTATTGATTCTCTGACCTACTATCCGAAGCAGATGTAGAGAAATGTGGCTATGGAAGTCTAGCTGAAAAAATCATAATGTCTGATGACTTTGATGAGCCACTAGAAGATTTGAAGGATTAAAGGTGGCGTAAAAATGCTTTTAGATACCCATGCATTTCTTTGGTCATGTAATGAAATCCTAACTTAAGCAATGGAGCTAAGAAGGTTATGGAAGCCAAATCAGGATTGAGCTTTAGTATTGCTAGTTTATGAAAAATTGCAATTAAGCTGAATATTGGAAAACTTCAACTCAATGGCTCATTTGAAGATTTACTTTTAGGGCTGATCTATATTGAAGCTGAGATTTTGCCGATTAGTGTTTGAAAACGATCGCATTTATGTAAATCTGCTTTTGCTTCAAAATCATCGAGATCCATTCGATCGCATTTTGGTAGCTCAAGTGATCAATCACTCGCTGATTTTAGCTAGTTTAGATGCAAAATTTGATGCTTATCCTATCTCAATTTGGGACTAAGGTTTGTTTACAGCTTGAAGCGTGACCAATGAAATGCCTCAAGCAGCACATCGGATTTTTGAGTTAGTACGCAATCCGCAATCCGCTTTCCAGTTGCAGGCGCTAAAAGAATGCCGTTGCGATAATGTCCGACTGCAAGTGTCAGATTTGAGTACGGGCTAGATCCGAGGATTGGTAATTCGTCGGGCGTAGCGGGACGAAAGCCGTACCAGAACTCCTGAATCGGGAAGTTTTGCAGTTGAGGAAAAAGACGAATTGCGGCATTCAGCAGCGATCGAATACCGATCGCGGTATTTCCCGTTAAAAAGCCAACCGTTTCGCTCGTCGCTCCGATCACAATTCGCCCATCTTGACGCGGAACAATGTAGATCTCGTCGCCGTACAGCACTCGCGTTAACGGCAATTTTTCGCGTGGACTTTGCAGCGACAGCATTTGTCCTTTTCGCGGAAAAACTGGAATCGGAATCAAACTTTCAGACCAAGCGCCCGTCGCCAAAATGTAGTGCTCGGCTTGCCATTGTCCTTGATTGGTTTTGAGATCGGTGATAAGAGATCGATTCGCTGCGCGAAGCTCCAACGGAGCGTGCTCAATTTGCTGAACGGTGACGCCAGTTTGCAGCTCAACGCCCGCGATTTCTGCCGCCATCCACAGCGCTTTTGCTAAAGCACGATTATCGACTTGGGCATCTTCGGGAAACCAGTATCCTTCGATAATTTCTTCGCTCAGCCCGGATTGCAGCGCGTGAATTTCAGAAGCATCAAGCCATCCGGGATTTTTTGAAGGCGTGTAGGCTGGTGCTAGAATGCCGCATTCCCAATAGCCCGTATCCATCCCCGCGATTCCTTCGATTTTGGCGATCCAGTCGGAATAAAGCGATCGACTCTCTAAACACAGCGTCAGCATCGGACTCGGTGCAATCATTTCGGCACGGGGAGCCAGCATTCCTGCCGCCGCCCGCGTTGCGGCTTCATTAAAATCGCGACACAGAACCGTGACCGATGCGCCTTGAAGCTGAAGTTCGAGGGCGATCGACAAACCAATAATTCCGCCGCCGACGATTAAAATATCGCGCTTCCCAGGCATCGTTGGTTCCCTTAAAAATCCATCCTACCAGCCTGCCCGAATCGGTTGGGAAGATTGTCCGGTTGTGGTATCAATCGAGGACGTTGAGCCAGGAGGATTTGTGGCGTCGGGTGACGCCGATGAACCGCCTGTTCCAAAGCCTTGCGTGCCTGTAGAAGTGTTCGTGCCTCCGGGGCGCGAAGCGTCTGCGCTTTCAACTGGTGGACGATCTTGCGCGGCGGCAACCTGGTTTGTATTGTTTGGGTTGGTGCTTGAATTAGTCGTCGCAATTTGGTTGGTGGATTGGTTATTGAACGGAAGTGCGCCTGCAATGCGAAGAATCCAAAGCAAGGCAAGCCCGATTAAGGTTCCGCCGATAATTCTGCCATTCCGATTCATAAGGCTGTACTGTAAGTGCTACTGTTTGACAACCTAACTCAAGTTTTGCGCTTAGAACGATGCCCTAAAGACAGAAGTTATACCGTCATTGCTCTGGTGTCCACTGAGTTTGGGCGTCTTGTCCCCAAAAGCCCGCGTATTTTGTCACGCGAACGTCTCCGAGCACGCGCACTTGACAAGCTAAGCGTCGATCGGCATCGGCAGTATGCGGCGGTAAAGCTAATCTTGCTTTTTCTAGCCAGTTCATTTCAGAAACGTCGCCTTCGATTTGAACGGCACAGGTTCCACAGGTGCCCAGTGCGCGACAATTAATCGCCGTTGCATTGCCGTTGTACAAATCAACGCCGTTTCTAATCAAAACTAAACGGAGGTTTTCGCCAGTTTTGCACTCGATCGATTTTCCTTGCGCTTTAATCGTTGGCATTTTACATTTTTTGAATATTACGTTTCTATTCTGACAGGTCTTGCGGGTCGAACAATACGCCAGAATAAAAAGCTGGATTTTAACTTGTTTGCGAGTCGCCGCATCATGACTCAACTTTGGATTTACGATACAACGCTGCGTGATGGTGCTCAGCGTGAAGGCATTTCGTTTTCGATCGACGACAAACTCCGCATTGCCCACGCGCTCGATCGATTAGGCGTTCCGTTTATCGAAGGGGGTTGGCCGGGTGCGAATCCAAAAGACGTGCAGTTTTTTTGGCAGCTTAAAGAGCAACCGCTAACGCAAGCCCAAATCGTGGCGTTTTGCTTTACGCGCCGTCCGGGTAAAACGGCCGCAACCGATCCAATGTTGCAGCCGATTTTGGCCGCCGGAACGACCTGGATTACGATCGTCGGAAAGTCTTGGGATTTGCACGTTATCGAAGGACTTCAAACCACGCTTGATGAAAATCTAGCGATGATTCGCGATACGATTACATTTCTGAGAACGCAAAATCGACACATCGTTTATGATGCTGAACATTGGTTTGATGGTTACAAACACAATCCAGATTATGCAATCTTGACATTGCAAACCGCGATCGAATCTGGTGCCGAATGGATCACGCTTTGCGATACTAACGGCGGTACACTGCCGCACGAAATCGATCAAATCGTCAGAACGGTCAGAAATGCTGTCGGGGATGTGAAAATTGGAATTCACACGCACAATGATTCTGAGTTAGCGGTTGCAAATGCGATCGCTGCGGTGCAAGCAGGCGCACAAATGGTACAAGGCACAATCAACGGTTACGGTGAACGCTGCGGTAACGCGAATCTCTGTTCGCTGATTCCGAATTTGCAATTAAAGTTAGGATACTCGTGTTTACAGCCTGAGCAACTGCCGTCGATCGCGCAAACCAGCCGATTTGTCAGCGAAGTGGCGAATCTTGCTCCTGACGATCACGCTCCGTTTGTCGGTGCGTCGGCGTTTGCTCACAAAGGCGGGCTGCACGTTAGCGCGGTTCAACGCAATCCGATTACCTACGAACACATTGCGCCCGATTCGGTCGGCAACACTCGACGCATTGTGATTTCCGAACAAGCGGGAATCAGCAATATTCTGGCAAAAGCGCAAACGCTGGGAATTCAACTTGATAAACACGATCCGGCGTGCCGTCAGATTTTAGAGCATCTCAAACAGTTAGAGCAAGACGGCTATCAGTTTGAAGCGGCAGAAGCGAGTTTTGAGCTTTTTGTGCGGGAAGCGTTGCAGCAGCGACACCCACCCTTTGAAGTGCGGGGCTTTCAAGTGCACTATGAAATGGTGCCTGAATCGCTGTTGTCGGCTCGATCGTACTGTGGCACGCAGCGATCTTTAGCAACGGTTAAAGTGTCTGTGAATGATCAAAACATTCTCGAAGCCGCCGAAGGAAACGGGCCAGTTTCTGCGTTAGATGCTGCACTTAGAAAAGCGCTAGTCAATGTTTATCCCGAAATCGATTCGTTTTATCTAGTCGATTACAAAGTCAGAATTCTCGACGGAGCTTCTGGAACTTCTGCCAAAACCCGCGTTTTAATCGAGTCGAGCAACGGGAACCAACGCTGGTCTACGGTTGGCGTGTCTGCCAACATTCTAGAAGCTTCTTATCAAGCGGTGGTTGAAGGATTAGAATACGGACTGCTGCTGCATTGTCGATCGCTGTGCAGTTCCGCAAAACGGTAATTCTGCATTTGAAGTTTGATTGCAAAACTCACGATCAAAAAGATTCCCGTTCCTGGCGACGGTTGCCTGCTCATACAGCCGATTATTACAATCCGTTTTGATTAAGCCTGTTCAACTAAATTCCGCTCACAAACAACAGCGAGATGGCTAAAAGCGCTCAGTATGACTAAAGGTTGATTTAACACAATTTTCAAAAAGTACGCTAACATAGGAACTTGGAATATTGGTATTCTGCAAAAAGTAGACAGCTCCACGGTGCAGTGTCTTCTGCTTAGAAACCAACACAGAAAATTCTCACAATTCAATTCATAAATTAACTACCGATGAAGAGTATGAACCCCCAGGTTGCTCATCCGATGGAAAAGTTGCAGCGTCAAGTCAGAAAATTAGTAGACTCAAAACTGCTCAAGCCAACCGATAGCCTTTGGAAAATTGCCTTACTTTATGGCGACGAATGGAGTTTTTGGAAACAAGAACTATTAGCGTTTGATTTCACAATGCAAGATCCAGTGAGCGATTTGCTTGCCGTTGAATCTTGGGAAGAAGGCTAAATGCAAAAAGGGTGGATGGCTGAATTGCCATCCACCCTTTTTTTACGATTAAAATGTTGATTCTAAATTCGGTCGAATTTTGGCACGAACGGCGATCGCCGTAATATTGTCGTGTCCGTTGTATTGGTTTGCGAGTTCAATCAAGTTTGTCACGCCTTGATCAAGATTCGTCTGCGAACTCATTAACGGATCAAGATGAGTCTGCCAGTGGGTTTCAAGCAGATCGTTATCGGTTAAGCCGTCCGATGCCAACAATAAAAGCGTGTCTTCGACCAACTCAAAAAACTGCACGTCTGGATTAACAAAGTACTCATCGCGAGGGCCTAATGCTTGAGTTAGTTGATACGCATCCGGGCGACCGTAGGCGATTTCCGGTTCAACGCCTCGAAGGATTTCGCGCTGACCGACTTCGTGATCCACGGTGATTTGCTTTAAACCTTGCTTGCGCGTGTAGCTGTAGAGCCGACTATCGCCCACATGCGCCACTGCCGCTTCGGTATTTTGAATCAGCAGCATCACGAGCGTAGTTCCCATGCGTCCACTGCCCGATCGAGCACCGTCTTGGTTAACGCTGTAAATCGCTTTGTTAGCAAGCTGAACGCCTGCGCGAATCGTCTCTAAGCTCGGTAGTGCTTCGGAGGTGTCTTGCCAATGCTGTTTGAAATAGTTTCGCAAGGTATCAACGGCAAGCTGACTGGCAACTTCGCCGCTTGCGTGCCCGCCCATGCCGTCGCACAGCACATACACGCCGCGAGCTGAAAGCCTTTTCCGGGTCGGAAGCTGCACTTTGCTGATGTGCGTGTCGATTCCAAAACAATCTTCGTTGTGGTTGCGCTGCCGCCCGATGTCGGTTTTGCCTGCATCATCGAGGCTGAACAACTGCATTGGTAAAACCACGGTGGGCATGTCATCTGAATCGCCATCAGGAGCGGGTTCAGGAATCAGCGTAATGGCTTCTTCGGGGGGAACGTCAAGATTACTCAGGGGCGTGGACAGGGAATCAAACGATCGAGGGTCAGACATGATCTCATCAAATAAATCAATTTTGCTTTCAGAATCGGGCGTGGCTTGTTCGGCGATCGCTTTAAGGCGCGATCGCAAGTCTTCGATCGTGGTGATTTGGTCGGCGTGGATTGCTGCTATCAGTTCGGTTAGCTCAGCCGATGGCGGTTGCTTAGATTGCGTTAACAGCGTTTGCCAAAGTGTACCTAGATTTTTTAAACCCAGGGTAGGGGTAGGATCACTGTATAACCGTTGTAAACATAAAAGTTCGTCTTCGTCGAGGCGGAGATTACCGATTTCGAGCAAGCTTTGGCGCTGCTGCAACGGTTCTAAAGCTTCCCATAAATCAGTCATTTCATAAAGCCAATGCAATAGTTGCAGCAATGGAAGCGGTTTACTATTGCGCAACACGTCGATCAGTTGAGGAAACGTTGATCGATCTTCGAGAATTAATACCTCGGCATCAGCTTGCTGCCACGCTGCATAGATCAAAGGAATGACTTGATGAAAATAAAGTTGTAGAGTCAGATACGGCTTTGCGCAGTTAGGAACAACTTCGAGCGGGCTTTGCTTGAGCGGATTGCGATCGAGCACCCGCAGTTGCTCAGAATCGGATTCAAAGCGTTGATACCGATCGTGATTGATTGTCTCTAAGTTGCCCTCAACGATCGCGGCTCGAATCGTTCCGGTAAACGTGCCGCAGTTAAAACAGCGATCGTCGCTCCACTGCACGATCGAACCGCAGTTCGGACAGGGCTTTTCAGTCAGCGACGTTCCGCACGCTTGACAAAAATTGTTCGGGTCTGGATTTTCAAACTGACACCGAGGACAAATCAACATGCAATCGTTCCTCTATTCCCGGTTTTGGCAGGCGCACTCGCTTAGGTTCAGACTTTTATTGTCTCAATCTTACGCAGATTTGACCGATTGCGGTAAATCTGATTGTAGCGGTTCGGTTTTCCGAGCAGATGACGTTCGATCGAGCGATACAATAAAGTACCAACTTTGCGTGTCGAGTGGATACAAAATGACAACTGCTCCTGCAAAAACCGAGTACGAAGCAATTATCGGTCTTGAAACTCATTGCCAACTCAGCACCGAGACGAAAATTTTCTCGGATAGCTCAGCTAAATTTACGACAGACCCCAACGTGAATATTGATCCGATCTGCATGGGTCTACCCGGTGTGCTGCCCGTTTTGAATCAAAAAGTTTTAGAGTATGCCGTTAAAGCTGGATTAGCGCTGAATTGTCAAATTGCGCCGTACAGCAAGTTCGATCGTAAGCAGTATTTTTATCCTGACCTCCCGAAGAATTATCAAATCTCGCAGTACGATTTACCGATCGCCGAGCACGGCTGGCTTGAAATCGAAATTACCGATAACAAAGGAAAGCCGATTCTCGATCAAAACGGTAAAGCTCGCACCAAGCGCATCGGCATCACGCGCCTGCACATGGAAGAAGACGCAGGAAAGTTAGTTCATGGTGGAAGTGATCGATTAGCCGGATCAACGTTTTCGCTGGTAGATTACAACCGCGCAGGCGTTCCCTTAGTTGAGATCGTGTCTGAACCGGATTTGCGCACCGGACAAGAAGCCGCCGAATACGCCCAAGAAATTCGCCGGACAATGCTGTATCTCGGCGTCAGCGATGGCAACATGCAAGAAGGATCGCTGCGCTGTGACGTGAACGTGTCGGTGCGTCCGGTTGGGCAAAAAGAGTTTGGCGTTAAAGTCGAGATCAAAAATATGAACTCGTTTAGCGCGATTCAAAAAGCGATCGATCACGAAATCGAACGTCAAATTGCCGCGATCGAATCTGGTGAACGCATTGTGCAAGAAACGCGCTTGTGGGAAGAAGGATCGCAACGCACAATTAGTATGCGCGTCAAAGAAGGATCAAGCGATTACCGCTACTTCCCGGAACCGGATTTAGGCCCGATCGAAGTGTCTGCGGATCAGCTTAAAGCATGGCGCGACGAACTGCCTGAATTGCCTTACCAAAAGCGTCATCGCTACGAAGCAGAATTAGGACTGTCGCCTTATGACGCGCGGATTTTGACCGACGATCGAGCCGTTGCCGAATATTTTGAGGCAACGGTTGCAGCAAAGGCAAATCCGAAGCTGGCGGCAAACTGGATTATGAGCGACATTAGCGCTTATCTCAACACCGAGCGAATCAGCATTAGCGAACTGCGGCTTAAGCCCGAAACGCTGGCCGAACTGATCGAACTGATCGAAGCAGGCACGATCAGCAACAAAATCGGCAAAGACATTTTGCCAGAGCTGCTTGAGTCTGGCGGTTCGGCAAAACAACTGGTTGAGAAAAAAGGCTTGATTCAGATTTCGGATACAGGCGCGATCGAGTCGGCGATCGACGAAGTGCTTGCCGCGAACCCCACCGAGCTAGAGCAATACCGCAACGGTAAAACCAAACTGCTCGGTTTCTTTGTCGGCAAAGTGATGAAGCAAACCGGAGGACGGGCAGATCCAAAGCTCACAAATCAACTTCTGGCGAAAAAGCTGAACGGGTAATTCTCTCCTATTTTCGCCAGCCTCCGAAAAAATACGAGGCTTTGTGAAATTCTCTTGTTGTCTTAATGTAGTTTTTACGAAGTTTCACTGAGGGGTTTCACCCCACATCCTATCAATGGCATACTGTGCTAAGTAGATGCACCCTGATGACAGGGGGAGTCGTTTCATCGCGACCCTCCCTTTTTTCTTTTTAAATTCAATCCATTTTCAGGTTAATTTCACGCCACCCTCTAGCCCCCACCCCCTTGCGACCGATATAATCGCCTCTCATAAGTGGAGGAAATCTATGGCTGAGTGGCAGCAAATTTCAGGCGGCATCACCGCACCGAAAGGATATCGAGCGGCAGGCATCACGGCAGGACTCAAACCGTCTGGTTTGCCTGATTTAGCGCTAATTGTCTCAGACGGAGACGCGATCGCTGCCGGAGTTTTCACCACAAGCCAAGTCCGTGCCGCCTGTGTTGATTACTGTCGCGATCAGCTAAGAGCAAAATCTAACGCCCGCGCTATTCTTTGCAATGCGGGACAAGCTAACGCCGCGACAGGTGCACAAGGCATGATCGACGCCCTCGAATGTGCTCAAGCGGTTGCCCAAGCCTTAAACGTGGCCTCGAATACGATTTTGCTGGCGTCTACAGGCGTGATCGGTCAGCGCATCAAAATGGAGCCGTTGCGATCGAACATTGGAAAACTCGTTGCAAGCCTTAGCGAGACTGGATCAGACGCCGCCGCTAAAGCAATTACCACCACAGATTTAGTCACCAAGTCGATCGCGCTTGAAACCACGATCGACGATCGGCCCGTCCGAATCGGTGGCATTTCTAAAGGATCGGGCATGATCCACCCGAACATGGCAACGATGCTGGCGTTTGTCACCTGCGACGCGGCGGTTTCTCCACATCTTTGGCAGCAAATGCTGAGTCGAGCCAGCGATCGCAGTTTTAACCAAATCACGGTCGATGGCGATACGAGCACCAACGATACGCTGATTGCTTTAGCCAACGGACAATCGCGCACGCCTGCGATCGTCGAAATGAGTCCCGAAGCCGAAAAGCTTGAAGCGATGCTGACAGAAGTTTGTATTTATTTGGCAAAAGCGATCGCTCGCGACGGCGAAGGCGCAACGTGTTTAATCGAAGTTCAAGTAACGGGTGCTCAAGATGATGCGTCTGCGCGTCAGATTGCTCGCACGATCGCCGGATCTGCGCTGGTGAAATCAGCAATCTTTGGACGCGATCCGAACTGGGGCAGAATTGCGGGTGCGGCGGGTCGTGCGGGCGTCGTGTTTGATCAAGAAGAGTTGCAGATTAAATTAGGCGACTTTTTGCTAATGCAGAACGGACAGCCGCAGGCATTCGATCGACAAGCCGCCAGCGATTACTTAAAACAGCAAGCGGCTGCAAGTGTGAATCCACAGCCAGAACAAGCATTTGTTAGCACAGAAATGAGCAATGATTTACTTGTGCAGAACGCAGAAGAAACAAAAGGGTTTGAGCGTCCGCCAGTCAATCAACAATCGCTAGAACATCCGGTAATGATTGCGGTGAGTGTTGGTAGTGGTTCGGGTAACGGTAAAGCGTGGGGCTGTGATCTTAGCTATGACTACGTGAAGATTAACGCTGAGTACACAACTTAAAATCGGTGTTTAGCAATTCTGCGACGATCGCAATTCTGTGATCTCATTCTTCAGCGTGTCAACTTCGTGGCGGAGACAAAAGTACTTAGCAACGTGATATTTAGAAAGCCAAAGCGTATTGGTCGGACTATGAACAACGGGAAAAAGCCAACGAGTCGAAGTTATCAGAGCTATTTGATTGAATCTCTGCAAAATCTAGCCGAAGCAGCGGCCTATATCGAAGCGGTTTTAGAAGATGGAGATTCAGAGCTTTTACAGTCGGCATTAGAAGATGTCGCTCAAGCTCAGCGTCAATCTATTGCTCAACGATCGTTGCCTGATCACACCATTTCTAAAATTGATGAATTAGTTAGAATTCTTAACACATTGGGTTTAGAACTCAAGGTTGCGGTTAAAAGCGAATAGTAGTACTAAAGTGCTCTAGAAATTCAGTTACTTTGTGCCTTTGCAATCTTAGCTATTGAAACAAATAAATGGATTTAGTGATGATGAATTAAAGTCATTCTACAGAACGAGAAAATTACCTATCTCAAGATAGATCGACGAAGCTAATCAAACAAGTTAGTTTATTCATGTGAGCCGCAAACCAGCTAACTCACTGCTTAAAAAGCCTTCTCATTGTATGAGTTCCACTCTATTCCAAACGCTTTATTAGAACCATAACCTTTATTTCCTAACGCTATACAGAACCTCAAAGAGCACCGTGGAGAAGTCGCCCCGGTGCTCTTTTATTGTTTATTGACGGTCTAAAAAAGATGGCTTTTGCGCCTGAATTGTTTGTAAACTTCCACCCGCATAAAGCGTGCTCGATCGAACTGCAAATCCAATTTCTCTTAACATTTCTTTAAGATCAGTTTGAATCAATTGCCAAGCCGTTTCGGTTTCAAACAACCAAAAGAACACCGCTAATCCAGGAACAAATATCGGATTCGTTGGCGCATGAAAATCAACCATTGCAAAGTATCCATCGGGTTTGAGAACGCGATGCACCTCCTGAAGAATTTCGCGGAGTTGTGAAGCCTCCATTTCGTGCATTGCTGCGCTTGTATGCACCACATCAAACGTATTATCAGCAAACGGAATTTTCTCAGCAAACGCTTCTACATAGTTTGCTTGAGGAACATTGTGTTTAGCGCGGCGAATCGAAAGTGGGGAAGCGTCAAGTCCGGTGACGTGTTGCGATCGCTGCACCAAAAATTCAGTCGTCTGCCCGCTTCCACAACACAAATCGAGCACGATCGAATTCGCATCAATTTCTAACTTCTCAAGCGCTAACTGACGGAATCGAGCTTCGCCCCCAACCGCTAACGCCGCAATTCGAGAAATGCCATCATAAAGCCATTGATAGCGGTAGCTTAAATCACGCAGAATCGTTGCCATTACAGGTGTCCTTTGATCGATCGACGCGCCAGCGCTGTATCCACTGCTTGTTGCTGATCGCGTTGGGTAATCCATTGATGATAAGTGCGCGTGTGAACCGCAACCGAATGACCCATCATTTTTGCCGCGACCGTATCCGAAAGCCCAATATGAATCGTACGTATCGCCCAAGCATGGCGCAAATCATACGGCGAAAACGGCACGCCATACCGCCGAAACTGCGCGGTTACACGCTGACCGATGCGCTGAAGCGTGGTGTGACTTAAATCGGTTTTAACATCGGGAACCTGAACATTCCTTAATTGCAGCGTTTCGATCCATTCCGGATAAAATGCCCAGACTTGATGACTTCCAGTTTTCGTGGTTGGGAGAACTTCGATCGACGTTCCGCCGCGATTCAAATTCGTGTAATTGCAGAAAAACACTTCGTGATTTCTCAATCCAAACGTTGCCATTACGCCGTATACAAACTGCCAAGCAGGATTGGGAATCAGCGACCACGCGCTTAAAATTTCATCGTCTGACGGAAGCTGCCGCGCTTGGGTCTGACTGTTTCCGTAGCTGCCAGCAAACGTTTTTAGATCAAACGGCAGTTTGAGATTGAGAAATTCGGCGATCGCGCCCATTGCTGTACAGCAGACTTGACGACTGCGAGAATTGATTCGCGTGGAATGCACGGTTTGATGAATCGCTTCGACAAGCGTGAGGTTTGGATGAGCAACGGCGATCGCTTCGAGCTTTCTAAAGTAAGGCGCATAAGCAGCATTCCAAGTCGTCTTGGTTGCGGCAAGATTAATCGATCGCTGCGGCTGTGCGAAGAAATGCTGCTCAAATGCGGCAATCTGTTGATTCAAGCTTTGCTGACTCAGGCGTTTTCCATCGGTAAAGGTGAAATACTCTCGCCAATCGAAACTATTCTGAATTAATTGAGCCGCAATGATTTTGGCTTCTTGCTCGATTTGCTTGAGTCCGGCAGTTGTCGCAGGAATGCCTAGACTTAAGCGCTGTTGGGACGATCGCAAGCGTAAACTATCCGGGCGCGGGGGCAGCGTTCCGCGCAGATTTAACTTTGTGCCGCGTCGCTCGATTTGAAGTCCAAGCTGTGCCGCTTTAAGACGCTGGTTGATTTGTTCGATGCGTTTGTCGAGCGCGTCTAATCCTGCCATAGTGAAAATTCTGTCGATCGAGGTAATAAATCCTAGCGCCAACGGTTAAAGAACGGTTTAAATTTAGCAAGCCCTGACGAACTTCGCTAAAATTCTACAACGTCAGGTAATGCAGAACGATCGTGCTTCGTATTTCCGGTTAATTGCATAAGGCTCACGATGGGAATAATCATTGCTCCGCTAATGCTGGGCGGTCTTGCAGTGGGCGTACTGACCACTCTGTTATTGCTTGGGCAACTTAAGAAGTCTGGCATCCAACAGCGAATTGTTTCAACCACACGCGGTCGTCAAGGTCTGCGCTTGGCTCAAATTGGGCTAACGCTAGTGCTGTGGTATTTCTGTCTGAGCTTACCCGATGTGTTATTTGCGAAATATGCACCTTCTCACGATGGCGCACCCACGTCAGATGACTTTTTTGTAGCGTTTTGGGTCTGGCCGCTACAAACATTTTTACTAGGGTTCATTCCAGGGATTGCATCGGTTCTTGGGGTTTTTCTACTTGGGTTAGTGATGCGAAGATCTTAAAGTATTGGCGCTTCTAACTCGGTTTTACACAAGCAGATAGATGCATCACCAAATCTCCGTCTAGCTTCAGTCTTAAGATTTACTTTTTCTTCGTGGAAATTTATAACATCTTACGATCGAGCTAGAGATTTCGTATCGTTTCTTCAACCTGAACTGGGTTTTATTGTTAAAATCAGTAACAAAGCTGAGAATAAAAGGGACTTAAAATCGCTATGGGTCGCGTAGGAGTTTTACTGCTCAATCTTGGGGGGCCGGATAAGCTAGACGATGTGCGTCCCTTTTTATATAACTTATTTTCCGATCCGGAAATTATTCGGCTACCGTATTCGTGGCTGCAAAGTCCTTTGGCTTGGCTGATTTCGACGCTGCGATCAAAGCGATCGCGCCAAAACTACGAGCAGATCGGCGGCGGCTCTCCGCTTCGTCACATCACCGAAGAGCAAGCCCAAGCCCTGCAAGAACAACTCCGCCATCACGGTCAAGAAGCCAGCGTGTATATTGGAATGCGCTATTGGCACCCGTTCACCGAAGAAGCCGTTTCTCGCATCAAGCGCGATCGCATCGATAAACTCGTTGTTTTGCCGCTTTACCCGCAGTTTTCAATCAGCACAAGCGGATCAAGTTTTCGATTACTCGAAGAACTGTGGGACCAAGATCCAGCTCTGCAAAAAATTGATTACACAGTCGTTCCTTCTTGGTACGATCGCCCGGGCTACTTAAAGGCGATGGCAGACTTAATTGCTCAGGCGCTCGATCGCTTTGAAAACCCAGATTCGGTGCATGTGTTTTTTAGCGCTCACGGCGTTCCGGTTAGCTACGTTGAAGAAGCAGGCGATCCGTACCAGCATGAAATCGAGCAGTGCACAGATTTGATCATGAAAACGCTCGATCGCCCAAACGCTTATACCCTGGCGTATCAAAGCCGTGTTGGCCCGGTGGAATGGCTCAAACCTTACACCGAAGATGCGCTGCAAGAACTCGCCGCAGAAGGCGTGCAGAATTTAGCCGTCGTGCCGATTAGCTTTGTTTCTGAGCACATCGAAACGCTGCAAGAAATCGATATGGAATATCGCGAAGTTGCAGAGAAAGCCGGAATCGAGCACTTCGAGCGAGTGCCTGCGCTCAACACGCATCCGATTTTTATCGATGACTTGGCGGATTTGGTGACTGACGCTCTAAACTCGCCGCCGATTCACTTTGCTGAAGTAATTCGCCCCGGTAAGAAAATGAAAATGTATCCGCAAGAGCGTTGGGAATGGGGCATGACCACTTCTGCTGAAGTTTGGAATGGACGAGTGGCGATGATCGGGCTGATTGCGCTGATTTTAGAATTGCTGTTGGGTCGCGGCCCGTTGCACGCGGTTGGCATTCTTTAAGGTCGATCGACTTTAATTCAGAAGCTAAACCGACGGGCTGAGGCGTTAAGTTCGGGATTGCTGTTGGAGTTTCAGCGTAACTAAGCTAGAAACGGACTTTTTGTAAGTCTGCCGATCGAGCCTTTGCCGAGAAAACCGCTCCTCGATCAAACGATTCGACAGCAATCCGGACATAAGCAGAAATCCACCGAAACCGATTCGCGGTTTCAACGGGAATCGGAACTTTGCTAAATAAAATCACTGCAAACAAATTTCCCGAAGGCAACATGCCGCCAAATCCTAACACCGACTGAACACCATACGGAATGACAAATTGCTGCTGCGCGGGAATGTGAGGACTTCCGATCGCGTTTTCCACATGAAAGACATTAAACGCTTTGTGCGCCTCTTTTGTAATTAACGTTGGCGCAGTGTCGATGACTGCACTGACTTCTAATCCAAACTGCTGAATCAGTTGTAGAATCATCGGTGCTCGGTGTACAAAGTCTTGATCGATCAAAGGAATTGCTTGATGTCCGGTTGATTGTTGTCGATCGTTCCACTCTGGTTCGTCGCCTGCTGTTGCTAACAACGTCAAACATTTCGTGAATCGAAGAATCGAACGACCTTTTAAAATTGCCTGAGCTGCTTCTTGAAGGTCTGCGTTTAGATCGCCATACGGATGTGTTTTGAAGAAGCGAACCAGCGCACAGGCTTTTTCGCCGCTTTGTCGATTAATCAGATTCTCGTAAAGATGCTGCACGATCCGATTTGCGGTTTCTTCCATACTGAGCGATCGCTCGTCTAGGTTGCGCAGGGTAACTGCACAACGCTGCATATCTGCTTGAGTGAAAGTTGGTAGATCGTACATAGGGTTTGTCCCGTTTAGATCTTTGCTGAATGCTTTCATAAGCAGTTGCTCAGTTGTTTCTCCGGATGTTTTTCACGAGCATTTATGAGTTTCTTAATATAGTATGAAAAGATAAAATGCGATGATCGCTCAGATACAAAACGTACCCTGCTTTTGAACGTTTCGTCAGCGAGTCGTTAAATTTGATTAACCCTTACATTGACCGGGTGCTTTTTGCGTCAAAACTCGATGCTGAGTTGTATTTCTCCGATTGTGTTGCGAGTTGAGAGACGGGATGCGCTTTACTTGATTCGAGAACCCAAAAAGCAGTGTCAATCAAACTAAATCTTCATCGTTTAAGCTATGAATAAAGAAATTACGGAAATTGTTGGTGCCGTTAAGGTGACACAATAGTGAACGGTTGTATCGACATGCTCATCGTCGTAGACTCATTCGATCAAGGCTCGATCGACTACGCAGCCATTTTGCAGGGTCGATCGAGCCTTTCGGGTTTGCTAGAGTAACGTTGTGCTATTCCGAGTTTACGAGATGCCAAAATACGCAATCGCCTCGACTAGGTTGATTGAGGCGATTGTGGATTTGCACTTAAGCTTGGCTGAGCAGGGGAATTTCACCCGCGATCGCTCTCTGCTTAGCCGTGGCACCATCGTTTGCAAAATCAGTAAAGTAGCCATCCACGCCTAGCTGAATGAATTGCTCATACTCGCGCAGAGGATCACCTTGATAATCAGGTGATAGAAAATAAGGATCGCTGCGCAGCGTATAGAGATGAACGAGTAAGCCCGCATTGTGCGCATCGCTAATCAGGGACGTAGGCTGACCGAGAAAGCGATCTGCATCGCTGATTTGACCATCCCCGTTGATGTCGATCGGCTTGCCATTGCCGTCGAGTCGCGCCGATGCAGGAACGATCAGGCGTTTGTCTGGACCGATTCCGCTTGCATAGGTTGCAATCTCTGCCAATCCTTCAGGCGTGATCAGATCCTTGTAGGTCTGAGAATGATTGCTATTAACAAAATCGTAGGGCGCACCACTGCTATTGATTAATTGAATCAAAGGAATATCAACGCCTGCGGCAGGCATGATGTTTTCTTTGAGATCTTTGAGGTTAGACACCTCAAACGATTGAATGAAAATGCGATCGGGGTCGGTGTAGTGGTTAGCAACTAAATCGTCAATCAAAAGCTGAGACGTATTGACATGAATCGGCGTGCCATCAAGGTATTTACCCGTTTCAGCAAAATAGGTGGGATGTTTAGTTTCTGGATAAATCCCAATTTTTCGACCCGTTTCAGCTTCGCTTTGTCGAGCCAAGTCAATGACTTCATCCAACGTGGGAATTTTGAACAAACCATTGTATTGAGCGTTTCCGGTGCGAATCTGAGGCAGGCGCTCGATCGCGCTTAACTCCTTAATTTCCGCTAATGTAAAATCTTCGGCAAACCAGCCTGTGATCGTTTGTCCATCCAACACTTTCGTTGTTAAGCGATCGGCAAATTGTGGAAAAACGGCAACGTTGGTCGTCGCTTCCTGGATCACGGGTTTACCGCCTCGGTCGTAGACGATCGCGCCATTGCTGTCGGTTTGAACCGTAGCCAATAACGGTTCGTGCCGAACGATCAGCGCATTATCTTTAGTAACCACTAAATCAGGCTCGATGTAATCCGCACCGAATCGAATGCCCAAATTATCAGAGCCAATCAAGTCGCCGCCAAAATCGCCGACCGTATGTTCTGGGCGGTATCCCGGCCCGCCGCCGCGATGACCGATGACGATCGGGGCTTGCCCGTAAAGCGTATTTAGCTGAAACGGGTTTGAGTCGCTTTGCCCTGCAACTGAATCCGCAACGGCATTAGAATTCATAATAAGGTGCTGCTTCTGAGGATGAAGCATACCGAGTAAGCGTTGAACCGATGTTAGCGGTATTGTTTGGAAGATCGGTGGAAAGTCCGGCGGCAAACGCAGATCCAAACAGAGTGGAATCGACGTTTAGGGTGTCCATGAATGGCATAATATTCCCTGATTGAAGTTTTTAGCTAAAGCGCTAGAGTGCGCTATGGCAACCGAAGATTGGCTGAAAATAAAGCATTCGTTGAGCAAGTTCAGTAAGGTTTGTCGTGCCAATCTTGGCTAGGTATCAGCGTTTCATACTCAAGTTAAAATATCGCTATGAGCGTGTTAAAAGTTCGATTCGAGACGCTATGTTAGGGTGTGAAGCACATTCCGAAGAAGTCGGGACAGGACTCGACTGTTGATGCTGTGATTCATGCAACAAAGCCGCGTTAAACTAAAAAACATCCCGCTTGTTAACAAACTGATATTCCTCCTGAGCCATGCCAAGATCTCAACGCAACGATAACTTCATCGATAAAAGCTTTACCGTGATGGCGGACATTATTCTGAAGATTTTTCCCGCCACCAAAAAGGAAAAAGAAGCTTTTGCCTACTACCGCGATGGCATGTCGGCGCAAGCAGATGGCGAATACGCTGAAGCCCTCGAAAACTACGAAGAAGCGCTCAAGCTCGAAGAAGACACGAACGATCGCAGCTACATTCTTTACAACATCGGCTTAATTAAAGCCAGCAACGGCGACCACGAAACCGCACTTGATTATTATCATCGAGCGATCGAAGACAATCCGCGCCTGCCGCAAGCGCTCAACAACATTGCGGTGATTTATCACTACTTGGGCGACAAAGCCAAAGAAGAAGGCAAAGCCGAAGAAAGCGAGAAATTCTTTGATCTTGCCGCAGACTACTGGAAACGAGCAATTCTACAAGCTCCGAACAACTACATCGAAGCGCAAAACTGGCTTAAAACCACCGGACGATCGACGATGGATGTATACTTCTAAACGATTCTTTTGACGTTCTCGCTTTATGATCGATCGCGACCAAGTTCAGAAAGTGGCGCATCTAGCCCGCTTGCAGCTTACGCCTGACGAAGAAGAAAAGTTCACAACGCAGCTTAACGATATTTTGGATTATTTTGAGCAGTTAAGTGAACTCGATGTCAGCGACGTGCCGCCTACGACTCGCGCTATTGACGTGAGCAACGTAGTGCGCCCGGATGCTCATCGATCGTCGCCTGCGCGCGAGGCACTTTTAGACAATGCGCCTGATCGCGACGGCGATTTTTTTAAGGTGCCGAAAATTGTTACGGGCGATTGAATCAATCTAGCGTTCGGATTGTAAAATTCTTTGCGTCAGAAAATCCGCAGTGTGGTAACTGTAGTATGGTTTCCGCTTAGTGCCCCAAGCAGATGACGCAACCTCCTGAGCAAAACAATCGCCCGAATCGCCGTTTGTGGTTAATGATACTGAGTCGATTCGGGATTCCCTTAATCGGCGTTGGATTAGTCGCGATCGCCATTGGCGCGTGGTACGGCTGGAAATTTGTCAACGAAGACCTCGCCCCGCTCGTTCAAACTAGTCTCAGCGAACTGCTCGATCGTCCGGTGCAGCTTGGCAACGTTCAGCGAGTGTCGATTAATAGCTTGCGGTTTGGTCGCAGTCAAATTCCCGCTACGCCCAACGATGCCGATCGCGCTTCAGTCGGTGCCGTCGATGTTGCGTTTAATCCGCTTCAGTTGTTGCTGACTCGCAAACTGACTCTTGACGTCACGCTGGTTCAACCCGATGTGTATCTCGATCAAGATAAAGACGGCGTTTGGACGAAAACGCAAATTAAGTCTCGCGAAGATCGGGGCTTGATTAAAACTGAGCTTCAGAAGATTCGCTTTCAGAATGCCAACATTGAGCTTGCGCCGTTTCCCAAAGCGGGGCGAAAACGGCAGTCGATCGTGCTTGATCGCGTCACGGGGATTGCAAACTTTTTTGATAACAGTCAGCGCATCGGCTATGAGCTTGTAGGGCAATCTACAAAAGGCGGCGATGTTAATGTTCAAGGTGAAACGATCGTTAATAACGGGTTGAATTCTAACGTTAACGTTCGCGCACAAGACTTTTTAGCCAGTGAAGTCGATCGATTAGTCAAATTTCCGATCGATCTCACGCAGGGACGAGTCAACGGAAACGTCAACGTTCAACTGCGTCCTAATCAGCGAGCGATCGCTCGCGGAACCGCAGACTTTAAGGATGTGACGGTGCAAATTCCGCGATTGCCGCAAACATTCGCAAAGTCAACGGGAAATTTACAAGTTAACGATACGCTCATTACGCTGGGTAAAACGACAACGCAACTCGGAAAAGTTCCCCTCACAGCAAGCGGAAAGATCGATACCGACAAAGGGTATGACGTTGCTGCACAAGTAAAATCGGTAACGCTAAAGAACTTTTTTGATACGTTTGCGGTTCAGACGCCGTTTGCGGTTGCGGGTGAAGCGGCGGCAGATGTAAAAGTTACTGGCGCGATCGATCGCCCGATTATTGCAGGAAAAGTACGCAGCACCAAAATCGCGACCGTTGATCGTTTGACGCTCGATCGAGCTAGTACCGATTTTCGGCTTGATGCGGGCACGCTGAATCTCGATTTAGCCAACATTCAAGCAACGCCCACGGTCGGCGGACAAGTCACCGGATCTGGACGACTGCGATTAAATGAACCGAGAACGATCGCCGTTAATTTCCAAGCTCAAAACGTTCCCGGTGATGCCGTCGCGCGAATTTATAACAACGGCAATGCACCTGCCGTTACGATCGGGCGCGTCAATGCACAAGGACAAATCGTCGGACGATTAGACAACGTTCAAACGATCGCACGATTTCAAGCGCCAGAAGCAACTTACGCAACAACCGGAGAAGTCACGGTTGCAGGCGGCAATTCAATTTTTAGAAATGTCGTGGCGCAGGTCGGCGGCGGAACCGTCACCGCAGAAGGCCGCACAATCGGCGATCGCTGGAGCGCCACCGTGCGAGCGGCGGGCGTTCAAGCAAATCAGTTTGCGGCTCAGGTTCAAGGCGTAGTCAGCGCAACTCTTGACTTAACCGGATCGCTGCGATCGTTTAGCACCGATACCATTCAAGCACGCGGACAAGCGAGACTGGATAACGGCAATCAATTTGTCAACGCGAACCTCAACGCAAACGCGGGACGATGGCAAGCAGCCACGCAAATTGCAGGACTATCGCTGGCGCAATTCTCACCGCAACTGCGCGGAAATCTAAGCGGTAATGTGAACGTTAGCGGATCGCTAAACGCAGTTGGGCCAGAAAACATTCGAGCTAATGGACAAGTTCGATTGTCTCAAGGAATTTCGCTGATCGATCAGCCGCTTGACGCCCAAATTAACTGGGATGGTCGGCGGCTCAATATTCCGCAGGCGATCGCGTCTGGCTTTCAGGCGTCGGGGTCAATTTTGGCGCAGTTTAGCCCAACGCCGCGTGTTACGGGTTTAGATTTGAACGTTCGCACAACCGGATACGCGCTGGCGAATTTACCGATTCCCCGTCCGCCTGTCACCGAAATTTCCGGTGCGGTTGATTTAATCGGACGCATTACTGGAACGCCGGAAAGTCCAGTTGTGGTTGCCGATACCGTTACTGTGCGCGGTTTTTCCCTTAACGGCATTACGTTCGATCGCGTTCTCAACGGAAATCTGCGCTTAGCATCGGATGGCTTTAGCATTCGCGTAGCGGGACAAAACGATTTGATTTCGCTGGCGTTGAATCCGAATTTTCGACCGCGATCGCTCACGGTCAAACGCAACGAAGCCACGATCGCAGGCATCACACAAGGCAATATTTTCCGCGTCAGCGTGCGGCAGTTTCCGATCGATGGCTTTGTGCTACCGGGGGTGAATTTAGAGCGCTTTGGCGGGCTGGGGGGACGATTAGCCGGAAACTTTAATATTGACCTCGATCGACTGCGCGTAATCAATGGCGATGCAACGATCGCCGATCTGCGTTTGGGTGCGTTTCGAGCGCAAACGGCCAGCACAGCTTTTGTCAACGATAACAATGTGTTTCGATTTAGCGATACTGTTCTCGCCAACGGTCAAAGCCGCTACACGCTAACCAAAGGCACTGTAGATTTACGCAGTAAACCTCGATTTAACGGCACAATTGCCGTCGCACAAGGGAGAATCGAAGACGTTTTAAGTGGATTGCAGCTTTTTGAAATTCAGGATTTTGCACGCGGATTGCAGCCACCGACGTTTGGCCGCGCCGCCGACGTACAGCCGATCGCGGTCGGAAATCCGCAAGCTCCGCTTTTAGATCAAATTCGTCGCTTTTCAGAAATCAAGGCGCTGATTCAGCAAACCGCTCAAGCGAATCAAAACAATCGCACGCCAGAAGTGGCTGACGTTCGCGGGAATTTTGGCGGCACAATCACCGTGTCAGCCGCGATCGGCGATGTGACTGCGGATTTTGATTTGCGTGCTCAAAACGTGGAGCTGCGTCCGTATCGCCCAACCACGCAGATTGTTAACGGTCAAGTCACCCAAACCAACGATCGAGTTTTAACCGCCGATCAAGTCATTGCGCTTGGCAGCTTTAATAATGGCGTGGTATCGCTCGAACCGTTGCGCATTCAGTCAGGCGATGCTCGAATCAATTTAACCGGACAGTTTGGCGGAACAACGCAAACAGGTCAGCTTGAAGCGATTAATTTACCGATTTCGGAAATTAACCGCTTTTACCCGTTGCCGCTTGGGTTAGACGGCAAGCTGAATGCAACCGTCACGGTGTCAGGAACGCGCAGCAATCCATCGGCGATCGGGCAGCTTCGCGTGACCGACGGATTGCTCAACGGAACGCAAGTTCAGTCTGCGATCGGTAACTTCAACTATCTCAATTCGCGATTGAATTTTGGCAGCACGATCGCCATTTCAACCAATGAACCGATTCGCATCGATGGCAGCCTTCCCTACCCGCTTTTACCGGATAGCGTGCGTCCAGACAGCAACCAAATCAGCTTGAATCTCGATGTGAGAAACGAAGGCTTAGCCGTGCTGAATTTGTTTACTCGGCAAGTCGCTTGGCGCAGTGGACAAGGAGAAGCGAAATTGAACGTTAGCGGCACGCTTTTACGTCCGACAATTGTGGGAACCGTCAACGTTGCGGATGCAACGATCGAATCAACAGCACTGCAAGGGCCGCTGACTGGCGTGACGGGAACCATTCAGTTCGATCGCGGCTTGATTCAGGTAAACAGCCTGCGCGGACAGTTTAGCCGGGGACAAGTCAACGCAAGCGGAACGCTACCGCTTTTAAGTGAAAGCGCCGCGATCGCAGATAATCCACTGATCGTAACGCTCGACAATTTAGCCCTCAATCGCAAAGGTTTGTATCAAGGCGGCGTAACGGGCAGAATTTCCGTGTTGGGAACCGCGTTTGCACCCGCCATTGGGGGCGATATTCAACTCGCAAACGGGCAAGTTCTCTTGTCTAATACCAGTGGAGGTGGCACAACTTCAGGCAATCTAGCGGCATCTGGGCAGCCCTCGGTACGGCTGAATCATCTCAAACTAACCCTCGGCAATAACGTTCAAATTGTTCGCGCTCCGTTGATTAACTTTGTGGCGAACGGCGCTTTAACCGTTGACGGAACGCTGGACGCTCCAAAACCAGAGGGAACGATTCGGCTGCGCAGTGGGCAAGTCAATCTGTTTACAACGCAGTTTGTGTTAGAGCGGGGCTATCCGCAGTTTGCGCGATTCGAGCGCGATCGTGGGCTTGATCCAGTTCTGAACGTGCGCTTGATTGCGGCGGTGCCGGAAGTGACGCGAAGCCGCATTCCAACAGCAGGAAGCACCGGATTTGTCGATAACTCTCTGTTTGCCGCAAGCGTTGGAGCACTGCAAACGGTGCGAATTCAGGCTCGCATTGCTGGGCCAGCAAGCCAACTGTCTCAGGATTTAGAATTAACTAGCAGTCCGGCTCGGAGTCGTGACGAAATTATTGCGCTAATCGGGGGCGGCTTTGTCAATACGCTGGCGCAAGGCGATATAACGCTAGGGCTGGCAAACTTCGCAAGCTCAGCCTTGTTGACAAACGTTCAGACCTTTATTGGTAACACGCTGGGATTTAGCGAGTTTCGGTTGTTTCCAACAATTTTGCGAAACGAGCAGCGACGCACCTCAAGCTTTGGCTTAGCGGCTGAGGCAAGCGTGGACATTACTCGAAATCTGTCGGGATCGGTGCTGCGGATTTTAACGGCGGATCAACCGACTCAATTTGGGCTGCGCTATCGCATTAACAATCGATTGTTGTTCCGAGGCACAACTGATTTTTCTGGCGATACTGAAGCTGTGCTCGAATACGAAACTCGCTTTTAATGGAGCGGAACGTTTACAAAAACGGCTGCACTTGTTGAACCAGTTGATTTGGACGAATCACGCCTTCGATGCGATGCACGGGCTGACCTTGCTTGAAAACAACCAGCGTTGGCAATGCAAAGACTTGGTATTGGCTTGCAAGTTCAGGATATTTGTCAACGTCAATTTTGGCGATTTTGAGCTGATCTTTTAGCTGTTCGTTGGCTTGATCCAGAAAGCCTGCCATCATTTGACACGGGCCACACCAATTTGCGTAGAAGTCTACCAAAATCGGTTTGTCGGAACTCGAAATTAACTCCTGAAAGCTCGTAAACTGCTGTTGGGTTGCCATTTGATGAAGATCCTAAACTCAACGTGCTCTTTAAGCCTAGCGCGTGTGTTCACGATCGATGCAGTCGCAAA
The DNA here is from genome assembly GCA_964250455.1 of uncultured bacterium. Lineage (GTDB taxonomy): Bacteria > Cyanobacteriota > Cyanobacteriia > Leptolyngbyales > Leptolyngbyaceae > CAXUFL01. Next base: position 125,337 of record CAXUFL010000002.1, read on the forward strand.
ATGGAGATTTATTACGGCTAACCGTAGCATTTTGTATTGTTTCTACGCTTTTTTTAGTTTCCAAAATGGAACTTTTTGCGTCACTTCAAGCGTTGCATTCTGAATGCCTTGCTGAACAAACAATACGTCTTTGTTTTGCCAAAGTGGAACGAATGGAACGTCTTGCGCCACGATCGATTGAAGCTGCTCGAATAGCTGTCGCCGCACGGTCGGATTACGTTCTTGACGAGTGCGATCAATGAGCTGGTTGGCGCGATCGCTAAAATAAAATGATCCTTGCAGATGGCTTGATCCTTCTTCGCATCCATTTGTTGCTGATCCTTTATCGCAGGCAATAAACGGCTGAATGTAGTTATCGGCGTCAAGAAAATCCGGCGTCCAATCGAGCAAAAACATCGGATAAGCGCCTTTGTCAAGATTCTTATACGCCGTTGTGGATTCAACGCTTTTTAGATCAAGCTGCATCAAGTTGCCGAGTTTTTTTTGCGCGATCGCTTTTAAAGTAATTGCCGCTAACTGATCGTTTGAAAGGTTTGATCGATACCAAAACTCCACCCGCATCGGATTCGATTCTGAATAGCCTGCTCTGGTGAGCAATTGCCGCGCTTTTTCAACGTTGCGATCGCCGTATTCCTGAAACACGGGTTTTTGCTCGTGTAAACTCGTCGGAATCAAACTGTACAACGGCTCGATTTGTCCGCCAAACACCCGATCTTTTAGCAAGGGTCGATCCATCATTGCCGCGATCGCTTGTCTGACTTCTAATCGATCCAACGGCGGCGATTTGAGATTCAGGGTTAGATAATCGATTCCACTTCCCGATCGCTCGATGATTTGCCAACGATTCGCGCTGGCGTTGGTTTTGAGACTTTGAACTTGTTCTAACGCCAATCCTTGATAAGCAACCTCGATCGCGCCCGTGCGAAAAGCATTAAACAAGTTTGCGCCACTTGAGAAAAATTGCACATCAATGCCGCGATTAGCGGGTTTCTCGCCCCAGTATCGATCGAACGCATCCAGCTTTAGCGAATCGGTGCCATACTTCACTAGCTTGTAAGCCCCGGTTCCTACAAACGTATCTGGATTAAACGATCCAGATTTAATCTCGTAAGCTTTTGGCGAAACCGCACACGCGCCGGAAAACGCTAATAGCGATGGAAATGCAGCAAAGGGTTTTTTAAGCTTGATCGTTAATTCGTTAACGTCAGTCGCTGTGATTTTATCAACCACGTCAGACAGCAAAAACGCAGGTGAACCGCCGTTTTTGATAAATCGCTGCAACGAAAATTCCATTGCTTTGGCGTTAAACGGGGTATTGTCATGAAACACAACGCCGCTTCGTAACGGAATCGTATACGTTAATCCATCTGAACTCACTCTAGGGAATGCGCTTGCTAACTGCGGCTGTAATTCATTAGTACCAAGTTTATAGCCATAAAGGCGATCGCCTAAGTTATACAGCAAATTACCCGCAAAAATACTATAAGCATCAGCAGGATCGATCGTGCTAATCGTTGCGGTTGTGCCGATCGTAATGCGATCGCGATCGGTTGAAGCGCGATCGCGGTGGATGCCCTGACAGCCGATCGCCACAAATCCACACAAACAGAAGATAAACAACGACCTGAGCAGCGATGTTCTAAATCCCATGAGAAGCATAAAATCAGACTCAACGAATGTAATACACTAACATGAGCGCAAAGCGAATTGTGATTGCGACATTTGGTTCTTATGGCGATATCCATCCTGCGATCGCGCTAGGCTTGGGGCTTAAAGCGCGTGGGCATGAGGTGACGATCGCCGTTAGCGAGTTTTACCGCCTCAAGATTGAATCTGAAGGCTTAAACGTTCACGCGATGCGACCCGATATAGGCAAGGTCGACCCGGAGGTTAGCAATCGCCTGTTAAATCCATCCCCCACAGAATCGCCGTTTGATACGCTACTAAGCGAGATTTTGATGCCTGCCGTAACCGAAACGTATGAAGATTTAACAGAAGCGGTGCAAAATGCAGATTTGCTGATCGCGTCGGATGCGATTTTTGTGGCGTCGATCGTCGCTCAAAAAACTGGAATTAACTGGGCGTCGTATACATTAGCTCCCGCAGGTTTTTTCTCAGCTTATGACCCGCCAAGATTGCCCGGAGTTCCTGCTCTGCCTCGATTTCCGATTTTAGAACGGTTTCTCGTTCAAGCTATCACCCCGCTTGCTCGATGGCGATCTGCTCGCCTGACTCGTCCTATTCTCGAACTGCGTCAGAAACTCGGCTTGCCCGCAGGCGAAGACCCAATTTTCGATCAGCGATCTTCATCAAAATGTGTGATTGCTGCGTTTTCATCGGTGTTGGGTGCGCCTCAACCGGATTGGCCGAGGCAAACGCATCAAACGGGCTTCGTGTTTTACGATCGCCAAACCGCCCATCAAGGGATGCCCCCCGAACTGGCTGATTTTCTCGCATCCGGTGCGCCGCCTGTCGTCTTCACGCTCGGAACGTCTGCCGTTCAAAGCCCTGGAAATTTTTACACCGAAAGCTTCAAAGCTGTAAAAGCGTTAAACTGTCGCGCTGTGTTTCTGGTGGGATTGAGTGAGTTGAATGATTTGAACAGTGAAACAACAATCTCGCTTCCCTACGCGCCTTACTCTGAGTTATTCCCGCGTGCGGCAGCAGTGGTGCATCAAGGCGGCGTCGGCACTACAGCACAAGGTTTACGCTCAGGCGTTCCAATGCTGGTTGTGCCGTTTGCGTTTGATCAGCCGGATAATGCCGCTCGTGTGGTGCGCTTAGGTGTGGCGCGTCAAATTCCGAAACGGGACTATAACGGCGATCGCGCCATCGCAGAACTCAAAGAACTGCTCGAAAACTCAACCTACCGCACGCAGGCTCAACAAGTGAAAGCAACGATCGCAACGGAAGACGGCGTTAAAGCGGCGTGTGATGTTTTAGAAAAAACGTTCTTTTAATCACGATCGCGCCTTTAAGAGTTGATGAATGCTTTGCAGTTCGCTCAAAATTGCCTGTAATAATTCCTGCGTTAAGTTGGGCTGGGGGTCTTGAACTTCGATCGTGACTTGCTTGATTTTTAATACGTCTTTGGCAAATCGTGCGACCTCATTTGCATGAAACATCAACGGATCGTTAAGCGATTGGCGAAGTTCAGGATTTAAGCGTTTAGGATCGTAAGGCGGATTGAGGAATTCTGGGTGCGTATTCGCATAACGATACACCGAAGCTCTAGAGCGATTCAGTGTTTTTTGCACGGCTTCCACATCCATCACTCCGGACAATCCACCCAATTCAGAATCTGGAATCATGTCAATTCTTGCAGTTAGACGCAAAAATCTTACCATAAGACCTTATCGAGATGCGGCTTCAAGCGGATCAAGCCACTGCAAAACTACTTTCTCAAGCTGATGCAGTTCGCGGTAAATTTCCTGCCGCATCCATTGCCCGATCGCGTCAAACGGCGTGAAAACTGCTCCAGTTTGCCACTTCACATCGGGCCCTAACGGCGTTAAGTGCGTGCCTTTTAATCGACGGGTGGTAATCATGCCCGGAAACGACGCTTCAAGCAGTTGCGCAAGCGGCAGTGATTGATCGATCGTGTCGTCTGCAAATTTGATAATCAAATTCCGCCTTACTTGATAGCGATCGCGAATAATCTGATTGGTTTCGCTTGGCGATGGTGTAAATTCCACCGAAAAAACCTGTGGCGACAAAAACTGAGTAAGCTGATCAACTAACGGAACCGCCTCGCGTGCAGCGTAGTTGTTAAACGAAATAAACACGTTTCCGGCGCGATCGACCGAAAATAAACTGCCAATCAGCAAATGCAGCTTACAGCCCATGCTGTGGCCGATTCCGTAAATCGGCAAGTAGCTTTTAAGTTGAGGCTGCAACGCCTTGAGCGTTCGATCGAAGCTTCTCAGCACTGATCCGGCGATCTCGGTATGATCGAACGTATTCACAAACGGCGTTGCCACGATTACAAAGCCTTGCGTACCGAGAAACTCTAACAAGCGGCGATAAGTGAGCTGCGGTGCTGTCGCCACAAAGGCCCCGCCGAGAAAGTGAACGATCGCGATCGGTTGATCGGGTATCAAGACCCAATTTCCAGAGATTTCTTGCCAATCCATATCAAGCAGTGAAAGATATTAAGTAAACGGGAATGCTAACAAGGCTTTTCCTATCTCCTAACCTATACCGTCGCACTTCGATTTTGCATCCTCAAATCGATGACAAACGGAAATCGCACCTCGATCGGTACGGTTCTACGATCTCGCAAACTGCAAAAATCTAGATACGCTCGAAATAAGTCGCAGTGAAGTAGTCTTGATTATGACCGAGTGGATCTTTCCAACCTTAAGCGAGATTTTGGCGCTCAACGATGAGACGCTGCCGCCGCTTGGCGCAGAGCGCAACGCACTAGGAACGGGTGAGACGCTAACGGCTCAGCTTTCTACCGCACAAAAACGAGTTCGTGCCGAGCGCGAATGGTTTGGCGCGATCGCCGCTCTCGAAACGCTGTTGCATCAATCGAAAACTGAATCGGGAGCGCTGGTAGTGTCGGGTCCCCTTCCGGTCTTGAGTGCAGCCGCGACGATCGACCATCTCACGGCATGGTCTTTTACCGCAGATGTTTTGCTAAATGGTTTTCCGTTCCAGCTTCCTCCGGCTGAGCCAAACTGCACGCTAGAGCAAACCACAGATGTTTTGTCGCTGCTTCCGGGGGACCCGTTGGCGGCAGAGCCGTTTTGCTTAGCGATGACGCCTGAGTTTAGTTTGATTATGGTGTTGGGTGAAGCGGAAAACGGCGATCCGGCGTTTTTGTTTTCGTTTAATCCCGATGTGGTCGATCGCGTTTGGCAAACGCTGAGACTGCGCGTTGTGTTAATGAATCCTGCTCACCTCGAACAATGGGATCAGCAATACAAAGCGCCGATCGAGCCAAACTACAAGCTTGTAACGCAATTTAATCGATTGCTGCTTAGACAGCTACCTGAACCAATCGCAGAGTCAGAAAAGCAAACGGTGCGCGATTTTTACGTTGAGCCGCAACCGACCGCAGAATCGCTAAAAGGAATGGATGTCGAGCTACTGCAAGCGATCGCCCACGAAGTCCGCACGCCGCTAACGACGATTCGCACGCTGACTCGTTTGCTGCTGCGTCGTCGAGATTTACCGCCGGATGTGATCAAACGATTAGAAATCATCGATCGAGAATGCAGCGAGCAGATCGATCGATTCGGGCTAATTTTCCGGGCGGTTGAAATTGAAACTTCGGCGACGAATTTATCTTCGCTGGCTCCTACTTCATTAATGCAAGTCATGGAGCAAAGCATTCCTCGTTGGCAAAAGCAAGCGAGTCAGCGTAGCTTAACGCTCGATGTGATTTTGCCGTCGCAGTTGCCGTCTGTGGTCAGCGATCCAACAATGCTTGATCAAGCGTTGACGAGTTTGATTGATCGATCGGCGCGGAGTTTACCCGCAGGCAGTCGAATCCAAGTTGAAGTTTCGCTGGCTGGACATCAGCTTAAATTGCAGCTTCGATCGCTTGTGCAAGAAGCTCAGTACGACAACTGCCCTTCTCGAATGCCGTTGCTGAAATCGCTGGGTCGCGTGTTGATGTTTCAGCCAGAAACCGGAACGCTAAGCTTAAATCTCAGTGTCACCAAGAATTTGTTTCAAGCATTAGGCGGAAAATTAATTGTGCGTGAGCATCCAGAGCAAGGCGAAGTATTCACCCTGTTTTTGCCGTTGGAGCCAAACAAAACGGCAACTCATGCAGGTTTAATCGGTGCCGGACGCACTTCAGAGCCGCTTAATGCAGTTCCTAACCCCAACGGAATCGGTAGCCGCAACTAGTTTTGTTGCTGAGTTCTTGATTGTTTTTAACACTAGGGCGTACTAAGCGACGCCTTTTTTGTTGCCTAATTGAGAGATATTTTCAAGTAAAAATCGTTAAATGATCTTGACCTACAGGATTTATTGACTAATAATGTCAATAGATGAGTTCAAGATTGCTGGAAAAAACTAGAATTACGGCTTGATTAGAGTTTGTTAGTTGGATAGATGCATCAAAACTGTCCAAATTGATTAATTAAACTAATCCTCAATAAGACTACGTTTTCACATTAAGAAGAATTGTGCTCAAGTGCTACGGATTTTGGTGTTTTAGGTCTTCGATCGTAAAGGTATTCCCCCAATGAGCAAAACCTCTGAGCAGTCTAGCTTTTCGTTGTCAGGTAAATTCCTCAGCTACACCTTCAAGGATGGCTACGAAATTAAACGCCTGACGCTAGAAACGCCGGACGGCAAGTACTCGATCAAAGTCACCAAGCAAGCCAGAGCCACGCTCAAAGAAACGCTATTACCTGGCGATCAAATCGAAGTCCGAGGACGCAAAAAGCTGGATTCATCCACCGCAACCTTGAAACTCAAAGCCGATTTTATTCAACGGTTGGCGACGCAACCCGTGTTAACGCCGCTACCCACGGCTCCAGCAAAATCTGAGAAACTTAGCATTTTGGTGTGTCAGAAGTCGGGCTGCATGAAGCGCGGCGGCAAAGCCGTTTGTAAAGCTCTCGAAGCCGCAGTCGCCGACCACGCTCTGCACGATCAAATCACGATCAAAGGCACTGGCTGCATGAAAAACTGCGGCAAAGGACCCAATATCGTGTTTATGCCGGGAAAAATTCGCTACACCAAAGTTAGCGCGAAAGATATTGCTGCATTAGTGAATGAGCATTTCACGATTAGCGCAACGGAACCTGTGGAACGATCGTTAATTGCAGAACGCGCTTCTTTCGGAACGACAAAAGCAACCGTTCCGGCAGTCCGCAGCATCAAAGCCTCTGTTGCGCTATCAGTACGGTAGAGCGTCTAAAAAAAGTCGGGCATCCACGGCGGCGGTCCCGAAAATAGTTGGCCAGCAATATTCAAAGCGGCAGGGGTTCCGGTTAGCTTTCCGCAGCGATCGAGCTGGTGGGCTGTGAATAATCCGGTGTAAAGCGGTGATAAATTCCGAATTCCCAATTGCAAATCGCCGCGCCCGCCTTGAATTATTTGCGCTACGCCATTGTCTACAGTCAGAATAAACTTTCCTGTGTTTCTCGCAAACCAATCATCTTGAACTTCAAAATGTAATTCGGCTGACATAAAAGCGGGATAGCTACGCTGTTCGATCGCGGCTTTGAGATCCACAATTCGCAGCATCCATCGATCGAGCGATCGCACTCGTGCGGTTTGTTCTGGTAAGCGAAGTGTCAAAGCATCGATCGGCGCACTTTTCCAACGGATCGCTTTGATTTGCGATCGGTGCTGCGAAAAAAACGTCCAGAATTGATCGATCGCGTCGGGCGTTAATAATGACCAATCGCGAATGGCAATATTGACATTTTCGCCATCCTCCCAAGTTTCAAAAATGACGTAGCCTTGATTAGTACCAATGCGATAAGCGTAGAGCGCTTTATCTTTTGCATCTAAAAGGTTTTTCCAAATGATGTCGTTGCGATCGAGACTGCCATTGATCGATCGTGCTTGTTGGTGATACATCGAACTGAATGAATCGATGGCGATCAGTGTTGGCGAAAGCGATAACGCTTTGGCTTTAACTTGAATCGTTGCGGTTGGAATTTCCCAAGTGCATCGAATGCCTGCTTGCTCGTAGCCTGCTTTCCGATAAAGCGCTTGCGTTGCGGGATACAAAACCGAGATCGGAACTTCTTGAGTGTGGAGTTCTTGAAGCGCATTTTGCATCAGCGCGATCGCGGCTCCTTTCCCGCGATGTTCGGGTGCAATTCCCACTCCTGAGATTCCGACCATCGGCACTGATGCCTTGTTGTACCATTGACCGAGGTGCAGCATTCCAAAGCCACCCATCATCTCGGATCGATCAAACAGAACGCGAGCGTTATCGATGCCAATGCGGTTGAGAAAAGCGGATTCCATCATCGGAGGCGCATTAAAGCATTGAGTCAAAATGCGTCCAAGCTGTTGAAGTTCCGCTTCAGATTCGGGTTTTCGATATTCAAACCGTTGCATCTCGATTCTCCTATTTCGCAGCGAGGATTTTATCGACTACTTGAATTTGATCTGGGCTGAATGCGGCTTGTTTAAGGTTGATCGCAAAATCGCTTCCGGCAAATTGAGGATCAAGGTCGATCGCTTGACGATACGTTTGTTTTGCACCCGAACGATCGCCTTTATCCCACTGGGCGATCGCTTTGGCAATTATTGGATGCGGATTACTCGGTTCAAGCTGAGCCGCGATCGTGGCATTTTCGATCGCCGTGTCATACTGCTTTAATCGGTGATACGCCAAGCTTAAGTTATATGGTGCAACTTCGTTTTTGGCATCGAGCATTTTCGCTTTGGTGTGCGTGTCGATCGCCGCTTGCAGATTGCCTTCAACTAGGTAAACAATGCCCAACGCATTCAAGGCAGGAACATGATTTGGATCGCGGCTTAAAGCTTGTTTGAGCGTTTCGGCGGCCGCCGTTTCTTGTTTGGCTAAATGCTGCGTCCAGCCTAAAACCACATACCCGTTTAGATTATCAGGATCGAGTGAAACGGCTTTTTTTAGGGTGTCGATCGCTGGTTGCGATTGTCCGTTGTTGCGATATTGCAGTCCGAGTTGACGCGCTTGAGTGGCGGCTTGGCGGTCAGCACTAGAAATTGGTTTAATCGTCGCTTGAGGCGTTGGACTCGATGAAGGTGACGGCGCGACGGTTTGAGAAGTCGATTCGCGGTTTGTGCAGCCAACCAAGACGAGAAGCAAAAAAAGAAAGCACCGAATCATGCTGCATTTTTGGTAAAAGGCATTGAGATTTTACCAATCGATTACCGTTGAAAAACCTGATCAACGGTTAAGTTTAAATCGGGAAATGCCGGAGAGAGGATGCGATCGCTGCCTTTGAATCGACGAATTTCGTATTCCTCATCGATTAATTCGCACACCGAAAAGGTCGGCTGCTTTGGAGAGCCGATATGACGCCGACCGCCCAAACCCAGATAATCGACAATCCAGTATTCAGGAATTCCCAATGCTTCGTAATCACTGAATTTCTTATCGTAATCATCGCGCCAGTTTGTACTCACCACTTCGATTACCAATCGCGCCGATCGTCCTTGCGTGATTGTCGATTGCGGTTGCCAGCGTGGATCATCTGCGATCGTTTGACGATCGAGCACTATCCCATCCGGTTCGTAAGCGGTATCGTCTGAAATTCTGACAAGACATTCTTTAGGAATAAAGTACGGCAACTTAGCGCGAGTGATTTCAACAAACAAAGAGCCACTGAGAAGTCCTGCAACATCTGAATGGTCGCCTCTGGGTTTGGGCATTTCAACGATCGCTCCTTGATGTAATTCATACCGATGCTCTGAGCTTTCTGGAAGCCAAGCGATAAACTCGTCAAATGTTACAGACTGCGGCAGCGCCTGAACCATAGCATCTCCTCTGATTTGTTTGGCCTTGATTATCGCTCTATATGGAATTAAATCGTTGATTTAATCATCCGTTGTCCAATTCCTTATTTTAGAAGCTGGGTTATGGCGATCGCAGATTCGATCGACAGTTCCGCTTGTAGAATAGGAAAGCCGCCGACCAAAGAGGCATCAAACAATGACTGCTCGTGAAAAGCTGATTCAGGAGATTCAGCAAGCACCAGATTGGCTGGTGGAAGAAGCGTTACAAGTATTTCTTCAGCTCAAAGCAGCTCAAGCAAACCCGCTTCCAGGACTTGACAAGGGTAAAGTATGGATTGCCCCAGATTTTAATGATCCTTTACCCGATGATGTCTTAAATGACTTTCTCAGCCCAAGCGATCCATAGTTGATGAGAAGTTTGCTCGATACTCATGCTTTTATTTGGTGGACAACAAATGATCCACAGTTGTCTAGTACTGCATCTAACGCCATTGCTAATTCCAGCAACGCGGTTTTTTTGAGTGTTGCCAGTGCTTGGGAAATCACCATCAAAGTTAAAACTGGAAAACTGATCCTGCCGAGTTCACCTCAAGACTATATTCCTAGCCGAATTGTTGAGAACAGTTTCGAGATTCTATCGATCGAACTAGCTCATGTTCTCACAGTTTGGAATCTACCTGCTCACCATCGTGACCCTTTTGATCGAATTTTGGTTGCTTAAAGCCAGATTGAGAATATGCCGATTATCACGATCGATTCGATGATTTCTCAGTACACTTCTAATATTCTTTGGTAGCTATTCACGTTAGCAGTGGTCACACGATCGCAAGTCTCTCAAAACGACGATCGCGCTGTCCTCGCCCAAGATCACGATCGTCTGGTTGAATCAATACGTTGGCAGGTCGATCGCATTGAGCATCATTGAAGACTGCTTGAACTGGTCTTCGCGGCTTTGGTTGTTTAAGGATCGTATCGTGATTTAGGAAATACGATGCCTTTGGCACCCGGAAACGTGATCGCGGCTTTGCATGGGGAACACGGAACTTCAATCTGGAAGGATAGCTGATTTCAATTCCTCAAGGGTTGCGCCTAGAAGGGTTGCGGCGGTTGCCAAGAATGCTTCATCTTGGGTTTGTTGATAGAAGCGGGCAAGGTTTCGCAAAGAAATTCCTAATCCGTGCTCGTCGTTGAATTCTGCGGTGATTTGAAGATCTTGTAGGTAGTTCGCTTTTGCTTCTTCGAGGTCTCCGAGTTCTTCTGCAATTTGAGCTAGGTGATAGTACGTGAGGGCTTGGTTGTAGCGATCGTTGAACTCGACGTAGAGTTGCAGCGCTTGTTGATAATATTGTCGTGCCTGCTCGAATTCGCGCAACTCCTGTGCCACGATGCCTAAGTTGTGGTAGGTGCGGGCTTGGCTGTAGCGATCGTTGAACTCGACGTAGATTTGTAGTGCTTGTTGATAGTGTTGTTTTGCCTGCTCGAATTCGCGCAACTCTTGTGCCACGACGCCTAATTGGTGATAGGTGCGGGCTTGGCTGTAGCGATCGTTGAACTCGACGCAGAGTTGCAGCGCTTGTTGATAGTGTTGTCGTGCCTGCTCGAATTCGCGCATCTCCTGTGCCACGATGCCTAAGTTGTGGTATGTGCCCGCTTGACTGTAGCGATCGTTGAACTCGACGTAGATTTGTAGTGCTTGTTGATAGTGTTGTCGTGCCTGCTCGAATTCGCGCAACTCTTGTGCCACGACGCCTAATTGGTGATAGGTGCGGGCTTGACTGTAGCGATCGTTGAACTCGATTTTGATTTGCAGCGCTTGTTGATAGTGTTGTTTTGCCTGCTCAAATTCGCGCATCTCCTCTGCCACCCTGCCTAATTGGTGGTGTGTCGTGGCAATCCAACTTTGTTTTTGTTGAGCTTCCAAACTGTCTGCTGATGACAGCGCATCTAGCACTTCTTGGTAAGCTTTCCTTGCTTGTGAATACTGCTGTGTCTCTAAGTATGCTGCTGCTCTTTGTCCGAACACAATCACGACTTCATCAGCTAACTCATTTTCTCTAAGTTCAGGTGGGTAGCTCTCTAGCTTCTGTGCAACAAACTCTGCAAGCTGTAATTCGCTTTGAGTGTCGTTAATGCACCGAAAATAAGTATCTAGGCAAGAAAATATGCTGACCCTTTCTTGCTTTTCTAAGCAAATCTTCAAAGCGTTATAGAGATTTTCATACTCCAACTGACAGAAATCAATTCCCGTTTGTCGTTCTTGTGGGTCTTTCGAGTCCATCAATTGGTCGTAATATTCCGCCGACCCACGATAGTGGTTCTTAAACCCCTCGAATAGCGCCTCATGAGTTGCCGCATCGAGTTGATTCAACTTCGTTTTCAAGAAATAAGGAAACACAGGCTGAATCGTCAGCAAGTTTGGATGATCAGCATCAATCGGCGACAGCAAGCCCCAATCAATGGCTTCCCCGATCGCTGCATCAAACTGCTCAAACCGATACTCCTGAAATGGCGCTAACTGCCGCAACTGTTCTGCATATCGCGGCAAATCCGATCGATCAATAAACCCACTAAACGGAGCCAAACACACCAGCAGCTTTTGGGCATCCGGCGACAAATTGCTATGCGAATACTCCACACACCTCAAAATACTCGCCGTCTTATCCGCGCTTCCCGAATCCAATTGCACATCTGCCGCGTCCAACCCCGCTAAAATCTCCGCCGCGCTCTGCCGCCGTAAATTCCCCAACACCACCTCCATCGCCAATGGATACCCCGCCAGCAGCTTCATCAGCTTGCGAAACTCCTCACTCTGCCGAATCCGCTCAATCTTGCGATCGTTCTGCACCTGCCGCGCCAAAATCTTCTCTGCCAGTGCCGTGCGCGACTCCTGATCCAATCCCCGCAGCTCATACACCGCCCCTCGCAGCACCGCATCTAGCCACCGCTCGCGACCCCGCGACCCCAACACCACCTTCGTCTCACTGTCCATTAACTGCCGCAAAAACTCCCGCAGCTTCTCCTGCTCCTCCGCGTTCAGCGTATTCTGAATCGCCAACGCCTGCCCTGTCACTGACTCCAAATTATCCAACATCAGCGCAAACGGTTCTGCCCTAAGCGTCGCCACCAGCTTTTGCACCTGCGCCTCCGCAGGCATCGCCTGAAACTGCGCCGCCTCATATCGGTCATACACTCGCTGCCCAATGGCAAACACAATCTGCTCTAGCGTGTACGCCCGTTGGTCATAGCCAAAATAAAACACGTCTTTCACAAACTGCGTCGTCTGCCACCATTCGCGCAAGTAATTCAGCAGCGTCGTTTTCCCCGTGCCCCCCATGCCCTGCACCAGCAGCACATTCTGCCGCAGCAACGATCGCTCAATCTTCAAGATCTCCAAATCCCGCCCTACAAATCCATAAGTTGGCGCTTCAAACTGATACATCAACGCCTGCTGCTGCCAATAGGCTTCTTCTTCCTGCGGCGTAAACGATCGCAGCCCAAAATTCACTTGCCTACCCCGATACACCACAGGCAACAGCCAATCTTCTAAGCGAATCGTCTGATCAAAATACGCCTTGCGCTCTTTAGAATCCCACAGCGCCTTTCGCCCCAACCGAATCGCCTCATCCAACGCCTTGCCCGCAAACAGTTGCTTATATAGCGTCCGCATCAAAATCTCCGCCGCCGACACCGTAACCGAATAGCTCATCGCCAACACCGTTTGCATTCCCGCCGCCATCAGCGCCGCGCCTAAACTCGTCTCGCGCTCATCCCCGTGAATCTGCTTCGCCGACTGACACGCATCCAGAATGCACACCGGAACATTTTTCCCGGTCAGCAACTTTGCCAACTCCGACGCCGATCGCAAATCCGATTTTCCCGGCGTCCCACTCTCAAACGACAAAAACGCTTGCACTCCCTCAAACCGCTCAAGCGGCTCCCCAAACCGAAACGTGAAGCGATCGCCCCGCATCGACTCCAACTGATCAAAACTCATCACCGCCCCATGCATATCCAGATGAACGATGTGATAGAACCCTGCGCCCTTGTCGTCTAAATGCTGGGTCAACGCCTCAAACGTGGCAGGACGCAGCAGATCCACCTTGACCCGCAGTTGGCTTTGTTGAATCAATTCCATTAATGGACGCGAAATCGTGCGGTGGTTCACGTCGTTTTCTTCGCCCGGTCGCGCTGTCACTACGAGCAAATTAATCACCGGAGCCGGAGCCACGGTTCCTTCGGAGTTGCGCCCTGCGCTAATCGCGTTTCCCGCCGTCGCTCTTACCCGCTTGCGTACCATAACGCGATCGACCGCTAACGCTCTAGGCATCTGCGGATCATGCAATGCCTCCCAATGCAACGCCTGAAACTCGGTACTGTCGCCCACAATCTCGATTTGCGCGATCGCATCCCGAATCGCTTTGTACTCGCTATAGATCTCTGCGTCTTGCTTGAACACCTGCTCAAACAGCGATTCTCCATACGAGCGCACACTGTCCCGCGCCTGTTCTGCCCGCACTTTATCTAAGAGGGGATACGTCAGCCATTGCTCAAAATACCATTCCAATTCCGCCTCTTGTTCTGAGGGAAACGGATCGCAAACGTCGATCGCGTACTCGGTCACACCGTCGAAACTCAAGCTTGCTTTAAACCCAGTTTCCGTCTTTTGCTGCTCACGAATGGTGATAGTAAACATAAACGACGCGATTTTTTGAGGAGAGGCTTACTTTAAAGCTACATTCTTAATCCGCAATCTTCCAGAGAAAACTGCAATGGCAAAAGACCGATTTCACAGCGTTGTTAGAACCGCCTTAGAAAAAGAGGGTTGGAAGATTACAGGTGATCCCTACGAAATCACCGTAGATGATATTGATTTTGAGATTGATTTAGCGGCAGAAGAACTATTGGCGGCGGAGCGAGAGGGACGCAAAATTGCCGTGGAGGTGAAAAGCTTTATCAGTCCCTCTAACGTTTCAGAATTTCATACAGCGCTGGGTCAATTTCTCAATTATCGAGATGCGCTCAACTCGGTTGAACCTGATCGCCAGCTTTATCTTGCAGTGCGTGAGCGAATCTATACTAGTTTCTTTCAACGGCGCTTTATTGCGGCAGCCGTAGAACGATATCAACTCCAACTAGTAATTTATGATGTGCAACAGGAGGTGATTACCCAATGGCTGTAGAGCACTATCGGCAGTATATTCAACAGCTTCTTTCTGAACGTCGATCGCGCGTGTCAAAGCCCCGAAATGCTCAGGAGTACGAAGTTCAAACGCTTTTCGATACCGAACAAGACCATTATCAATTACTTTATGTCGGCTGGCGAGACGTTCGGCGAGACTTTGGTTGCATTCTGCATCTCGACATCAAAGACGGCAAAATTTGGATTCAACACGATGGCACTGAAGAGGGCATTGCCAATCGTTTAGTAGAATTGGGTGTGCCGAAGCAAGACATCATCTTGGCGTTTCATGAACCTGAAGTGCGTCAGTTTACCGACTTCGGCACAAGTGAAATTGCAACCTCAGAGTTACGCTAATTAGGAAAATCCGCAACAGCACAACAATCGGAGGAATGCCGGATGCAACTGAATGAAGCTGAACTGTTGCAGGTGCAGCACGCCTTACGCGACTACGAACCCGCCCAAAGCGCGATCGCAACCCTCATTAATGAAGATGGAGATTTGGATGCCAGCTTGGAAGCAGTGCTGCGATCGCAGCTCGGAACTGTCACTTTTGGACACAAATCCTTTAAGCAAGTCACGCTAGAAGTGCTGCGAGAGCAGCTTTGCGGCAATGAAGGCTTTCGCCAAAAGCTAAAAGACTACATGCGAGACAAAGAGAGCGCACCCCTCTTAACGGGATTAATTGTTTATTTAGCGGGTCAGGTTGTGTTGCCCTTTCCAATCGATCCAGGATTGGCAACGTTAGCTGTTTTGTACATCTCTAAAGTTGGTTTAGAAATCTTTTGTCGCTACACAGACCCTCAAAACTAAAGAAGGCTATCTCTAGCCATACACCGACCTCTTCAACAAAACAAACTAACCGATCAAATCAGCAAATTAAGCCATCAAAACTGCAAATTGACTCATCGAAACCACAAATCGACTCATTGAAACCACGAATTGAGCCATCAAAAGAACGAATCGACCTATCAAGATAAAATAATGGTAAATTTTGCGGCTCTATGTGCCTCTATTTTCGGCTTTATCTTAAAGAGTCTTTGAAGCTGAACACTCAATGATTTAGTCTTGGCAGCGATCGGGCATGTTCACCCTATCGAGCTAACCAAGAATCAAACGATGACGACTCAAAATACAAATAATCGCTTAAGTCCGAGTATTCTGAATGCAGAGCAAGACATCTTCGAGAGCTTGCAGACGATCGCTGACTATACCCCTCACCGCAGAGAAGCGTCGATCGCTCACATCAAACAAGCCCAAGATGAAATGCTGAGACTACAAAAGCTCGAAGCCCAACTCAAGGCGCAGTATCGCGCCGCTTTGGATGCTGCCCGTATTGCAGAATGGACGTTCCACAATGGCATTCTCGAAGCCAAAACCGCCGTGATTGCTCAGTTTGGAGCCGATAGCAGCGAAGCTCAAATTGTTGGACGTAAGAAAAAATCTGCCTACAAGCGCCCCGTGCGGCAGAAGAAAGCAGCTTAATCCTTTGGAGGATGTTTGAGACGTATAAAAATATCCTTCGCTTCGGTGTTTATCCGCCCGCAAATGAATAGCGGGCGGGTCAACGCGATGAACGACTCCTTCTCAAACATCCTCTTAGCCTGGTTGCAACAAATTTAGTCAGGATAACACTGCAATTTCGGTCATTATCCTGACTCAGTTCGATAGAAAAGTTTGCGAGAATTCAAGACGCCAGCAGTGCAGCAAAAGAAACTGTCGAACTGATGTTATCCTGAGCAGACTTGTTTAGCCCCGATCGCTGCTTTAACTGAGTTAACGCGAGTTCGGGTTGAAGTGGCTGCGTTTTCAATCATCGATTGTCCAAATTCTGAAATAAAGCTAATGTACTAATTAAAGCCGTAATAGCTGAGGATCGGTTTATGGTTCAATCGCCTAACAAAACGATTTCGCTAGAAGAGTTTTTGGCAATGCCAGAAACTAAACCTGCCAGCGAGTACATCAACGGTGAAATTATTCAGAAACCGATGCCCAAAGGAAAACACAGCACAATTCAAGGCGAGTTAGTCACCACGATCAATCCTATTGTTAGACCCCAACAGATTGCGTGGGCATTTCCAGAACTGCGCTGCACGTTTGCGGGTCGATCAATTGTTCCGGATATTGCTGTATTTCTTTGGGATCGAATTCCGGTTGATGAAAGTGGCGAAATTGCCAACGAATTTGCGGCAGTTCCAGATTGGGCAATCGAAATCCTTTCCCCCGATCAAAGCGCAACCAAAGTAACGCAAAAAATCTTACACTGTCTGGATCATGGCTGCCAGATTGGATGGGTGATTGATCCTGATGATCCTTCTGTTGTGGTTTATCCGGCAAAACAGCAACCGATATTTTTTAATTTAGAAAAGCCTGAAGAATACATTACGGTTCCAACCTTTGCGAGTGAAGTTCGATTAACGGTTGGAACGCTGTTTAGCTGGTTGCAGATTGGTAAACGCTAAATTCTGATAGCGTCCGGGCGCACTTTGAAATCTACGGCATGATAGAGAAGTATGATGAAAACGTTTCTCTAATTTCGCGGACTTCTCATGGCTACTCCTTTAAGCGGCGCTCAAATTCGGCAAAAGTTTCTCGATTTCTTTGCGGCACGCCAACACCAGATTCTTCCAAGCGCCTCGCTGGTGCCCGAAGATCCAACCGTGCTGCTAACGATCGCGGGAATGCTGCCGTTTAAGCCGATTTTTCTGGGGCAGCGACAGCCAGAATTTCCGCGTGCCACAACTTCGCAAAAATGCATTCGCACCAATGACATTGAAAACGTGGGACGCACGGCGCGACATCACACGTTTTTTGAGATGTTAGGTAACTTCAGCTTTGGCGATTATTTTAAGTCGCAGGCGATCGCGTGGGCGTGGGAATTATCAACCCAGGCTTATGAGCTTCCAGCCGATCGAGTTGTCGTGAGCGTATTTGAGGAAGACGACGAAGCGTTTGCAATTTGGCGCGATGAAATTGGCATTCCTGCACACCGCATCAAACGCATGGGAGCCGACGATAATTTCTGGGTGTCGGGCCCTACGGGCCCCTGCGGCCCGTGCTCAGAGCTTTATTATGATTTTCATCCAGAGCGCGGCGAAGACAATCTTGACCTTGAAGACGATACGCGATTCATCGAGTTTTATAACTTGGTGTTTATGCAGTACAACCGCGATGCAGACGGCAATTTAACACCGCTTCAATCCAAAAATATTGATACTGGATTGGGACTTGAGCGAATGGCACAAATTCTGCAAAAAGTGCCGAACAACTACGAAACAGATTTGATTTTCCCGATCGTACAAACCGCCGCAACCATCGCTGGAATCGATTACGCCAACGCTGATGACAACACAAAAGTTTCACTTAAAGTCATCGGTGATCACGTTCGGGCAGTTGTTCATATGATTGCTGACGGTATCGCGGCATCGAATGAAGGACGCGGCTATGTCTTGCGGCGGTTAATTCGTCGCGTTGTGCGTCACGGACGATTGATTGGGATTGATCGAGCCTTTACGCCCGACGTTGCTCAAACGGCGATCGCGCTTTCCGAGTCGGCTTATCCGAACGTGCGCATCAAAGAAGACGCAATCAAGTTTGAGCTGCAAGTCGAAGAAGAACGCTTTCGCAAAACGCTCGATCGCGGCGAAAAACTGCTGGCTGATATTCTCGATCGAGAAACCAAACAAATCTCCGGCGCAGATGCATTCGAGCTGTACGATACCTACGGCTTTCCGGTTGAGCTAACCGAAGAAATCGCGATCGAGAAAGGCTTGAGCGTTGATATGGGCGGCTTTGAAGCGGAGATGGAGAAACAACGTCAACGCGCCCGCGAAGCGCATCAAACGATCGATCTTACGGTGCAAGGCACGATCGATTCGCTGGCGGCTAATCTGCACGAAACCGAATTTTTGGGGTACAAGCAAGCGGCGAGTCGAGCAACGGTAGAACTTCTGCTGGTGAACGGTGAAGCGGTCGATGCGGTCGAAGCGGGAACAGACGTTCAAGTAATCTTAAATCAAACGCCGTTTTATGCAGAATCGGGCGGGCAAATTGGCGATCGCGGCTATTTATCGGGCGATGCCGTTGTGGTTCGCGTCGAAGACGTTAAAAAAGAATCAGCCTTTTTCGTTCACTTCGGGCGGGTCGATCGCGGTACGCTGCGCGTGGGCGATACCGTCACCGCCCAAATTGATTTAGCGTGTCGTCGTCGAGCGGCGGCAAACCATTCTGCAACGCATTTGCTTCAAGCGGCGCTGAAGAAGTTTGTGGATGAAGCGATTTCTCAAGCTGGGTCGCTAGTTGACTTTAATCGATTGAGATTTGATTTTAACTACTCGAAACCGCTCACGTCTGAGCAGCTTCAGCAGATCGAAGAACAAATTAACACCTGGATTGCCGAAGCTCACCAAGCCCAAATTGCCGTGATGCCGATCGCGGTTGCCAAAGCAAAAGGCGCGGTTGCGATGTTCGGTGAAAAATACGGTGAGGAAGTTCGCGTGATCGATTTTCCTGGCGTTTCAATGGAGCTTTGTGGCGGAACGCATGTTAGCAATACCGCAGAAATTGGGGTGTTCAAACTCGTTTCAGAAAGCGGCGTTGCAGCAGGAATTCGTCGAATTGAAGCGGTTTCGGGGCCTGCTGTGCTTGATTATCTTAAGGTGCGCGATGCGGTCGTGAAAGAACTTAGCGATCGATTCAAAGTAAAACCCGAAGAAATCGGCGATCGCATCACCGCGCTGCAATCTGAACTTAAAACCACACAAAAGCAACTCGAAACCGTCAAAGGTCAGCTTGCGCTTGCTAAAGCCGATCAGCTTTTAGCCGAGGCAGAATCAGTAGGAAACTTCAAGATTTTGGTGTCTCAGCTTGAAGGAGTTGATCCAGCTTCATTGCAAAAAGCGGCAGAACAACTGCTGCAAAAATTAGGCAACGGCGCGATCGTGCTGGGTTCGATTCCTGAAGCAGGTAAGGTTAGCTTTGTGGCGGCATTTAGCCCCGCCGTGGTGCAGAAGGGATTGCAGGCAGGAAAAATGGTGGGCGCGATCGCGAAAATTTGCGGCGGTGGCGGTGGGGGTCGTCCAAACTTGGCGCAAGCAGGCGGACGTGATGCCAGCAAGCTTCCTGAAGCGTTAGCCGAAGCGAAAAAACAGCTACAAACGGGATTAGTTTGATCGATCAACGGCGCGATCGAATTTTTCCGGTTTAGGGGATGTACTAGACGGCTTTAGCCGCCGTAGCTCAACGTAAGTTCGGGTTAACTTATAGACGCCTGGCGACTCAGTTAGCTGCGTAGCCGCAGGCAATGCGCGAAGCTAACTTAATCCGCCAGGCATCTGTGGCAACGACCCGCTAATCCATGCATTTATGACCACAATCCGCTAATCTACGCATCTAGTCCACATTCAAGCAGTTTGTTACCCCGATCGCGTTCGCTTAAGCAATCTGCCGCAAAGCGGCAGAAACGAGGTTAAGATCAACTCTATCGCCTTTAATTTCACCCTGTAGATAGGGATTCAACCTCTTGCACTCACTTCGTGGCTAACATAGAGCCGATCAAGGCTTGCAATGAATGGAGCAAAACGAATGGAAGCTCATCAGGTTCTCAATCTCGCTCAGGGACAAGTTCCAGACGATCACAGCCAGCAGGTTAGTGCAGAATACTATATCGATTATTACTATCAGCACCTCAAACGCAATGACACAACAAAGGTGCTGGATTTAGGCTGCGGAGATGGTCGTTCTGTTGAGCTTTTCCGCAACCAAGAGGCAGACGTTCAATGGATTGGCATTGATATTGAAGACTCACCAGAAGTCCGATCGCGAAAACGATCAGACGCCGAATTTTGTACATTTGATGGTGTTCATATTCCATTTAGCGATCGCAATTTTGATTTGATTTACTCTAAGCATGTTTTTGAACATGTCCAGCATCCCGATCGCTTACTTCAAGAAGTTCATCGAGTGCTTAAACCAGGTGCCTACTTTATCGGTTCGACGTCTCACCTGGAACCTTACCACTCCTACAGTTTTTGGAACTATACCCCTTATGGCTTTAATCACTTATTGGCAGAAGCCAACTTAGAACTCGTAGAAATTCGCCCTGGCATTGATGGGCTTTCTTTAATGATTTGGAACGGGCTGGCAGGCCCTAAATTATGTTCAGCTTGGTGGGTTAAAGACTCTCCACTCAACCAAATTATTAATCTAACTGGCAAACTCAAAAAGCGATCGCACGCCCTGATCAACGCCAAAAAACTGCTTTTTTGTGGTCAGTTTAGTTTTTTAGCGGCTAAACGCAACGAAGCGCGATCGCAATCCTAATGAAGTTTAGCGTCTGATGCAGGATTTGACGCAGTGCTGCTTTACGATCGATCTTGCTTGTCGCTGTTTAGGTTGTATTTGCATCAATGCTAATTTTTTCGAGCCTTCTTGCCTTTTATCTTGCTTGGAATTTAGGCGCAAACGATGTTGCAAACTCGATGGGAACCTCGGTTGGCTCGAAGGCAATCACGCTAAAACAAGCGCTGATTATTGCAGGAATTCTAGAATTTGCAGGAGCAGTGGGATTTGGGCAAGCCGTTTCAAAGCAATTAATGACGGGCGTTGTTGATCTAAGCCGCTTTGTGAACGATCCGCAAATTCTGCTGATCGGGATGATTTCTGTTTTGATTGCGGCGGGAATTTGGCTTAACGTTGCAACGGTGCTTGGCTTTCCGGTGTCTTCATCTCATGCGACTGTGGGCGCGATCGCGGGCGTTGGCTGTATTGCACTGGGCGTTGATGCTGTAAATTGGCGATCGCTTTCTATTATTTCAATCACTTGGATTGTGACCCCGATTCTGAGCGGCGCGATCGCGTCTGGATTCTACAGCTTGATCAAACGTTGGATTCTCGATCAGCCTGATGCGATCGTCGCATTACGCGATTGGATTCCCTGGCTTAGCGCTGCATTAATCGGACTCTTTGGCGTGATTGTGCTGCCCGTTTTGAGTCAACCGATCCAAGCCTTTGCAGCGCAGCGTTTTGGATTGCCTGCACACGATGTTCCGCTTTTGATAGGAAGTGTAAGCGCGATCGCGCTCAGTTTATACGTTTGGCAGAAGCTCGACACTCCCGAATCAACCCTGGCTCGATTTCAAGTCATTAGCGCCTGCTTTGTTGCTTTTGCTCATGGCTCAAACGATGTCGGCAACGCGATCGCGCCCTTTGCTGCGGTGGTTTACATCGATCAAACTGGAACCGTGCCGATTAATAGCTTTGACATTCCCGTTTGGATATTGGCATTGGGGGGAACCGGGATTGTGGCAGGCTTAGCTGTTTTAGGAAAAAATGTAATCACGACGATCGGCGAAGGCATTATCGATCTCAAGCCAAGCGGCGGATTTTGTGCCGAACTTGCCACCGCAACCACGATTTTGATTGCGTCTCGAGTTGGACTCCCGGTTTCAACGTCTCACGCGCTTGTGGGTGCAGTTGTAGGGGTGGGATTGATTCAAAACGCAAAATCAATTCAACTGCAAACGCTCAAATCGATCGCGCTAACGTGGATCGCAACGATTCCGATCGCCGCTAGTTTCAGCAGCATTATCTTCATTCTTGCTCGTAGACTATTCGGATCATGCAATTAACGCAGCAACCGCTTCAACTAACTCATTCGGCTGGATCGGTTTCGACAAATGCCGATCAAACCCCGCCGCAATCGCTTGCTGCTGATCCCATTCACTTGCATAAGCGGTTAGCGCGATCGCGGGAAGATGACTGTGGCTTGAATAGCTTTTGATCTGCCGCATAAACTGATAACCATCGACGTTGGGCATTCCGATATCGCTAACGACAACATCCGGCTTGAACGGGGTCATTAACTGCAACGCCTCGGTTGCCGAAGCCGCGATCGCCACGATCGCGCCTTGCAGTTCAAGCGTTATCCGCACCAATTCGCGCATGTCTTCTTCATCATCTACTACCAAAATTTTTACATCGGCAAGCTGCAACTGCTCTAACGGCAGTGCCTCGCGCTTTCTCGATTCAATCTGAGGGGTAGAAAAGTGCGATAGCGGTAATGTCACCGTAAAGGTTGCGCCTTGATTTTCACCCCGACTGTCAACCCCAACCGTACCGCCGTGTATCTCCACTAAATGACGCACGATCGCTAAGCCCAATCCCAACCCGCCAAATTTGCGCGTAATCGTACTATCTTCCTGTCGGAAATGCTCAAACACATACGGCAGAAATGCTCGATCGATGCCCTTGCCTGTATCTGCCACTATGATTTGAGCGTTTTTGCCGATTTGCTCTAGTCGAACTGCGATCGCGCCATTATCCGGGGTAAACTTCACCGCATTAGAAAGCAAATTCCATACGACTTGCTGAAGTCGATTTGGATCGCCGTTGATGGTGCCGACATCGGGATCAAGCTGTAGCTGTAGCTGAATTGATTTCGCGTCGATCGCGTGCTGCACGGTTTCTAATGCCAACTGAATCACCTGCACCAAATTCACAGGTTCAAACGTGAGGCTAAGCTTACCGCGCAGAATCCGCGATACGTCAAGCAAATCTTCGATGAGTTGGGCTTGTAGCTTGGCGTTGCGCTCGATCGTATCTAAGGCACGAGCGGCGGTTTCTGCGTTACATTTTCCGCTTTGCAGCAGCTTTGTCCAACCGAGAATCGGATTGAGTGGCGATCGCAGCTCGTGCGACAGCACCGCCAAAAATTCGTCTTTGATGCGGTTCGCAGATTCGGCTTCGGTGCGGGCGGCTTGCTCTCGCACCAGCAACTGATCTTTTTCTTGATTGGATCGCTGAAGCTCGGCGTTCGTCGTTTCCAGCGACTGATTTAACGCTTCGAGCTTGTCCATTAATCGGGCACGCGCTTCATATTCCCCCAATCGGACTTGCTCGGTTGCGAGAGCGACTTGCGTAGCAGCTTGTTGTGTAACCGCTACGCCAACCAGCAAACTCACGCAGCACTGCACCAGCAAATTCAGTTTGTGAACATGTAGCACTTCGGGATCGATCGGAAACACCGCCGCCGAAAGCGCCGTTGGATACATCACAAGATAAGCGATCAAAGTCGCAATTACACAAAAGCTGGCGGTAAACGTGCCGCCGATCGCGCCCCAGCGAGTCGCTACCCAAATAATTGAGATGAAATTGAGCGCAGCAAATTGCTGAAACGCAAAGCCATTTCCCCGAACCTGAGAAACGGTAAAAAACGCCGTTGCCGCACAAAAACTCAGAACTACAAGCAGTTCTACGCGACGGTATAAGATTGTGGATCGAATGTTTGCGGGCAAGTCTTGCGGTGACTGAACCCAACCGCTTTTTTTGAAGAAAGGCGTTAGCCAAAACAAAGCAGGAACCGCGATCGTCATCACGCCGATCGCATTTCCCAGCCACCAGTTCAAAATACTTTGAGCGATGTTCTCGTAAGGCATTTCTCCTAACACAACCAGCGTTAGGGTTCCGACTAAAGCAGATGCAAAGCAAGCAGAAATCGGAGCGCTGAGAATAAACGCGATCGCATCGCGCAGGCGCTTAAACTCCAGTGATCCGCGCCAGCAGCGACGATACAAAAACCAAGCGGTGAGCGGCTCGATCGCGTCTGTCCAAGCGGCAAAGCGCATCCACCCATGAGCACCCCAAAACGGAGCCATGATAAACGAAGCGATTCCGGTCAAAATAGCGCCGATCGGGCCGAGCCACAGCGTCAGCGCGATCGCCACGCCTGAAGGCGGAAACCAAAGCGAAACCGAGGATTGAATCCGAAATGTCAACGCTGACCAGTGTGCTAACACCAGCACAACCAAACCCAGTAAAAGCAAAAACCACCTTTGCTTTGAGACACTTCGAGCAGGATCAGCAGGCGACATCTAGCGGTGTAAGGCGAATCAATTCAGGGTCTATCGTAAGACACAATACGCTGACTTATGTAAGTCATAAGGCAGATTTCACAGTCGATTGTCTAAGCCCGTCTAAAACACCTTACTAATGCCGGATTAAAATCTCAGTTGAGACAGCAGATGCTGAATCGATCCCTCTAAATCGAGCAAGCCTCGATCGCTGATGAACATTGGTAAATCGTTAATACTCTGTCACTTTCGATCAGAAAAACTGATTTTTTGGGTATTAGTACTTAGCGATTCAGCTAAATTTTTAGAAAAAACCTTCAAATCCATATAACTTAAAGGCTTCAGGGGTTTACATTTTTGAATCAACCTATAGAATGAGTCATTGAAAATTCGAGTTTATCGGGCTTTCAGACGATCTGTTCGACCCGGACTTGAAATTCACAAATCAGTCTCATATGAGACTAAAACCCAAACCCCCTAAAAAAGGAGCAATCATGAATAAAGGCGAACTCGTAGATGCAGTAGCAGAAAAAGCTAGTGTCACCAAAAAACAAGCGGACGCTGTGTTGAGTGCCGCGATTGAAACGATCGTCGAAGCGGTTTCGACGGGCGACAAAGTAACCTTAGTCGGATTTGGCTCGTTTGAGTCGCGTGAGCGCAAAGCTCGCGAAGGTCGCAACCCGAAAACTGGCGACAAAATGGAAATCCCGGCAACCCGCGTTCCGGCATTTTCGGCTGGAAAACTTTTTAAAGAGAAAGTGTCTCCGGCAGAATAAGCTGGAATCAATCACTGAATCCGCAGGACACGATTTTGGTTCGACCAGCGCACGGGGGAAACTTATCTTGGGCAGCAAGTCTCGCTGGCTGTTCCCCTGATGAAATTCTGGATTTTTCGGCGAGCATTAATCCGCTCGGCACACCCGCATCGGCGATCGCGGCGATTCACGCGCATTTGTCGGTCCTCCGAGATTATCCCGATCCGAATTATTGGCAGGTGCGATCAAGGTTAGCTCAGATCCACCAGCTTTCTGAAGATTGGATTTTGCCGGGGAATGGGTCTGCTGAGCTGCTGACTTGGGCAGCGTGGGATTTAGCTCAAACAAAGGCAACGCATTTGATCACGCCTGCCTTTGGCGATTATTTTCGGGCATTGAAAGCCTTTGGTGCCAGGGTGATTCGGTGCCCTTTCGATTTTTTGAACGCAAATTCAGACCTCAAGTTTGAGAAGGGTTCAGTTTGTGGGCTATTGCTCAACAACCCCCATAATCCAACAGGAAAGCTATTTCCAAAAACGTCGATTTTGCCGCTTTTAGAGCAGTTCTCGCTTGTGGTCATCGACGAAGCGTTTATGGATTTTCTAACGCCCGATCGACAGCAAAGCTTGATTGCATTGGTCCAGGATTATCCAAACTTAGTGATTTTGCGATCGCTGACCAAGTTTTACAGCTTGCCTGGATTGCGGTTTGGGTATGCGATCGCTCATCCTGATCGGTTAAAAAAATGGCAAGAGCGGCGCGATCCGTGGTCGGTAAACGTTCTTGCGGCGGCGGCGGCTGAAGCCGTTTTACAAGATGAATGTTACCAAAAGCAAACGTTTGAATGGCTGGCGTTGGCTCAATCCTCTTTATTCAACTCTTTAACTAAAATGTCCGGATTGTTACCGATTCCGAGTGTGGCAAATTTCTTTTTGGTACAATCCGAGCGATCAAGCGTTCAACTTCAACAACAATTACTACAGCAAAATCGAATCTTGATTCGAGATTGTATGAGTTTTCCGGAGTTGGGGGATCGCTATTTTCGAGTAGCGGTGCGGTTGGAATCTGAAAATCAACGGTTGATCGAAGGTCTTACTTCATGCCTGCTGACTACGACCTTGTAATCATTGGCAACTCTGTTGCGGGAATCGATGCCGCTTTGTTTGCCGTTCGCTACAAAGCACGGGTTGCTTTGGTTGAGCAAAATTGCCAGCCTCAGTTTCCGCGCCATTATGCGATCGCTCGTATTGCACAAACGCTGCACGGTTTGACTCGATTCAATCAGCTCCACTTTTTTGAAGCGCCCCTCGAACCCGCGCCGATCAAATTTGAGGCAGTGCATCGCTGGATCGATGCGATCGCTCGGTCTCAAGGAGAATTTTACTCGCCCGCAAAACTAAGCGCGTCGGGGATTGAAGTTATTTCTGGCTTTGGTGAATTCTGCCGCAAGCCGCAAACCGGATTTATCGTCAATCATCGCTTGCTGCGATCGCGCGCTTATCTAATCGCAACTGATTATTTCCCCAGCATTCCTGATATCCCTGGTTTAAGCGACATCAATTACCTCACGCCTGAAACGGCATTAACAACGCCGATTCGATCTCTGGCAATTATTGGCGATGATTTGATCGGGGTTGAACTCGCTCAGATTTACAGCCAGCTTGGAACCCAAGTTACGATGATCATTCGGCATCGACACGTATTGTCGATCGCGGACGCTGAAGCTGCGTTTCTCGTTCAAGCCTCGCTCGAAGCCGCAGGAATTCGGATTATCAATGCTCGAAATATTTCTGAGATTCGCGCCGTTGGGCAGAAAAAAGAAGTTGTCGCGGAGAACTACACGATCGACGCGGATGAAATTTTGCTGGCAATCGGTTGGCAACCTCAAACGAGCGGCTTGAACCTAGAAGCGATGAGCATTCAAGAACCAATCTTATTGAACAATCGATTACAAACCTCGCATCCGCGTGTGTATTGGTGCGGTTACTCAACCAATGCGATCGCTCAGCATCAAGTGTCGATCGCTGTGAAGAATGCTTTATTTCTTTCGATCTTCAAAGCCAATTACGAATGCGTTGCTCAATCCGTTGTCACAAATCCTGAATTCGTCTGGATTGGACTTACTGAAACCGAGGCAATTGATCGATACAACCGCGATATCGTTGTGTTGCGGCAACCGTTTAACTCAATGTTAAAAGCACAAATCGCGGGAGAAACAACCGGACTGTGTAAAATCATTGTTCGTCGCAGTGGTCAAATTTTAGGCGCTCACATTGTTGGATTAAATGCCAGCGAACTCATTAATACGATCGCGCTTGCAATGCAGCAAGGAATCAAAATTCAACAAATCGATCGTTTACCCGTTTCATCGTCAGCAGTGTCAACTGTGTTGGTTCACGCAGCAAATGAGTGGTGGAATTGGAAGTTTGAGCAGCGATCGGTCGTTCGAGATTTGACGGAGAATTATTTTACCTGGCAGCGATCAAGACTTCGATAGTGGCTGCTAAGCGAATCGGGTTGTATCGATGGGTGTTAAGCTACGCCCTAAAACTAAACAAACGAGTTCGATCGCATCTGAATCGAACAACGCTTCGGAATGAGTCGTTTAGGACTCGGAGAGTCTCAAGCAGAAAAGTCAAATATTTAGGCGTTCAGAATCTGATTTAGGGTCAATGTCAATTCGGGAAAGGTGCGAGAGAGAATGCGATCGTCTCCTTTAAAGGCCGTAGATTGGTAAACGCCTGACTCATTCAATAAATACACAAATACCGTCGGTGTTTTGGGGTTGCCTAAGTACGTTCTGCTTCCGATGGCAAGATAATCTACAATCCAGTACTCAGCAATGCCCAAACGCTGATATTCATCGAGTTTGTCGATGTAGTCATCTTCCCAGTTGGTTGAAACAACTTCGACTGCTAATTGAGTAGGCTGCTCTAAAGCACTATACGCATTCGGCTCAGAACGCCATATTGCCTTACGAATAACGCTAACATCTGGCTTACGTCCTCGATTTTCAGTTGTTTGAATCACGGCAGTATTGTTAACAACATACTCAAGCTTTAGCCGTCTAACCTCATCGTTCAAAGCGAACAGAATAAAGAAGCCGACATCATCATGCTGCCGCGTTGCTCTCATCTCAATGATTTCACCGTCGATCAGTTCATACCGCCCATCTTCGGGATACTGCTCAAGAAACTGATCAAAGGTAAGTTTCTGTTTGGCAACGATCGTCATCGCGACATGTCCTCCTGGTCTCGATCGATAAACCTGTGATTTCAAACGACAATAACAGTAATCAATCTTGGATCTACCTCAACAGTATCAAAGTCTTCTCTCGTTGCTATTGCTCTTGTTTTACGAATGCAGCATCGGGAGCCTCTGCGGAGTTGCGCCCGCTTCGGCTCGAATGTCAGTTCAGGAGGGAACGGTGAAGCCTGAATCGGCAAGGATGCAGTAAAAAGCTTGACGCTTCGAGTTTAGAAGTCGAAGTTTCAAGTTCTAAGGTTGAGTGACGGCCAGAGGGCAACATTTCTAGGTTAAGCATTGGCGTTGACATTTGCGGCGAATAGACGATCAACCCAATCACCGCCCAATTCAAAAGCGCCGTTGCTTTAAGAAAATGTCAGAATTAATAATGTTGCAATTTGCAAAGCGAAGCAGATTGCTCTAAATCGGAATAGTACGGCTTTATTTTGATGAATCTATCTTTTGCACTTGCAATCCTTCTTGCCTTACCGATCGTGGGCATCGCGCTTTATCTAGTCAGCGCTCGCCGTTATCAATCCTCAGATTCGGTTGCTACGTCCTACGACCAATGGACAGAAGACGGCATTCTAGAATTTTATTGGGGCGAACATATTCATTTGGGGTACTACGGATCGCCACCGCAGCGACGGGATTTTCTCGCAGCAAAAGCTGATTTCGTGCATGAAATGGTGCGGTGGGGCGGTCTCGATCGATGTCCTCAGGGCACAACGGTTTTAGATGTCGGCTGTGGAATTGGCGGCAGCAGTCGCATCTTGGCGCGAGATTACGGCTTTGCTGTCACCGGAGTCACCATCAGCCCGCAGCAAGTCAAACGTGCACAAGAATTAACGCCCGCAGGACTTAATGCTCAATTTTTAGTAGATGACGCAATGGCGCTTTCCTTTCCGGATGCGAGTTTTGATGTAGTTTGGTCGATCGAAGCTGGCCCGCACATGCCCGACAAAGCAATTTTCGCCAAAGAATTAATGCGCGTGCTCAAGCCGGGAGGCGTATTAGTAGTGGCCGACTGGAATCAGCGTGACGATCGTCAAATTCCCCTTAATGCTTGGGAACGTCCGGTGATGCGGCAACTGTTAGATCAATGGTCGCATCCTGCTTTTTCCAGCATTGAAGGCTTTTCTGAGCTTTTGGCAGCAACCGGACTAGTTAAAGGCGATGTCATCACCGCAGACTGGACAAAACAAACTCTCCCGTCCTGGCTTGACTCAATTTGGCAAGGAATTGCTCGACCCGCAGGATTGGTGCGGTTTGGTTTGTCGGGGTTGATTAAATCGGTGCGGGAAGTACCGACGCTGCTCTTGATGCGGCTCGCCTTTGGTACAGGTCTTTGCCGATTTGGAATGTTTCGAGCCGTGCGCAGCGATTTACATCCTCAAGCATCGCAGCGTGTTTCAACCGCAACCGTTCAAGGCTGATTAACAGAGTAGGTGGGGATGGCAGATGTCGCGGCAACGAGCAATTGTGCCCGTGACCTATAGCAGCAATAAAGATTTCTAACGGTGTAACGTCAAGTAAACCAGTAGAATAATCTTAAACAGCGTGAACCTTCTCGCTTTGGATTAGCGCTATCGCGAAAACGCGATTGTTAGAGTTTGAAATTGTTAGGAGCGGGCGATCGATATGGCACTTATTACAACAGGCGGACAACTGATTAAAGACCTGGAAAAACACGGCGCGATCGCCGCTTATGTGCCGCTCGAAGGCGGTTTTGAAGGACGGTATCAGCGTCGAATTCGGGCAGCAGGCTACAATTCGCTTAAAATCACCGCACGCGGACTCGGTGACGTAGCGGCGTATTTAACGGGCGTGCATGGCGTTCGTCCAGCGCACTTAGGCAAAAAAAGCACTGGTTCTGGAGCCGCCGTCGGATACACTTATTTTATTCCGCCGATCGTCAGCACTCAGATATCTCAACTGTCGCCAAAGTCAAAAGGGTTGCTGTTGTGGATTATCGAAGGACACATTTTATCCGGTCAAGAGCTTGAGTATTTGGCAAATTTACCGAAAGTCGAACCTCGATTGAAGCTGGTAATCGAGGTGGGTGGAGAGCGTTATTTCCGGTGGACGCCGCTTGATAAGGTGATTTCTGCGGCTTAAAAACGGTTGGCTGCGTTGCCGAAAGTCCTATAAATCCGAGTTGCCCCCCAAATTTCCCAGTTTGAGAAATTTAGGGGGCATCAATTTGCTCACAACGCCGCAAAAAGATCGTCAGGCATTTGCGATCGCGCTCTATTTTTAACGTGAGTTCGGGTTAATCCATAAACGCGGTTAAAACCGCGCCTACACAAACGAAGTCTGGTCTTGACGATTGGCTCTTAACTCGCTTGATCGCGGGTTTGGTCGGTGTAGCCGCGCCCGCGTCTGTGGCAGCGATCAACCCGCGCATTCAGATCCTATCTCAACTTGTTATGCCGAACCCACGTTAGCGTCAGTTCGATAGAAGTTGATTTCTACGATGACACTCCGGGAAGCCGTCGAACTCACGCTCAATTAGCTGGAACTCGCACCGCTTCGGATTTTGCTAAACAAATCCAGCGTTCAGCCAAGTTAACATAGCCAATCTCCGCAATGTAAGTCCGATCGCCTGCTGGAATCGGCACGTCGTAATTCAGCGCCAAATCATCCACATCGTGCTGCTCGAAGTGATCGGGAAGCACATCATTTGAACGATTAGTAACATCGTATAACCGCAACACTAAATTCTCGCCTGTTTGTCGATCGATCTTGGCACGCTGCGATCGTGGGATATCCCAGTAGGCATACGCCCAGCGAGCATTTCGCGGCGTCAGCACTAACCGACCTTCCCCGATCGGCGACAGCGACTGATTCGGCACGCTTTCACCTGTAACGAAGTGATCAACAGGCGGCGTTAGTGGAGCAGACTCGGTTTTATCAGCAACAATCCGCTCGGACGAAGCAGATTGCTCTGTGAGATCAGCAGGCGCAACAAACACTGGGTTGGACTCTGATCGCGGAGTGTTACCCTGATCCGACAAAAACGACCACGCCGCCACACTTCCGCTCGTTGCGGGAGGATTGCTTACGCTTGAAGTAGCAGGCTGAGACGGGGTTGATGTGGGAAGTTCAGGCAGCAACTCGCGGGCACTTAATTCCGAGGAAGTCACTCCTAAATTGGGATTGTGTAAGTTGGGATTGTGCAGCGCATCGCCCGCTAAAACTGACTGCGGCGAATCACCGATTTTTGCTGCATTCCCGAACGGATTCGCGCCCGCCGGAACACGCACATGCCCTGATCGCGCCACTCTCAACCACTGCTGATTTGCCGTCAGATACCCGATCTCGGCTAGATAATCGCGATCGCCAAGCCCGATCGGGATGCGTTGCCGTTGCGTTAATTCATCGCAGTCAAACTGCTGAATACTGTGCGGACTTTGATGATCTAAATCGATATCGGTCACGTCATACAGTCGCAGCGCTAATTTTTCGCCGCCGTGTTGTCGAGCGGCTTGGCGCTCATCGGCGGCGATATCCCAAAACGCTTCAACTTCTTGAGCATTGCGCGTTTTCAGCACCACCCGACTTTTGCGATTTCCCCCGATCGCCGCCCACGCGCCTGCGCCGACTGCCGCTCCACCCAGCGCGGCATTGCCTAAAACAGGGTTGTTGGGTTCCTGCAATGTGCTTTGCGCGAATTGATTCGAGGTGCTCGAATCATCAAGACCAGCAGAAACCGGAAATCGGTTTCGTCCCATTTCATCTTTTTCGGACGTGCGATTGTCAGACAGCCCAGCATCTAGGTCAGGCGTTTCTACAGCACTGTTGGATACATCCTCCGGGTAAACGACGTGACGATTACTCGGTGCAACATAAGCATCGCCACGCTCACTTGTTAAAACCGCCGATCGACCTGTGCTTTCAACATCGATCGCAGGACGCCGCCGACTTCGAGCCAATAGCCACAGTAATGCGCCGCCCGACGCGATCGGCAATAGCCACCATAGCCAGTTCGGACCGTTTTCGGCACCCGCGTCACTGCCTCCCTGCGGTAAAAAGCCGATCGAGTTTCCGCCGTCTGCCTGAGCGCTCCCGCCTTGAGCCGTGGGATTTTGAGCCGTGGGATTTTGAGCATTATTCGGCGCGATTTGGATCGCTTGTCCGACAGCAGACGGAGCCGCTTTAGAAATGCCTGCCTGCTCGATCGCGCTTTGTCCGGTCGAGGCGGTTGCATAGCCTAAAAAGGCTTGAGCGGCGGCGTTTGGCGTGCCTTTATACACGTAGTAAAGCGGTTGGGAAAACGGGTAACGAGCATCGGTTGGCTTTACGCCGTCCATTGTCACCGCTTTTACACCTGTTTGATTTTTGATTTGGCTGAGCGCAGCGTAGCTGATGCCATTAGTGCCTAATTTTTGAATTACCGCTTGTAGGTTGTCAGGCGTTACCTTTTCAGCCGTGGCACCCGTGGCGAATTTGCCTTGCTCGAATACTGGATACTTACGAAAGGCTTGGCGCGTGTCGCTGTCGGGTCGATCGATAAACCGGATCGGAGCGGCAGGGCCGCCGACTTGCGACCAGTTTTTGATTTCGCCTCGAAACAGACCGGCAAACTGACTGATCGTGAGGCTTTTCGCAAACGGGTTGTTGCTGCCTACGACGATCGCGATTTTGTTGCGTCCGACTTCAACGGCGCTTAATCCTTGCGCTTTTTCTGCATCGGTAAGCGGACGAGCGATCGCAGCGAGATCGGCTTGATTGTTCAAAACGGCTTGCAGAGCAGCAGGCGTTCCTGTCGTGGTGACTGCGATCTGTGAGCCAGGGTACTGCTTTTCAAAGCGCTGTTTGAGCGCGGTATCTAACACCTTCATGCTCGGTGAACTCGCAATTTTAAGGCGAGTTCCTTGAGGAACCGAATCGGGAAGTTTGAGCGTGGGAGCTTGCGCAAGCTGCAATTCTGCGGTGTAACCCGTAGAAAAGGATGCAGAAACAACGGTTAGAAAAAGCGCAAAGCCGAAAGATTTAATCTGCACCATAATTTTTACCGAGGGTCGTAAAAACTTTCTTTTACACGGTTGCACCCAGTTACAAGGGCAACCGTACCGAAATCGAACCGTAACGCTTTGTCAGAGCGAAAGCGAAAAAAATTCGCGAATGAGATTTAGAATACGATCGTTTGCGGCGAATGAACTCCGAATTAAGCGTTTATTAATATGGGAAGATGAAAGCCGCCGATCGTGGTTGCAATCGTGAGTTATCCTACGCCAATAGTACCGGAATCTGTATCTAAAAATGCTTTCAAAGCATCGGTGCGATCGTACTTTGATCAAATCGCATCGCGGTTAGATTCTTGGAATCAGCGCAACGGATATTACTATCAAGACCTCGATCGCTTACATCAGTTTTTTATTCCGCCTGGAAGCCGCGTTTTAGAAATTGGCTGCGGAACGGGAAATCTTTTAGCTGCGCTCGATCCCGATGTGGGCGTAGGAATTGATTTTTCAAGCGCCATGATTCAAATTGCGAAGTCAAAATATCCGCATTTGCAGTTTTATTGCGCAGATGCGGAAACAATTACTCCTGAAATGATCAATCAAGTCGAGCCGTTTGATTTCGTGATTTTGTCGGGTGTGCTCGGACATTTGAGCGATATTCAGCAAGTGTTGCAGCGATCGCAGCAGTTTTGTCATGCGCGAACGCGGTTGATTCTCACGTTTCATAATTTTCTATGGCAACCGTTGCTGCATTTAGCAGAAAAAATCGGTCAACGTCGCCCGCAACCGCCGCAAAGCTGGCTCTCAATGGCGGATGTACTGAACTTAGTGCAGATTACTGGATATTTGCCAATTCGATCGGGGCGTCGGTTTTTAATGCCGAAGCCGATCCCAATTTTGGCACCGTTTTTCAATCGATTTTTAGCGCATCTTCCAGGCCTTAATCATTTTTGTTTAACGCATTACATTGTGGCAAAACCGCAACCTATCACGCCGACTCAAGACTATAGCTGCTCGATCGTAATTCCCGCCCGCAACGAAGCTGGCAATATTGCGAGTGCGATCAATCGCCTACCCCGGTTGGGATCACACACCGAAGTCATTTTCGTTGAAGGACATTCTCGCGATCAAACTTGGGCAGAAATTCAGCGGATTGCGGCGATCGGACATCCAAAGTTCACGATTAAAGCATTTCAGCAGTCTGGAAAAGGCAAAGCCGATGCGGTAAGGCTAGGATTTTCTAAGGCAACGGGCGATATTTTGATGATTTTAGACGCGGATTTGACTGTGCAGCCCGAAGATTTACCGCAGTTTTATGACGTGATTGCTCGCGATCGTGGAGAATTTATCAACGGATCTCGCTTAGTGTATCCGCGTTCAGGAAAAGCAATGCCGTGGTTAAACAATTGGGCAAACAAATTTTTTAGCTTGGCGTTTTCATTTTTGCTAGGACAATCGATCAAAGATACGCTGTGCGGCACAAAAGTATTGCGTCGCAGCGATTATGAAAAACTGGCGGCAGGGCGCAGCTATTTCGGCGATTTTGATCCGTTTGGGGATTTTGATTTACTGTTTGGAGCCACCAAATTAGGATTGCATTTAGTCGATGTTCCTGTGCGCTATCAGCCTAGAACTTATGGAACCTCGAATATTGCTCATTTTCGCGAAGGATTGATTTTGCTGCGCATGTGTTTTTATGCTTCGCGTAAAATTAAGTTCTTTTAACAACCTTTCTGAGGATGGACGGAGCGCGATCGCAGATTCTCTAGGGTTAAATTATCATTTTCAAATCGAACGTATGATGATTCGACCCTGGCTTGTAATTGCGATCGTCACCTTTGTTGTGTCGCTGGGTAGTTGGCTTTTCAAACCGCGTCAAGATTTACCCTGGGTCACACGACTCGATTTGCCGCGATGGTTAGCGACGATCGAGCCTGCGATTCCGTTGATTTGGACAGCGATCTTCATTACCGGAGCGTGGTCAGCGTCGATCGTATGGGGACGCGATCCCGGCAGCTTAAAAACTTGGCTACTCATGGGACTGTATTTAACCGTTGAGATGATCACGGTTGCGTATATCCCGGTGACGCTGCGGCTTCAGAGTTTAGCGATCGGCACTGTGCTGGGGGGATTGGGCGCGGTTTTGGGGATTTTGCTTGCGTTGATTGTGCTGCAAATTTCCGGGCAGGCGGCAGGGCTGCTGTTGCCGTATGTGATTTGGAGTCCGGTCGGAACTTACGCCACGCGAAAGCTCATTGATCTCAATCCAGAAGCGATTTAGAAGAATTCGGGGTTTGAGAGCAACCCCGATCACAGCTAAAACAGATTCACGATCGTGCTTCTACAAATCCTCGCTTTCTAGGAGTTTTCTCACTTCAAGCAGTTCCTGACGTCGTTGATCGCTCACCGTTGGATACTTCAAATTCAACGACTTCAGCTTGCTCACAATAATGTCAGAAACCGCCAAACGAGTAAACCATTTGTGATCCGCCGGAATAATATGCCACGGTGCCCACTCGGTACTGGTATGACTAAAAACTGATTCATAAGCATCCATGTATTCATCCCAATGCTGACGCTCACGAGCGTCTGCCGCCGAGAATTTCCAATTCTTCTCAGGCTGATCGATTCGAGCTAAAAATCGCTTTTTCTGCTGCTCTTTAGAAACGTTTAGAAAGAACTTCAAAATCACAATTCCATTGTGAGTCAGATACTTTTCAAAGTTATTAATTTCTTCAAACCGTCGATGCCAAATATGTTTATCTACAGCATCAGGCGGCAATTGCTGACGGTTTAGCAGTTCTGGGTGAACTCGCACGACTAAAACTTCTTCGTAATAAGACCGATTAAAAATTCCAATTCGCCCGCGTTCTGGAAGGGCTTTCGTCGATCGCCACAAATAATCGTGATCTAAATCTTCGCTCGACGGCGCTTTAAAGCTAAAAACCTGACATCCCTGCGGGTTAATTCCAGACATTACATGCTTGATGGTGCTATCTTTTCCGGCGGCATCCATTGCTTGAAAAATCAGCAGCACTGCGCGAGTATCTTGGGCGTAGAGAATGTCTTGATATTTCGCGAGTTTTTCAACGCCTTCGCGCAGAGTTTCTTGTGCGGATGCTTTATCGGTCAAACTGTCGGTATAGCCAGGATCGTAATCTTTTAGCTTAATTTTTGAGTTCGGAGGAACGATAAACTGATCGTGTTTCATTCTTAAAAAGGGCGTCTTGGTACCTTTATTATGTCGAGATTATTGAGGCGGAATCGCGATCGCAACGTTCTTTAAAAAATTCAACGGGCGTATTTCTTTAAGCTGTTGAAGTTGCGCTTGGTTGCGCACAAGCAATGCGCCAGCAAACGCTAGTGAATTAAATGCGATCGAGTCATAACAAGCGTGCGATCGCGGCACAATTAGCATCCAATTTCGCGTAATTAGCAGATTGTAGGGTGCAGACGCCATTAATTGATCGCTTTTAATGCCAACGGTTTGAAGTAATTTTTGATAGCGATCGAGCATGTCTTGAGGCGAGGAATTGCTGATATTCATCGCACTCAAAGCATGAACAAACGGAAACTCAGGAACCGTCGTGATTGAATGTTCAGCGTGATTTAAAGCAGCATTAATGACGGAATCAACAGGCAAGCGCGATCGTTCTGGCACAAACGGCAATGGAACAAGCTGTAAATGTTTGTGCGGTTGACTTGCGCCCGCGACCGCACCGCCGTTGTAGAATGCTAAGCCATCAATTTCTGCAAGACACGCCCGCAGTGCTTCAAAATCATCAATCGTCAGCAATGCGTCTTGTTCTTCAAACGCACGAGTAATGATTAAAAGATGGTGATCAACCACATTGAACTTATTTAATAAACACACATGCGTTTTTGAAATATTCATTACAAACAAATCAGCTTCATAAGGCAAAAATGGATTTAGCGAATGTCCACTTTGGGCTTGCTGCTGAGTTGCTTGAGCTTTACGAATCAAATTTGTGGTAATTCGGACTAGAAAATCAACGCCGTTTTGCTCAACAAATTCATACGTTGTCGGCATCGATCGCAGTGCGCCACAGGCAATAGCATGACGAGTTTGCTCGATCGTGCGCTGCCACAAAACGCCCGGATGTTGCAGCAGCGTTTGATTGGTTTGCTCATTCATAAAAGCGCTCACTTCAACACTAGAACGATCGTACCGATCACGATTAAACTGATGCCGATAATCGATTGCAGCCGTAGCGGCTCATTTAGAAATACCGCAGATAGCAGCAAAACAAATACGATACTGAGTTTATCAATCGACGCGACAAACGAAGCTTGTCCTAGTTGCAGTGCTCGAAAATAAAACAGCCACGATAATCCTGTTGCTAATCCAGATAATCCGAGAAATGTGAATACTGGCGTCGAAACTGTCAACACTTGATGAATGTTTCCTTGAACAAACACGACTCCCCAAGCCAGAATCAAAATGACGATCGTGCGAATTGCCGTGGCTAAATTCGAGTCGATCGCGCTAATTCCAATTTTGGCAAAAATGGTGGTCAAAGCTGCAAAAAGTGCGGCTAATATTGCATTCGTCCACCACAAATTAATCCATTGATTCAAGCAACAATCACTCCACTGTAGACGGCGATACAAATTTGATTCATTTATCGTTCACATCCGCCAAATGTTCCAGGTTTGAACGACTCATCAAATGTTTGGATATCAAAAAATTAATCAATCAGAAATTAAAATTTCTCACTAACCGTTATTGCTATACACTCTTGTGAGTTTGTCTCACAAGTATCATTCGGATGATTTTAACCTCACCTGCGAAGACTGCCTTCGCCCGATTTTGCCTGTCAAAAATTACAGGCGTGATTATTCTGGGCGTTGGATCGGCAGCCGTTGCCGCACCCTACCCGACATCGAGCTTGAATCAATCAACCGACAGTTTTGATCAGCAAGTGTCCACGATCGACCACGTACCTAGCGATACGCTTGAACCCTACGTGATTGATCCCCCGGTCAACAATCAGATCGAGCAGCCTGTTAATCCGATCCCGAATCAATCAAGTCCAGCCTCGCCGCAAGTTATTCTGCTTAGGCAAGCCATTATCGGACAAGAAAGCGGTGCTAACTTTCGAGCCGTCAATCGGCACTCTGGAGCGTTGGGATACGCTCAAGTCATGCCCGAAAACTTGCCAAGATGGTCGCGAGAGGCTTTAGGCTATGTGGTTTCGCGCCAGGAATTCCTAAATCGACCCGATTTGCAAATCGCGATCGTTGATCACCGACTGAATTTATATTGGCAGCGATCGCTAATTGCCAGCAATGGCAACGAAGCCTTAGCCGTTCAGCGCGTTGCAGCGTGGTGGTATAGCGGCAAACCAGAACGATACACGTCCTACTCGCAGCAGTACTACAACGGACATCGCTATCCTAGCATTGCTGCCTACACCCAGTCGGTGCTTCGTCGCTATCGCAGCTTAGCCAATTCTCAGGATGCGTCGATCGCTCGTCCAACTTCGATTTTGCCCGGAGGTTAAGCGCGATCGGGGGAGATTACTCGTCTTCAACGGCTTCTCCACCCACTACGACATCGCGGATTCGCAAGCTAGGGCCAGCGCACCCTACCGCTAACCCGCTTTGTCCACTTTTACCGCAGCCCCCAGATTCATCCCAAAAGAAATCGTCTCCGATTCCTTCAATGTCTGCCAGCGTTTTGAAGGCATTGCCGGAAAGCGTGACGTCGCGCACGGGTTCTGCGAGTTCGCCGTTGCGAATCATCCACGCTTCGCCTGCGGTAAAGGTAAACATTTCGCCGTTGGTCATGCCACCGATCCAGTTGCGGGCATACACGCCTTCGGTGATGTCGCTGAATAAGTCTTTCACGGGCGTTTTGCCGCGCTCGATCCAGGTGTTCGTCATGCGCACGATCGGCGGGTAGTGATAATTCAAGCAGCGTGCATTTCCGGTTGGAGATTCACCCAGTTTTCCTGCCGTTTCGCGCGAATGCAGCCGTCCGACTAAAACGCCGTCTTTGATTAGCTGCGTGGTTGTTGCCGGAACGCCTTCATCGTCGTAGAAATAGCTGCCGCGATGACCGTCGATCGAGGCTCCATCAAAAATCTGCAATTCTTCTGAGCCAAATCGTCGCCCTAAACTCATGACTTCAAGCAGATCCGGGTTTTCATACGCCATATCTGCTTCAGACAAATGCCCGAACGCTTCGTGAACAAATAATCCAGACAAAATCGGGTCAATCACCACCGTGTAGGTATTTCCTTTCACCGGAGCGAGTGACAGCGAGTGAACGGCTCGTTGAGCGGCGTTTTTAACTTGTTCATCGAGTCCGAGAAGGTCTTCGTAGGCTTGACGCGATCCTACGGTTTCCCGTCCGGTTTGAACCGTTTCGCCGTCGCGGGCGGTTGCAGCAAATCGCATTTCCATGTCCACCCAGGACTGATCGATCAGCGTGTCGTCTGAGGTGGCTAAAATCATGCGCTGCGAAGAATCGCCATACCGCACCGAAATCGTTGCAATTCGCGAATCAACGCTGCGAAGAATTGCGCCGTAATGCTGACAAAGCGCTTTTTTCTGATGCAACGGAATCTGTCGCGGATTGCTTCCCGTTAGCGCGATCGAGCAAACATCCTGCACAGGCGTGATCGGAGCTAACACCGTTTCATCGCCGCCCACGATCCGGGCCGACGCGATCGCGTCTTCGACTCGTGCTTTTAAACTCGATAGCTGATTAAAACTCGCAAATCCCCAGCCGCCTTTGTAGCACGCGCGGACTTGACCCCCGATCGAAATGCCTTCGCTCAACGTTTCGATTTTGTTGCCTCTAAAAAGGATGTCAGTTCCTTCAGCCGCTTCAAGCCGGATGGCAAGGTAATCGACTTGATGGCGATAACGATTGATCAAGTCAGACAGTAGGTTTTTGGCGTCGGACAGAGCAGAAGTCATAAAGTCAGGCAGTGCGTAAGTTTCTTCTTATTGTGCAATCGATCGGGAACAAGCAGCATTTTCTTTAATCAAAAGAGCCAATTTTGTTTGAGCAACGATTCAGGTTCTATTCGTATCAGAATCCGCGCAACAAAAAACGAAGCAGTACAGCATTGTAGTTGCTGTACTGCTTCGCAAGAATGAAGATCAGGGATGAAGTAGCGCTTACTGATTTGTTCTGCTTTTTTCCATCCTGTTTTCAATCTTTCGAGTTTCGTAATCGAATTAACTGCCGTCGCATCTGTGGAGATGCCGTTACTTCGCAAATTTCTTCTGCCTTCACCTGAACGTGGATAGGCTCCATGTATTCATCGCTGCCGCAGGAAAACGCATCGATTAAAAACTCTAATAGCTGCTCTGGATCATTCAGAACATCCTTTTCTTCGATTAATCGAAATTTTAGATGAACTTCACACTCATAAACTCCAACTTCAACTCCGGGAGTTTCCGGTTTTAACTCTAAGGAATCGTACTTCATCTACGCAAGCAGCCCCATAACGCGGTTAGTGAATAATGTTTCAACGGAATTCGCAATTTGCCGTTACCCAGTTGGATGCTGCCGTGGGTTGCCGCATTCAAGTGGGGGTAGATGTCGCCCTACTGCTTGAAGCTATTATTTTCAGGAAGTCGCTTAGCTCAGCAATGCTGCTGAACCAAATTAAGTAAAAGCGACAGCATTGTTAAAGAGGAAGACGCAGCTTTTGGGTCTTTCCAAACTTTCGCTATTGTCAGTTATAAAGGAGCCATTTTGGAATTAGTACCGTAATAACACTCATTTTTGAATTCCTTAGAATGCAGTGCAGTTCGATCGATCATTGAGAACTCAATTTCAATTTAATCCGATATTTCTAAGTAAAAGAATTTTATAATGCAACGATAAAGCTTATTTTGTTGAGCAGAGTGAAAATAAGCATCAAAATGACTCCGAAAATATGCTTGTATTCGCTATTACGTCTTACAGGCAAGACACGGGCACGCTAAGTCTGCCTTAAACGAAGGCTGCGATTCTCTCTCCTAAGATTCACACCTTGACGCATAAACATCGATCGTCGTTTATCTAAAGCTGCTAAGTCAGATTCAAAATTACGCTTGATTCCCCTTCTTTTAACATCATCAACAACGTTTTTTAAGTATCAAATCGTGTGTAATGTGACATATTTAACAAATGCGATCTTTAATTCGCTCAAAACAAGCGGCGGAAACTGTTATTTTTGCAAAAGTAAATACGGTATTTCAAATTGCGACTTTAAAGATTTCATATAGCCGCAAAATTAACCACTAATCAAAGACGACCGGATGCAAAATCGAATTGATTCAGCAATTTAGCGTAAATGCTCGGCTAAATGTAAGGGGAATTCAACGCTTTATGACTGAAAGTGCGACGTCAAAATGGGGTTTCAGTACTACTACTGAAGCGAACAAAGCAGTTTTTATTGTTCGCTAAATCTGCGATCGGTACACGGGCAGCGTGAAGTGAAAGCAACTGCCTTGACCCGACACCGAATCCACCCAAATCTGCCCGTAGTGCGCTCGCACAATGCGCTGGCACAGCGATAATCCAATGCCGTAGCCTTCTTGAGCTTGATCGCGCTGCAATCGGTAATGGTCTTCAAAAATACGATCGCGGTTTTCCGGCGGAATGCCTGGGCCAGTATCCCCGATGCTGACCTGCACTTTTTGCGTGGTGCGATGCAGCACCGATACTTGAATCGTACCGTGATCAGGCGTGTATTTGATTGCGTTATCTAGAATGTTGACGAACACCTGACGAACGCGCTCAGCATCGGCATACACGATCGGCAAATCCGACGGAATATCTTGATCAATACGCTGATGTTTAGCTCGCAGTCGATCGCCTAAACTTGCGATCACTTCTTGACAAAGCGTTCCCAAATCGAGTTTTTCCGGCTGAATATGAAGCTCAGCGCTGGTACCGCGTGCCGCTTGAAGAATATCGGTGATCATCCGATCAATGGTGCGAATCTGCGATCGAGCGTGGCGCAACAAAGTTTCGTACATGGTCGGCGTGAGCCGCCGCACATAATTTTCAGATTGTTTGTGTCCGAGTTCCAGGGTTTCGATCGCGATCGAGGCGGCGGTGAGGGGATTGCGCAAATCGTGCGCCAGCATTGAAATAATTTGATCTTTAAATTGAAGCTGAGCTTGAAGATTCTCGCGCTCACGCTGAAGCCGAAACACTTCGTCAGACAAACGCAAAAATTCCGCAGACGTGGCAACCAAAGCAATTTTAGACGGCTTTTCGGAAACCGGGGATTTTCCTGACTCTGCGAGGAATTCCTCAACCGATCGCTGCCAGCGAGGCCACCATTCTTGCACTTGGGCAATTAAATCACTTCCGGTCAGGGTTTGCTTGGGTTCGGGATGGAGCTTGAGCAGCGTTGGCGTGGCAATCAATCGAAAATGCTCGGCAAGGTAAGGCTGCTCACCGACATCAATGACTTGAAGCTCAAACGGATATTGAGCGCTAAGATCCTTAAAAAAGCTCCGAATCTGCCGAATTTGCTCACGCGAAGCAGGACGCTGATCGACAAACAGCAAAATCTGGAGGGGCACTTCAGCATCGGCAAATTGTTGAAACGGTGCCTGCATTGTCATTGAATAGCGGCTGAACAAACGGGTCAGGGCATCTGAAGTTAGATTAACCCGGATTTTGATCAGCAACAAATCAAATTTGAGCGATCCACTTGAGAGACGGGAAGAAGGAATTAGCCACTGCCCTATAAATAGGATTTCTTTACCCAGAATCAGCCCTTACAAATTGAGGGGCAGAACCAACGTTTACAACTCAAGTTAAAAGGCAATAGATTAATTTTTATCTTAAGAAGCATGAAGATCTCAATCAAAATCACACGCTGACTTTTGTACAGTGGAACATAGCCATCTGGTTAAGGCGATCGAGCGATGAAGATTTTGGTACTGACTTGGGAA
Source organism: uncultured bacterium (assembly GCA_964250455.1). Lineage (GTDB taxonomy): Bacteria > Cyanobacteriota > Cyanobacteriia > Leptolyngbyales > Leptolyngbyaceae > CAXUFL01. Next base: position 168,694 of record CAXUFL010000002.1, read on the forward strand.
TTTCCACCCCGCATTGTCGGGGGAATTGCCCGCCATGTTGCGGAGCTGTATCCAGAATTAGTGCGTTTGGGGCACAGCATTCACTTGATCACGGTGGAGTTTGGGCAAGCACCGCGTTATGAAGTAGTCGATGGCGTACAGGTGCATCGCGTTGCTGTCGCTAAGTGCGATGATTTCTTTCGCTGGGTGAGCTGCATGAATCAAAGCATGGGGCAGCACGGCGGCAAGCTGATTTTAGAAGAAGGCGCGTTTGATGTGATTCACGCGCACGATTGGCTAGTTGCGGATGCGGCGATCGCGCTCAAGCATCACTTTAAGATTCCACTTGTCACGACGATTCACGCGACCGAGCACGGGCGACACAACGGCATTTTTAACGAAATTCAGCGATCGGTGCACGCGCAAGAAAGACGCTTAACCCATGAATCGTGGCGGGTGATCGTCTGCACAAATTTTATGCGGCGCGAAGTCGAGCACACGCTCTACACCCCCTGGGACAAAATCGATGTGGTGTACAACGGCATTCGGCGCGAGAAAAAACAGCTTGATCCAACGTTTGATTATTGGGGCTTTCGGCGGCGCTTTGCTGAGGACGAAGAAAAAATTGTGTACTACGTGGGCAGAATGACGCACGAAAAAGGCATTTCTACGTTAATTGCTGCCGCTCCAAAAATTCTGCACGCGATGAACGATCGCGTAAAGTTTATTTTCATCGGCGGCGGACGCACCGAGCACCTCAAGCAGCAAGCGATCGCCACTGGCATCGAGCCTTACTGCGTTTTTACGGGATTTATGCCCGATCAAGATTTAGATCGCTTTCAAACGATCGCCGATTGCGCTGTTTTTCCAAGTTTTTACGAACCGTTTGGAATCGTTGCGCTAGAAAGCTTTGCAGCGCGGGTTCCGGTCGTCGTTTCTGATGCGGGCGGATTTCCTGAAGTCGTGCGGCATCGCAGAACCGGGATTGTGACTTGGGCAAACAACGCAGATTCTTTGGCGTGGGGCATTCTCGAAGTGCTGCAAAACCCCGACCAAGCCCGATCGCTCGTGAATAATGCTTACGAAGACCTCGAACGGCGCTTTGACTGGTTTAAACTAGCTCAACAAACAGAAGCGGTGTACGGGCGAGTGCTGCATGAACGATCGCAGGTGATGTGGTAAGCACAACGCTTGAGCAAAGGACGAACTATGATGCAACTTGTTGAGCGCGTCAATTGGCTGCGAACCAATACGATTTTTGGATCGCTTTGCGATCCAGCACTAAACGCGATCGCGGCGGCAGTTCGAGAAGAAGTCATTCAAGAAAATCGTCGCCTCACGCTTGAAGATACAATTCCGTCAGCGCTCTACATTCTGGTGTCGGGTCACATCGAAAGCTACCGCACAAGTAAAACGAGTGTCGCTCGTGCCACCGGACTGATTCCGGGAGCTGTGCTGTATTTAAAAGAATTACTGCTTGATCAGCCTGCCGATGAAACGACAATTACCCTGAATGATTGCACGCTGTGGACGATCGAGCGGGCGGAATTTCTGGCGATCGTTCAGCAGTACGCCGAAATTAGTCAAACCGTGTCGCGTCAGTTAGCCACCGAACTCGAACAAGTCGCGTCAGAATTGATTCGCGAACGAGAACGACAAGCCGTGCTGCGACCTTATCTGGTTCCTAAAGTTAAGCGTGGAATTGTGGGTGCCAGTCGATATGCGGTGCGATTGCGGCAAGACATCAAAAAAGCATCGACAACGCGGGGAGCGGTGCTGATTTTTGGAGAACCGGGACTGGAAAAAGATAATGCGGCAGCGTTGATTCACTTTGGATCGCTCGATCGCAAAGAGCCGATGATCAAAGTCAACTGCAACACGCTTTCACCGAACGGCGTGGAGCTGTTTGGACGAGCCGGAGGAAAGCCTGGTTTGCTGTATTGGATCGGGCGGGGAACGCTGTTACTCAACAACTTAGAAGATATTTCGCCAGAGTTTGAGGAAAAACTGGCGCAAGTCTTAGAAACAAACGAATACGTTCCGATGAGTCGCGAAGGGGAATCGGCAACACCGCAGCGACACGAAGCTCGAATCATGATGACTTCCGAGCGAGTCTTGCCGCGACTCAATAAGCTGATTCCGCACATTATTAAAGTGCCACCGCTTCGGGTGCGTAAAGCCGATATTGCCATGCAGATTGAATATTACTTAAGCTTGATTGCTCGATCGAAAGGCATCAAAAAGCCCACCGTCACGCCTGAAGCTTTACGCAGTTTGCAGCGCTACGATTTTCCCGGTAATCAAGTCGAGCTTGAGAATTTGCTCAATCGAGCGATCGTACAGTCGAACGGCGCTTCAGAACTCACCGAAGAAGTGTTTTGGTCAGCAGGCGATAAAAATCGGCGGTTTCGGCTTAATTTGCTCAATACCTATCCAAAATTTCGTAACTTTCTTAGAAGTCCGTGGTGGCCCGATCGGATTAATTACGGCTTCACGCTGGGAGTTTTTGCTGTCGTGGTCGCTCTCTTGATGTTGGGGCCGCAAGAGCGCGATCGTAACGTTGCCCTTAATTTGTTTTGGGCGTGGTGGTGGATGCTGATTTTGATCGGGTTTCCGTTTGTCGGGCGGCTTTGGTGCGCGTTTTGTCCGTTTATGATTTACGGAGAACTGGCGCAAAAAGTTTCGCTTTGGCTTTATCCGCGTCGGCTGCGATCGTGGTCTAGACAGCCTGCCGAGAAATGGGGCGGCTGGTTTTTGTTGGGTCTGTTTGCGCTGATTTTGCTTTGGGAAGAACTGTGGCAGCTTGAGAACGTAGCGTATCTATCGGGCTGTCTGCTGCTGTTGATTACCGCAGGGGCCGTTACCTTTTCGCTGTTATTTGAGCGGCGGTTTTGGTGTCGGTATTTGTGCCCGATCGGGGGCATGAACGGTATGTTTGCCAAACTCGCGATCGTCGAGCTTCGTGCTCAACAAGGCATTTGCTCAGCAACCTGCACCACGTATCAATGCTACAAAGGCGGGCCGCAAAAAGGCGAAGGATTGGAAACGGGCGGCTGTCCGATTTATTCGCATCCGGCTCAGCTTCAAGATAATCGCGACTGCGTGTTGTGCATGACGTGTTTGAAGGCGTGCCCGCATCGATCGGTGGAACTGAATCTGCGTCCCCCCGGAATTGAACTATGGACAACGCATAAGCCTACGTATTCCGAGGTTTCGCTGCTGTTTTTGTTATTTGGAGCGGTTTTTCTACATCGCTTGCCCGAACTCAATTCAATGTTTAGCTGGAATATCCCGATTCAGAATTTCGGCGTTCATCTAGGCGTGTCGATTTTGGCGCTGTTGGTGCCGGGAACGATCGCGCTTTTTGCTCACGCTTTGATCCGAGTCTTCACGCCCAAATCTCGCCCGTTTCTCGAACTCGCGTATGGCTATTTGCCGCTTGTGTTGGGCACGAGTTTGGCGCATTATCTCCGGCTTGGCTTAACCGAAGCGGGGCGCATTCTTCCGGTCACGGCTGCTACGTTTGGCGGCAGTGATTCACTCATCGCCGCGCTGCCTGTTGCGGTTGCCCATCCAGCCGTAATTGAATTTTTGCAAGCGGTTACGATCGTGCTTGCGTTCTGGCTCAGCGTGTTTCTAACTCAAAAAATTGCGCGTCAACCGTTGATCAATTTATTGCCGCAGTATTTGGCAATGGCGACGATCGGATCGCTGCTTTGGAAACTGATCGTTTCAGCCGGACAAGCTTGAGTCTTTCTGTAGATAGGTTTCAAGTAGGGTGCGATTGGGCAAAATTAGCCAAATAAAGAATTATTCCTGTAAAATCGGTCGCATTATTGAGGTTGAACGGATTAAACGCTATGGCGAAAACTTACCCCAAGCGCAAAGCACTGTCAGCCAAAGCCGCAGAACCATCGAAAGCCGCCGTCGCGCTACAAAACAGCTTTCGGTTTCTGCTGTTTTTGGCGCAACGCTACCCGATGCTGCTGTGGACAGGGGCATGGCTTGTGCTCGTGCTCGTTTCCTGGCTTGCGATCGCAGGTCTCACCTACACCAATCCTGATCCGCTTGTTGTTGAAAGTCCACAGCCTGAAACTGCTGTTCAACCCGCTCAACCGCAACCCGAATTTCAACCGCGTAAACCTGCAACTTCGCTCGGTTTGATCGTCGGCGTAGTGGGGATTTGTGCCGTGACTTCCGGGCTGTTAGCGCGTCAACTGCGTCCTGTAAAGCCCGCTCCAAGCCCAGTGCTTAGGCGTACCAAAGCGACCAGTATTGCTGCAAAAGCGCCAGCAAACGCAGCCGTCGTTCAGCCTGTAGTGAATTTGGCTTCAGTAGAGCCAAATCGTCCTGAAACAACGCCCCCAAAAGTGACTCAGCAAGCAATGCCACCCAAGCTGGCGTCAACTTCTCAAAGCGCTAAACAAGTTTCTACCGTGGCTGCTGGCAAACCGAGCAGCCCCAGACTCGTAGAACTGATAGACATTCGCAAGCAGGATTCTGTCGCATCCCGGTAACGTGAAAGGAGAAATTTTCGCGCTTTAATGGCTCAAACTGCGATCGCGTCAAGCTTGCCCGCTTCCCTGCACAATATGCTTGACCGTTGTCAGTGTTTCTAAGCCGATCAATCCGCGACGATGCCCTTTTTGATTTGACATTCCCAAAAAAATCGCATCGCCACGCTTCGGATTGCGGTAAAACCGGGGTGACGCATTAATGTAGGTCGAAGCGCTATTGACGCCAAGCGCAAACTGACGGCTTTCTTGATACGATTCTGTCACCAGACAATCTGCATGACCGCTACTGTACTGATTAATCCACGCGATCGCATCGGGTAATCCATCCACAACGCGAAAACTAATAATGCGATTCAGATACGCCTGCGACCATTCGATTTCTTCTGCCAATCGCAAATCTGGAAATTCTGCGGCTAACAAGGCATCGCCGCGAATGTCAAACTGTTTTTCTCGCAGGCTATTCCACAGCATCATCAGCGACGACGGGTTTTGCTGACGGTGAATCAGCACTTTCTCGATCGCGTTCACGGCGTCGGGTTCGCTGGCATGACTATCCAAAATCATCGATCGCGCCATGTCTAAGCTGCCCGATGGCGACCAGTAAAGATAGCTGTTGCCGATCGCCGATCGCAAAACTGGGGCGGTCGCTTGACGAACGACTTGCTGAATTAAGCTCGGTCGTCCATAAGGAATGACCAAATTAAGATAGCGATCCTGCACAATCAAATCGCGAATCGCCGCACCTTCAGCAGGTAAAAGCTGCAAACACCCGATCGGCAAGCCTTCATCTTCGAGCGCCATTTGCAGCGCTTCGGCAATCACCGCATTTGTGTGGCTTGCTTCGGTACTGCCTTTGAGAATCAGACAGTTTGCGGTTTTGATACAAAGTCCCGCCGCGATCGCGCTTAGCTCTGGAAACGCTTCGTACACCAACGCAATCACGCCAAGCGGCATTAGTTGCGAATAAGTTTGAGCACGATCGACTTGAAAATTTGCAGGCATCACACGGCCAATCGGATCGGGTAGCTCGCTTAATCGATCTAAAAGCTGCACAGCCGTTTGAATGCGTTCGGGCGTGAGCTTGAGCCAGTCGAGCAGCAAATCTGAAATTGCCATTTCGCGCCCGATTTCAAGATCGATCGTATTTGCTTCGAGAATGTCATTTTGTCGCGCACACAGCGCCCGCGCCATTGCCTGCACCGCTCGACTTCGACACACGCCGCTTGTCGCCGCCAGCGTGAGTGAAACATCTTGTGCCGATTGCAGCATGGCGATCATGCCACCGCTTCCCGGAGGCGAAACCGAGTCAAATCCTGCCCCCAAATCCGTCATGCGCTACCGTCGATAAGCTAACCAAACCATCAGAGCGGGCAGCACGGCTAACACCAATGCAACGATCGCCCACAACATAATACTCGCACCCGATGGAGAATGCAGCGCAACGGGTAGCCAAATACTTAACAGCACAAGCAATATGCCCAATGCAAGCGGCAAATAGCTATCTCCAAGCCCAGGCTGCACTACGTTCCATTGATGCCCTGTCCAGCGCCACGATCGTTTATACGGATAGCTCGTTGAAAGCTGTTCAATCACGTATCCGCTATCTTCAACGACAAAAATTTGCTGACAGCGATTGCAGCCAAACGCCTCGGTCAGCGTGATCGGCACCAAGCGCCCCCGACGGCGGCACGGGCACGGGTAATCGGTGTCCAGTTCAATTTTGTGGTGCTTTTGTGTTTGCACGAGCGCTAAGAATTTATTGAAAAGGGTTGTCAAAATAAAGATTGGGGTGGACGAATCCACGGCACCCGGAACGATCAATTTTTATAGCCAGCAATTTGCTCAGTTACGCAAACCGACTATGATGAAAATTCTATCATCCCTGCTTAGAAGACTGCCCCCGCCTTAAGATTCAGTTGAGATTTCCAAGCGCTATGGCAAAGAAACCGAAACCTACGGGACACAATGACCCAAAGGGGAACTCGCTTCGCGATCGAATCGTGTATTCCGAATTTGGCAATTCTGCCGCGTTTGAGCGTGGAGTGCCTGATCTTCCCCCCAATCAGCAAGATGTACGCATTCAGGTATCGCGCAAAGGGCGCGGGGGTAAAACGGTTACAATCATTAGCGGCTTTCAGTCGAAGCCAGAAACGCTCGTTGATTTGGCGAAAACGTTAAAGGCTCAGTGTGGAACGGGCGGAACGGCGAAAGAAAACGCGATCGAGATTCAAGGCGATCACGCTCAAAAGCTGCTAGAAATTCTGCTTAAACTCGGCTACAAAGCGAAAATTAGCGGTGGTTAATTCAGGCTTCTACAACTAACTTTATACTTTGAACAGGTATATCAATGGATCAGCTATTGTGTGATCCTCGAATTTTAAGAGCTTGTCAATAGTCGTTAAAAAACTTTTTCGACGTAAGCAACGGTGAGGAAATGGCGATCGTTCATACTAGAAGCTAAGAACTGTGTTGGTTGAGATATTGTTTATGTCGTTGCAAGACCTTAAAGCGCAAGCTTGTCGATTGAGTGTGAACGATCGCCTTGAACTTGTTCGCTCGATTATTGAATCCCTGCAAGATGTAGCCAGCCAACAGACTGAGCCATCGCTTCGAGAGCGCTGCTTTAGCAAATCCGAGGCGATTAAGCAGATGAAGGGGTTGTTAAAGACCGATCAACCCGCACCGAGCGACGAGCAAGTAAAAGCAATGTTAGAAGAACGTCGTGTGGAGAAGTATCTTTAGTGCGAGTTTTGCTGGATACCAACATTGTTTTAGATTACCTACTAGAGCGGGAGTTATTTCTGCAAAATGCAGAAGCTTTATTTGACGCAATTGACTCCGGAAAAGTAGTTGGATGTGTTACCGCCACAACCCTCACTGACATTTTCTACATTGCTCGTAGACAAACCCAAAATCTTGAATTAGCAAGACAAGCCGTTTCAACTACCCTGACTGCTATGGTTATCTGCTCTGTAGATCGAACGATTCTAGAATCAGCTTTTGCATCGGGATTCGCTGACTTTGAAGATGCAGTACAGATTGCCTGTGCAGTTTCTCAAAGCTTAGACGCGATCGTGACTCGTGATATTCAAGGATTTCTCAGTTCACCGATACCTGTGTTATCTGTACACGAGTTATTAAAGCAGGTAGAAACAGTTGAAGAGACTCAGAATTAGTCGTGGCTGAAGAACGGATTAATCCTATCTATTCTGTATTAACCGATGCCGTACATTACTGTTTATAAAAAACGTAACAGATTCCGAGATTATACCCTTGTGATGCGAAGGTAGATACGAGCATCTCAGTGGAGTAAGACAAATGAAGCGGCTTCGGTTTTGGCTGATTGGACTGTTGACGATCGCAGCTTTATTTCTAACAAAACCGCTTCAAGCTCAGACTCAATTTACTGATGTGCAAAATCACTGGGCACGATCGTGCATTGAAGGTTTAGCGCAGCGCACCGTCATTCGTGGCGTGAACAGTTCTCAATTTCGTCCGAGCGATCCGGTGACTCGTGCTCAATTTGCTTCAATGGTTGTGACCGCTTTTCCCAAGCTGATGAATCCGGTGCGGGCGGATCGATCGTTTCGCGACGTTCCGGCTAGTTTTTGGGCAAAAGACGCGATTTCAACCGCGTATCGATCGGACTTCGTTTCGGGGTTTGATGACAACACGTTTCGCCCAAATGCGAATGTAACCCGCGCTCAAGCGTTAACCGTGCTGGCAAGCGGACTTAAATTGATGCCGACGAATTCGGTTGAGTCTACGCTGGAATTGTTTTCGGATGCGCGAGAGATTCCCGCGTATGCAGCGAGATCGATCGCTGCCGCAACCGAGCAAAACGCTGTGGTGAATTATCCCGATATGCGGCAGCTTAAACCAAATCAAGCGGCAAGTCGGGCAGAAGTCGCGGCGTTTTTGTGTCAAGCCTTGCCTGAAACAAAGGGACTCATTGCGAGCCGTTACATTCCCACGCCTGCGGTGAGTCGGGAGATTCGCGGCGTGTGGCTCACGAATATTGATAGCGATGTTTTGTTTGCTCAGGATCGATTGCGCGATGCGGTCAGCGAACTGGCGCGATTGAATTTTAATACGCTGTACCCAACCGTGTGGAACTGGGGCTATACGCTGTATCCGAGTGCCGTGATGAAGCAAGAGGTGGGATTCGCGATCGATCCCCGTCCAATTGCTGCGGGATTGCAAAATCGAGACATGCTCAAGGAAATGATTGCCGAAGCGCATCAGCGCAAAATGGCGGTGATTCCCTGGTTTGAGTTCGGCTTTATGGCTCCGAAAGATTCAGAACTGGCACAAAAACATCGCGATTGGTGGACACAAAGACAAGACGGATCAACCGACGACACGCCTAAAGCGCTCGATGGCGTTCAGATTCCGATTTGGTTTAATCCGTTTAAGCCCGAAGTACAACAGTTTATTCTCAAACTCGTTGCCGAAGTGGTTGATCGATACGATGTCGATGGCGTTCAGTTTGATGATCATTTCGGATTGCCGATCGAGTTTGGCTACGATGCAGACACAGTTAAGCTTTATCAGCAGGAACACAACGGAAAATCGCCGCCGTTGTATGATTCGGCTCGCTGCGAAAAAGCAGGCATGAAAGATTCGTGTCCAGAATTTTTAGCAAAAGATCCGCAGTGGGCAGACTGGCTGCGGTGGCGATCGGATAAAATCGAAGGGTTTCTCAAGCAAGTGTTTCAAACCGTCAAAGCTCGAAAAAACAACGTAATCATCGGACTTGCCCCGCTCGATTTACCTTACGCTTACGAACGAGCGTTAGTCGATTGGCACAAATGGGAGCAAGATGGATGGATTGAAGAATTGATTCCGCAAATCTATTTTCAGGGTCAGAAATTCGTCGATCGTATCGACCTCACCACGCATCCTGAACTGCTGCAAGCCCGCAATCACATTCCAACGGCGATCGGCATTTTAAGCGGATTATCGAGCACGCCAAGAGCGATCGACGAAATGCAGCGTCAAGTGCAAGCCGTGCGTGATCGTCGCTATGCCGGGATGTCGTTCTTTTTTTACGAAACCTTATGGAATAAAGCACCCGAAGCGATCAACGAGCGCAAAGCCGGATGGCAGCGATTGTTTTCGTCGTGGGTCGATCGAGTGGCGGTAGCGCGATCATAGCGATCTCTCCTTCGCTCAAAGATACTCAACGTGCCCGCTCATTTGTGCAGGTAAAGCAACTTTATAAAGTAGAGTCAGCATCTGAATAATATAACCAATCGGCTTTGCATTCTTTTGAGCATAGACAATGCCTGCGTGATCAATTCCTTGACTGTTTAAGATTAAGAAATCATCGTCGTGTGTCACCAGAACACGGGACTGTGATCTGGCGAATTCCAACTGTACTCGATCGCTTTGCGACAGCAACTTCGCTTCTTGCGAAGTCGTCACATTGATACCTTCTCGTTGCAACGCTAAAGCGATCGCCGGATTAACATTTTCATCGAGATGAAATCGAATGCGCTCAGGCATAATCTCTCAGCGCATCTAGATTTTCCCGCAGCAACGACGCATGATTGAGGCGATCGGCTTCAGCAAAAGCATCGGCTTCAGCCGTGCGCTGATCAATCTCTTCGCGATTGTCGTAATAGAACGCCATTGCTGCATGAACTGATGCCAGCGACAACTGATATTTTTCAGCAATCTCTTCTAGCGACTGACCCATTCGCAGATACATTATTGCGACATCTGCCACGGTAATGCGCCGACCTGCGATTCGTGGCTTACCGCTCCGAACACCTGGAGTAATTTCAATATGTTGATTTAGCGTGATGTCCATAGCTGCCTCAAGGTAACGAGCTGTTTTCATTCTAAAGTCGGAAACCTTGAAGGCTACTTGATCGCAAACGATATACCCAACCAACTTTGCAGATGCGCTTTTACAGCTTGGGCAAAAATCGATCGCTGCTCAAACTTTCCAGTCCGCACGGGTTTACGATCGGCGTCGAGCATCCAGCCGTAATCGCTGCTCAAACGCAAATTGCCTTGCCAATCGGCGATCGATAAAATTAACTGCGGTGCGGGCGAATAATCATACCCACTGACGCGAAACACATAGTTAAACGTATTTTGACTAGCGGCGGCAACCGTTGAGGATTGCCCGCACTCTTGCTTTAACTTGGCATGAATTTGCGCGGCTAAATCAGGCGTCGAAACTTCTTCGAGCGTGCGGACTGCCAACGTCAACGCGAAATAAAACTCTTCAACCGGAACAAACTCAAGCTGCATAACTCAGATAACCGATGAGAACGAATCGATTATCCTACGGAGCCGTTGCGATCGCCAAAAACAAGCTCAACACGCCTCAATACAGCACGGATTTAAAGGTGAAATTGAACAAAGTGCCAATTTTTCGGGGTGTGGTTCTGGTATGCCAAGTCCAAACCCTTGTCCTAAATCAACGCCGACCTCACAACAAAACTCAATATCAGACTGCGTTTCCAATCCTTCCGCTAACACTGCAACCCCGATTTCGTGGGCTGTCTGCAAAAGGCTTTTAATCATGATTTGTTTGAGGGCGTACTGACTACACCCATGAATCAAACGCCGATCGAGCTTGATTATATCCGGTCGAAACTCGGTGCAGTAGTGATCTAACCTCACATTGCTGCACAAGTCATCGATCGCCAATCCAAATCCTAGAGCGCGAATGCGATCGATTAACGGCGCTAAATTCGGATCGTGTTTGATTGCTTCAACTTCGGTGAGTTCAAACACGATTTGATCGGGACGCAAACCGAGAGCGAGAACCTGCTGAAAATTCTCCTCGATCGATTGGGGATCTTGAGCGATGGCGTTTGGCAAAACATTAATAAAAAACCGACCGTTTCGATAAGCAGCAAGCTCACGAATACACGTCGTTCTGGCTAACTGATCAAACTCGCTCGTTCGGTTTGTCGCTAACGCCGCTTCGATTAATTGCTGTCCGGTTTTACCGTTCTCGGTTCGCGCTAAACATTCGTGTGCCACAACTTGCTTTGAATTTAAGTCAACGATCGATTGATAATAAATCGCTAAATTTTGCTGCATTAACACTTGATCGAACCAACTGTATTGAATTAATCGAACGATCGTATTAAGCGGCTGAGCGTTGAGAAATTCAACGAGCACGGTTTGCGCATCTAAGCTTGATTGCGTCACCATATATCGACATGCAGCTTGAGCCGTTTCTGGAATTTGCAAGCTAAGCGCAGTAAACAAATTTGTCAAATGACTTTGTTGCAAATCGAGATGCGGCTCGTGAATCAAGTAGTAAAACAGTTGCGGCACGGTGGCAACTGGGCGAAACCCAATGTGATCAAACAAAAGCGCGGTTTCCGGGTCGCTGGGCTGCACCACAACCTTGAGTGACAAATCAGACGAATTTATACCGAGCACAGCTCAAACGCCTCTTAACAATTAAACTAATGAGATTTAGCAAGTGTCAAAGCGATCAACAATCACAGCATCACTCGCCTTAATGTTGATGGCCACCCTTACTTCGCATAGTTTAGAATTTGCTTGCCTTGCAATCTGAGCAACAGAGATCGATACCCTACCAATTCGGCAACTTAAATGCAATATTTATGACATTGCTTTACGTAATTTCCACAATTATGCGGAAAAATTCGCAAAAAATCCATTGCGTGGGATCATTTTCTTTAAAGCCTAATGCGTGTTTCCCCGCTAAACACCTGCCAAACGACTTATGACTCAATCTCTTTCTCGATCGTCGGATCTTGACGCGATGGCGCAATCGATGCAGTGGGCAGAGTTGCTGGCGCAGTTGCTCGATCGCGAGTCGTTGTCGATTTCTCAAGCGGCGGCGTTAATGCAGGGCTGGCTTAACGATGCGATTCCTCCGGCGCTATCGGGTGCGATTTTAGTTGCTCTGCAAACCAAAGGTGTGTCGGCGTCTGAGCTTGCGGGCATGGCGAAAGTTTTACAGTCACAAGCGGTTTCTCATGCTGCTTTAAGCGTTGCGCATTCGACGCCGTTAATTGATACCTGCGGCACCGGAGGCGATGGCGCGTCTACGTTTAATATTTCAACGGCGGTGGCGTTTGTGGCGGCGGCGGCAGGCGTGCGCGTGGCGAAACACGGCAATCGATCGGCGTCGAGTCAGGTCGGGTCGGCAGACGTGCTCGAAGCGTTGGGCGTGAATTTGAGCGCGCCGCCAGAAAAGATTTATGGCGCGATCGATGCCGTTGGCATGACGTTTCTATTTGCTCCGGGTTGGCATCCTGCGCTTAAAGTCGTCGCTCCGATGCGAAAATTGCTCCGGGTTCGCACGGTGTTTAATTTGCTTGGCCCGCTTGTGAATCCGCTTCGTCCAACCGGACAAGTGATCGGGGTGTTTAACTCAACGTTGCTAAAACCGATCGCCGAAGCTTTGCAAGAGTTAGGAACGCAACGTGCGATCGTGCTTCACGGTCGAGAACGCCTTGACGAAGCGGGATTAGGCGATTTAACCGATGTGGCCATTTTGAAAAATCAAACGATCGAGCTAACCAGCATTGATCCCAACACGTTAGGACTTGAGACCGCCGCGATCGATTTGTTGCGCGGGGGCGATATCACAACCAGTACGGAAATTCTTAAATCAGTCTTACAAGGCAAAGGAACGCAGGCACAGCAGAACGTTGTCGCACTCAACGCAGGATTAGCGCTTGAAGTCGGAGACGCGGTAAAAACGCATCAAGCGGGCGTCGATCGCGCCAAAGAAATCTTACGATCCGGGGCGGCTTGGGAGAAACTCGAACAGCTTGTCGCTTTTTTGCGCTAACCGTTACAGCGTCCAAATTCCACGACCTCGCGCTTGATAGAAATATCGCACGCGCCAAAAAAGTCGTGACCGAGTAAGCCAATTTCTAAAGACCCAATTGCAACCGGAACATCGCGAATCGTACTGCCCGCCACGGAAATCGATCGCACCATCCCGATTTGAACCGTTGCTGCTCCGGCGGCAGTCATCGCGTTCGAGGTGCCAACAATTTTAACGCCTAGCGCTTTTGCCATTGTTGGGGTAATCATCGTGGCGGAGGCTCCGGTATCAAGCAGCATTTCAAAACGCTGATTGCCGTTAAACACGACATCGATCACCGGAATTCGATTGTTGCGGTATTTAATTGGGACGCGATAAACGCGATCGCTTTGCTCAAAAATCTGATCCGACGTTAGCGGTTTATCGACTCGAATTCCGGGATCTTGAGCCGCAATTTGAGTGCTAAATCGAGCAAGGCGATTTTGTGCGATCGCTAACTTGCTTTGAAATTCAATCAACTTCTGATTAGCTAATTTTTTATTGGGATCGGTTTTGGGCACTTGTTTGAGGAGGTCGATCGCGGACTTCCATCGGCTAACCACAAGCTCCCAATCTTCTGGAGATTGCGCCGAGGTGCTAATGCTGCGGGCGCTATCGGCTCGATCGAGCGCGGTTTGGTAACGGTCATCCGGAGTGGCTTTTGGCGGAGCCGATTTTAGAGCAGCACTCGGAGCGGGCGCGTTTCTTTCGGAGTTGATCGGCGGTTGAATCGAGCGTTCTGTGCAGGCGACGCAGCCGAAAACCAGTCCTACTACAGCAAATCGACGAGCACAAAAGCCAAATTTGAGCATGACGCTAACCGACGCGAATCTTCTTTATTTAAGGTTCCACGGGACAGGGTCAACTTGATCAAATTTCATAGAGAAGCTTTTGCTACCCCACAACTTGAAATAGATGTGGAATAATAGGCAGGATTTAATTTTTAACGGCTTTTGGCTATGTCTTCTGCTCAACCTGCTTTGCTTGTTCTCGCTGATGGCACAACCTATCGCGGCTTCTCGTTTGGAGCAACGGGTACCACGATCGGCGAGGTGGTGTTTAATACGGGAATGACCGGATACCAAGAAGTCATGACCGATCCGAGCTATCGCGGTCAAATTGTGACGTTTACGTATCCTGAGCTTGGCAATACGGGCGTGAATCCCGAAGACGAAGAATCTGAAGCGCCTCACGTGCGGGGCGTAATCGCCCGAAATATTTGTGATCGTCCGAGCAATTGGCGATCAACGCAATCGCTGCCGGATTATCTTAAGCAACACAACTTAGTCGGCATTTACGGCATTGATACTCGTGCTTTGACGCGCAAGCTGAGATCGATCGGCGCAATGAACGGCGCAATTTCCACCGCAACGCTCGATCCGGCTGATTTACTTGAACAAGTGCAAGAAGCGCCGAGCATGGCGGGCTTGAATTTAGTCCGAGAAGTTACAACCGCAAAGCCTTACGAATGGTCAGAAAAAACCGAGGCGATTTGGGAATTTAACGAAACGACTCAACCCACAGAGCCAAAATATACAGTAGTCGCGATCGATTTTGGCATCAAGCGTAACATCCTTCGTCGCTTAGCGAGTTACGGCTGTCGCGTGGTGGTCGTTCCCGCCGATACGTCTCCCGAAGAAATTCTCAAATACAATCCCGACGGTATTTTTCTCTCGAATGGGCCGGGCGATCCCGCGACCGTAGTTGAAGGCATTAAAACCACAAAGGCACTTTTAGAAGCTCAAAAGCCCGTTTTTGGAATTTGTATGGGGCACCAGATTTTAGGCTTATCGCTCGGTGCTGAAACGTTCAAACTTAAATTTGGGCATCGCGGCTTAAATCAACCCGCCGGATTACGTCAGCGCATTGAAATTACCAGTCAGAATCACGGATTTGCGCTCGATGCCGATTCGATTCCCGATGCGACGGTTGAAATCACGCATTTGAATTTGAACGATCGCACCGTTGCCGGACTGCGCCACAAAACCCTTCCTTTGTTCTCGGTGCAATATCACCCCGAAGCGAGTCCCGGTCCGCACGACGCCGATTATCTGTTTGATAACTTTGTGCAGGCAATGGAGAAAAATCACAAATAATTACAAATAAAGGGGTCGATCGATTCCAATCAATTTCTATCCCCCTCTCTCAAAAGCCTATTGCGTATTTCAACGCCGCACACTATACTGGAGCGTCGAATTCAATGGTTTAACAAGGTAGGAGGGAGCTATTCCTGAGCAACTAAACCTAACAGTCAGCCTTCGAGGCACCCGCGAAGTTAGGGACAACACTTACCAACTCTTTCGCCTTACCGGTCTCCTCGATGCCTTCTCAGAACCCACGTTCCGTAAGGTGATGACCAAACACATCGAAGACGGCCCGAAACACGTCATTTTAGACTTGTCTAAAATCGATTTTGTGGATAGCTCCGGCTTAGGTGCGTTGGTGCAGATCGCGAAAAAAGCTCAGCAAGCATCGGGAACTTTGCAGATTGTAACCAATGCGCGAGTAACGCAAACCGTGAAGCTCGTTCGCTTAGAGCAATTCTTAGCGCTTCAGCCCTCGGTGGAGGTCGCGATCGAGAACATTCAGTCCGCTTAGCGCGTCAGTTAATCACTAAAACCACTATCCAACTTATTTGGATAGTCGGTTTTTTTGGGGTTTGTTACTATAAATAAGCAATCCAGTGGCGTGCTCGGAGTAAGACGCATGTGATCTCACAAGACATTCTAGAGCCTTCCATGATTCCCGTTGCGTCGAGCACTTTGTCCTCGGCTGTTTTGCAACGGCTCGCTCCGTCAGCACTGGCGTATTTGGGCGACGCAGTTTACGAACTGTATATTCGACGGCAATATCTCTTGCCACCGAAGCGATCCCAGACGTATCATCAACAAGTTGTGGCACAAGTGCGGGCAGAAGCCCAAGCTCAGCATCTTCGATCGCTGTTGCCGCATCTCACTTCGATCGAGCAAGACATTCTTAAGCGGGGTCGCAATGCCGCCTTTAACCGTCCGAAGCGGCTTGATCCCGAAATTTATCAGCAGGCGACGAGTCTAGAAACGCTGTTGGGCTATCTTTATGTGACCGATTCATCCCGCTTGCTCGAACTTCTGAATTATCTCGATTTAGGCGAAGACATCCCGGAATAAGGTTTTACTTCTGGCTTGCTTCTTTTTAAGGCGTTCTGGTCTGAACGTCTCCGTTCTCGTCGCTGACTCCTACGTTTAGGACTGAATTTATATGGCTATTCCCCACAAGCGCAACTCTGATTCCCAAAATCGGTCAAATCGAGATTTTGATGACAGAAAACCGAAGTTCAAAGGCAAGCGGTCTGGAACGCCGAAAAAGCGCATTATTACCGCGACTTCCGAAGACGGAGAGCGATCGTTTGATCGCCCTAGTAAACCGACTCGCCGCCCGGAACGTCGGGATCAATTCTCAAAGCCTGAGCGTCGCGAGTCGTCTGACTCAAAATTCGATCGCAAATCCGATCGTCGAGAGTCGTCTGAGCCTCGATTTGAGTCACGCCGCGATGCTGCTGATTCAAGACCCGCCCGGAAATTTGATTCGCGCCGTGATTCTAGAGATTCACGTGATTTTTCTGAGCCAAGACCCGAGCGAAAGTTTGATTCGCGTCGTGAAGCTCCGAAGCAGCGCAGCAATTATTCCTCAGAGCCGAAACGCTTTGATCGGCGTGAACAATCAGATTCTAAGTTCGAGCGAAAGTTTGATTCCCGTCGCGATAGTCGGCGAGATTCTGCTGAACCTAGCCGCTTTGATCGCCGCGATGCTGCCGATTCAAGACCCGCCCGGAAATTTGATTCGCGCCGCGATGCTGCGAGAGGTTTGGCAAAGCCAGACGATCGCGGCAATTCATTCGAGACTCGACGCTTTGAAAATCGGGATCAATCGGAATCAAGACACATCTTTCACCATGTCAACGTAGAAGAATCGCAAGAAGTTAGCATCAACGAGCCAGAAGCCGAAACGACTCAAGATTTGCTGTACGGGCGGCATCCGGTTTTGAGCGCCATGGAAAGTGAGCGATCGCTAAATCGAATCTGGGTCACAAACAAGCTGCGCTATGATCCCCGCTTTTTGTCGCTGCTAAATCAAGCCAAAGCAAACGGCGCTGTGATCGATGAAGTCGAACCGAGACGGCTCACTCAGCTTGTTCAAGGCGCAAATCATCAAGGGATTGTGGCGCAAGTTGCCGCTTACGAATACACCGAGCTAGACGACTTGATCACTCACGCTAAAGCTGCTACCGAACAGCCTGTGATCGTGGTTGCTGATGGTATTACTGATCCCCATAATTTAGGCGCAATTATTCGCACAGCAGAAGCATTGGGCGCACAAGGAATCGTGATTCCGCAGCGTCGAGCGGTAGGCGTGACTTCGACCGTGATGAAAGTTGCGGCAGGCGCGATCGAGAATCTTCCGATCGCCAGAGTCATTAATTTGGCTCGTGCCTTAGAACAACTAAAAGCGTCGGGCTTCTGGATTTATGGAACGGCATCGGGATCAAGCCAACCGATTCACACGGTTAAGTTTGCGAAAGCTTCGGTTTTAGTAATTGGTGCTGAGGGTGAAGGTTTGGGAATGCTAACTCAGCGCATGTGTGACGTTTTGGTTTCAGTTCCGCTATCGGGAACGACACCGAGCCTTAACGCTTCAGTCGCTGCTGGAATGGCGCTTTACGAAGTGTTTCGGCAACGCTGGGAAAACACAATCCATCTTGACGGATTCAAGAAATCGATCGGATTGAAAAACTAGGGGTAACGCAGTATAAAGAAACTTGAAACACAGTTTCGAGCTGCAAACTTCAGCACCCTGAAAAAGCGCCGTTCAAGAATCATGATTGTGTGCTATCACGCTCAGGTTTTGACTTTGCATTCGTGCAGTTGCAGATCCTCTACAAGTTGAATAATCAAGCTTATGAACGAATTGTTGACCAATATTCTTAGCGCGATCGGGTTGGCTTGGTGGGTAGAAATTACAACCGACAATCCGCGCTGTGTGTACTACTTCGGCCCGTTTCCGAGTCAGGAAGTTGCTCAGGCTTATCAAGGCGGCTATGTCGAAGATCTCCAACAGGAAGGTGCGCTAAACATTGGGGTCAAGGTGAAGCGCTGTAAGCCGACGAATTTGACAATTTACGATGAGAAAGCGGATCGGATGCGGATGAGTGGCGTTTTGAGCGGTCAGTTCTGATAAAGCACGAGGATGAAGGGCGTTTACTCTTCATCCTTTTGTTTTTGGGATGGCGCGGTTTCAAACCGCGCCTACACAAACCCCCTGCGGGGACTAGTTTTGACGATTGGCTCTTAACCCCGCAGGGGGCGGGTTTTGTCTGTGTAGCCGCGCCTTCGCGCCCGCATTTGGTGCAACGACCCGCCCATCCACCGATTCAAACTCCATTCAAGCCATTTGTGATCCCGTGACGTTAGGGAGCTTTCAAAATCTACGGCGCTCAAAAATCAATTGGGGATGATTCGTTAGCCCGCAATTGATTCACAAGCGGACTGCAAACGCAGCAACGCGGTTTAAAACGCGCTTCAGTTAATGCAGCAAGAAACAAACGGTTCTTAGCGTTTGTCGTTTAGAGTTTTCAACGGCTGCATACAGAAGGTTAGAGTAGCGTTCTGTCCTTGCGAGGGAGATAACCCAAAACCGTTCTCACCTTCGGTTAGAGGAGTACTTCTAGCCGCTTTAGTATTTTTAAGTATCAGTAATTCAATCTTTTACATTCTTGAGTAGCCCTGCTTTTAGGCTCCTTAAAGAATTATCTCAATTCAATTTCGTTATTTAAGACACCGATTTATGTACGTACCAATGTGGACGGGAAAGGTCTATCCGCTCGGCGCGACCTGGGATGGGAAAGGAACAAATTTTGCGCTTTTTTCGGAGCACGCAACAAGTGTTGAACTCTGTTTGTTTGATCAAAACGAGCGTGAACACCGCTTGCCGCTCCACGAAGGCAATAACTTTATTTGGCATGGATATGTGCCGAGTATTGCGCCCGGACAGCGCTATGGCTATCGCGTCCACGGAGATTGGGCACCCGATCGCGGACATCGGTTTAATGCAAATAAACTGCTGATCGATCCGTATGCGAAAGCGATCGAAGGCGATGTGCAGCACGGAGCCGAAATTTTTGGATATGATTGGGCGTCTCCGAACGGAGATTTATCGTTTTCAGAGCGTGACGATGCACAGTTAATGCCCAAGTGCGTTGTTGTTGATCAATCGTTTGATTGGGGCGGGGATCAACTGCTGCAAACGCCGTGGAACGAAACGGTGATTTATGAAATGCACGTTAAAGGCTTTACGAAACTGCATCCGGAGATTCCTGAAGCAATTCGCGGCACGTATGCGGGCGTAGCCGATCCGGCGGCGATCGCTCACTTGCAATCGTTGGGGGTTACGGCCGTTGAACTCATGCCCGTGCATCACTTTTTAGCTCGTCCAGGACATCTTGCCCACACAAATCTGAGCAATTATTGGGGTTACGACTCGCTTAACTTTTTCTCGCCTCATGCGGCTTACAGCGCAGACAAAACGCCAGGGGGTCAAGTCAACGAATTTAAGCAAATGGTGAAAGCGCTGCACCATGCAGGAATCGAAGTGATTCTTGATGTCGTCTACAACCACACCGGAGAAGGAAATCACTGCGGGCCCACGCTGTCGCTGCGCGGGATCGATAACACGACGTATTACCGCTTGGTTGAAGGAAACGAGCGCTACTACATGGATTTCACCGGATGCGGCAACTCGCTCAACGTGCGCAATCCGCAAGTGTTAAAGCTGATCATGGACAGCTTGCGCTACTGGGTGACAGAAATGCACGTTGATGGCTTCCGGTTTGATTTGGCGTCGGCGTTGGCGCGTGAACTTTATGCCGTGGATAACTTGTCCGCGTTTTTTGACATTATTCACCAAGATCCGATTTTGGCAAACGTGAAGCTGATTGCCGAACCGTGGGATCTCGGCGATGGCGGCTATCAAGTGGGAAACTTTCCGGTTTTGTGGTCAGAATGGAACGGACGCTATCGCGATGAAATGCGCGACTTTTGGCGCACGCAAGATGGCAAACTCGGCGAATTTGCGTATCGATTCACCGGAAGTTCGGATCTTTATCAAATGAACGGGCGGCGTCCTCATGCCAGCATTAACTTTATCACCGCCC
Organism: uncultured bacterium; assembly: GCA_964250455.1. Lineage (GTDB taxonomy): Bacteria > Cyanobacteriota > Cyanobacteriia > Leptolyngbyales > Leptolyngbyaceae > CAXUFL01. The sequence goes on from CAXUFL010000002.1 coordinate 189,194, forward strand.
ACGATGGATTCACGCTGAGAGATTTAGTGAGCTACAACGAGAAACACAACGACGCGAACGGCGAAGGCAATCGCGACGGAGAAAGTCACAACCGATCGTGGAACTGCGGCGCTGAAGGTGAAACCGAGGATTTAGACATCGAGCGATTACGCTTGCAGCAGCAATGTAACTTCCTTACTACGCTGTTTCTTTCTCAAGGCATTCCGATGCTGGTGATGGGCGACGAAATGGGTCGATCGCAAGGCGGCAACAATAATGCTTACTGCCAAGACAACGAGCTTTCCTGGATGGATTGGAACTTGCGCAACGAAAATGCAGATTTGCTTGATTTTACTCGTCAACTGATTCATTTTCGTCATCAGCATCCGGTGTTTCGCCGTCAGCGTTGGTTTCAAGGTCAATCGATTCGCGGCTCGAACGCCTGCGATATTGCTTGGTTTAATCCGGACGGGCAAGCGATGACCGATGAGCAATGGCAGGTTGGATACGCTAAAGCGATCGGCGTTTTTCTCAACGGCAAGCAACTGCCCGATCGCGGACCCAAAGGCGGTCAGGTGCGCGATAACAGCTTTTTGCTGTTCTTTAACGCGCATTGGGACTTGATTGAGTTTGCGTTGCCGCCCGGATTGGGCGATCGCTCCTGGTTTGCCGTGATCAACACCAAAGAGCCGCGCTTTATCGATGAGAAAATTTTGTTTACGGGCACGAAAACGGTTCCGGTGGCGGGTCGATCGCTCGTTGTGCTTCAGCGTCAGTAATTCACTCAATCAAACAGTCGCCGCCTGTTGATCGGCTGCGTGAGCGATCAACAGGCACGCTTTGACGAAAATGAGAAGAGTGTTAATGTACTTCAACAAAAATTGCAACAAATAGTTAGTGGCGAACATTTACCAATTAATGCAGCTCGAAATAGTAGAAATATCACCTAAAAACATAGAAACGATCATGATCAAACTTAGTCTTGAGTTAGAGAAGAACTCATATCAATGATGGATTGAGATTGCAATCAAGTTGAGCAATATAAAAGCACTATAAATGCAATCACAATAAAATTTTATGTTTGAGATTCTTTCACAGCAATCTCCTTTTTTTAATCCTGAAGCTCCGGTTTTATGCCGCAAACCTTCAGCCCACGAAGCGCCAGACTGTCCAGGATTGCGCCGCGTTCATTGGAAATTTAACGATCGAACCTTTATTTCTACGTTTTATACCGGAATGGATCAAGCGGTATTTTTGTGGGGTGTTTTGTGTCTTCTGATGTTTGGAACGGCGCAATTTGCCGCGATCGATTGGCGGACTCAAGCAGCATTTTGGTCAATTTTGACGATGATTGGCACGATCGCGATGATTCAGCTTGCAGATTTTTATCTCCGGGTTGAACCGTTACGCCAAGCCGCAGACAGTTGGATTGCCTTGATGCTGCTTGGATTAGCAATTACTGATTTGGGCGTGTTTTGTGGTTGGAGTTTTGTATTAATCAATCTTTGTCCGTTATGGCTTGGATTAAGCGCAATTGCTTATTTGTATTGTGGAATGCGATTACGATCGCGGGCATTTTGCGTTAGTGGATTGATTCATCTTGCTGCAATTTTTGCGTTGCCTTATGTGTCTTCGTGGCAGTTTTTAGCCACTGGGTTAGTGTTGGGTCTAAACTCGATCGTTCTAGCAGAATGGCAGTGGGATTCGCACAAAGCTTGTGCAACGCATTCTGATTGACGTCAGTTCGATAAATAGATTGGCTACGATCAATTCGGGAAGCTCCCTAGCCTAAACGCAGCAAAAAATCGTCGAACTGACGCGCAATTAAAACCGTTAGCGAAGATCTAAAATGCTAGATGCAGAATTTGTTCCGTTTGTTGTGTTTGCCTTTATTTGGGTATCGATGGGAATTGGTGCAATTCTCTTCTTTACCCAGTCTGAAAAGCAAACGTTTCGGTTAGACAATTGGGGCTTGGTGGTGCTGCTGCCGATCGTCATTCCATTACTGGCGGCATTAACGTTTGCCGCAATTTATCACTGATCACGGTTTGATTGTGTTGGCTGACTGATTGAACAACAAGTCTCGCGATTGATCCACGCTGATTTGCTGATTTTTGAATGCTTCTGCTTTTTCGTAGGCGCGAATCGTAGCAGGACGGGCTTGAATCGCTTCAAACCAGCGCTTGAGATGGGGAAAATCATTTAGGTTTTGATGTTGGCGCTCATACGGCACAATCCACGGATAGCAGGCGATATCCGCGATCGAGTACTCACCCGCCACAAATTCACGATCGCCTAAGCGCTGATTGAGAACCGCATACAAACGAGCGGTTTCATTCACGTAGCGATCGATCGCGTATTGAATCTTCTCGGGTGCGTACTGCACAAAGTGATGATTTTGCCCAGCCATCGGTCCCAAGCCGCCCATTTGCCAAAAAAGCCACTGCACCGTTTCGGTTCGCGATCGCAAATCCGAGGAAATAAGCTGTCCGGTTTTCTCAGCAAGATAAAGCAAAATTGCACCTGATTCAAAAATCGAGATCGGTTCACCGGAATCGATCGGGTCGCGATCAACGATCGCCGGAATTCGATTATTCGGAGCAATCTTGAGGAAGTCTGGATTAAACTGATCGCCTGTTCCAATGTTGACGGGCACAATCGTATACGGCAATCCCGCTTCTTCGAGAAACATCGTGATTTTGTGACCGTTTGGCGTTGTCCAATAATACAAATCAATCATGATTTACAGCCTTTTTTGGGTTCTAAAGTTCAGTTAACCGAATCGATTAGAAATTGACATCTTATTCAGGGATAAAGCCGTTCACCGGATTCTGGATCAAACAGAAACACAAACTCGAAATCTAATTTCAACGGCAATCGATCGCCCACGCTTAACCGTTGCTTTGGATCAAGCTGCACGCTCAACCCTGACGCAAATCGATTGTCACCCGGAATCAACACCCGCACTAATACTTCTCGCCCCAACGGTTCAATTACGCTGACTTCGACGATTAAATCGGGATTTTCAGCGTTCACATCAATATGTTCTGAGCGAATACCGAGATCAAATCGCGTCCCTGAAGCCCATCGGTTGCACAATCGCTCTGGACACCGAATAGATTGCTGTGCAATTTCAAACGTCGCTCCGGTGAATGTAACTCGCAGCAAATTCATCGCTGGACTACCCAGAAACGTAGCCACCATGCGATTTGCAGGTCGATCGTAAACAGTTTGTGGATCGCCGATCTGCTGAATCTTGCCGCGATCGAGCACCACAATTTGATCCGCCAGCGTCATCGCTTCGGTTTGGTCATGCGTTACATAAAGGGTCGTAATTCCCACTTGCTGATGAAGCTGTTTGAGTTCGGTGCGCGTGTCGTCGCGAAGCTGCGCATCTAAATTAGAAAGCGGTTCATCGAGCAAAAACACCTGCGGCTGACGCGCGATCGCCCGCCCCAACGCTACACGCTGCTGCTGGCCGCCGGATAATTGCTTGGGTTTACGATCGAGCAAATGCGCAATGTCGAGCATTCGCGCCACGGTTTCAACGCGATCACGCAGCGTTTTGGCGTCCGATCGCCGCATCTTTAAGCCAAAGGCAATATTTTCTGCCACGCTCATATGCGGATACAGCGCGTAATTTTGAAACACCATCGCGACATCACGCTGACGCGCCGGAACTTGATTCATCAACAGGCCGTTGATAAACAAATTGCCGGACGTTGCCGATTCAAGCCCCGCGATCGTTCTCAAAATCGTTGATTTTCCGCACCCTGACGGACCCACCAGCACCCAAAACTCACCGTCGGGAATTTCAAAGCTAATCTCTTCAATCGCGAAGCCTACTTCCTTTGGCATCGCGGCAGAATGGCTAAATCGTCGTGTTAGGCTGTCGAGTCGTACCGTTGCCATGAGAAGGGATAAATCCAATCGGGTTGAATTAGTAGGGTTACATCGCCCTAATTTTCTGCAAAGCGTTGTTAAACGAGAAAATTCCAGCGAAGCAGTTTGTCTTGCAATACAGCCTCTACTCAATCTATCCTAAGAGACAGCAATTTAATACGATTAGAATTTAACGTTGTCTAACCTGAATTTGTCATAAACCCGTTGTTCAATCCCCCTTCTTTAACTTCATTGCAGGTGCTTTTAGTTGAGGACGAAGCCGTTACGCGAACTGCTTTAACGATCTTGCTTGAGTATCAAGGAGCCGTAGTCGTCGCGGTTGGCTCGATCGCCGACGCAATCGGCACGATCGCAGCCGGATTACAGCCGGATTTGCTGGTGAGTAATATTCGATTACCCGATGGCAACGGAACGCAGGTGCTTCACGCAGTGCGGCAACGAGACGCGCAGCTAGGACGATATACGATCGCGATCGCGCTCTCCGGCGAAGTGTTTGAAACGATTCGCTCAGATTATGACGCGGCAGGGTTTCAGCTTTATATTGCAAAGCCGTTTGATTCGCAGATGTTGTTAAGGAACATCGATCGATTGCTGCAAGAGCGGAGACGTTAAAGTTAGAAATAAAGCCTCTAACTTCATTAGTAAATGTCGCAATATATTTTCAAACGGCTTTTAGGATTAATGCCCGTTTTAATTGGCATTACGTTGGCGGTGTTTCTGCTGTTGAGGTTAATTCCCGGAGATCCGGCAACGGTGCTGGCAGGCGAACGCGCCACGCCCGAACAAATCACCGCTCTTAAAACGCAGCTCGGACTCGATCGACCCTGGCCGCTTCAGTATTTCGTCTTTGTAGGCAACTTGCTACACCTGAATTTAGGCACGAGCATTTTAAGCGGCGTTCCCGTAATCGATGAAATCCGCAATCGCTGGAGCGCCACGTTTGAACTCTCGATCGCGGCAATGCTAATCGCGGTCGGCTTAGGCATTCCCGCAGGCGTATTGGCAGCCGTGCGAAAAAATCGCTGGCAAGACCAACTGACGATCGCAGGCTCACTGATCGGCGTTTCATTACCCGTGTACTGGCTCGGATTGCTGCTGACGTATCTGTTTTCGGTCACGCTGAACTGGCTGCCTTCAAACGGACGCCTCAGCATCGAAGCAGGACTTAATTTTCAGCCGATCACCGGATTTTATGTACTAGATGCTATTTTGCGACTTAATATTGGCGTTTTAGGCGATGCGTTGGCGCATTTAATTTTGCCTGCCTTGACGCTTTCCACGATTCCGATGGCGATCGTGGCTCGAATTACTCGAAGCGCAATGCTCGACGTATTAACGCAAGACTACATTCGTACCGCAAAAGCGAAAGGATTAAGCGATCGCTTGATCGTCGTGCGTCACGCGCTGAAAAATGCTTTATTGCCAATCAACACCACGATCGGGCTGCAATTTGGCACGCTGCTCGGCGGGGCGATCTTAACCGAAACGATTTTTGCTTGGTCAGGCATTGGATCGTGGATTTACGACGGGATTTTAGCGCGGGATTATCCGGTTGTGCAGGGTGGCGTGGTGTTTGTCGCGATCGTGTTTGTGTTGATCAATCTGCTCGTGGATATTTCCTATGTGTTTGTCGATCCAAGAGTGCAGTATCGCTGATTGTTTTTATCGGAAGCGGGTAAAAATTAAGGAGCTTTTTGCTTCTTTTTATTGCAATCTGTTGCCGTCTCCCGATTACCCGAAGGCGAACTTATTGGGTAATCGCGGTTTGGAACGCCGATCGTTCTGCCATGCGATTCATGTAATCCCCGATGTTGCGGTACTCGCTTAAATCAAGCTTAAGCAGCAACGGAATATACGCCAAAATCGAGCCGACTGCGACATCTGCTACGGTAAAGCGATCGCCTGTGATAAACGCTTGACGTGCCAGAATTTCATCAAGCGGCTTCATCAAGCGCGGCAGTTCTCGATCGCGGGTCGCTGCGTCAAACACACCAGGGCCAAGAGTCGAATTCGCAAACAAAATCCATTGCGCAGAGATCGCGCGTTCTTGCGGCGTTTCGTGTCCGTAGCGCTCGGCTAAGTACAGCAAAATCGCGCCCGACTCCCAAAGTTGAGTATCGCCATCAACCATACCCGGCACTTTGCCAAACGGGTTGATGTTGCGATACTCAGGCTGTAGGTGTTCTCCAGCTTGCATATCGAGCTTGACAAACTCATAAGGAAGCTGGAGTTCTTCGAGGTACCATTGCACGATCGACGCACGACTCCGCGCCCCACCATAAAGCTTTAACATTGTTCTACAACGTTTTGTGAGTGTACTCGTGCTGTTTTACATTGTCTTCGGTGCGGACAATGCGTTGAGAATTAAGCACGCGCTTACGATCGATCGAAAAGTTAAAATCCGTGCGCGTGGTTCCTTGAGGAACGTGATTTTGTGCGCTCGGTTTAGCTTTGTAGGTGCGAGCGGCACTAGTGGCACGAAACGCGAAATCATCGCAGAACTGCGCATCGTTGGGAAAATCGGCGGGAAGCTGCGGTGTCTCTGCGCCCAGAATCGTGCCGATCGTCGTTGCGGTAGCGCGATCGTAAGAAGTCGGAATGCCTTTGACGATCGCTTCAAGCGCGGCAGAGGGAATCGGCTCAACGATTCGGACTTCGTGAACACCGTCTTCGTCTTTGATAAAGCAGGTTGCTAAACCGACGATCAGATAATCATCGCGGGTTAAATCAGGCGTATTGGGATAAGAAACGGTAATCATAAAGAAGTGCGGTGTGTGGAGTCGCCACGCAGCATTTTATCAACTTTAGCGAGTTGAATGATTGAATCAACGCAGTTTAGTTACAAATCGATTACCACTCGGTAAACGGATGTTTTGCCAGATTGACGTTGTAGTAGCGCGAATCGTGCGATACGTCTTGGTCGATCCAGTCGGGCAAATCGATCGCTTGATTGGCATCGCTCAGTTCAACTTCTGCCAGAATCAAGCCTTGATTTGCACCCAAAAATTCATCGACTTCCCACACTAAATCGTTGAAATTGATTTTATGACGGTATTTCTCGATTAACGGCGGTTCGCAAAGCGTGTCTAAAAGCTCCGTCGCGTCGTCAAGCGGAATTTCATATTCAAATTCGCTGCGAGAAATTCCGGCTGTGTCGCCTTTGATGGTGATAAATCCACGATCGCCTGCAACCCGAATTCTTACCGTGCGTCCGGGAGCGGTGGGAATGTACCCTTGACGATACAGCGTTCCGGTCGCGAGTTCACGCCATCGATCGCCGTTTACTAGAAATTTGCGCTCAATCTCAACGCCCATGATTTAGCTTCCTTGCGCTTGAAGGAATAAAAAAGCATCGACTTCAGCATCGGTCGGCTGAGCGGCGATCGCGCCCGGTCGCAAGGTTGTCAACGCACCTGCTGCACAGGCATATTGAGCGATCGATCTCGCTACGTCTGCTTGATTGAGATCCGGCAAGTCATGCTGACACAGTTGATGAATCAATCCCGCTAAAAAGCTATCGCCTGCGCCCGTCGTATCTTCGACTTCGACTTTGAATCCGGGAATTTTACCTTCGCTTTGACTCAGACAATACGCGCATCCTTTTTCTCCGGCAGTCACCAGTACGCCTTCGAGTGAACCAAGCCGATGCGCGATCGCGCCTGGGTCAGTCGTCTCGAATAGCCATTCGGCTTCTTCTTCTGCCAGTTTAAGAAAATCTACGCGCTTAATAATCGAGTGAATCAAATCCGGCGCGATCGTTGGATCGTTCCAAAACACCGGACGCCAATTGACATCTAAAACCACTTTGACGAAAAATTGTTCGGCAAGCTGAAGCGCTCGATCGATCGCGGCGCGACTATCCGGATACGCCAGCAACAACGTGCCCAACACTAAGTAATCGGCGTGCTGAAACAGTTCGATCGGAATCTCATTTGCCTTTAAGCGGGTATCGGCAAACTCAGTGGTGTCGCGCTTTTCGCCAAATGCCACAAAGCTACGATCACCTGTTTGCGATCGCAGCACTAAGACGGTGCGCGTCGGAGCGGCTGAATCCGTTTGAACGCCTTCGACGTTAACGCCGATCGATTGCAAAAGCGACACAAGGAATCGACCGCGATCGTCTTCACCGACGCAGCCAACAAATGCCGATGGCGTTCCTAATTTAGGCAGCGCACAAGCCACATTCGCAGGTGCACCACCGGGATACGACGTCCACGACTCAACGGCTTCGAGCGGGCGTCCGGGCTGATCCGAAATCTCGTCAAATAAAATTTCGCCTAAACAAATAACACGCGGATAAGTCACAGCAAAATTCCTGGAGTGTCATTTATAGTGTATTTGCGCCGACTGTCAAAAAAGTTAAAGAATTCCAACTATTTAGAGTGTGATTAATCAATGACTACTTTACCTCTGCCTCCCGGAAATTTTGGATTTCCGATCGTCGGTGAAACGCTGCAATTTATTTTTGATCCGCAGTTTGTTCAAAAACGCTATCGCAAGTACGGTTCGATTTTCAAAAGCCACATTATCGGACGACCAACCGTGTTTATGGTCGGCCCTGAAGCTGTAGAATTTCTACTTTCCGAAGGATTTGACTATTTTTCCTGGCGCGATGGCTATCCTGACACGTTTAAGATTTTGCTGGGACGATCGCTCTTTGTACAAGAAGGCTTCGAGCATCGCAGAAACCGCCGCTTGATCATGCCTGCATTTCACGGGAGTGCGTTGAGTCGGTACTTTTCAACAATGGAAACGATCGCGCAGAAATACTTCGATAAATGGAGCGTTCAACGCGAATTCCAATGGTACGGTGAATTCAAGCAGCTAACGTTTGAAATTGCCAGTCAAATCTTTTTAGGAACGCCACCCGGATCGCAAACGGCTCAATTAAGTCAATTATTTACAACGCTGACCAACGGATTATTTTCGTTTAGCAATTTACCAGGCAGTCGATTTAGAAAAGCGATCGCCGCCCGCGATCAACTGCTAAATCACCTGACAACCGTGATTGACGATCGCAAAAATCATCCGACCGACGACGCTCTGAGTTTGCTGATTCAAGCGCAGGATGAAAACGGCGATCGCTTAGACTTTGAAGAAATTCGCGTTCAAGCATTGCTGTTGTTATTCGCCGGACACGAAACTACAACATCGATGCTGACTTGGTTTGCGCTTGAACTCGCCCGCCACCCAGAAATCCTGCAAAAAGCCCGACTCGAACAAGAATCACTCGATTCAACGCTCAGCCTCGACCAACTAAGCAAGATGCCGTATCTCGATCAGATTTTTAACGAAGTTGAACGGTTGCATCCGCCGATCGCGGGCGGATTTCGCGGCGTAATCAAACCGTTTACCTTAAAAGGATTTGCGATTCCAGAAGGCTGGATGGCGCAGTATTCGATTTTGCAAACGCATCGATTACCGGATTTATATCCAGAACCCGATCGATTTAATCCCGATCGCTGGCATACTGCAAAGCAAAAACCGTTTAGCTTAATCGGGTTCGGCGGCGGGTCTCGCATTTGTATCGGGCTTGCTTTTGCAAAACTCGAAATGAAGCTAATCGCTGCTCATTTAATTCGAGCGTATGACTGGGAACTGCTGCCCAATCAAAGCCTCACCGCACTTCAAATTCCGACGCGCCGACCCAAAGACGGCTTGCAAGTTCGGTTTCTGAGAAGCGCTTAACGGGAATCATTGGGCTGCAAATTTTCACGAGTAATCGAAAGCGTCCAGTTTTGCGGTTGCTCTAATCGGTCTTGCTCGCCTTTACTGAGCAACCAAAGCGCCGTTCGCGTTCTCAATCGACCGATGACCACGCTTTGATCGGCTTGAGCGGGTTTAGCCGTAACTCCGCCACAATAATCGCCTGCCTCTCCAGCGTTGACTTTGAAAAACGAAGTCGGTTGATAGCCTGCCGGAACGACAAACACTCCATAAACATGATGCCGCCCTTTCCACGGCTTAAATACCACTTTAGCGGCTCGAATCTCTTGAGTTTGATTCGACAGCACCTCTGCCGATGGACATTGCGAAATCCGACTGGGTGTGCGCGACAAGTACCGATATTTGAGAAGCGGTATCGTTGATAGGCACAGCAAGACGACGATCGCACCGACACACCATCGCTTTATCATTCTTCCTCGATTCATCCTACGCTGCAATCGTTAAGCCAACATTTCTAGATCTGGCTATTTTGTTCTACCACGGGTAATGGTTATAGTCCGCATAGACTGAGCGATCTTTGCAGAATTTTTGCAGTTCAATTTGCCTTGTAGATACCGCTTTGAAATCTCGCCTTTTCTTGACTTTTCGCTTTGATTGTCGCTCAATCGTAACGCAACCGTTATGCAAAATTCAGCAACGCTGAATTTCAGGATGTTTTCTACGTCTAAGTTGCTGCCTTTACCCTAGCCCGCTCGGTTGTCCTTAGAAAGGTTGGGAATCAAGGTCAATTCATGCCTTTGTTGAGTAACGCTCGAAACGTTTTGATTCTAAATAAAAGTTTCATTGTTCAAGCAAATTAACACCAGGATTTATACTTTGATCAGAGATAGAAATTGATGCAAATCTTTTTCACTCAACATCAGGAGGACTCAGATGCTAGATCTTATCGCTTGGGCAAGTCTGGGTATTGTAGCAGGCGCGATCGCCAAACTAATTTATCCCGGTCGTCAGGGCGGCGACCTTGCAAGCACAATGCTTCTTGGACTTGCAGGAGCATTTCTCGGCGGTAGCTTGTACGCGCTTTTAACAACAGGGCGAATTGCACTCGTTGCAACCGGATTTAATTTTGGAGGATTAATCGTTGCCATTGTCGGTGCCGTGATTGCAATCTTCCTCTGGAGTTTAATTGCGCGACGAGTCGCATAACAAAGATTTGAAGCTAGGGATCGCGCTTATTGCTCTTAAGACTGAGCTAAATTGCGCGATCCCTTCTTTTTAGTAGAGGTGTAGCTAGAGTCGATCGCTTTATGGTAGAGAGCATCTAAACCAACTCTTATAGCTCGCTGATACTGATATGGAATATCTAGGACAACATATAGAAATTACCGAGCAGGATGCAGGCTGGAGCAGCATCTGGTGGCATGAAGGCGGCATGATTCAACTCGGATACTTTGAAACCGCGCCGGAAGCTTGGCAAGCGGTGACAGAATTAATTCAGCGTGATTTAGCGGTCCGATCGCTGCTTACGCTAATGGACGACTGGCGCGATCAAAATAATATTGATGATTTGGAGTACGCATTGGGTGTGAATTCGCTAGTTGAGTTTGTGCTGGCTTAAGCACCAACGCTTTAAGTTCTGCGGTTGCACTGCTTGAAGTTTCTTAAGTCGGTGAACAAGGTTAAATTCATCGTGGGGTTTCTGGCTGTGCTCAACGCGCGAAGAGAGCAGGCTTGAGCGCAGCCGAAATGCAGCGATCGATAATTTTGTCCATTTACTTAAAGCGAAACGGGTGCGCTCAGAATTGATTTTGGCAGCATTCCGTGAACGCCTTTTTGAGGAGTATTGACGACTTGAGTAATGTGAAAATTGACCGCTAAGCTACACAAAACATAAGCTTCTTCAGCCGTTATTCCTGAAAATTGCTCTAAAAAACCAATCATTTGCTGAAGCGCCATTTCAAACGCTGCGTCTAACGTTTCGCCAAATCCCATTGTGATAAAGTCGGTTGGAGTTTCTGCGATCGGCGTGTCAAACCGTAAATCTTTTCTCACCGCAAGCCGAATCGTACCGTTCATCGAAGTCTCGATCGCCGTAACATTAACTTCCCCATCGCCTTGCGCCGAGTGACCATCGCCGATCGAAAACAACGCCCCCGGAACAAAGATTGGCAGAAATAATCGTGCTCCGGCTTGAAGATGACGATTATCTAAGTTGCCTCCGTAGACACCGGGAGGAATCGACGATCGCTGCGGGTCTTCGGTTGCAACACCCAAAATTCCAAAAAACGGATTAATCGGAACTTTGATTCCGCTTTTGGGCGGAAATTCTGCCACTCGTCGGGCTAAATCAAGCTCGATAAACCGCAGCGATCGTTCGGAAAACTGTTTTGGCAGTGCGCCCCATCCTGTCCGAATCGCGTTAAAGCCGATTGGTAAGCCTGGCTCGATCGCGTGTAGTTGCACTTCTAAAACGTCTCCGGGTTCTGCCCCTTCGACATAAATTGAACCTGTAAGCAAATGCGATCCGGCTCCGACTTTGCGATCGCTCGGCAAGTTCTGACAGATTTCTCGCAACGCAGGCGGCACAAAAGCTTCGGGAGCGTGATCCGCAAGATAAAAGCCTGTGAAGGTTTCAACGTCGATCGTGTCCCCGGATTGAACGACGATCGCGGGTGCAAGTCTTGGATCGAAACCGCCTAAGTGAACAGTTTCGCACGTTGCTTTGAGGGTGTGGTGTGCCATAAGAAATCAAGATTAAGTATCTAAAGCTTAAAGGATGTTCGAGGAAAGCTTGGATACTGAATGCATCTCAATTCAAAGGTCTATTAAGAGCGATCAAAGATGAATGTTGTGTAAGAAAATAAACGCTTTTGGCAGCAGCACGCATCCTGCCACCAACACCGCCGCGATCGCCGCCACCAGCACCGCCGCCGCCGCGCAGTCCTTTGCAATCTTGGCTAAATCGTGGTAATTCTGCTTTACCGTCAAATCAACCACTGATTCGATCGCCGTATTAATTAACTCCATCGCCAGCACTAAGCCGATCGTCAATCCAATAATCGCGAGTTCTACCACGCTTGATCCTAAAGCGATGCCAAGCCCGATCGCCAGCGCTCCTACAATGACATGAATGCGAAAATTGCGCTGCGTCAGAAAAGCGTAGCTAATCCCCATCCAGGCGTAGCGAAAGCTCGTAATCAAGCTAGGCGCAATCTGCCACGCCAAATCTCGATCGGGCTTCACAAGCGGCACGACCTTCGAGCCAGATCGGTTCGGGGACTGAGTGGGAATTTCTTGGGACATAAGCGCGGTTGTGAAAGCAACGATCGAGACAGCGATAGGCGCAGAGCAAAACGCCACAAGCAACGTAAACTACCGTTCACAGTATTACAACTCGTCGAAAAAGGTAAAGTAAATTTTATACCTTTGCCGTTAACCCTACGATCGCGAGAAGCGCCTGCTGCTGATTTAGCATTCGGATTAACCGATCGTCATCAGGATGATCCCATCCGAGCAGATGCAACAATCCATGTGCCGCCAGCCAAGCCATTTCCGTTTCTAACGTGTGCCCGTGCTCGTGTGCCTGTCGATCCGCAGTTTCGACCGAAATCACAATGTCTCCCAGATAAAGCGGTTCTTCATTTAGAACATCAGACTGTGGGTAGTCTACCTCCAACGAAGCGAAGGCTAATACGTCAGTTGGCTGATCTTTGAACCGATATTGCTGATTAAACGATTGAATCTCGCGATCGTCGCTTAAACGCAAGCTCAGTTCATATTGCTCGTGCGGATGCAACGGCAAGCCATCTGCGTCATTTTTAGGATCGAGCACTTCCAGCCAACGACGAAACCAAATCTCCCAGGTTTCCGCTTGAACGGGTAAGGCTTGAGTGCAGCACGCCTGCACGCTGACTTCAACCTGCATCAAGGCTTATCCACGGGTGAGATACGACAGCAGCACCAAAACGCCGAGCAGTCCGATCGTGGTCAGCGTGAAGTGAAAAATCGAGGTGCCGCGCTTGCGAACCATGTTTCGCATTGCGAGCTTCACATAGCTCGGTTTCGGTTCGGTTACGGTTTCCGGTGAGTTGCTCATAAAATTACCAGATTAAAGACACCTCTAATTTAGCAAGCGCACGGGTCGAAGTTTGATACGCTTGTAAATCATTCTCGTTGTGGGGTTTGCAATGTCTCGTCTTACTAGTACCCTCGAAGCGATTTTGTACCTCAAAGCACAACCGTTATCGATCGCGCAGATTGCTGAGTTTGCAGGGTGCGATCGTAAAACAGCCGAAGAAGGCTTAATGGAATTAATGTCGGATTATGCCCATCGCGATAGTGCGCTTGAAATTGCTGAAACCGGGACGGGCTACAGTTTACAGTTGCGCGATGCTTATCAAAATTTAGTTCACGCCCTGATTCCGGTAGATTTAGGCGTTGGCGCATTGAGAACGCTGGCCGTGATTGCGCTCAAGGGCCCAATCGCGCAAACGGAACTCGTTGATATTCGCGGTTCGGGCGTGTATCAGCATGTGCCGGAACTCGTAGAACAAGGGTTTGTGCGCAAACGAAAGAAATCAGATGGTCGATCGGCGTGGGTGCAAGTGACCGATAAGTTTCATCAGTATTTTCAGATTAATCAGCTTCAAGGAGTGAGTCAGTTGATTCAGAAACGAAGCGATCGACAGCCTGAACTTGTGACCGAGGAAGCTTAGGCAATAAAGCTTCTAAGAATTGTTGTGGTGCGACTGGGACGCGGGCGCGATTAAGTTAGCTTCGCAAGTGACGAGCGGCAACGCGGCTACACAAACGAAGTCCGCCTTCGCGGACTAATCGAACTGACTCTTAACCCGTGGGTGATTTTGTCTGTGCAGGCGCGGTTTTATTTGCGCAGCAACTTGCGTTAGCTAATCGCCGGACTCCACAGTTCAACTCAAATAATCAACAACAGCTTGCGCGATCTCTAAATTGCCGTCTTTTGCTAATTTTTCCGATCGACGCGGCGGCTCGATCGGCTGCATTAAAAACCGCCAATCTCCTTCAAAAAAGTCTTCGGGCGTGAGAACTTGGTGATTGGCATAATCGCGAATGCCTTCTAGCAGAATTGGCGATTCGGCAAAGCCTTCACGAGTGAGCGACACGATTGGAACATCGAGCCGACACGCTTCGGAAAACGTGCTGTATCCGGGTTTAGAAATCAAGCGACTGCACAACGGCATCAAATCGATCGGGCGATACAGCGAATCATCGATTTTGATTAAGTTTGGCAAATCGGGGGCGTTCAAATCGAAACACAGAAAGCGATGATTTGGAAATCGCTGCATGTTTTTGTAAGGAATGCGATTTAATCCTAATCCACCAAACGTCATGAGAATTGTATTTTCTTTAGGTGTGGTTGATAAATTAAATTTCTCTAGCAGTTCGGCGGATTCAAATCGGGGATTAACGCCCGTTAATCCCACATCAGTAATGTTTGAAAAAGCGCTCATCGATTCGTGAAAAGGCATTCTAAATAAGCGATCGCATTGACGAAAACACGCTGCGATCCAATCCGCCATTTCAATAAATTCTCCACCCCAATCGCGGTAAATAAAATCCCAGCCAAAATTCCCCATCATCCAACCGGGAACGCCTGCGGATACCGCGATCGGGGCTGCTAACGGGGGAATATCTGCTAACACTAACCCGACTCGATTTTGCTTGATAAAATTCGCTTCTGACGCAATGATCGATCGCTGCTGCTGTTTGATTTGCTGTAGTTTTTCTAACGTAGCGGGTTTGTCGATCGTTAGACTATCGCTTTGAATAACGCCAACATCAAACGCCCGTGGACGATGAATAAAATGACCGGGAATATACGCTTCAAGCAGCGATCGGGGTGCCGTTGTAACTAAGATCAGCAGAATTTCGGGATTGAGACGCTGAATTTCGGCGGCGATCGAAGCGGCGCGGGTTGCGTGTCCAAAACCGTGATTGGTGATGGCAAGATACAAAATCGGTTGGGGCATAGCAAATCAAGACAAAAATTCGGTTATCGCTTCAATTAACGCATCGATTTCGCGTTCGGTTGTGAAATAGTGAACGCAAGCCCGCACACAGTTCGGATTCAGAATCACTCGCAAAAAGAAATTTTTCTCTTCTAAAAACTGCACGAGCTGAGCGTGTTTTCCGCTTGCAATTTGAAACGAAACTAATCCCGCTTCGGGGGGTGAATTTTTTAGACAATGAACTTCTGTGATTTGAGTCAAACGACGCCAAAGGTAAGCGCTACGATTCAGAATCAGGCAATAGCGTTCTTGAGCCGAAGCGAATTGATTGTGAACGTCGATCGCTTCGCGCAGTGCCCCATAAAGCGGAACGGCGGACGTGGCAATTTCATAACGGCGTCCGTCGGGTTGCCAATCGATCGGTTGTCCGTTGGCATCGACAATCACGCTGCGCCATCCGATAAACGTTGGACTCAATCGCTCTCGTGCATCGGGGCGCACATACAAGCCGCCCACGCCCGCCGCTCCGCACCACCATTTATGACCTGTAAAGGCGTAGAAATCGACTCCTATTTCGCTCAGATCCAACGGCAGAACGCCGATCGATTGTGCCGCATCGACCAACACAGGCACCGAGCCGCAAACTGAAACAATATCGGCTAACGGTAAAACTTGTCCGGTGTTCCAGAGAATATGACTTAAAACAACAAGGCGCGTGTTAGAACGGAGACATTGACGCACGATCGACACCGGATCGCCTGCGTTGAGCGTGTTCAACACCGGACAAATCGAAACTTCTAGCTTGAATCGGCGCTGAAGTTCGCGCACGGCCGCAATAATTCCTTGATGTTCGCAGTCTGTTATCAAAATGTGATCGCCCGCTTGCCAATCAATACCCCACAGCGCAATATTGCAGCCAACGGTGACATCTTCGGTGAGCGTGATTGAATCTGCACCGACGCCTAGCTCATCTGCGATCGCCGTTCTCGTTAAGCTTGATTCTTTTATCAGCCAAGCGTTTGCTTGACTCGAAAACGGGCCTAACGCTTGAAAGCGATCGTGCGCTTCGTGCAAAGCGTTGATCGATCTCCGAGGCATTGAACCTTGTCCGCCATAGTTAAAATACGCTTTTCCGTTGAGATATGGAAATTCGTTGCGAAGCGCGTTTAAGCGAAATGTTGTTTGCGAAACATGAACCATAAGGTGTTCTGCATTAAACTAACAGTCTACAATTAATGTTAGTTGTTCGCGTTTTGAAGCGTGTGTTCAAGTGTGTGCTCGTTGTTTGCCTAATTTTTGTTAGCTTATAGGCATGTTCATCACTGCTGACCTACTGCTCAATTATCAACGCTGTAGCCGTCGATCGTTTCTCGATCATCATGGGGATTTTGATCAAAAAGATCCGCCCAATGATTACTTGCTCAAATTAATTCAAGATAGTGCCGCCAATCATCGAGAAATTCTGGCTGATCAAACGCATCACCAACCCCAGTTTTCGCGAGGAGATTGGCAAGCAGGAGCCGAGAAAACGCTAGAACTGATGCGGCAGGGCGTCGATCGGATTTATCAACCCGTTTTGCTTGTTCAAGAAGGCAGCGTGACGCTGGTGAGCGTTCCCGACCTGCTGATAAAACAGCCTGGAACCTCGGTTTTTGGCGATTGGATGTACGTTCCAACTGAAATTAAGCTGAGCAAACGACCCAAGCAAGAATATCAAATTATCGTGGCGTACCATGTAAAAGTTTTAGCGGCTGTGCAGGATGCCTGGTGTGAAGAAGCTTGGCTTTTGCTCAAAGAAAAAGGCTTGTACGCCGTAGATCTGTGGGAAGCAATTCCCCGCATGGAAGATACTTTAAATGGCTGCATTGCCACGCTCACGCAAGCCGAAGAACCTGAAGTTTTTATTTCGCGAAGCCGATGTAGCCTTTGTCATTGGTTTAATCATTGCTACTCGATCGCAAAATCCGATCAGCATTTATCGCTTCTTCCGGGTGTTACTCAAACGCGGTACCTCCAGCTTCAAGCGCTCAACATTACCACGCTCGAATCACTTGCAGAAAGTTCACCCGCACAGCTTGAACCGCTTCCCGGATTTGGTCGCGAAACAAGTCGCAAGCTAGTTCGGCAAGCGCGATCGATGCTCAGCAATTCTGCAATCTTAGGGGAAAGCCTCGCGGCGCACACGGTTGGCAAACGATCGAGCTTTCTTCCAACGATTCCGACCGCTCCGATCGAGCTTTATTTTGATATCGAAGCTGAGCCGAGTTTGAATCTAGCGTATTTGCACGGGGTGTTAATCGTTGATCGAATAAAGCAAACCGAAACGTTTCATCCGCTTCTTGCCGAATCTCCTGATCAAGAAGCGATGATTTGGCAAAAATTTCTCGATTTAGTGTGGGCGTATCCGAGTGCGCCCATTTTTCATTTTTGCCCGTATGAAGTGCAAACCGTTGAGCGATTAGGCAAGCTGTACGAAACGCCGCCAGAATTGATTGCTCCGTTGCTGACGCGCTTTGTGGACTTGCACGATCGCGTGACGCAAACCGTGACGCTTCCGGTTGAAAGCTATGCTCTAAAGCATATTGCTCGCTGGTTGGGGTTTGATTGGCGCGATTCAACCGCAAACGGAGCGCAGTCGATTTATTGGTATGCGCAATGGTTAGCGACGGGCGATCGAGCTTATCTGAATTCGATTTTGATGTACAACGAAGACGACTGCCGCGCAACGTACCGCATTAAAGAATGGCTGGTCGATTTTCTGGCGCAAGCTACTGCTGACGCTGAGCTAGGGTGTGCAGTCTAGGTGAATTAACGTCAGTTTCGGTTAAGCCTGGCGAATGAATTCGCCAGGCGGGTCAGGCTTCTAATTCAGAACTCAGGTTAGCTTAAGTGGCAGCTTGCGCCGCAAAGAACAATCTTCGCGGCGCAGTGCTGTGAGAACCGCGCATCGATCGGGAACTCTGACGAGGGTACTCAGAGTGAAGATTGGCGCGTATGAACAAAATTACGTCACAACGGTTTCAACTCAGTCTTGTCACGTTGATCACCGTTATCGGTACAATGACACCGCAAAGCGCGATCAGCGCAGAACGCATTGCAGTCCAGCCCAAAGCCACAGCGCAATCAAAATCTCGATCGCTATCCGAGCTAGAGCAAGCCATCATTCGAGAAACCAACCGAGTGCGATCGAACCCCAAAGCCTACGCAGCAGAATTAGCCGTTATGAAACAGTACTACAAAGGCAATCTTCTCAAACTGCCCGGATCTCTCCCCCTCCAAATGAACGAGGGAGCTTCGGTTGTCGATGACGCTATTCAAGCCTTGCAGTCAACGCCTCCACTGGCTCCGCTTGCCGTTTCTCAAGGCTTATCGCTAGGGGCGCGAGATCATGTCAACGATCTAGCCCCGAAAGGAAAAGTCGGACATTACGGCACCGACGGCAGCGATCCGTTTAAGCGCATGAATCGCTATGGCACGTGGCAAGGCGTTGCGGGTGAGAATATCAGCTTTAGCCCGATCGCGACTGCAAAATGGCATGTGATGCAGCTTGTTCTCGATGATGGGGTCAAAAGTCGCGGGCACCGCAAAGCGATTCTGAACCGGGAGTATCGGCTGATCGGTGCGGCGTGTGATGCCCATGCAGTCTACGGCCAAATGTGCGTGATGACTTATACGCAACAATACATCGAAGGCAAATCGCTTTAAGCAACGGGGAAATAGCGATCGAGAACGTCAATTCCAGACGTCGAGCAGGTTTTCTGAGCTTAAATTAGCCCTGCCCAGGGAGAGGGCAAAACAATCGCAGAATAAAAAGGTAGACTTTGTGTGCAAAATCAATCGCGTTGCTATGTTGCGCGAAGCAGACATTAAGGCTTACTGCGATTCATCTCTAAAGGAACTGCTCATGTCACCGCTTATTCTGACGCTTAAACTCGACTCAGCCGCTTTTGAAATTCTCGACGACTTACGACAGCAGCATTTTCCTCGCGATCGCAACTTTCTTCCAGCCCACGTCACAATGTTTCACGCGCTACCTAGCGATCAAGAAGCCGCGATCGTTGAAACGCTTGAACACCTTTGTTCACAAACATCTGTGTTGCCGTTGCGCTTTCCGAAGCTGCGGTTTTTGGGTCGGGGCATCGCGGTTGAGCTAGACTGCCCCGAATTAATTCAACTCCGAAAACAGCTTGCCGTTGCTTGGGCAGAATGGCTAACCGTGCAAGATCAGCAAGGCTATCGCCCGCACATCACCATTCAAAATAAAGTGGACTCGATCGAGGCGCGTCAGCTTTTTACAGTACTTGATCGAGCTTGGAAACCGTTAGACGGATGCGGAGAAGGCTTACTGCTTTGGCGCTATCAAGGCGGTCCGTGGGATTTTATGCGTGAGTTTGCCTTTAACCCAACGCTCAGCACTAAAAAAAATTAAGTATCATTAGGCTCTTCGGATACAATTTGTCGAAACGTTTTCTCAACCGATCGCAATGAAGCAACCGACCTACAGCCCAGACTGGACCGAATCTTGGAAGCTAAGCTATCACTATGATTTACTAGAGTTCTTCGGTGACACCAGTGATTTAGGCTACAGCTATGCGTATCAACGTCGATTTAATCAAACGATCGAGGCGGTCAAGCGGTATCTTTCATCGGGCGATCGCATTATCGATATTGCCGCAGCACAAGGAAATTTTTCGCTGCATTTGAGCGAGTTAGGATTTGCGGTAACGTGGAACGATTTACGAGCAGAACTCGCAGAATATGTGAAGCTGAAACAAGACAGTGGAAAAGTTGATTTTGCCGTTGGCAATTGCCTTGATTTAGACTGCGCCGAAGCGTTTGATGCAGCAATCATCACCGAAGTAATCGAGCATGTTGCACACCCGGATGAGTTTTTACGCAATACTGCCAAGCTCGTAAAACCGGGAGGTTACATTATCATGACGACGCCAAACGGAGAATATATCAGAAACAATCTGCCTAAGTTTTCTGATTGCTCAGATCCGTCGATTTATGAAAGCGAACAGTTTAAGCCGAATGCAGATGGACACATTTTTTTACTGCATCGCGAGGAGATTAAAGCATTAGTAGAAAAATCAGGGCTTGTTCTCAAGGAACTTCGTTTGTTTACGAATCCTCTGACTGCCGGATACTTGGGAACCCGTCATTTTCTGCGCTTTGTGCCCAAGCCGATCGTCGATCGACTCGAAGCCCTCACCGCGCTGCACAACGGCCAATTTCTGCCTCAGCTTAACACCCACACGCTGGGCGTTCTTTGGAAGCCATAAACGTTAGTTAAGCGTTGAGGATTGATCAATCCCTCGATAAAGTGTGTCACGCTGTCGATAAGGTCGATCGATCGCCGCGATCGCCGTTTGCAGCGTTTCTACCTCCATGCACGTCCCGCCGATCGCGCCTGCCATTGTAGTGATGTGTTCTTCCATCAGCGTGCCACCGATGTCGTTACAGCCCCAGTTCAACGCTTCAACGGCTCCAGACAGTCCGAGCTTGACCCAGCTTGGCTGATGATTGGGAATCCAGTTTCCGAGGAAAATTCGGGCAACGGCGGTGAGTAATAACGCATCGGCTAAAACAGGCTGATCGCGTCCGACGCGACGACGGAGCGGTTTTGGCGCTTCTTGACCGACAAACGGCAGCAAAATGAATTCAGTAATTCCCGTATAGCCGCGATCGCGTGCGGATTGTTGCAGCGATCGGAGTTGTACTAAGTGATGCATTTGCTGTTCGGGGGTTTCGATATGCCCGGATAGCATTGTGCTAGTCGTTGGCATTCCTAATTCATGAGCAGTGCGAACAATTTCGATCCAGGTGGCAGAATTGGTTTTTTCTGGACAAAGAATCTTGCGTACCGAATCGTCTAAAACTTCGGCGGCGGTTCCGGGCATAGAATCAACTCCGGCATCGTGCAGCGCGGCGATCGTTTGAGCAAACGTTGAATTGTCTTGACGAGCGATGAACTCGATTTCCTGTGGAGAAAAAGCGTGAAGATGCAGATGTGGAAACTCAGATTTAATCGTTTCAATCAGTTTGAGATAGTACGGCAGCGCGGCACCGTTAAGTCTTGCATCGGGATTTAAGCCACCCTGCATACAGATTTCCGTTGCGCCACGATTTACGGCATCGGTTGCTTTTTCAAGAATCTGTGTCCAATCGAGCCAATACGCCCCGGATTCTCCGGTATCACGACGAAACGCACAAAAACTACAGTGCTGTTCGCAGATGTTCGTGTAATTAATGTTGCGATTGATCACATACGTGACCGTGTTGCCTGCTTGACGCTGACGCAGTTGATCGGCACAGGCGCGAATTTGCTCGATCGCACCGCAATCAGTTTGCTTGAGCAGCAGCACGCCTTCTTCGGGTGCAATATCCTGCCCGGAAGCTGCTTTTTCTAAAACTTGATCGATCATTCTCGATATCCTTCGTCAAGTGCCCCTAAAAATCTCAAAACGCGATCAGCATCGTCTAAATTCCCCGCAATCCGGCGCACGGGTCGCGGATAAACCTTGACTAGCGTAGGCGTTGCCGAAACTTGGTCAGCTTCCGCTTGTTCAGGATGCTTGTAGATGTCGATTACTTTGAGCGTATAGGGACAGTCTAGCGATTGTTCGAGTAGCTCGTGTAGGTTTTGCAAAATTCGCGTGGTTGCGGCACTGTAGCCCGATACAAATAACCGCAGCACATAGCCTTGTGGATAAGCGTGAGTCGCAGATAAAGCGGGATCGATCGCAGTGGAAGCTTCCGAAGAAATCGGCGGATTCGGTTCGAGGCGCATGACTAAATCGTGATTTTCCCACAGTTGCCCGAATCGATCGCGGTAGGTGTCAAGCACGATCGGGTTACAAACTTCTTCGGGGGGTGGCGCGATCTGCCACGCTAAATCTCCCACGTCAAACACGGTGTTCAGCAAAGCGCGATATCGATATACCGGAGGGTACGCCTCGGCAAAGGTGCGAATTTGATTGGATTTGGAGTCAAGGACTCGATCAAGCGTGGCGGTATAGCAGGGAACTAAAAAATGCGGCGGTTCTGGCAATTCTAAAACTTCTTGCAGCGCTGCACACAAGCTCAGATGCCATCGCGCTTGTTTTGTGGGGTCGATGCAATAAACCAAATCGCCCCCAGGCGTAAACAGCGCGATGCCTTTGAAAATCGGAGTTTGGTGTTTTGCTCCGCTTAGTGTGCGCCGGGAATGGGAATGCAAGCGGCTGAGAATCCATTGTGTCTGGACAACTCAGTGTATCGCTGTTTTGAAATAAATATCATCGAATTAGCTGAGCGTTTCGATTGAAAAATTGCTGTCGAATTCCCTCGGTGATTAAGACGGTGACAAGCAGCGTTGCAACCGCCAGCATCATCAAAATTAAAATCTCGAAAACCGTTGCGCTGATAGGATTAGCACCGCCGAGAATCTGAGCGCTAAGAATATTAGGCAGCGTGGCAAGTCCAACGATCGTCATCGTATTAATCATCGGCAAAACGCCTGATCGAATCGCGTCTTTGCGGTACGTGGCGATCGCTTGCGTGGGGGTTGCCCCTAAGCTAAGATGCGTTTCGATTTCAAGCGTATTGGCGTTTAGTACGGTCACAAATCGTTCTCCAGCGATCGCGGCGGCATTCATCGCTTGACTCAGCACGATCGCCGCCAGTGGAATCAAAACCTGCGGATCGTACCAGACTTGCGGCTGCACAATAATCCATTGCGCATAGCCGACGGTCAAAACGGTACTCACCAGCAGCGACCCGGTTACCCAAGGCAGTAAGCGCGGCAATTTTTGGCTGATTCGATTGCGCGTTACGATCGCGCCTGTGATCAGCAGCACGCCCAAGACAAACAGAATTAGAATCGGGCTTTGCGGCGGCGCGAATACGACCGCGAGCACGTATCCCACTACGGCTAACTGTAAAAGGGTGCGTCCGGTTGCCAAAATCAAATTGCCTTCGAGTCCGAGACGCATCCAGGCAGAAAGCGCGATCGCGGACACAATCAATCCGATCGCCCAAATCAGTTGAATCGGTGCGTTCATATTGTCAGATTGAATATTTATTGAAACAATGTAAACACTTAACGGTCTAATAGTAGAGGGAAACGCAAAAGATAGTTAATCTGAGTTTTCCGCTCAATAGACCCTGCGAATTACGGTTTGTGTTGCACGTGAATACTATTCCTCCGTTTGATCTGTCTGAGCAGTATAAAGTAATCGGATCTGAGATTAATCAAGCCGTTTTAGATGTACTGGCATCGGGTCGCTACATTGGTGGAGCGACGATCGAGAATTTTGAACATCAGTTTGCATCGTATATTGGGACTTCTACGAGCGTGGCGTGCAATTCGGGGACGGATGCGCTGTATTTAGCGCTTAGAGCACTCGACATTGGCGCAGGTGACGAGGTAATCACGTCGCCGTTTACCTTTGTGGCAACGGCTGAAACGATTAGCGCGGTCGGAGCAACGCCCGTTTTTATTGATATCGACCCGCAGACGTTTAACTTAGATTTGAATCAAATCGAGGCGGCGATCAGCGATCGCACCAAAGCGATTATCCCGGTGCATTTGTTTGGTCAGCCAGTAGACATGACGCGATTAATGGCGATCGCGAGCGCCCACAATCTTGCTGTGATCGAAGACTGTGCCCAAGCAACCGGAGCAGAATGGGCCGATCAAAAAGTCGGCAGCATCGGACAAATTGGCTGTTTTAGCTTTTATCCGACTAAGAATTTAGGAGCTTGCGGCGATGGCGGCGCGATTACAACCAACAATCCCGAACTCGCAGCAAAAGTTAGAATGCTGCGCGATCACGGACGGCGGAGCGGCTATTATCACGAAGCGCTAGGCGTTAATAGCCGACTTGATGCGGTACAAGCTGCCGTTTTACAAATCAAACTGCGCTATCTAGATCAATGGAATCAGCAGCGTCAAGCGGTTGCCGATCGCTACGGTCAGCTATTAGCCCCGATTCCGGGAATCGTTTTACCGCAAGGAATCGAAGGCGGACGCAGCGTGTGGAATCAGTACACGATTCGATTGATCGATCGACGAGACGAAATCAAATTGCAGCTTCAAGCAAACGGCGTTAATTCGATGATTTATTACCCGTTGCCGCTTCATCTTCAGCCGATTTACGCAGCGCTAGGATATCAGCTTGGGCAACTGCCTCAAGTCGATCGGGCTGCCCGTGAAGTTTTATCGCTGCCCATGTTCCCAGAACTCAGCCCCGACCAACAAGACCAAGTTGTTTACAGTTTGAAAGATTGTTTAGCTTGATTGAAGTCAAAATTTACTCAATTCACAAAGCTGAAAACCGCATGGCAATTGGCATCGAGCCTGATTCCAATCTGTTCTTTTTCTTTCAAGAGCTTGTAGTTTTATATACTAGAATGAGATTAAACATAAAACTTAGTAATCATCACTGAGCAGTGAGGCATCGGGGAAAGCCCGGAACTTCTAACAATTCACTTTGCTAGAAGACGAAAAACGGTTACAGCGCTTCGACTGCTGTTGATGGTTGGGTATCAACAAGCGAGGCATTTAATACCGTGGGTCGAACTCTGGTTTATCAGCTAAAACGCTACGATTTCGGCGCGATCGCCAGCTATTACCGATTGCGTCCCTGGAGAGTTTTTTGGCGTGCTTTCCGCGTCGTTTGGTTTTTTACTGGCTTTGTGCTGGGCTTGAAGTGGGACGACTGGCGAAACCACACCGAGCAAAATAAATTTAAGCGGGCGGTGCAGCTACGGCACATTTTGACCGAGCTAGGCCCGACTTTTATCAAGGTAGGACAAGCGCTTTCAACTCGCCCAGATTTGATTCGACGGGATTTTCTGGATGAATTGATCAAGCTTCAAGACCAGCTTCCCCCGTTTCCCAACGACATTGCGTTTCGCATTATGCGCGAAGAACTCGATGCCGAAATCGATGAAGTGTTTGCCGAAATGTCTCCAAACCCGATCGCGGCTGCCAGCTTAGGGCAAGTTTACCGCGCTCGTCTTAAAAGCGGCGAAGAAGTCGCTGTTAAAGTTCAGCGTCCGAACTTGCTGCCGACGTTGACGCTTGATTTATATATTATGCGCTGGGCGGCAGGATGGCTTGCTCCCTGGCTTCCGCTTAACCTCGGTCACGATTTAACGCTGATCGTTGATGAATTCGGAACTAAGCTATTCGAGGAAATTGATTATCTCAACGAAGGACGCAACGCCGAAAAGTTTGCCGCTAATTTCCGCAACGATCCAACCGTAAAAGTGCCTAGCATTTATTGGCGTCACACTTCGCGGCATGTCTTGGTGCTGGAATGGATTAACGGCATTAAATTAACGGCAACCGATCGCATTCGCGAAGCCGGAATGGACCCAGACGCGATTATTCGTATCGGTGTGACGTCAGGACTCAAGCAACTGCTCGAATACGGATTTTTTCACGCTGATCCGCACCCTGGAAACTTGTTTGCGGTTCCGAGTCCGACAGGCGGGCAAATGGCGTACATCGACTTCGGTATGATGGATCAGCTTGAAGAAGAAGCCAAAGAAACCTTAGTCGATGCGGTTGTTCACGTGATCAACAAAGATTATCTTGAACTTGCGGAAGATTTTGTCAAACTCGGCTTTTTAGCACCGGGAACCGATATTCGCCCGATCGTACCCGCTTTAGAAGCGGTGCTCGATGATGTGATTGGAAAAAGCGTTCGGAACTTTAACTTCAAAACGATTACCGATCGCTTTAGCGAATTGATGTTTGAGTATCCGTTCCGCGTGCCTGCGAAGTTTGCGCTGATTATTCGATCAGTGGTGACTCAAGAAGGTTTGGCGCTGACCTTAAATCCAAACTTCAAAATTGTCGAAATTGCTTATCCGTATGTAGCGCGTCGTTTGCTGACCGGAGAATCGCCGCGTTTGCGTCGTCGTTTGATCGATGTTTTGTTCAAAGACGGCAAATTCCAGTGGCAACGGTTAGAAAACATGATTGCGATCGCGCGATCAGATCACAACTTCGATTTGCTGCCCACGGCTCAGCTTGGATTGCAGTATCTACTGTCAGATGAAGGCGGATTTCTGCGTAGGCAGCTTTTACTGGCGCTCACCGAAGACGATCGGCTTCACACCGAAGAAGTCCGGCGCTTGTGGAATTTGATCAAAGACGACATCAAACCAGGACGCTTGTTTAATGCGGCATTAGGTGCGTTAGCAGAAATTCCTGCCGTTCGCAGCGCGGTCTTGATTCCTTCTGCTTTGACGGGAATCAAGCCTGAACGGTAGGATAATTAGGGACTGCTTTAAAGCTCGATCGTTGCTGACCCGCCCGCAATTCATTCACGGGCGGACTTCAAACGCAGCGAAGCGGTTTAAAGCGCGTCCTAGAGCTTGAACGTTCGAGTTAATTGACCCCTATCCTTTAAGAAACCATCGTGGATTATTTCTTTCCGCAGCCTCCGTATCTTTTGCTTGTGGCAGGTCTACTTGCCAGCATCACTTCAGGAATTGCATTTCAGGCGGTTTTGACGCAGTCGGTTAAAGAATGGTCGCTTAATCGATCGACCCGCACGCTTGCCGGAATGCGTGGACTAAAGCTGTTCACTCCGTTTTTGGGGATTGCCGGGGGCGCGTTGTTCTTTTTATCGGCGGGCGTGGAGATTTTTGGATTTCCAACGCCGATCGCGTATGGAATTGCAGTGCCGTTGACGATCGGCACAAGCTGGCTGGTTTGGTGGCAGCTTGGGAAAATTTTAGGTCAGCTTGAGCGGGGCGGATCGGCAGCGCTTGACCTTGATTCTTGGGGCTAACGCTGAGCTTGGGGCGCTCTGCTCGCGAACTCTTGAACCAGGGCAGAGCTGCCAAATTGACGCGCTAAATCGATTGCTTTAGCGCGAT
Organism: uncultured bacterium; assembly: GCA_964250455.1. Classification (GTDB taxonomy): domain Bacteria; phylum Cyanobacteriota; class Cyanobacteriia; order Leptolyngbyales; family Leptolyngbyaceae; genus CAXUFL01. The sequence continues at coordinate 216,610 of CAXUFL010000002.1, forward strand.
CGGCTTGAGCGGATCGAAGCTGTCCGATTTGCTCGTAGGCGCGGGCGCGATAGTCGTAAGCTTTGGCAAAATTCGGATTGTTGCGAATTGCTGTTGAAAAGTCGTCGATCGCCGATCGATATTCACCCATCCAGAAATAAGCAACGCCGCGATCGATATACGGACGCGCTGATCCGGTTGGCATCGCTCGAACTGCTTGAGAAAAGGTATTGACTGCCCCTCGATAATTCTTCGCGTTGATTTGCTGATAGCCTTGATCGATCAAGCGCCACACTTCAGATTTTGGGGGGTGTCCGGCGGTGACTTCATCGAGTTCAAGCAGGCTCAATTCGCTTTGATACAAATGGCGCGTGATTTGACGAGCAAGCAGGGCAGCGCTCTTGGCAGTATCGAGTTGAGATTGGCGATCGTCACCGAGTCGCGATCGAATTAATGCGAGTCCCGCATACGCACTAGCTGACATCGGATCGATTTTCAGAATTTGATTGTAGCTAATCTGCGCTCGATCGATTTGACCAAGCTGAAGATACGCAAAACCGCGCCCGCTATACGCTTCTTTAAATCCTGGATCGATGCGAATCGCTTGATCGAACTGATCGATCGCCGCTTGATAACTGTGATTTTTCAAAGAAACTAAGCCGCTCTCGAAAAAACGGTGACTTTGCGAAGATTCTTGATCGAGGGCTGGCGGCGCAGACTGGGCAGAACTTTGAAGCTGAAAGCCTACGATCGTAACGCTCAAACTAAACAGCGCAGTAAAACTACGAAGCCAAAGCTGACTCCGCTTGCGAGACGTTTTCATAAAGCAATCTGATAAGGAAATAGCCGTTTAACCGTGCTATCTGTGACTCCTTATTAATGCCCAGTCATGCTGCGTCCAATCTCAGCAAAATCCGCATTGTCAATGGTGCTTTCATAAAGAAATTTACCGCCACTGATCACCAAAATGCGATCGGAGAGTTTTAACAGTTCATCGAGATCTTCACTCACTAATAAAACTGCAACGCCGCGATTACGCGCCTGCAAAATCTGATTGTGAATATCCTCGACCGCAGCAAAATCTAACCCAAAGCAAGGATTGGCGGTAATCAGCAGCTTGACGTGATCCGACGACAATTCCCGCGCTAAAACGGTGCGCTGAACATTTCCTCCCGATAAAAAGCTGACGGGCGTTTCTGGTGACGGCGTTTTGATTTTGAATGCAGAAATCAGGTGTTGCGCTCGATCGCGAATTGCCTTAAAAACCAGCAGCCAGCCTTTTGATTGCGGCGATCGATCAAACGTGCGTAACGCTAGATTTTCCGCCACGCTCATATGAGGAACGCAGGCGTTTTTGAGCGGTTCTTCGGGAAGAAGAAATACGCCGTGTAGGGATATTTGCGATCGCGTTGCCGCATACGGCTTACCGTTAACGCAAACTGTTCCACTCGTCGGCGTTCTTTGACCAGCCAACACTTCGACTAATTCACGCTGACCGTTGCCCGAAATGCCAGCAATGCCGACAATTTCGCCACTGTGAACGCTTAGATCAACGCCCGAAACGGCTTCGAGTCCGTTGTCTTTGTCTGCGTGTAGCGCTTGAAGCTGCAATACGGGAGCAGATTGAGAACACGTGACTTTCTCCACGGATTGCGGCGTGCGTCGATCGCCCATCATCATTTCTGTGACATCAGCAACGCTTAACGCCTGCACGCTGCCCACGCCTGCTAGTTTGCCGCGCCGCAAAACGGTAATTTCATCGGTAAACTTGGTGACTTCGCGCATTTTGTGGCTGATCAGCAAAACGCTCAAATCGCCTGCGCTAACAGATTGCCGCAGCAAGCCTAGAATTTCATCGGCTTCGCTAGGCGTGAGCACTGAAGTAGGCTCATCGAGAATCAGAATTTTGCTTTCGAGATACAGCAGTTTGAGAATTTCAAGCTTTTGCTTTTCTCCGGCGGCAAGCTGACTGACTGAAGCATCAAGCGGAAGCTGAAACGGAGACGTTGCCATAAAAGCGCTGAGCTTTTCGGATTCAGCTTTCCAATTAATAATCGCAGTGCCATACGATCGAGCTAACACCAAATTTTCAGCCACGGTCATTGCAGGCACCGAGGTGAAATGCTGGTACACCATACCGATTCCGTATTTCTGAGCATCGCGGGGAGACGCGATCGAGCACGCTTCCCCGTTCAGCCGCACCTGTCCGGATGTCGGCGTGTAAAATCCCATCACGCATTTAACCAGCGTGCTTTTTCCGGCTCCATTTTCGCCTAATAACGCATGAAAGGTTCCCGGTTTCAGCGTCATCGACACGCGATCAAGAGCGGTAAACGTGCCAAATCGCTTGGTCATGTCTACCACGTCTAACTGCGGCGGTGAATACGGCGACTGAATCGCGATCGTTTCTGTAGTAGTCGTCATGCGAAACGCCTCAATTTAAAGTTCCTAATGCGCCCGGTGCCCCGCTTAGCGTGCGCTTCGGTGAGCACGTCAAAATCATAATCAATAGCGTCAGAACATACGGTGATGCATTAAACAAGTAGTATCCGCCTTCTACTCCCACCGCTTGCAAAGCGGGCGCGATCGCTTGTGCGCCGCCAAACAAAAACGACGCCCACAAGCATTGAATCGGATTCCAGCGTGCAAAAATCACCAGCGCAACGGCCATCAAGCCTTGACCGCTCGAAATCCGCTCTGACCAACTCCCCGGATAATACAGCGACAAATACGCGCCGCCAATTCCCGCCAAAAATCCGCCTGCCATAATGCACAACATCCGGACTCGATGAATCGAGATGCCCATTGCTAACGCGGCATCCGGGTTATCGCCTACAGCGCGAATGTACAAGCCCCAGCGCGTCGTTTTGAAAAACCACGTCATCAAAGGCGCGATCGCCATTCCAACGAGAAATAGCGGATTGATTCTAAACGATTGCTGAACTTGAGGTAGCGTGCTCCAATCGGCAAGCCCGATTGCGCCAAGCTGCGGTGCCGACGGTTGAATAAACGGTTTACCGAGAAAAAACGCAACGCCACTGCCAAAAATAATCATGGCGATGCCCACCGCAACGTCATTAACTTTCGGCTGTTGCGATAGCCAAGCGTGAATAAATCCTAAAATCGCGCCTGCAACGCCTGCGACTAAAACACCAAGCCAGGGCGCGATCGTCGTTCCAACCGTTCCTTGAGTCAGGTAAGACACGGCATAAGCGCTCATTGCCCCAAGCAGCAACGTTCCTTCTAACCCCAGATTAATTTTGCCGCTTTTCTCGGTCAGACATTCGCCCAAGCTCACAAACAAAAACGGCGCACTGCCGCGTAGCGTTCCACCGAGGATTGCTAACGGAACTCCCCACCAGCCAATTGATTCTGCTGCCATAATTCAACCTCCCTAAACCACTGATGCTGTCGTCACATCTGGTTCGCGAAACACGCGAAACTTGCCGTACAGCGATTCGCTATACAATACGACCAAAAAGACTAATCCTTGAAACACATACACGGTTGCATCAGGCAATCCAAGCTGACGTTGTAGAATGCTTCCGCTTGCAAGAATGCCACCGAGCAAAATCGCGACAATGCTGGCAGCAATGGGATTGTGACGTGCGACAAACGCAACCAGAATTCCTGCGTATCCATAATTTGCGTTAAGCGATTCATTTGCTCGACCGTGAACGGCGGCAATTTCCACCATGCCTGCAAGGCCGGCACAAGACCCCGCGAGAAAACAAATCGCGATCGTCAATTTTCCTACCGGAAGTCCAGCGATTCGAGCGGCTTTGACGTTGCCGCCTGCGGTGCGTGCTGCAAATCCAAAGGTTGTACGCTGAATCAGAAAATACGCTACGACACAAGCCACAATGCCGTAAATCAAGCCGTAGTGCACACGCGGCATTAAGGGAATCGTGCCTAATCGATCAAGGTCAGGAATGGCATAGCTTGACGGTTTGTTTAGCGAACTCGGATCGCGCATAATGCCGCCGACTAAGTGATTTAGAAGCGCGATCGCGATGTAGTTCATTAACAAGCTGCTAATCGTTTCGTTGACCGCCCGATAATGCCGGAGTGCGCCGACGATCGCAATCCACACGCCGCCAAATACCATTCCGGCAATTGCCATTGCGAGTTGAACAACGATCGCAGGAGCGGCATTAATGCTCGATAAACCGACGATAATTGCGCCGATGCCGCCCATGACTAACGCGCCTTCGTTGCCGATTACCATCAATCCGACGCGGGCAGGCAGCGCGGTGCAAAGCGACGTCAACATCAACGGAGCCGCTCGAATCAGGGTGTTTTGAAACGCAAACCAGTTGCCAAACGCCGCTTTGTAAATTGCGGCATACACCTCAAACGGATTTGTACCTGCAACAAAACAAAACAATCCGAACAGAACAAGCGAGAATAATAAAGCCGCGATCGGAATGCAAATCGCTTCTAAAGTTCTACGCCACGTGCCAAGAGTGATCATGCCAAAAATAAACGTCGGGTACGGTTAAGCCTATGGGAGAAAACGATCGCGTTTTTGTGTCTAAAATAACCATTCGCCAGAATACCTTGATTTTTTAATTTTGATGACGAAATTGTGGATTTTCTTGATTGTGCTGGGAGTGCTGCGATCGATCTTTTGGTTGGGTGCGTTTCCAAATCCCGATGAATCGTATTATTGGCTTTGGGGGCAGCATCCGGACTGGTCGTATTATGATCATCCCGCTCTACAGGCTTGGGTGCTAGGTCTTTTTACAACGCTGCTGGGTCGATCGACGTTTGCTTTGCGATTGCCAAACTTAATCAGTAATGCACTATTTTTCTATACTTACTATTTGATTGTTCGTTACCTTTATAAAGATTTTGATGCGCGAAGATTTTGGACGATTATTCTATTTGTTTTAGCGTCGCCGTTGTATTTTGTATTTTTAGGTTTAGCTTGGCATGATCATTTACTAATCACGTTCTCATTAGTATCAGCCTATTTGTTTATTCGATTTCTCGATGGTTATCTGGCTAACGGGCAGGGAGAAACGTGGCGATTATATGGTTCAGCTTGTACGATCGCGCTTGCCGGATTGTCTAAGTACAATGCGCTGTTTGTTGGGTTAGGATTTCTTGCTACGATTTTTGCGGATTCGAGATGTCGAGCCTTGCTGCGCGATCGACGCCTTTATATTGCGGTTGCGATCGCCCTTTCTGCGTTGATTCCGATTGTGATTTGGAATGCTTCAAATCATTTTGAATCGTTTCAATATTACTTTAATCGCAGCGTGAATCCGGTTAATCCAGGCGTAAAGTTTGGGTCGTTTATTGCGTTTGTCGCGGTTTCATTTTTTGTATTATCTCCGTTTTGCTGGCTTGGATTTTATCGATTGCTTAAAATTCGATTAAATCAATTTAACTCGATTTATCCAACCGTTGCATTTTGGGTTTTTGCGGTTTCCTCGATCGTGCTCGTCGTCATTTCTTTTATTTCGGCTGCACTTTATTACTGGAATATCACCGCGTATTTGTTATTATTTCCATTGTTGCCGATCGTCATAAAAAAACCTTCGCGTCATATCATTTACGGTACGATCATTGCAGCGTTGCTTGTTGTGCATTACACCGTATTACCCTTAACAGCCCTGATTAATCCTGAAATTGATTCAGAATCGCGAATGCTGTTTGGTTGGAAATCAGTCGCTCAAACTGTGCAAGCTCAGGCAGCACCGCTTCAAGCCCCGATGATCGTAACCAGCGATTATCGATCGGCGTCAGCGCTGGCTTATCAACTAAACGATAAAACTGTGATTGCGATTAGCGATCGGGTCGATCAGTTCGATTTTTGGTACGGCGATTTGCATCAGTTCAAAGGAAAAAACGCAGTCATTGTTTCTGATGATTGGTTTCCAGCAGAATTGATGGTAATGTCAAAATTCGAGCGAGTATCTCAACCTGTAACTGTTCCAGTTAAACGCTTCGGGGTGTGGATCAAAAACTACTACGTTCGTCAAGGTTATTCATTTAAACCGTAATGGATTCTATTCAGCTTACGAATATTCGCTGCTACGGCTACACCGGAGCATTGCCCGAAGAACAAGTTTTAGGGCAATGGTTTGAGGTGAATTTAACGCTGTGGCTTGATTTAGCGCCATCGGGAGCCAGCGATCGCTTATCCGACACGCTCGACTACTGCAAGGTAATCGAAACCGTGCAAACGATCATTAAAACCTCGCGCTTCGCGCTGCTTGAGCGCTTAGCGACCGTGATTGCAGACGCCGTTTTAGGCTTCGATCGCGTGTCTCAGGTGCAAGTACGCTTAATCAAACCCGCCGCCCCGATTCCCGATTTTGACGGCAATATCACGATCGACATTCTTCGCAACGTGAGGTCGGGTTAATGCATGAATGCCTGGCGAATAAATTCGCGGCTACACAAACGAAGTCCACCTGCGTGGACTAGTCGCTGTGATTACTCTTAACCCGTGGGTGGTTTGGTCTGTGTAGCCGCGCCTTCAGTCGCTAGGCGTCCGAGGCAACGACCCGCCCATCCACCGATTCAGATCCCATTCAAGCCATTGGTGATCTCGAACTCACGTTTCGCAGTTGTTTGGTTTAGCTCAAACAAAACCCCGTCATCGACAACCATCGGACGGGGCAACAGACGCAGTTAGGAGGTATCTGCTATTCACGGTAGCGAAAGAATTACAAAATAGAAGCGTCCTTAAGGAGTTCTTAACGAAGGCGGCAGCAAATCGGTGATGTCGCGTGATCCAGTCGCTTTGCCGCGATACACGCCAAACGCATCGCGGGGCGGTTTGAAAAAGCTACACACAACCGCCGCAGAGCCGTCTTGCTCGAACGGTTCTAAAACTTTGTTTTTTGCAACCGTGATTTGATTGCGACAATCGTAAATCTGCACGGGCTTGGTCACACCATCAACGCGCACACTTGCTCGATATTCCCAATAGTTTTTAGCGCTGCGTTTAATGCTGACAATGCAGATTTCCTGATTGTCAACACTTCGACAAATCGACGCTTGGGCAACGGTTGGAGAAAGCCATACGATCGCGAAAATCAATCCTAAAACCGCCCAAGTGCGCCTCATTGCTTCGTTCTTCTCTCAGTAATGCTTTTATCGTACCGCTTACTGAAAGAAGAATTTAGTTCGTGCTTTGAGTTTCGCCTGCGGTTGATGCAGGCTTGCCGCCAGCGTTTCGCACGTTGACGATTTTGCCGAGCAAATCAAACCAGAACGGTGCGCCCATCGCGATCGCAATGCCGCTTACTGCCCAACCAGAAATCATTCGCAGCAATCCTAACGGTCGATGTGCCACAATTTGAACCACTTGAATCGGGAGCGGTACCGTAGCAGATTGATTGGTCGTCAAACAAGATTTATACAGGTTGTCCCATTGTGCTTGAAGCTGTGCGGCTTCTGAAGCAGGCTGAACGGCGATCGGGGCCGTTGGACAGCCGAGCTGATTGCTAAGATTGCTCGGCGTCCAGCTAATTGGAAAAGCAATATCGCGCAAAACAGCATCGGTTTCGTTTTTGAGTTCTTCAAGCTGAGTTGAAAGGCGTGGAGAATTTGCCGCATTCAGATTTAGCGCAGTGGCGCGATCGGTGATAATTTTCCGCAGGTCATCATCGCTTGATAATCGATTGAAAATGTGAAACGTATCAGAATTTGTCGTAGCGGCGATTAGCAGTCCGATAATGATGGCAACGCCTTTGGCATTGCGTTTGTAAACGCCAGACGCACGCGACATCGATCGATCAAACCACAGCGCAATTTCATCGCGAAACTGGCTGATTTCGTCATCGGCTTGCTGCACTCGCGTTTGCGCCCGTCGCGCCAAAATCGATAAGCTTTCTTTCACCGAATCCGGCAGTCGATTTAAGCCATCGCGGATTTGCTTGTGCGCTTGGTAATCTTCGTAGAGTTGACGATCGCTGTCGCTGAGATCTTTCAGAGCGTTTCCCAAAAAAGCTTGCTGCAAATCAAAACTGAGATCTTCGTATTTCGTGGGCTGATCTGGCGCGTTTGGATCCAGTCCAACGCGATAGTTGTCGATTTGCTCTTGAATAGAAACATTAACCTGAGCATCGATCGGGCGAGCTTGGTTAGCAATGCGATCGTAAGCCTGCGCGACTTCTTTGTGAACAGTGCTGCCTTGATTGACGAGTTCTGCGATTTCAGACAGGCTTGGCTTTAAGCCGCCCGACGTTACGGCGCGATCGTTATTTTGACCGAATGTGCTGAGTTTGTACGATCGCAATCGTCGAAGGTATTGAGTTGACTCTAAATCTGAAGCTCCAGCTTCTGGGCAAGCATTGATGTAGGTGTCTAAACTTTCGCCTAAGCGCTCGATGCTCGTGTCTAAGCTGGTTTCCTTGCTTTGAAAAGCTTTTAGCGCTTCGCTGTAGTCTTCAACTAAAAGCTGAAAGTTGGGATCTTGATTTAAGTTCAGTTTGTTTGATTTAGCCGCTAAAACGCGAACGCTGCCTTTTTGCCAATCATCGCTAAGAAGGTCATCTGACGGAATTTGAATCGCACCCGAAGCGGCAACGGTATAGTCACCCACAATGCGATGCACAAACTTCTCTAGCCGCACGCTGCTAAGCTGACCGACCATCGAGGTAATTCCAAGCCGTTCGACGATCGATGTTGCAAAAGTTTCAGGCGCAATGTACGACGGGCCGGAATCTTGATGATCGCCAAATGCTCCTTTGCGATTTCCCGAAAACAAAATTCGGGTAATGCGTCGAAAAGCTTGCGGAATCACTCCTTTTGCTTCTTGATTCACGTTTTTAAGCAACGGATCGCTGTACAAGCGATCGACTAAATCTTTTACCTGCTGCTGCTGCGGCGAATTTCCGCCGCCTGCCAGCAAAATCTCGATCGAGTCCTTTAAATGTTTTGCTCGCCATTGAAGCACCGTGGCGATTAATTCCTGGATTTCAGAGGCTAATAAGCTCAAAATCAAGTAGGTAAAAGTCAGCCCGATCGCAACGTCTAACACAAATGGCAAATTCATTGATTCTCAACCCCTGACACTCACTAAGCGCCTTACATCATACACACGCGCATCCAGAGTAGATTGATTTGTTTTAAATGGATAGAAAGCTTATCGACTGTATAGCGTTGTCAGGTCGCGCAATCTTGCAGTAGCGGCTTCGCTGAGTAAATCGGAACTTGAATAGCGCCAGTGCCAGTTATTATCGTTATGGCTCGGATCGTTCATGCGAGCACGATCGTCGAGTCCTAAAACATCTTGCAGCGCTACGATCGACCAATTCGCGACCGATGCCATCGCCAGTTGAATCATGCTCCAGTTGATTTCTTTTATCTCATCCGGCGATTGATAGCCTAGATATCGGGCGACGAATTGCTTTTCGGGGTCCGATGCCGTTTTCCACCAGCCGATCGCCGTGTCGTTATCGTGCGTGCCCGGATAAACAACCGTGTTTTGAACGTAGTGATGCGGCAAATAAGCATTGCTTGAATCGTCGCCAAACGCAAACATCAGAATTCGCATTCCGGGGAAATTAAAGCGATCGCGCAACGCTTCGACTTCGGGCGTGATAATGCCTAAATCTTCAGCCAAAATCGGCAAGCCCCCCAATTGCGCGTTAAGCGTTTCAAAAAATTCGGCTCCGGGTGCTTCGATCCATTCGCCGTTGATCGCGGTTTCTTCGCCTGCGGGAACTTGCCAATACGCTTGAAAGCCTCGGAAGTGATCGACTCGCACAATGTCTACGTATTGCAGCGTGGTTTGAAAGCGGTTAATCCACCATGCAAAATTGCTTTTTTGCAGTTGATTCCAGTCGTACACCGGATTGCCCCAAAGCTGTCCGGTCGCGCTGAAATAATCCGGCGGCACGCCTGCGATAAAAGTCGGCTCAAAGGTTTCTGAATCAAGCTTAAAGATTTCTGGATTTGCCCAAACGTCAGCGCTATTGTGGCAAACATAAATCGAAATATCGCCGATGATTTGAATCTGCTTTGAGTTGGCGTATTCGCGAAGCTTGCGCCACTGCTCGAAAAACACAAACTGCAAAAATTGCTGAAAACGGATCGAGGGCTGCAACTGCTCGATCGCGCCTTCGATCGCGTCCGGATCACGACGCGCGATCGACTTGTCCCAAGTGTTCCAATTTTTGCCTTCGTTGGCTTCGAGCAGCGCCATAAATAACGTGAAATCCGTTAGCCACGCAGACTGCTGCTGACAGAATTGATCAAATTCGGGATCGGGTGATTTTTCAAAGCGATCGAACGCCAATCGCAGCAGCTTCATTTTGTGAGGAATTACGCGATCGAAAATCACCCGATCTTCCGGTACGTCGCTAATCGGTATTAGTTCATCTGAATTGAGCAATCCTGCTTCAGCAAGCTGATCCAAGCTAATCATTAACGGATTGCCCGCAAACACGCTGAAATTCATCGTGTACGGCGAATGCTCGTAACCTGTAGGAGCAAGCGGCAGAATTTGCCAAAGCGTTTGATGACTATTTTGCAGAAAATCCACGAACTCATACGCCGATCGACCCAAATCGCCAATGCCAAATCGACTCGGTAAACTCGTCGGATGCAGTAGAATGCCGCTTGCTCGTTGAAACATAACTCAGTTGTAAATAGCGAAACGCCCAAGCTTACTATCTTTGTGACGAAGAATCCTGATTCTTAAGACAGAACCGAAATCGATCGGAGAAATCACAACAAAGCTTAAACATTCAGCCTAAAGAGCGTATCGCAATGCAGCTTAAGCAACTAGCGTAATACCGTGGCACAGTCGGTCAAAGTAGCAATCATGCAAGACACAACGCTCAGCGAGAATCCTTTGTGGTTTAAAGATGCAATTATTTACGAAGTTCCGGTACGGGCGTTCGCGGATAGTAACGGGGATGGAATTGGAGATTTTCGCGGACTGACTGAACGGCTCGATTATTTGCAGAATTTAGGCGTTACGGCGGTTTGGCTTTTGCCGTTTTTTCCGTCTCCGTTGCGCGATGATGGCTACGATATTGCTGACTATACCAGCATTAATCCGATTTATGGCACGCTGAGCGACTTTAAGGAATTTCTGGCAGCAGCGCACGATCGCGGAATTCGCGTCATCATTGAACTCATCGTCAACCACACTTCAGATCAGCATCCCTGGTTTCAGCGTGCTCGCCGTGCGCCTGCTGGATCGCCCGAACGCGACTTTTATGTGTGGAGCGATACGCCCGAAAAGTATCAAGAAGCAAGAATTATTTTCCAAGATTTTGAAACCTCGAACTGGACGTGGGATTCGATCGCTAAAGCGTATTACTGGCACCGATTTTATTCGCATCAGCCGGATCTCAACTACGAAAATCCTGCCGTGCAGCAAGCCGTTTTTGAAGTGCTAGATTTTTGGTTGAGCTTGGGCGTAGATGGATTGCGCATGGATGCGGTGCCGTATTTGTATGAGCGCGAAGGCACAAACTGCGAGAATCTTCCAGAAACTCACGCCTTTTTGAAGCAGCTACGATCGCGCGTCGAAGCGACTTACCCAGACTGTATGCTGCTGGCTGAAGCAAACCAATGGCCCGAAGACGCTGCCGCTTACTACGGCGACGGCGATGAATGCCACATGAATTTTCATTTTCCATTGATGCCGCGCTTGTTTATGGCGTTGCGCATGGAAGATAACTTTCCGATTAGCGATATTTTGCAGCAAACGCCAGAAATTCCAAAGAATTGTCAGTGGGGAATTTTCTTGCGCAATCACGATGAACTGACGCTAGAAATGGTGACTGACGAAGACCGTGATTATATGTATCGCGTTTATGCACAAGACCCAGACATGCGCGTGAATCTAGGAATTCGTCGAAGATTAGCGCCGCTTTTGGGCAACGATCGCCGCCAAATCGAACTTTTAAACAGCTTGTTACTCTCGCTTCCGGGAACGCCCGTGCTGTATTACGGCGATGAAATTGGCATGGGCGATAACGTCTATGTGGGCGATCGCAACGGAGTCAGAACGCCGATGCAGTGGAGCGACGAGCGCAATGCTGGATTTAGTCGGGGAAATCCGCATCGGTTGTATTTACCCGTGATTGTTGAATCTGAGTATCACTACACAACGATTAACGTGGAAGCACAGCGATCGAACCC
>CAXUFL010000003.1:0-180922 GCA_964250455.1 uncultured bacterium
TTGGGGAGCTTCAGGAAGTCTCGATCGAAGATTTTTCCTACTTTACAAGTCAACCGCTCTAACAACTCTAAATCTGGAAATAATTGCACATTGTGCAAGCGATTCAAAATCGAGAAAACGGCGTGGTATTCCTCGTTAAATGGAATCAGAAAAACAGGAATTTCAGCATCATAAAGGCGAATGCTGTTTAGAAGTGCGATCGCATTCTCGATCACTTTATCATTAGCGACAATGTAAATTCCTCGATTCATAATTCTTTCTACCTCAATTTCATTTTTTGCAGAGCTTTTTGAACGAACGAAGCGTTTTTAATCGGGATTCGTTCAAGAACCGGATGCTTTTCGGGTTCGTGTAGAAAACGATAATAAAGAAACAAATCGCGATAGGGAAAATCGACGTTTTCGCCTTGACAAACTCGCTCCATAAGCTGCGGTTTAACACCGATGTAATGCAAATACGTTAAGCGAGTGCCGCGATCGTATAAAACATAATCCCGCTCTTCAAAATGGCTAGATGTCACCGAACAGCCCGTTGATTCTTCAGAAGCCAGCAGTTGCGCTAAATTGCAGCGTTTGAGGTTCGATCGCATTACCATGTAATTTAAAACAGGCTGCTCTCCGGCTCCTTTGTAAAGGATGTCTCGCTCTCCGGCTTGTAGCTTTGCAATCAGCGTTTCGCGCTGTTCGGCTCCAAATAAACCCCGTTTAGCCGCAAAAAAACCAGAGCAAAAAATTTCAGTTTTCACACGCTCTGGTGAAAAAACTTCATACAGCTTTGGCGCACTCAAATTGTAGATTTTGCTTGGATCAAGAAACTGAAAATCGTACACCACCCAATCGTGATCGTCGAGCTTGGCAAACACGGCATCGAGCGGACGCATTAGTAACGTATCGGCATCCATGTATACAAATCGATCAAACGGCGCATCAAACGCACAGAACCGACGGTGCGCACCATACAGCCGCAGCTTTTGGTTTAAACGTTCTGGACCGATGCGCTGCATAAACTCGTCCCACCGATCGATCGAGTCTCGATCGTCGTAAAGCATCACGTTTGAACGATTGCTAATTTCAGCACGAATGCGATCAAGCTGATCATCAAACGGGTAAATGCAAACGGGAATATCTCGACCCATAATCGCTTCAATGCTGTTGAGCAAAGCAACTAATTGGTCAAACACACGATCGTTTGCCAGCGTGCAAATTCCATTCATTTACCAAACGCGCTCCACGTATTCAGATAGCCAGTTGAGCAAATTCAGCTTGTGCAAAATGATTTGACGCGCTTCGGCGATCGCGTCTTTTGCTTCAAACCAAGCATCCGGAGTTGCAATCACGTCTTGAATGTAGTTCAAGCCTTTTTCATCGAGACTCGGCAAGCGTAGAAAGCTTCCGGGCGGCAATAATTTATCTGCGGCTGCACCTCCGTAATAAATCGGTAAACACCAAGACAGCAAAGCATCCCATAGTTTTTCGGTCACGTACCAATCGTTTTCGGCGTAGTTCTCGATCGACAAGTTGTAAAAATAAGGAGCCATACCGTACCATTTGCCGCCGATGCGTCCGGTGGTTTTTGCCCAAGCGGGTAGATCTCGCCCGTACAAATCAAACGGCAAGTTGTGATTTTGCAACAGTTTGAGAAACGCTAAGCGATGGCGATGATTTTGCGTGCGGCTAATGCCCGATGTAATCCAGCTACAAGCCCGGACTTTCTGAGGCGGTGGCATCTCGTTTAATTCACGAAACGAATTGCCCAGATACCAAATAGCAGGCATGTAGTCGGGCGTGGGTGCAAAATCATCGGGCCCTGAAACATAAGCGCAATACTGCTTGGCTTGTTCGTAGTTGGCTTTGGTGATGTCTACAATTTCAGCAAGCGGCGGTTCACGCAGCAAATACAGCATTCGCTCTTTTGGCATTTGGCGAAACGAGTCGCGCACCTCAGGAATCGGAGCGGGTTTACGAAATTGTGATAGCCACGATCGCGACGGTTTTGGGCGTGGAAAATCAAACTGATACAGCAGCAAAAAATCAGGATGGGCGGCAGAGGCTTCAAGCTGAACGTTGCCCCACTGTCCAAACGAATCGGGCGATTGTTGCCACAGCCAATCGATCGAGCTAGGATTTAGCCCGACATAGCTACTGGTCATTCCTACGATCGCTTTTCTCATTGCTTTGTCCTAAACTGCTTGAGCGTGTTCGGCAAACTGCATCGCGTACAGTTGCGCGTAAAGTCCGTTTTGTTTGAGCAATTCGGTGTGCGTTCCGACTTCTACAATGTGACCGCGATCGAGCACGGCAATTTGATTGGCTTTTTGCACGGTTGAAAGTCGGTGTGCAATCACGAGCGTGGTGCGATCGCGGCTGAGTTCGTCGATCGCAGTCTGCACCAATCGTTCAGAAACCGTATCTAGTGCGCTCGTTGCTTCATCGAGAATTAGAATTTCTGGATCGCGCAGCAACGCTCGGGCGATCGCGAGTCGTTGGCGTTGTCCACCGGAAAGCATCACGCCGCGATCGCCGATCAGGGTATCAAATCCCTGCGGTAAATTCACAATGAATTCGTAAGCGTTGGCGCGTTTCGCCGCTTCGATAATTTGATCGTCGGTTGCTGTATCACAAGCGTAGGCAATGTTGTTGCGCACCGTGTCATTAAACAAAAACGTGTCTTGGCTCACGATGCCCATTGATCGACGCAGCGATCGCGGATCAAAGTCGCGCAAATCTCGATCGTCGATTTGAATTCTGCCCCCGGTTGGGTCGTAGAATCTCGGCAGTAAATCTGCCAGCGTTGATTTTCCTGCACCCGATGATCCAACTAGCGCCAGTGTGGTTCCTTTGGGAAGCCACAAATTAATTTGATTGAGAACCGTGCGGTTCTTTGAAGCTTCGCAAAGTGAATCGCTTTTGGGATACGCAAACGATAAATTCTCAAAGCGGATTCCGGAGTTGAGGCGGGTGTATTGATGCTGTCCGGCTTGCATAAACGGCTTTGTGTCGCGTCGCAAAAATTCATTGACGACGGCGACGCTCGGAGCCAAGTTTGCAAAAACGCCGCGTGCGTTATTAAGCTGTCCCACAAACGGCAACATGCGAAACAAAATCAACAAATACGTGAGCAGCACCGTTGAAAGAGAGGCTAATTCACCTCGAAAAAAGATTCGTCCAAGCATCAAGATCGTTAATATCGTGATGATTCCGGCGATTTCGTTAACGGGTCCGATCAACGCAGAATTTGCTTGAGATTGGAAATCGGCTTTTTCACGATCGTGAATCAATCGCGTCAGTTTGGCGTATTCGTGAGGTTCGTTTCCGGTTGCTTTGACTAATCGAATCCCGGATAGCATTTCGAGAATGGCAACCGAATAATCGCGAGAGTGATCAGAAAGTTTTTGACCAAACAGCTTGGCTCGTTTAACGAAAAAACTATTCGCAATTGATACGACTGCTAATAAAAAAGTAGATGCTAACGTTAATTGCCAAGAAATCGATAAAAGAATGAAAACAAACACCAAAATCGTAACGCTCGTCGTGATCATTTGAATGCCAGTGCGAATCGCTTGAGCAGTAGATTGCACTTCACCGCCTAAACGATTGATCAAATCACCGACTTTCGTTTTTGCATAAAAATCGAGATCCACATCGAGCAACAGTTGCAAGCCGCTTTTACGAATGTCGCTGACGAGCGATCGCGTTAGCTGCCCGGATGCTAAAGTGCTGGCGTATCCGGTGGCGTTTTTGAGCACAATTGCCAGTAGAATAATGCTCATCATCATGATTAATCGCGAATCGCCGACCTGCTCGAATTTTGAGAACGCCTGCTGCAAAATTGGCGGTGCGCCTTTGAGGTTGATTTCTTCACCAAGCAAGCCGAGCACAACCGGAATCACAAGCATTGTGCTCACGCCGTTGAATAATGCGCCAGAAAAACCGAGCACGATCGTTGCCCCGATCCAAACCGGATAGCGCAACGCAAATTGAACAAGCAACTGGTTCGGTGACATGCGGGTACGGGGAACAACCGACAAAAAGATTCAATGAAGAACTGCTTTTAGTTATCCCGTTTTTATGAAGAAGTCACCGCACCGACTTCAGAACTTGCGCCAGAATCGGAGCCATTGCTGTGGTGCTGTAGTGGGTTATACACCGCGATCGCGCCGCCTGAGCACGATCGCACGCCGCCGCCCAATCAGAAAAAATCTGCTCGATCGCACTAGCAATCTGAGCGGGACAGCTTGGATCAACTAAAAATCCGGTGTCTGCGAGAATCGTCGGAATGTCGCCCACGCGAGTGGCCAAAATTGGCTTTGCCATTGCCATTCCTTCGCTGAGCTTGATCGGAAACTGAGCTTGAGCGGTAAGCGTATCGCGTTGTGGAACTACAATCACGTGTGCAGCCGCGACAATTTCGGGCATTTGCCAAAACGGAGCGGGTGGCAGCTTGATTACCCATTTGCCCCACGTTTGAATCAAATGCTGATCGTAATCGTCGTAAGGACTCCCGCCCACGATCACAAGCCGCAAATCTGGTTGATTTAGCTGATCGATCGCGCTTAATACGTCTTCGAGTCCTTTGTGCGGGCGCGATGCTCCGGGAAACATTAACACGCGATAGTTTGATAAACCGTACTTTTTGCGGCTCGTTTCGGCATCGTATCGATCGGGATTAAACAAATCGGTGTCTTTTCCGTTGGGCAAATAAACGCCGCCAAAACGGTTTTGCAAAAATTGAGTATCGATCGTAATCGCGTTGGCTTGCGAGACTAATTTCTCCATCCATTGTAGATAAAGAAAATGATCCGGCGATCGCAGCGCTCCATTTGATTTAAGAATGTCTCTAGCAAATTGCTTTATTCCAGGACGATACGGTTTTTCGCCATCGCTCCAGCTTAATTCCCAATCATCAATGTCAAGAATAACAGGTTTCCGCGTTTGTAATTTCTTGAGTAATGCGATTCCAAAGCTTGCTGGTTTTGGCTTCACGGCATAAATAATATCGCCGTTTATACGATTTATTAGCGAAGGAATTAAGCGCGGATACGACGATTTTGGTAAACAAAAAATAGGCAAATCATCAGGCGGTTCTGGATAGATTTTTTCTCCAAACAAAAACCCTAAGATTTCGACTTTGTGATTTAATTTGTGCAAAACTTGACCGAGCAAATAAGCGCGATCGACACCGCCTTTTGAAAAGTTGGGCGTAAGAATCGAAACTTTCATAAATAGAAAAAGGGGGATGAAGGCGTGACCTTGTAATGAGTTTCCCCCCGCTTTGATTAGTGTTCCCGCACTAAAGCGCTATACAGCGATCGCATTTCGTGGGCAACGTCGCGAGTCGTTTTCACGAAGGGAATATTTTGTCTTAAACCAGCGACGATCGCCGGATTTGTGGCGAGATAACTGATTGCGTTTGTCCAAGCCTCGATCTCGATCGGCGGCACTAACCATCCATCCACGCCATGCCTGACGAGTTCTGCAATGCCTCCTAAATTTGAGCCGATCACAGGCGTTTTTGCGGCGTGCGCTTCGAGTACGACCAATGGTCCGGTTTCAAGCCACTGCGACGGCACCGCCAGTAAATCAAATTGAGCGATCGCCTGCGCTATTTCCGATCGCGCTAACGGCTCTCGAATTTTGATGCGCGAATCGTGAGCCGCGATCGCACAAACTTTTTCACGATTCGCTTGACCGTAGCGATCGGCGTGCGTCGCGTGAATGATTAGCTCGATCGGAATCGATTTTGAAACGTGTTGCAGCGCTTCAACTAAGATTTGGACGCCTTTCGTTTCTTGCCAGCGACCCAAAAAGCCGATTTTAAAACACGAAGATTCAGAAGATGTGGCAGGTAGGGGAGCAGCATCGACGCCGTGACGACTGAGAATCAGTTTTTCTATGGGAACACCGTTTGCAACAAAGGCATCGTACAGCCATTGACACACGACAACGACGCGATCGACCTGCTGAATCAATGCTCTAAACTGACGCCGATGCGCTGCGATCTGAGCGGGCGTAGATAGCGTCGTTCCAAGCTGTCTCAGTCGGACATCCGGAGCGTGACGCAGTTGAGTGCGGCTGATCGTCGCAATTGAACTCGGCAAATGACTCAGCGATCGCAGCATTGTATCTGGGACTCGCTTAGAAACACCCAAACATTGAGCGCACCGCACTACATCGATTTTTCCATCGCAAGCGCTGTGTCCGCCGCGCATCATTGTGCCGCGCAAACAAGCGAGATCAGGCATGTGAATCGTCGCGATCGTGCTCATGCCCAGCGATCGCGCCCAGCGCAAATGCTCGATGCCACAGCTTGAATGAATCGTGTGCTGATGGTAGATATCGGCTTGATTAAAGCGAAGCCAAGCCGCGAAGGAATTGAAGGAATCGTAGCGATACACCTCGATGCCGTTGTGCTGCTCTTGAAGGTTTTGATTTGGGCGGGGTGCAATCACCGAACATTCAACGCCAATCGCCTGTAGGTTTTGAGTTAAGCCGTCTAAATAAACCTCAACGCCTCCAAACGAATCTGGAGGATACCAAGCGCTGGCTTGAATAATTTTCATCGACGAAAATCCTCGTCGATCAGTTCGATGCGACCGGATTGAATTTGATCGAAAATGCGATTAATTTGGAGGCGTTCTTCGTCGGTGATGCGCTGATTGGCCAACAGCACCGAAGCGAGGTGCAAATGTTCTTGGCGGTTAATGCGACGATGAGCAAACACACGATCGATAATTCGTGCGGTCGGAAGATTGAATCGGCTCTGGGCTGCTCTTACCATAGAAATGCGGGGCTAATCGTGAACGGGCTTTATTCTCACTGTTGCGCGTTTTTGGGCAATCCACACAAAAGTTTGATGAGAATTCTGTCAAGACTGGATGAAATCTTGCAGCGTCCATTCGCTTAATATCGACAGGTTAAGCCTTCGACTCAACATTAAAAACTGATTCAAGTTTCAATTATGCAAATTTACCGACTTTCCGCGCTGTCTGATAACTACATTTTTTTACTGCATGATCCGATTCAAAACATTGCTGCGGTGGTTGATCCGGCTGAAGCAAAGCCAGTTTTGCAAAAGCTGGCTCAATTAAATGTTCCATTAGTGGCAATTTTTAATACGCATCATCACGGCGATCACGTGGGCGGAAATACGGCTCTGCTGCGTCAATTTCCGACTGCGATTGTGTACGGCGGAGCACAAGATCAAGGCAGAATTCCCGGTCAACAAATTTTCTTAAATGCAGGCGATCGGGTTCAATTTGGCGATCGATGCGGCGAGGTTTTATTTGTTCCCGGTCACACTCGCGCCCACATTGCCTATTACTTTCCGCCTGTTGATTCAACTGAAGGAGATTTATTTTGCGGCGATACTTTGTTTGCAGGCGGGTGCGGTCGATTGTTTGAAGGAACGCCCGCGCAAATGGTGCGATCGCTGAGTCAAATTCGGGCACTGCCGGATAATACGCGGGTTTGGTGCGCTCATGAATATACGCTGAATAATTTGAAGTTTGCGGTTAGCGTCGATCGACAAAACGGCGCGTTGCAAGCGCGTTTTGCTCAAGTTGAAGCGGCACGCCGACACAACGAAGCAACCGTTCCCTCGAATTTGGGATTGGAAAAAGAAACGAATCCGTTTTTGCGCTGGGATACACCGGAGATTCAACAAGCGCTGCATCGTCAAGATCCGGTTGAAGCGTTTGCGGCACTCCGTAAGCAAAAAGACTCGTTTTAATCGATAAGATCAAGAAATGCGATTTCAAAAAAATATTTGTGCATGATAACGAATCCAATTTTGAATTTGAATTATGAGCCTGCGTTTGAGCAGCTAGGCGGCGATTTTTTCGATGTCGTATCGGCGGCTCAGTTTCCCCAACACACGTTAAGATTTCGCAACGATGACGTGTTGCAGCAGGTCGGCTTAACGCCGCAAACCGTGAGCGATGAGCATTTTATCGAGGCGTTTGGGCGATTTGAACATCGAGAGCCGTTCCTTGCAATGCGGTATCACGGGTATCAGTTTGGTGAATACAATCCTGCATTAGGCGACGGTCGCGGATTTTTGTACGGACAAGTGCGCGGGATTGATGGCGAACTATACGATTTTGGCACCAAAGGATCGGGGACAACGCCGTATTCGCGGGGCGGCGATGGTCGATTAACGCTTAAAGGTGGCGTGCGCGAAGTGTTAGCGGCGGAAATGCTGCATCGATTGGGAGTGCGGACTTCGCGCTGTTTGAGCTTGATTGAAACTGGAGAGGCGTTGTGGCGTGGTGATGAACCGTCGCCCACGCGATCGTCAGTAATGGTGCGATTTAATCGATCGCATATTCGCTTTGGGACGTTTGAGCGATTGGCGTTTTTCGATCGTAAAGATCTTATTTTGATTTTGCTAGATCATGCGATTCAGTATTACTATCCGCATTTGATTCATGATCGCGATCGCTATGCGTTGTTTTATGCAGAATTAGTTCAACGAGTGGCTCAATTAGCGGCGCAATGGATGGCGGCGGGATTTTGTCACGCGGTTTTGAATACCGATAATATGTCGATTACCGGGGAAAGTTTCGATTACGGGCCGTTTGCATTTATTCCGAGTTACGATCCGAAATTTACTGCGGCATATTTCGATTATTTTGGGCGGTATAGCTACGAAAATCAGCCGATTATGTGCCGATGGAATTTAGAAAAGCTTCAAGATCCGTTGCAGCGCGTAGTATCAGCAACAGATTTAGAAGCGGGATTAGCAAAATTCGAGGATTATTACGAAGCGGCTTATCAACAACAAATGCTGTATCGATTAGGATTTGATCAGCTTGACGATCAGATTGCTAAAAAATTGATTGATTTAACCGTTGAATTCTTAAAAACTTCTCAGGTAGATTATCATGATTTCTTTTGGCAGATTGCGAACCAGTTTTCACCGAATTGGAAAGATCAATCAGCGTTGATTTTTCCTCAAATTGAATCATCAGAAGATCAGTTAGCGCAGTGCTTTGATCGCTGGCGACAAACTTATCATCAAGCATTAAACTGTTTTACAAACGATGAAATGAGCAGCATTGCCGATCGATTACGAAAATATAATTCTAAAGTTGGCTTAGTTCGACCAGTAATTGAATCGATTTGGAACCCGATCGCGCAAGATGACAATTGGCAACCGTTCTATGAGTTATTAACGGCGATTCGTGAGTAGCTTCGTTGAAACCTTTTAATTCTGCCTTAAAAACAATCCTAAAAATGCTGCAAACTCCAGTATTTGTAACTCCTCGATTAATCGTTCGATTGCTACAGCAAAACGATATTTCTGAGGTTTTGAACTATTATTCGGAAAATCGAGAATTTTTAGAACCGTTTGAGCCGATTCGTCCGCGTAACTTTTACACACGAGAGTTTTGGTCACAGCAGATCGAGAAGAGTTTAATCGAGTTTGGCTATGATCGATCGCTGCGTTTATTTCTATTTAAAAAAGACGCACCTAAAAAAGTAATCGGGGCAGCAAATTTTACGCAGGTGAGTCAAGGCGTTTCGTATTCGTGCAGTTTGGGGTATAGCCTTGCTCAAGCGCAACAAGGTAACGGATACATGAACGAAGCGCTAGAAGTTGCGGTGCAATATGTGTTTGAAGATCTTAATCTGCATCGAATTAATGCAAACTATATGCCCCACAATCGCCGAAGCGGAAACGTGTTGAAACGGTTAGGATTTGTAGTAGAAGGATACGCAAGAGACTATCTTCTAATTAATGGAAAGTGGGAAGATCATGTTCTCACCAGCTTGATTAATCCGAATTGGAAAGAAGAGTAACGTATGGGTGACACGATCGCGGCGATCGCCACAGCGATTGTTCCGGAACAAGGCAGCGTTGGGATTGTTCGATTATCAGGAACCGAAGCCGTTGCGATCGCTCAAAAAATATTTCACGCTCCCGGTCGCCAAGCTTGGCAAAGTCATCAAATTCTCTACGGCTTTGTGCGTCAGCCTGAAACCGATCGCACCGTTGATGAAGCTTTGCTGCTGATGATGCTGGCTCCACGATCGTACACCCGCGAAGATGTGGTGGAATTTCATTGTCATGGCGGCATCATGGCAGTGCAGCAAGTGTTGCAGCTTTGTCTTGAAGCGGGGGCGCGACTGGCTCAACCCGGAGAATTTACGCTGCGGGCGTTTCTTAACGGGCGATTAGATCTAACGCAAGCTGAAAGCATCGCGGATTTAGTCGGGGCCCGATCGCCGCAGGCCGCTCAATCTGCTTTAGCTGGACTGCAAGGAAAACTAGCGCACCCCATCCGGCAGTTAAGGCTGCAATGTTTAGACATTTTGGCAGAAGTTGAAGCGCGAATTGATTTTGAGGAAGATTTGCCGCCGCTTGATGAATCGCTGATCAACATGCAGATTAACCAAGTTTGCGCGGAAGTTGCACAAATTTTAGCCACCGCCGATCGCGGCGAACTGCTCAGAACTGGCTTAAAAGTCGCGATCGTGGGTCGTCCGAACGTTGGCAAGTCGAGCTTACTAAACGCTTGGAGCCGCAGCGATCGGGCGATCGTTACAGATCTTCCCGGCACGACTCGCGACGTGGTTGAATCTCAGCTAGTCGTGGGTGGCATTCCGATTCAGGTGCTTGACACCGCAGGCATTCGCGACACACAGGATCAAGTTGAAAAAATTGGCGTTGAACGATCGCGCCTTGCCGCACAGTCGGCAGATTTGGTACTGTTTACGATCGACGCTCAAGCCGGATTCACCGAGAGCGATCGCCAAATTTATGAACAGGTGCGCGATCGTCCGATCGTGCTTGTGATTAATAAAACTGATTTAGCTGAGGTTCAAACTGAATTGCCTGATGCGCTTCAAACCGTCAAAACAGCCGCCGCGCTCAATCAAGGCATTGATGAGCTAGAAGCGGCGATTTTAAGTACGGTTCAAGCCGGACAAATTCAAGCGGCGAATTTAGATTTAGCGATCAATCAACGTCAGGCGGCCGCACTAGTTCGAGCGAAAACGGCTTTGCAGCAGGTACAGACGACGATCGCGGATCAACTCCCGCTTGATTTTTGGACGATCGATCTTAGAAGCGCGATCGCGGCGTTGGGTGAAATTTTGGGTGAAGACGTGACGGAATCAGTGCTCGATCGGATTTTTAGCCGATTCTGTATTGGCAAATAAGAAATCTTTCGGAATATCGCTTGACTTCAGCCTTCAAATCCTTGTAGAGTTACCCAAACCAAATTTTTTGGTTAAACCAAACTCACTAGCGCCGCTCAAAGCTGCTGGTCACAGCAATGAACGGCTAACCCCCAACTGTCGATATCAGTCCGGGGCTAAGAGGGCATTTTATCACTCCTACCTTTTAGCCACCCCGATTCTGTCTTTGTTTGATCGGGGGCGGCTAGTGTTTGGGTTCTCAAACCTATTTTTAGAGGCAGTATGGAAACCCAACCTGTTACGCTTCGTGCTACCTACAAGCGCTTGTTTTCGCGCCAGTTTCAGTTTCAATCAACGAGCGGGGAATTCCTCGATCGCTTAGACGAAATCACTTACTTGCTCGCGCTTCGAGACGCTGAACCTAGACTTAGATCTGAAATTCACCATGCGATTTTGAGCGGGCTAGAAACGATCAAAGATTTGTCTTTTTACCTGCGCGATTTTATTCTCCAGCTTGAAATCGATCGGGCTGAATTTAAATTTCTTAAAACCGTGCTACAGCAGCAAGAAAAGATTGTTAAAGTTTGTGAATTCGATTATGTCATTGCTTACGAATGGTCAACCGATTTGTTTGATCCTAAAACGCAGCTAATTAACAATCATCGCGGCGATTTGATTTTGATGAATGACTACGGAAGCTTTTTAGTCATCGAACTGAAATACATCCGGACAATCAATGATTTTAGTGGCATGATGCAACGAGGAACGAAAATTCGACAAGTGCGAAAACAAACGCAGAAATTTCTGGGATTTTTTCAAGAACGGTTTCCCTGGGCAAGTGTTGAAGGACTTGCGCTTACAAACTTCGGTAGCTTTCGACCTGAATCAAAAATCCCGATTCAGAAATTCAAAGGCGTTTTTTAGAAGCCACGATCGACCTGTGATAAAACCTGTTTTAAAACTCTTCGACGATCAATGCTGACCCACCCGCAAATAAATTGCGGGCTAACCGACAAAACCTGTTGAAACAGGTTCGCCCGGTGCTCAGTCTTCTTGAGAAGACTTTGATCATTAGCCCGCGAATGAATTGCGGGCGGAATCAAAACGCAGCGAAGCGTCTTAAAACAGTCTCTAGAAGCGCACGCTGCACCAAATTCAACCGCAACCGCCCCTGACCGCGTTGCTGAATCGTCCTAAGATAAAAAGTTGTTGTCGTAGGAATCGTACCGATGCGCGTTTTAATGATGGGCGGGACTCGTTTTATCGGCGTTTACCTGACAAAGCTTTTAGTTGACCAGGGACACGATGTAACGCTATTTAATCGCGGCAATAAACCCGCTCCAGCAGGCGTAAAGCAAATTACGGGCGATCGTACTCAAGCTTCAGATCTCAAACAAAAACTCTTTGATCAAGACTTTGATGCGATTTTCGACAACAACGGGCGAGAACTAGAAGACACTCAGCCGCTCGTGGAAATCTTCAAGGATCGCATTCAGCATTTTGTGTATATGAGTTCGGCGGGCGTGTATCTCAAATCCGATCAGATGCCGCATGTTGAAGGCGATTTGGTTGATCCAAAAAGTCGTCATAAAGGCAAGCACGAAACCGAAGCGTATCTCGCTCAACAAAATATTGCGTTTACGTCGATTCGTCCGACTTATATTTATGGAGCGCAAAACTACAACGATTTAGAAGCGTGGTTTTTTGATCGCATTGTCCGCGATCGACCTGTTCCAATTCCCGGTCATGGTCAACACTTAACGCAGTTCGGACACGTAAAAGATTTGGCAACGGCAATGACGAAAGTATTGGGAAACGATCGAGCGATCGGGCAAATTTATAACGTGTCGGGCGATCGAGCCGTTACCTTTGACGGATTAGCACGGGCTTGTGCAGAAGCCGTTGGAAAAGATCCAAATTCAATTAAAATCGTGCATTACGATCCAAAACAGTTTGATTTTGGTAAACGGAAAGCGTTTCCGATGCGAACTCAGCATTTCTTTACCGACGTTCATAAAGCAATTTCCGAACTGAATTGGCAACCGGAATATGATTTATTGTCGGGGCTGAAAGACTCATTTCACAACGATTACTTGGCAACGGGGCGCGATCGATCTCAAATCGATTTCTCAACCGATGACGAAATCCTAGCCGTTTAAGTAAAGAAAACCCTACCTTTAAAGATTCAACAATCACAGTAGAGTTAGAGTACATATTTGCTTGAGTTGAGGGCAGCGATTATGCTGACATTTCTTTTAGCGTTGGTGGTTGGACTGGGCAGTTTAGCGCTGTATCTGTCTGCCTTTTTTGTGCCAGAAGTGTATCGCAAAGGCGATTTAGTCTGGGCGGGCGTGGGCTTGTTTTATGCGTTTGTGCTGTGGATTTGTGGCGATCGCATCACGGGCGGCGTGCTGCTGGGTCAAATCGCCAGCGTTTCGCTGATCGGTTGGTTTGGCTATCAAGCGATCGGGGCACGACTTGAGAAGTCCCAAGACGCTCAGGCAAAAGTTGACAATGCCCTCAATTCAGAAACGACGCAGCGAGTTCTAACGCAAGGCAAACAGATTTTTGCGAACGTGCGCGAACGAGTTCAAACCCTAGTCAACAAATCCGCATCGATCGAGACGCCTTCTGAACCGTATCAGCCGCTAACCCGCGACGATTTTGGTAATCCTCCAGTGACGGTTGAAACGCAAAGCACAGAAGCCGCAAAGCCTGATGTAATGGGAACGATTAGCGGAGTTGGCGCGGCCATTGGTGGCCTGTTCAAAAAAGCGCCCAAAAATACCTCAACCTACGTTCGCAAAGCCTACCGCGACGATGAACCTGCTCAAAGCGACGACGCAATCGGCTACGAAGAAGACATCATCGAATCTCAAACTGCCGTTGAAACCGCATCGGCTCCGACCGATCAAGATGGAGCTGCTGAATCCACAACGCCTGCCGACGAAATTATTCAAGAAGAAATGGCTTACGAAGCAAGTCATTCTGAAGAACATCCGCAGGCAATCCCGCCCCATCCGCCGAGTTTAGAACTCGTCGAAGCCGCGATCGAGGATGCCGAAGAAAAGCATCTTCCCGCTCATCCGCCTGCGCCGATCGAAGAACAATAAAGCGCTTCACTGAATAACGGCTATTAGCAACGGATGATTTAACGAGTTAAATTGCGTTAAATCATCCGTTGACTGCATTAATGCTCAATTTCTTGACACAATAGATCAATTCATCCTTCATCCCGTGTTATGGCTGTGACAGAACCAGGCTCCTACAAAGACAGCGTTAATTTGCCCCAAACTAAGTTTGATATGCGGGCAAATGCCGTCAAGCGCGAACCCGAATTGCAAAAATTCTGGGCAGAACATCAAATTTATGAACAGTTGTCACAGCATAATCCGGGCGATTTGTTTGTGCTGCACGACGGCCCGCCTTACGCGAACGGTCAGCTTCACATCGGTCATGCGCTCAACAAAATTCTCAAGGACGTGATCAATAAGTACCAGCTTTTGCAAGGGCGAAAAGTTCGCTTTGTGCCGGGATGGGATTGTCACGGATTGCCGATCGAGCTAAAAGTGCTGCAAACCCTCAAGCCCGACGAGCGCAAACAGCTTACCCCGCTCACGCTGCGTCAAAAAGCGAAAGACTTTGCCCTCACAACCGTTGATCAACAGCGTCAAAGCTTTAAGCGCTACGGCGTTTGGGGCGATTGGGATCATCCGTATCTCACGATGACGCCGGAATACGAAGCCGCTCAAATCGGTGTATTCGGTGAAATGGTGCTGAAAGGCTATATCTATCGCGGTTTAAAGCCCGTTCACTGGAGTCCGAGTTCTAAAACGGCGCTGGCTGAAGCGGAACTCGAATATCCTGAAGGTCACACGTCGCGGAGTCTTTATGCTGCGTTTGAAGTGGTCGGATTACCGAGTGCTTTGCAAATGCCGCTTGATCCCTTTCTCGGTGAGTTAGGCGTTGCGATTTGGACAACCACCCCCTGGACGATTCCGGCAAACTTAGCCGTAAGCGTGAATCCAGACTTAGTTTACGCGGTGGTTGAAGTTGGCGAGAATGCGCCCGGACGGTTTAAGTATCTGATCGTTGCAAAGGATTTAGTCGATCGACTCTCCGACGTTCTCAAAACGCCGCTTCAAGTCAAAGCCACGATAATGGGACGATTGCTTGAGCATTCAACTTACAAGCATCCGTTGTTCGATCGCCAAAGCGAAATCGTGATCGGCGGCGATTATGTCACCACTGAATCCGGTACAGGTCTCGTTCACACCGCTCCAGGTCACGGTCAGGAAGATTATCTAGTCGGTCAGCGCTACGGATTGCCAATTTTGTCTCCGGTTGATGATAACGGCAACTTTACCGAAGAAGCCGGACGATTCGCGGGGTTAAACGTGTTGGGCGACGGCAATGGCGCGATCGTGGATGCTTTGAACGAAGCGCGATCGCTGCTCAAAGAAGAGCCGTACAGCCACAAATATCCTTACGATTGGCGCACAAAAAAACCAACGATCTTTCGAGCCACCGAACAATGGTTTGCGTCGGTCGAAGGCTTCCGCGATCAAGCCCTTGAAGCGATTCAAACGGTGAATTGGATTCCGGCACAAGGCGAAAACCGCATCACGTCGATGGTGGCTGAACGATCGGACTGGTGCATTTCACGCCAACGAAGCTGGGGTGTGCCGATTCCCGTCTTTTACGACGAAGAAACCGGAGAGCCGTTGTTAAACGCGGAAACGATCGCGCATGTGCAGTCGATCATCGCTCAGAAAGGCTCGGACGCTTGGTGGGAGATGTCGATCGCAGAACTATTGCCTGAGAAATATCACGATCGTTCCTACCGCAAAGGAACTGACACAATGGATGTCTGGTTTGATTCTGGCTCTTCATGGGCAGCCGTTTTAGAGCAGCGTGAATCGTTGCGCTATCCGGCAGAAATGTATCTCGAAGGATCGGATCAGCATCGGGGCTGGTTTCAGTCGAGCTTGCTGACGAGCGTTGCGACTCAAGGAAAAGCGCCGTATAAAACTGTCTTGACGCATGGTTTTACGCTCGACGAACAAGGACGCAAGCAAAGCAAATCGCTGGGAAATGTCGTTGATCCGATGATTGTGATCGAAGGCGGCAAAAACCAGAAAGAAGAACCGCCTTATGGTGCCGACATTCTGCGCTTGTGGGTGTCGTCGGTAGATTACACCAGTGACGTACCGATCGGCAAAAATATCCTGAAGCAAATGTCCGACGTGTATCGCAAAATTCGCAACACGGCACGCTTTTTGCTAGGCAATCTGCACGATTTTGATCCGGCAAAACACGCGGTTCCATATAATCAGTTGCCGATGCTCGATCGATATATGCTGCACCGCATGACCGAAATTTTTGCAGAAGTCCAAGATTCGTTTGAAAGCTTCCAATTTTTCCGCTTCTTTCAAACAATCCAAAATTTCTGTGCGGTTGATTTGTCGAACTTCTATCTCGATATCGCCAAAGATCGGTTATACATCAGCGATGTCGATTCCCCGCGTCGGCGCAGTTGTCAAACGGTTTTGGCGATCGCGCTTGAAAATTTAGCCAAAGCGATCGCGCCTGTGTTGTCGCACATGGCAGAAGACATCTGGCAATCCATCCCGTATCCAACGCCGTACAAATCCGTCTTTGAGGCAGGTTGGGTAAAGCTTGATTCCCAGTGGCAGAATCCAGTTTTAGCGGCTGAATGGGAGCGATTGCGAGAGATTCGCTCAAGTGCTAACCAAGTGCTTGAACGAGCGCGAGCACGCAAAGCGATCGGGTCTTCACTCGA
Source organism: uncultured bacterium (assembly GCA_964250455.1). Taxonomy (GTDB): domain Bacteria; phylum Cyanobacteriota; class Cyanobacteriia; order Leptolyngbyales; family Leptolyngbyaceae; genus CAXUFL01. The sequence goes on from CAXUFL010000003.1 coordinate 16,945, forward strand.
AGCAAAACTGCTGCTACAGGTTGCCGATTCGGAGCTACGTGAAAAGCTACAAGCGCTCAACCCAGTCGATAGCTTGAGTGGAAACGAAGTAGATGAACTACGCTATTTGTTTATCACTTCGCAAGTTGAACTGCTTGATTCCGCAAAGGGATTGGCTGTAGAAGACAATCTGCAAACCGATGAGTTGAGCATTGGCGTAATGGACGCAGACGGTGAAAAGTGCGATCGCTGCTGGAACTATTCGACCCACGTAGGCGAATCGCCTGAACACCCGTTGCTGTGCGATCGCTGTGTTGCTGCTCTAAACGGGAAGTTTTGAGGTGAGCCAGATCGGTAAAATCTTGGCAAAAGTCTTAAGCGGAACGTCTGACGCTAACATTGCTTTCAATGACGTCCGCCGACTTTTAGCCTTCCTTGAATTTGAAGAACGAATTCGAGGGAGCCATCACATCTTCACAAAAGAAGGGGTTGAAGAAATTTTAAATCTACAGCCTCTAGGATCGTTATCAAAAGCTTATCAAGTAAAACAGATTCGCAATGTGATTCTCAAATACCAGCTAGGAGGACAGAATGACACTTCGATATGAGGTGATTTTGTATTGGAGTGACGTAGATCAGGCGTTTATTGCTGAAGTTCCTGAGCTTCCCGGCTGTGCTGCTGATGGTGCAACCTACCACGAAGCTTTGCAAAACGTAGAAACGATAATGCAAGAGTGGATTGAGACTGCTCAGGAGTTAGGACGATCGATTCCTCAAGCCAGAAATCGCTTAACATCTACAACAAAATAAAGCTTAGTGGATTAATTCACCAAGCTCTATTTTGTCAGAAGTTTACTGCCCCGACCCTGTTGCAGGTGTAGTAGTGCTGTTAGAACCCGAATTCGGTTGCGTTGAATTTGTTGAATTGGGAGCAGTGCTATTGCTCGTGCCCGTTGTGGGTTGGCTCGATGGTTCTGGCGATGCTGCGGGGGCTGGACTGCTTTGCTGCTGCGTTGATGGAGCCGGAGACGATTGCGGAGCCGATTGGCGGGGTTGGGGAACGGTTACATTAATGTTTGGAGCGGGAGCGGGTGATTGCGGTACGGGAACGATGCGATCGCGCTCGATCACTCGCTCGCGAACTTCCGGAGACGGAGAAGGACTGACGCTCGGCGACGGTGCCGTAGTGGGAACAACGATCGTTCGATTAACAGGCGCTTCAGTGCGGTTGCGTTGGTTGAGCCAAAAATAACCGCCAAGCGCGATCGCCACTAGTGAAGTGAGCAAAATGCCTAACAATATTCCGCGTGAGGCGTTGTCGTTATCTCGAATTTGCTGATTCGCTTCGTAACGGTGCTGCTCAACGGCGCGTCCTTGCTCGTAGCCCTCGCGGTAATCGATCGGATCTGGATTCACGACATTGTAATCGTCAGAGGGTTGAGTTGAATCTGTGTAGCCATGCGGGTTTGGCTCGCGATTGGTTTCGCGATCGTTTAAGTTAGCCATATTTAAAGAAGCTCCTGAAATAGTTTTTAGATTCTCAACAAGCTGCGGAATACAGAATCACAGCTTGGATGCCCCTAGATAGCATTCTGTATTGCTGAACACACCATAATCTTGGAATAAGAGTAAAACGCTGTATCTAGAGAAATATCTGTTTTATACGGCGAAAGAGTGATTTCCTCGATCGAGCTAGACTGACTGTATTGCTTTATAACTTAATGCTCAAATACGCCTTGATACTGCAATGTGTCAAGTTGGGCAAAAACAGGTAAACATGCAAAACACTGCTGAGCGAGATCGAAGCGTTCTTCACGCTCTAGCATGGCGGTTAACTTTTGCTTGGCGTTGAGCAAATAGCGGACGTCGTTTGCTGCATATCGAAGTTGCGCTTCAGAAAGATTCATTACATTGCCCCAATCCGAGCTTTGAGCGCTTTTATCTAACTCAACGCCTTCGAGTTCTTGAAGCAAGTCTTTGAGTCCGTGACGGGGTGAATACGTGCGAATAAGCTTGCTTGCAAGCTTAGTGCAGAAAATTGGATTGACTTGAATGCTCAGGTGATATCTCAGCGTGGTGATATCAAAGCGGGCGAAATGAAAGACTTTTGTGATTGCCGAATCTTCAAGCAACTGCTTGAGGTTCGGCGCTTCGGTTTGTCCCCGATCGAGTTTCACAACCGTGACGCGATCCGCTTGATCGCAAAGCTGAACCAAACATAAGCGATCGCGCTGCGGCAGCAATCCCATTGTTTCAGTGTCGACCGCGATCGCGGTCACTTGGCGGTACTGCGCGAGCAACGCTTCGGAAAGGTCGCGATCACAGATGTTAAATTCGTTTGGCTCCATAATCTTTAGGGGAGAGACCGAGGCTTATTTTACAGCGTCTTTGCGAATCTCTCCGACATAAAAGGCAAGCTTATTTCCGAATAAAGACTTCGGTGAAGTAGTAATCGCCCGTGGGACTGACGCTGACGCCGATTCCGGTCATGTTAAAGTCGCCTTCGATATTTTCGCGGTGCTTGGTGCTCTCAAGCCAAGCTTTAACGGCTTTTGCGGCGGGACTTTGGCGGCGGGTCATATAAGCGACGTTTTCTGAAACTGAGCGATACCCGACTGATTTACTAATGCTTTTAGCGCGTTGATCAAATCCTTCATGACCGAAGGGAATGATTCGGTTTGCCATGTCTGCGCTGTGCTGCCGCGCTTGCTGTGCGATTTGAGCGTTCCAAGTCAATCGAGATAAGCCTCGAGTTACCCGATACTGATTAATTTGCTCGAAGATCGATCGCTCGACTTCAAAAGGCGAATCATACGCAATTTTTTGAGAAGCTTCTTTAAAGGTATCGGATTTTACCGATACGACTGTCTGAGATTGGGCTTGAGAAACGTTTGCCGCAATGACAATCGTCGCAACTGCTGTGCCGGTGAGGACGGACTTCAGCATTACGCTACCTCCATATAAAACAAGTTTCGATGAAGACCTTACCTTGTTCTGGAATTGATTGCAAGTAGTTGTCTATACCAAAACTCCTGAAGTGTACGTATGCCGCAGGATAGGGCCATTAAAAAAAGAATTTTTTTGATTATAAAGTAGTAGGAGTAAAAATACAGGCGTTTCAATACTATTAAAAATTAATGACTTCAGTTTGTCTGATAAAAAATTTCAATTAGTCAGGATCGTCCACTAGATAAGGATTTCTTGATGCTCATAAGTTGATAAATCGATAAAACCTCGAAGAATTAAAGCTTTGTATAGCCAACGCTCGATATGTGCCTAAAGTCATACTTAACGCTACAGCTTTGTGCTTTTTAATCAGTTGAAGCAAGCGTTATCGATCGTCTTCTTGAGAAATGCTGTATTGATCGTTTTTCTACGATCGTCTTCGGGTTGTCTTAACGTTGCTGTAAGAAAGAAAATAAGTAAAGAGGCTTTGACCCCTCACCTCAAGTTGTTTGACTGCTTTGTTTGCAAAGTCAGATCTCTGAACTTGTTTGCTTTTTTAGCAGCGATCGTCTGTTCGGTTTGCTCTAGATTTAGAACGGGCACTCTACGCAAAAAGCGTTTAAGCCATGAATTTATCCGCTCAAGACGATTTGCTTTGCCGTCGATTGCAGCAAATCTGGGGTTATTCCGAATTTCGCTATCCACAACGCGAAGTAATTGAAGCGATACTCAACCAACAAGATGCTCTAATCATTCTGCCGACTGGCGGCGGAAAGTCGCTTTGTTTTCAGCTTCCGGCACTGATGCAAGCAGGATTAACGATCGTCATTTCGCCGCTAGTCGCGTTAATGGAAAATCAAATACAAGATTTACGACAACGAAAATTATCGGCTGCAATGTTACATAGCGAAATGGCAAGTCAACAGCGCAAGCAAGTTTTGTGGATGCTTGAGCATCAAAAATTACGATTGCTATACCTATCGCCAGAGACGCTGTTTAGTCAACCTGTTTGGCAACGCCTTTGTGAACCGTCGCTTAAAATCAATACGCTAATCGTGGATGAGTCGCACTGTCTAGCGCAATGGGGCGAAACGTTTCGTCCAGCTTATTTTCGATTGGGAACGGCACGATCGTCGTTGTTACAGCACAAACCGCCCGGAAGCCGGATTGCGATCGCTGCTTTTACCGCGACTGCAAACCCAACTACGCAAGCCGCGATCGAGCAAATTCTTCAGCTTGAAGCGCCGCAAATTTTTCGCATCAATCCCTATCGAGCAAATCTGCGGTTATCAATTCAATCAGTTTCAACGCCACGCCAACGACGACAGCGCTTGATCGAAGTCATTAAATCGCATTCAAATCAATCAGGATTAGTGTATGTTCGATCGCGTCGAGAAGCCGAATCTTTAACCGAATGGCTGCGTTCTCAAGGATATAAAACGGCGGCTTATCATGCCGGATTAAAATCAACCGAGCGAAGAACAATCGAGCAATCTTGGATTCGTGATCAACTTCTGTTTGTTGTCTGTACGTGTGCGTTTGGAATGGGGATTAATAAGCCTGCAACTCGCTGGATTGTGCATTTTCACGCGCCATTTTTACTTAGTGAATATGTGCAAGAAATCGGGCGAGCAGGGCGCGACGGAAAGCCTGCGATCGCGGTTCTGCTGAAAAGCGCTTGGTTTGATTTTGAAGATCGATCGCGCTGGAACTTCTTTGAAGAACAAGAACGATCGCGCTTCGTAAACGCTCAAAAATTAATGCGAAAACTTCCAAAACAAGGCAATATTAACGAGATTTCTAAAAGATTTGATCAAGCTACGATCGCGCTTTCACTTTTGCATCAAGCAAAACAATTAAATTGGCGCGATCCGTTTCATTATGAAATGACATCAACGAACAAATTGCCACAAGAAAGTTTGACGAATTCAACCCGTTCAATGCGCAATTATCTCAAAGTGAAAGATTGTCGCTGGCGGTATTTGCTGCGATCGTTTGGATTTGAGCAAGACGCGATCGAATTTTTCTGTGGAACGTGTGATTATTGCCTTCGTTGAGCGGCTTCTCTCTAGGGTCAGAGGAATTTGATAAAGCAGCATTCTACGCTTTGGCTAATCACTATCAAACTCTAACCATGTCAGACACCAGCGTTAAGAAAGTTGATTCTCGCTTTTCACCAAAAGGTGAAATGGGACAGAAATATTTAGCTTCAGGCAAAACCGTTTCAATGCGACTGTGGGAAAACGAAGAGCCTTCAGACGCTAAACCGCCCGCCGCTCGCGATTATGAAACCGTGGGCTACGTGATTAGCGGACGGGCAGAATTGCATCTCGAAGGACAAATGGTGCTGCTTGAGCCGGGTTCATCGTGGGTCGTGCCCAAAGGCGCATCGCACACCTACAAAATTCTTGAATCGCTTACAGCCGTTGAAGCAACAAGTCCGCCTGCTCAAGTTCACGGCCGCGACGAAGAAGTGTAATTAATCTTGCTCGAATACTCTTCCTAATGCTGCGGGTGGCGTGCTGCGAATCATGTTAGAAATTCCTCGATTAATCGATAGCGGCAACGTTTTTAACAATCGCTCTAGCCACTCGCTTGAGGTAACAACCAGCAGCAAAATCATCAGCGAAAAGGGTGCAACGGTGAATACCTGAGTGGGAATATCAGGAATCGCACTTTGAGCAACACTCGCAAGCGATTGTAGAATGCCGAATAAATAACAGCTAAACGCCACGCGAATCGGATTCCAACCGCCAAAGATAACGATCGCCAACGCGATCCATCCGTATCCTGCCGTGTGCAAATGGCTCCAGCCCGCCTTGAAATCTAACGAAAACGCCGCTCCACCGATTCCCATTAACGCGCCGCCAAGACACGTGTAAAGGTACCGCATTCGCACAACGTTCGTTCCCCGTGCAAATGCGGCTTTGGGTTGCTCTCCGATCGCTTGCAGCATTAATCCGGCTCGCGTTCGGTAAAAGTAAGTCCAGACTAATGCGATCGCCGCATAGCTGAGATACACCAAAATATCGCTGCGAAAGAATAGTTCTCCTAAAAGTGGAATCGATTCGAGTCCCGGAATTCTAAAACTGGGTACCGTTGGGCCGGGAATTCTGACAAACGAATTTCCCAGAAACGAAGATAAGTTGGCACCGAGTAACGCCAACACAAAGCCGATCGCAACCTGGGATTGTTTGAGCGTTAATGCTCCAAAAGCGACAATAAGCGCGATCGCGGCTCCGACGATCGCGGCTCCGCCAAATCCCGCGATCAAGCTCGGAATGGTGCCTGATCCTTCGAGAGTTTTGGCGATCGCGAAACTGGTCATCGCGCCTAAAAGAATCGTGCCTTCTGCGGATAAATTGATAACGCCAGCCCGTTCGGTAATCGTTTCACCCAAGCAAGCAAACACAAGCGGCGTTGAAGTCGCGATCGCGGTTGCAAAAATCGGAATGAGTTGAGAAGCGTTCATGGATAAACTGATACAAATGCTGTCTGCACTTTATCAAATAAGCCAAGCCGCGATCGTGGCTCAAACAACAGTTTGGAGCTTTGCGGGCATTTTTAGCACTTGGTTTAGTTTTCCGCTTTGATACCCTTCTAAATCCAGCGTCACATACAGAAATCCGTAAGACTGAAAGGTTTTGATCAAAGCGGTTAAATCGGTTTGCAGCACAAATTCTTTGACTTGATCTGGCATCACTTCAATTCGAGCCGTATCGCCTTCTGATCGCACCCGAATATTCTTCCAGCCTAAGCGCCGCAAATACACTTCCGATCGTCCCACTCGTTGCAGCTTTGCAATTGTAATCTCCTCACCATACGGAAACCGCGAACTAAGGCAGGGCTGCGCGGGTTTGTCCCACCACGGTAGACCCAACATTCGCGCCATTTCTCGCACTTCGGCTTTGGTGATTCCCACTTCGGCTAAAGGCGATCGTGCGCCACGCTCTTTAGCGGCTTGAATTCCCGGACGATAATCGTGCAAATCATCAGCGTTCACACCATCAACCACATACGGATAGCCCCAATCGATCGCTAACGGCTTCAGCGTGTCGTGCAGTTCGCTTTTACAGAAATAACAGCGATTAATCGGGTTGCTGGCGTAATTGGGGTTATCGAGTTCGTGAGTTTGAACGATTTTATGGGTGATCCCGATTTCGGCGGCCTGGATTTGCGCCTCTTCGAGATCTTCCGGCAGCAAAGATGGTGAGTTGGCTGTTACCGCGATCGCGCGATCGTTCAGCATATCGTGCGCAACTTTGGCAACGAGCGTGCTATCAATGCCGCCAGAATACGCGATCAGCGCGGTTTCCATTTCAGCAAACAAAGTTTTTAAGCAATCGAGTTTCTGCACCAGCATGGTAGGGACTTGAATCATTGATTCCGTTATGACATAAAAAATTAGCAGCGATCGCCCTGCCGAAAAAGGCGCGATCGCTGCTGGTTAATCGGTTGAATAGAAATAAGCTACGCTCACTATTCGTCATAAATACGGCATTCAACCGCATCGGGATTGTCTTCGCAGTATTGTTCGAGAGAATTCTTTTGCTTTACATTTTGGCGTTGGTGGGAAGCTTCGGCTTGCAGCTCTTCGACTGCATCCCAAGCGGCAGCACATTCACCCGAAGTCGCGCCGTTGACATCACACACCTCGCGTGCATTCAGGCGCTCTTGTTCAATTTGCTTTTCAATATCGCTCATTGCCATAGGATTCGTCCTTTCTCCAAATCGGATTAAACACTCGGTAAGCGGTGAGACAGCGCTTACGCCATTGATCCGGCGGTTCGCAGCAATGCTGCAATCCAGCCAATAAGCTTACGACACTCAGCTTAGAATCGTTTGCCAACTAGACAACACGTTTAACCGTTGTGCGTCCTTAACGCTGACACTCTCCATATTAACCCGCCATTTTCTCTGTTGGCGACTCTATCTCAGGTGCGGTCTTCCAGTCTGAAAGGACTTTCCGCTAGGACTCGATCTTAAACTAGTAAGATGAAGTATTGGTATCAGGCTTGCATTATATTTTAATTTCTAAGGGGAAGACGCTATGACCGATGCCGCAACTGATTCAATGAAGTGGGCAAGTGCCCTTTCAACGCGCCCGTCTTTGGAAGCTGCGGTGGAAGAAGTTGTGGCACAAGCGCAGTCTGCACTCGGCAGTGAGGCAAATTTGGGGTTTGTGTTTATTTCGTCGGCGTTTGCAAGTGAATATTCGCGATTGCTGCCGTTGATCAATGAAAAGCTTCCGGGCGTGTCGATCGTCGGCTGTAGCGGCGGCGGCATTGTGGGCGTTACGCCTCGCGGAAAAGCGCGGGAAGTCGAAGGCGAACCCGCCTTAAATCTAACGCTGGCGTATTTGCCCGATGTCAAGGTGAAGCCGTTTTACGTGTCTGCTACCGATCTACCGGATTTGGATAGTCCGCCGGATGCGTGGGCCTCGCTGCTGGGTGTGCCTGCATCCGATGAACCAAGCTTTGTGATTTTGGCGGATTTGTCGGGCATCAATGATTTACTGCAAGGCTTGGATTTTGCGTATCCGGGTGCCGCAAAAGTTGGCGGGTTGGCAAGTTCGGGCATGATGGGCGGAGCGTCAACGGCGCTGTTTTGCGGCACGCGCTTTTACCGCGAAGGGGCGGTGGGCGTGGCTTTAAGCGGCAATATTGTCCTAGATACGATTGTGGCTCAAGGCTGTCGCCCGATCGGTCAGCCGTATTGGATTGCCGAAGGTGAACGAAATATTTTGCTGGCGATGAAAGAAGATGACGGATCAGGCGGTATTCCCACTCTCGATCGCTGTCCGCCAAACCGCACGCCGCTTGAGCTGCTGCAAGAGTTAGTACAAAACTTAAGCGAGGACGATCGCCAGTTAGCGCAGCAGAATCATATTTTTGTGGGCGTGGCGCAAAACGAATTTAAGCAAGTGCTTGAACCTGGAGATTTTTTGATTCGGAACTTGCTTGGCGTTGATCCCCGCTTAGGAGCGTTAGCGATCGGTGATGTGATTCGTCCAGGTCAACGGATTCAGTTTCATCTGCGCGATGCGGAAACGTCTGCCGAAGATTTAGATTTACTGTTGCGCCGATACGAGCAAGCGTCTGGATCAAAACCCGCTCCAGTCGGGGCGTTAATGTTTTCGTGTTTGGGGCGCGGCGAAGCGCTTTACGGCGAACCGAATTTTGATTCTGGGCTTTTCGCTCAGCATGTTGGCGAATTCGCGATCGGTGGATTTTTCTGCAACGGGGAAATCGGGCCGGTAGGAAACAGTACGTTTTTGCACGGCTACACGTCGGTTTTTGGAATTTGCCGGGAGAAAAAATAAGCGGTGGCGATCGTTCGAGTTCGAGAGCATGTTAATCCTTTGAGTCGGCGTTATCAAACTCCGATTAATCCCCCGAATTGGAGCGAGGTGTTTGCTGATCCGAATTTGCCGTTGCATTTAGATATCGGTTGCGGTCGAGGTCGATTTCTGCTAGAAATGGCAGCGCTTGATCCCCACTGGAATTTTCTAGGATTAGAAATTCGTGAGCCGTTGGTTGAGCAAGCTTTAGACTGGCGCGATCAAGCGGGATTCAAAAATCTGCATTACTTGTTTTGCAATGTGAGCAATTCGCTGCGGCCGTTGCTTGCTTCGATCCCCGCTCAAACGCTGTCGCGGGTGACAATTCAATTTCCTGATCCCTGGTTTAAGCGCAAGCATCACAAGCGGCGAGTCGTGCAGTCAGACCTGGTAGAAACGTTAGCTGAGTTTTTGACGATCGACGGCGTTTTATTCGTGCAGTCCGACATTCAAAAATTGGCACAAGAAATGGTCGATCGCATTGCAAAACACGCCGCCTTTGAACGAAGCTCGAAAGATTGGCTGCCTCAAAATCCGCTTCCGGTTGCGACCGAGCGCGAGTTAATGGTGCAGGCTTATGGCGATCCGGTTTACCGCGCCGTTTTTCACAAGCGCTAAATCCACGAGTTAAACCACATGCGTAAATTGTATTCAGCAGGCGTAAGCGGTAATCCGAGATAAATCGGCATCCAGAAAATAAATCCGCCCGCAACGATCAGCATAATCCAAGCGGCAACGACTCGGAACTCGCGGCGTTGAAACCATCGATCGACAAACCAAGCCAGCATCATCGACGCAAAAACCGACGCACCCATGTAGTGATACAAAAATACGCAGCGCGATACAGGCACCCAGGGCAGCAGATTTGCGAGGTAGTTGACCATTAAAAACAAGCCGATCCAAAGCGATCGGGTCGGAACGTAGCTCGACCAAACTGGGCGCTTCGATGCCAGTTTGGGAATCACAGCGTAATGCTCGATTAGCACCCACGCCATAAAGAACACTGCGATCGTCGAGAACCACCATAAAAACGGGTTCCCGATCGCGTGAACATCATAAATAATTTTCCCCGTTGATGAAGATACGATGAAGTTTCCGAGTGTTGCCGAATCAAAAACTTGGTAGTAATACGCAACTGGGCGAATCATGAGTAACCAGCTATACCAAGTTGAGCAATAAGGATGAATGTTCGCTCCGTTACCCACTCGCTGATGGTAAGCCAAAATCTGTCTTTGCACTTCAAAGAAGTTAAATTCTGGATTTAATTGAAGGTGTGGAATCCAAATCAACCCGTAAAAAACGGCAGGAATAACCGCAAAACAAAGCAATAAACGAATCGGATTAATTTGAGTGAGCGAATAAAGCGGCGAAGTTGGAAATCGCGTTTCTTCGATTTGTAAATCACGTTTTGCAGATTGTTGTAGATTGCTGATGACGCGAAAGCTCCAAGCAAGCCCCCACAACAAATAAGCGCCAAACAAAAACCATAATCCGTTCCACTTGATAGATGCCGAGGCTGCGAAAAATACGCCAGATAACGCTAAAAATCTATAAGATATCGAATTAGGCTTCAAACTTAATAACAAAAACCATTGCCCGAGTAACCCGAATAAAACGAGATAAACATTATTAAGCGCATAGCGAGATTCAACTAAAAACAAGCCGTCCATTGCCGCAAACGCGCCTGCGATCAGCGTATAGCTTCGACGCTGACTTAACGACCACGCGATCGCCGAAACCACCAACGGAATCACTGATCCAGTTAACGCATTTAGCCAGCGATAACTCCACGTACTGAGCGATGAGCCTGTAAGCGAATTAACCGTATTCTGTGCGATCGGTAAGCGATTTCCGATCCAGATTCCGATCGCAATAAGATACTTGCTAAGCGGCGGATGCCCATCAAAAAACGGAGTCTTCGTTAAGTAGTTATTTGCGAACTTTGCATAGTAAACTTCGTCGAAGACTAACGCATTAAATCGTTCAAGTCCCCAAAATCGCAAAATGAGTGAAACAAGAAAAATTCCGATCAGTCCAAGTCGAAACCAGCTAACAGGCTGAAAGTGTTTTTGATTGATTCGCATTATTGCTTGACGGGACGCTCTTTTCCAATTACTCAGCATACTGATTTTTTATGTTCAGCATTAATTTCTGTCACAATCACCTTGATTTCTTTCAAGCAATGATTAAACAATAGTTAATATTCAACCTTTCGTTCATCGCTATTTAATATCTCCCTTTACGCCACCTTCACATTCTGCGTGATTTCAGGCTATGGGTGCCCCTACTCTCAATCGCAGTTTTGACCGTTTCTTTTTCCTAGAAGCTCCTGAACATCGCCCGATCGGAGGTATCGACTCTTATGATTCGCGTTTTATTAGCAGACGATCAAAATTTGATTCGCGAAGGTTTGAAAGCGCTTCTAGAGCAAGAACCTGATCTCCAAGTAATTGCAGACGTGGACAATGGCTGCGACGCGGTACAGCAAGCCGAAGCGCTTCAGCCCGATGTGGTCTTGATGGATTTGACGATGCCTAAAATGGATGGAATCACAGCAACGCAAACCATTTGCGCTCGATGTCCAGAAATTCGCGTTTTGGTGCTAACGGCTTCAGATGATGAAACCTCAATTCGGACGGCTTTGCAAGTGGGGGCACGCGGCTATCTGCTCAAAGATATGTCGCCGGATGAGTTAGCCAACGCCGTTCGCACCGCCCACAAAGGATTTACTCAACTGAGTCCGGGGATTTTGCAAAAAGCGATGGCGTCATCGTTTTTATCGCAAAGTGAAGGCATCGCTCGCACGTATCGATCGGATGCGGAAGCCAATGGGCGCATCGCTCCACGATATGCCGAGGAAGCTGCGATCGGCGCAGTGCGAGACGCCGCAAGCTCGTCACGATCGATGGATTCCTTAGACAGCACAAACGTTTTACCGTTTCCTACGGCGTCTTTGCGATCGGTGCCTTTAGGAACGGCTTCGCTGCCGCCGGGATTTGCCAAGCTCACCGCTCGCGAACGACAAGTGCTGAAATTAATCGCGGCCGGATCCAGCAATCGTGAAATTGCGCGATCGCTAGATATTTCCGAAGGAACCGTGAAAAATCACGTCGCTAGTATTTTGGGACGGTTAAACCTCCGCGATCGCACGCAGGCCGCGATCGTGGCTAATTCGGTAATGCCCTTACTGAACTAGCGTTTTCCCGGACACGCCCTCAAGCTGCTTGTGGTAAGACTGTGAAGGAAAATTCTGGTGGCTTGCGGAGAAGACGATGATTCATTTAATGTGTGATTTCCCAACGACGCTGGCGAGTTTGATGCACTGGAGCGACGCAATGCAGTCATTTCAGCTAAGCGATGATTGGATTGTGCTGGCACAAGAGTTTAAGCAAACCGATATTGCCGGAGATGTCAGCAAATCTTGGAATCATTTTGTGCGAACCGGGCAGGTTTGGGCGTTTCTAGCAGGCATTATGGCGGGTTATTTCGTGAAAACGTTTACATCGTTCGGCTAAATTTAATTCGGGGTTTATTTCTTAACTTTTCGGGTTTGCGGTAGTCTAGGAACTTGCAGTCCAGAATTCGCGAGAAATTATTCTCTTGAGTCAACAGCAGTTTTCTTCATCTGATCCGCAACCGACTTCTCAAACGTGGAGCCAACGGTTTGAGTCTGCCTTAAATCCAGCGATCGCTCGGTTTAATGCGAGTATCGGCTTTGATATTGAGCTAATCGAGTACGATCTGACGGGTTCGCAGGCCCACGCCAAAATGCTGGCGAAAACCGGGATTATTTCTGCCGAAGAAGGAGATCAACTCGTTCAAGCATTAGAGCAAATCCGCCAGGAATACCGCGACGGCAAGTTTCAACCGGGAATCGAGGCGGAAGATGTGCATTTTGCGGTTGAGCGTCGCTTGACCGAACTCGTGGGTGATGTTGGCAAGAAATTACATACGGCACGATCGCGCAACGACCAAGTTGGAACCGATACACGATTGTATTTGCGCGACCAAATCGTTCAAATTCGCGCCTTTATTCGCGAGTTTCAAACCGTTTTGGTTGATTTAGCCGCGCAGCACGTTCAAACGTTGATCCCCGGCTATACGCATTTGCAACGCGCTCAGCCGATTAGCTTGGCGCATCATTTGCTGGCGTATTTTGAAATGCTCGATCGCGATTGGCAGCGTTTAGGCGAAATTTATCAGCGTGTGAATATCTCGCCGCTTGGGTCGGGGGCGTTAGCGGGAACTACGTTTGCAATCGACCGACACTACAGCGCGGAATTGTTGCAGTTTGGCGGCGTGTATGAAAATAGCTTGGATGGCGTCAGCGATCGAGATTTCGCGATCGAGTTTTTGTGTGCCGCAAGCTTGATTATGGTGCATTTAAGCCGCTTGTCTGAAGAAGTCATTCTGTGGGCATCGCAGGAGTTTAGCTTTGTAACGCTCAAAGATAGCTGTGCGACTGGCTCAAGCATTATGCCTCAGAAGAAAAATCCCGACGTTCCTGAATTGGTGCGCGGTAAATCAGGTCGCGTGTTCGGGCATTTACAAGCGATGCTCGTTTTGATGAAAGGCTTGCCGTTGGCGTACAACAAAGATTTGCAAGAAGATAAAGAATCGCTGTTTGATGCGGTTAAAACGGTCAGCGTTTGTCTTGAAGCGACGACCATTCTATTTCGGGAAGGCTTAGAGTTTCGAGTTGAGCGATTAACCGAGGCAGTCAGCGAAGACTTTTCTAACGCGACCGATGTTGCCGATTATTTAGCAGCGAAAGGAGTTCCATTTCGCATTGCTTATAACTTGGTCGGGAAAGTGGTCAAAACCTGCGTTGCGGCGGATAAATTGCTCAAAGATTTAACGCTCAACGAATGGCAAGCATTACATCCGGCGTTTGAAGAAGATATTTATGCGGCGATCGCGCCTGCTCAAGTGGTTGCTGCTCGAAATAGCTACGGTGGAACTGGCTTCGAGCAAGTTCAACGAGCGCTCAATTTAGCTCAACAACGACTTCAACAATGACGCTTAAAATCGGTGATTTGGCTCCAGACTTTTGCTTACCCGACCAAAACGGGACTTTAATCAAGCTTTCCGACTTGCGAGGTCAGCGCGTCGTCATTTATTTTTATCCGCGTGACAATACGCCCGGATGCACTAAAGAAGCGTGCAGTTTTCGCGATGCGTATGCAGAGTACCAAGCGCAAAATACGATTGTGCTCGGCATCAGCACCGACGATGCCAAATCTCATACAAAATTCGTGAAAAAGTACGATTTACCGTTTTCGTTGTTGAGCGATGAAAACGGTGAAGTCGCTGCTCTTTATAACAGCTACGGGTTGAAAAAATTCATGGGCAAAGAATTCACCGGAATTTTTCGCAATACGTTTGTAATTAGTCCTAGTGGTACGATCGAGCAAGTCTACACTAAAGTTAAACCCGAAGCTCATGCAGCTCAAGTTTTAGCCAATTTAACGTAGTTGCTCATGCGCATTCAGCTTAACGTTGGGTTGCAGCTTGCAAAATGATTTATCGTGTTCTCTGATTTATGCGGCGGCTCTGGCATTTTTTTCAAACAGTTTTGGGCGTCATTTTTCGCCATCCTGTAACCGGAACAAGCATTATTACGCTTCTTCCAGACGATCGCATTGTTTTAATTCGCCGCAGCGACAATGGTTTGTGGAGCCTTCCGGGTGGAATTGTCGATTGGGGTGAAGATCTTCCGAGCGCGATTCGACGAGAATTAATCGAAGAAACTGGATTAGAACTAACTCAGATTCGCCGATTAGTTGGCGTTTATTCTGCACCCGATCGCGATCCTCGAATGCATTCGATTTGTATTGTTGTTGAGGTTAAAGCAACCGGAACTCTTAATCCTCTAGATGTAGATGAAGTTGTTGATATCCGAGCCTTTGATTTAAAGAACCTTCCACAAGAAGAACTTTCCCACGATCACAGCCAGCAGCTACAAGATTATTTTGATGGAAAAACAACCCTGGCCTGAGCAGCGCGTTAGCTCAGCGTTAATGATTGGATTGATTGCGATCGGCTGCATTCTTCGCCTGATTTGGGCTGAAGATATGAAGTGGAAATTTGATGAAATCTGGATGTTTGAAACAGCGCGTGCAGTCGTTACAGGTCATCAATCTTTTCCACTGCTTGGAATGCGCAGTAGTGCCGGAATTCTCAACCCAGGCGCAAGCGTTTGGTGTTTTATTTTGCTTGGCTTCGTTTCACCTGATCCGGTTTCAATGGTGCGGTGGGTTGCGCTTCTAAATATTGTTGCAGTTGGATTATTTTTCTGGTTTTTCTCAACGCGAATCGAACAAAGTCAAAGATTGATTTGGCTCTGGGGATTGGCGATCGCGGCTGTGAATCCGTTAGCGATCGCGTTCTCTAGAAAGATATGGGCCCAAAACATCCTTGCCCCATTCTGCTTTTTTATTTTCTTAGGTCACTGGTATCGCTTTAAGAATTGGGGCGCTTTTTTATGGGGATTTGCGGGTGCGTTTGTTGGACAAATTCACATGAGCGGTTTCTTTTTTCAAGCAGGGTTATTGCTGTGGACGATCGGGCACGACTATAAGCAAAAAACGCTTAGAAAAACAGCTTGGACAGCTTGGTTTTTCGGAAGCTCGATCGGAGCCATTTTTCTAATACCGTGGATTCGATACTTACTTTTTGAAGCGGGTCAATCTGCTTCTAAATCAGTTGGGCGATCGTTCACTTTAGAATTCTATCTTCAGTGGCTTACGCTGGGCTGGGGGCTAAATCTTGAACACGATATGGGACAAGTGTTTTGGCAACGTTTTTTAGCTGAACCCAGATTCTTTGGATATCCTTCTTACGCAATGGCGATCGCGCATTTGTTTCTTGCGGTTTGTGCTTTGTCTGCCTTGTTTTGGCTGATACGCCAACTTCGAGGTCGGTCGGTCAATCTATTTCCAGAATTAACGTTTTATATTGGTGCAGGCGCGATCGCCACTGGCGGCTTAATGCTTTTATCTGGCTTAAGGATTCCAGTGTATTATTTGAATATCTTGTTTCCGTTTACACAGATTTGGATTGCGTTCTTGTATCGATCGAAGCCTCGATTTTTGTTGGCGATCGCCATCGCTCAATTATTGATTAGCTGCATTTTTCTTATTTTTGTTCATCAGAACGGCGGCATTCCTGACGGTAACTACGGCACCGCTTTTTACTTACAGAATTACAAAGTTAAGAATTGATTTCTAATCGATCGAATTCCCCAAAATGCAACATTTTCATCGAGCTTGATTGAAGCAGAAATCTTAGCGTTTAGTAATTGATGAATCAAGGCCGCATCACCGCCTGTTAAAACGATCGAGGTTTCTGAAAATCGCTGCTGCCAATCTTGAATAAACGCCTCAATTCCCGCTAAAACGGTGTGCAAAATTCCGCTTTGAATGGCGGTTTCTGTACTTCTTGCCCACCGATCGGGTAAGGTATGCAGTTCATGGATTCCTAGTTGCGGTAACGCTGCTGTGTTTTGATTGAGCACCTGAAACTGAAGCCGCAATCCGGGTAAAATTGCTCCCCCTACTAAATTGCAGTTTTGATCTGCGCCGCTAAACGTGATTGCTGTTCCACAATCGATCACGAGCGTCGGGCTACCATACGTCACGATCGCGCCCCAAACCGAAACGGCTCGATCCAGTCCAAACGTCGGATAAACCTGATGCAAAGCAATTTGTTGTAGCGCGATCGAGTACGATCGAGGATATCGTTGCCAAAGTTGCGTTTGTTCGGGCACAACTGACGCAATCCATAATTGAGGAATTTGATCAGCACTGCTTAACTCAACCAGACTTTGTGGATTACGGGAGAATCGCTGCACGAACTCAATGTTCTTGTGTTCAGTATCCCAGCGTTGTTGTAGCGTGTTTTCTCTAAATATCGCCCAGTGCAGCCGCGAATTGCCGATGTTTAGCGCGATCCACTCGTTCATCAAGATTCTTTATAGGTAGCTTTGCTTATTGAAACTTTACAAATTGTGACTTGACACGAGAAAATTGAACGATAAGAAAAACGTTTGTACACGGTTGTCGGGAGGCAAACATGGTCGCACTCACAGATCGCACTAGTGCCCGTTCTAAGAAGCGCTTAACACTGCAAACCGTTGAGATTGCGACGGACACAACCGCAATCCGATCGCTCGACTGGGATCGCGATCGCTTTGATATCGAGTTCGCCCTTGAAAACGGCACAACCTACAATTCCTTTCTGATTCGAGGTGAAAAAATCGCCCTGGTTGACACCTCGCACGAGAAGTTCCGCGAGCTTTATATCGATACTTTGCTTGGAATCATTGACCCCAAGCAAATCGATTATTTGATTATCAGCCATACTGAACCGGATCACAGTGGCTTAGTTAAAGACGTTCTCGCCCTTAATCCAGACATTACGATCGTCGCTGCTAAAGTTGCGATTCAGTTTCTGGAAAATATGGTGCATCAGCCGTTTAAGCGTCAGCAAGTGAAAAGCGGCGACAAGCTCGATTTAGGCAACGGCCACGCGCTGGAATTTGTCACCGCTCCGAACCTGCATTGGCCCGACACCATTTTTACCTACGATGCAAAAACCGCGACGCTTTTCACCTGTGATGCGTTCGGAATGCACTTCTGCGACGATCACACTTACGACGAAGACCTCGATTTGATCGAAGCAGAATACCGCCAGTACTACGACTGCTTAATGGCTCCGAACGCTCGATCGGTACTCTCAGCCATCAAGCGCATAAAGGATCTGCCGGAAGTAGCGACGATCGCGACCGGACACGGCCCGTTGCTGCGCTACAACGTCGAAGAACTCGTCGGACGCTACCAAGACTGGAGCCAAACCCAAGCCAAAGCGGTTACAACGGTTGGATTGTTTTATGTGTCGAACTATGGCTACGGCGATCCTCTAGCGCACGCGATCGCAACCGGAATCACGAAAACTGGCGTCGCAGTAGAAATGATGGATCTGCGCGTGGCTGATCCGCAAGAAGTTCGCGAACTCGTTGAACTTTCAAGCGGCATTGTGATCGGCATGTTTCCTCAATCCGGTGAAATTGCCGAAAACGCTAAAGCCGCGCTTGGAACGATTTTAGCCGCCGCCCACTCGAAGCAATCGATCGGATTATTCGAGGTGGGGGGTGGCAACGACGAATCCGTTTACCCGATTCGCAATCAGTTTCGGGCAGTTGGTTTAATGGAAAACTTCACGCCAATTAAAATCGAAACCGCACCGACCGAAGCAATCTATCAGCTTTGTGAAGAATCCGGCACGGATATGGGGCAATGGCTCACGCGCGATCGCACCGTCAAACAAATGAAGGCGCTTGACAACGAGCTAGATAAAGCCCTCGGTCGCTTAAGCGGTGGACTTTATATCATCACCGCAAAAAAAGGAGACATCTCCAGCGCGATGTTAGCGTCTTGGGTGTCACAAGCCAGCTTTGAGCCGTTGGGACTCTCGATCGCCGTTGCCAAAGACCGAGCGATCGAATCCTTTATGCACGTGGGCGATCGCTTTGTGCTCAACGTGCTCGAAGAAGGCAAATACCAAGCTCTGATGAAGCACTTCCTCAAGCGATTTGCGCCGGGTGCCGATCGCTTTGCGGATGTCACGTCTTATCCTGCGAGTAACGGTTCGCCGATTTTGGCAGATGCGCTTGCCTACATCGAGTGTGAAGTCGTTACCCGTATGGAATGCAGCGATCACTGGGTTGTTTACAGCACAGTTGATGCAGGACGAGTTGCCAAAGCCGATGCGCTTACCGCCGTTCACCATCGCAAAGTCGGAAACCATTATTAAGCAAGCAGGGGGAGGGTAAAAACAAAAAGTGCTTTTACCTCCCCTGTCTACGTCCCCCTTACCCTTGTTACTCCTATGTCAGACGTTAAGCCCAGAGACGTACAAGCTGCTGAAATTGCTCAAAACACTTGGGTATTACGATCGCGCACGTGGGATCGTTTAAAGTTTGAAGTCGAATATGCACGACAAAAAGGCACAACGGCAAACAGCTATCTGATTCAAGCTGAAAAAAGTGCTTTGATTGATCCGCCTGGTGAATCGTTTACCGATATTTTTCTAAAAGAGCTGCACGATCATCAGTACTTTCAGAAATTAGACTATGTGATTTTGGGTCACGTTAATCCGAATCGCATTGCTACGCTAAAGCGCTTGCTAGAGCTTGCGCCGCAGATTACGATCGTCTGCTCAAGACCCGCCGCAAATGCCCTAAGAGCCGCTTTCCCGAATCAAACGCTGCAAATTAACGCCGTTCGGGGTGAAGAAGTGCTGGATCTGGGCAAGGGTCATGCTTTGCAGTTTGCGTTTGTGCCTACGCCGCGTTGGGTTGATGGATTATGCACCTACGATCCCGCCACAAAGATTCTCTACACCGATAAATTATTCGGTGCTCATGTCTGCGCTGAATCGATTTTTGATGACAACTGGAAGCAGCTTGACGACGATCGACATTATTATTTCGATTGCCTTTATGCGGCTCAATCTAAGCAGGTCGAAGACATTCTAGATAAGCTTTCTCGATTTTCAGCAAAGTGGTACGGTGTGGGTCACGGCCCGATCGTGCGCTATAGCCTCAGTCGGTTGACGTTTGAGTATCGCGAATGGTGCGAACAGCAAAAAACACAGGAATTGTCGGTAGCGTTGCTATACACCTCGGCTTATGGCAGCACGGCAACCGTCGCTCATGCGATCGCTAAAGGTCTTACCGCATCCGAAATTCAGGTAGAATCGATTAACTGTGAACTTGCTGATCCCAACGAAATTACAACCGCGATCGAGCAGTGCGATGGTTTTGTCATCGGCTCTCCGACACTGGGTGGTCACGCTCCCACGCAAATGCAAACCGCGTTAGGACTCGTTCTTTCAACCGCTTCTAAAAATAAAATTGCGGGCGTGTTTGGTTCGTATGGTTGGAGTGGTGAAGCGATCGATCTAATCGAAAGCAAGCTGCAAGACGCTGGATTTACGCTTGGCTTTGACACGATTCGCGTGAAATTCAAGCCGACCGACGACGTTCTAGAGCAGTGCGAAGCGGCAGGAGTCGAATTTGCTCAGACGTTGAAAAAATCCAAAAAAGTGCGGGTACCGCGTCAAGCGATTTCAGAAGCGCAAGGTGGCGTATCCGGTGCCGTCTGGAATGCCAATCGCACCGAACAGGCAATGGGGCGCGTGATCGGTTCGCTTTGTGTGGTGACGCCAAAAAGCGAAGCACCAACGGGGATTTTGACGTCTTGGGTATCGCAAGCAACGTTTAATCCGCCAGGGGTGACCGTGGCGATCGCCAAAGACCGCGCTGAAGGATTACTCGATCACGCGGGAGATGCGTTTGTGCTGAATATTCTGCGCGAAGGTCGTAACCTGCGACGTTATTTCCAAAAAGCTGCCGCACCCGGAGAAAATCGCTTTGAGGAAATTGAAACGCAATCTGCCTCAAACGGCTGCCCGATTTTGGCAGATGCGCTGGCTTATCTAGAATGCACGATCGAGAACCGCTTAGACTGCGGCGATCATTGGCTGCTGTACGCGATCGTCGAAAACGGTAAAGTTCTCGAAGCAACTGGCGTAACTGCGGTACAGCACCGTAAGTCAGGAATTTCGTATTAATCTAAGCTGAATTCAGTATCCTAATCCGCCAGGCGGTTTATCGGTTCCTGCGGAGTTGCGTTGCGGGCGAATCTGAGTCCGCCTAGTGCGGACTCAACCAAAATTCGCCGTGAGGAACCCGTGGGTGGTTTTGTCTGAGCCGCGCTTTAAGTTGCCAGGCTTAACCGGAACTGCCGTTAATCTAAACTCGATCGCGATTCGGCTCGAATTATCCGCAGTGATACTGGCGCAGATGCGCTCCAGTTGCTAATTGCACTAGCTTGCACGTTCGATCGCGTGCGCCTGGTGTAGCCACTGCACCATATCGCCCTGGCAGCAGCAATACCAAATCGCGTTTTACCTCCCGCCAGTAAACGCTCGGAAATCGCACATAATCGTAGTCGCATCGCCGGAAAATTCGCTCGATGCGCTTGTAGCGGTTTAACGACCAATCCCGGAGAATTTGCCACGACGGATGTAAATCAGGAGCCAAAATAAACGGATACGCTCGACGGTACAGCTTTGGCAGATAGTCGTAGATCCAAAACTGCATCATCGATCGATATCCCGGATTTTCATAAGCCCGCAGTTCTAGAATCTCGTCGCGGCTAACTCCGAACCGATCAAGTACTTCTGTCGGTAGATAGCAAATTCCCTGCTCTGCGTCTTCGTGCAAATCCCGCAGAATATTGTAAAACTGGTCAACGATGCCAAAGCGACCTGCAATCTGGCATTGATGCGCTTCAAGAAATGGCAGCACTTGAAAAAACGATGCTGCTAAGTCTTCCAGCATTTTCTCGAACTGATGCAAATCCTCAAAGATTAAATTTTTCTGGTGATACTGAGTGATTGCGCTTAAATAATGATTCCATGATTGAATCGAGCGTTGATTGATTCGGTCACACGGTTTTTCAAACCAACGATCGCGCATTGCTCGAAACACGGTTTGGTGAGATCCAAGCAGTTGCACTTGTCCGGTTGCCATAAGCCAGTGCCAACCCTCACAGAATGCTTGAAACTGCTCAGTTTCAGCTCCGAGCAGTTCGCTTTCTGCCAATCGATCCGCTAACCGAATCCAGCCGATTCGCTCAAGCCAGGCGCAGCGTATCTCTGGTTGTAGCTCCATTACCCAGGCTGCGTTATCTTCGTCTTTTAGGGCGTCATCGGCGATCGCTCTATGGTGCGAGGAACCAATCAACTCAGAAACCGACGTATTCATATCAACAGGTGAAACTTCTTAAACGTGCCACGATGCTCGGATCTAGAATTCCCAGTTTTTGGTAGGATTAACGATGTGTTTAACATCCTGGTTGTGTAATGAAACACAGCAAAGTGTCACACTCAATAAGAAGCAGAAGAAATTTAGCAAAGCGCGTAGAACTGCTACAGTTTTGCTTGTGTGAAGATTCTGCTGTACCGACGATAGTGCGTCGATTAAAGAATTGAGCCGCTTTGCGATGCGTCTTTGGCTCACCGAAACTCGTGTTCTGATTCAGCGTTGTTTTGTTGACCTCGATCGTGAATTGTCTCAATTCTTCTGAACAAGGTAAAGTCAGAAGCGATTGTTGGTCACGCTGTTTTATAAGATGAGATTGCGATAATGTTACTCGCTTTTACAAAAGTCGATCTACTTTATTGATTCATACACAAGGGATAAAGCCTACCTATGTCGTTATTTGATTGGTTTGCGAATCGGCGTCAGTCAGGATCAAAAGTCCCCGAAGGAAAAGAGCGCGAGATCGCAGATGGACTTTGGACAAAATGTGAATCCTGTGCAGTGCTGACTTACACCAAAGATTTGCGATCAAGTCAAATGGTTTGCCAAGAATGCAACCATCACATGCGCGTGTTCAGCCCGGAACGCATTCGCCAACTAATCGATGCCGATACCTGGGTGCCGATCGATGAAGATTTGCTTCCAGCCGATCCGCTTAAATTTAAAGCTCGCAAAGCTTACAGCGATTATCTGCGCGAAACGCAGGAAAAAACCAAGCTGACCGAAGCGGTGCAAACGGGAATCGGTCAAATCGACGGCGCAACGATCGCGCTTGGCGTCATGGATTTTCGGTTTATCGGCGGCAGCATGGGATCGGTAGTCGGCGAGAAATTAACGCGCTTGATCGAGCGAGCAACTCAGCAGCGTCTTCCGGTTGTGATTGTTTGCGCGTCTGGCGGTGCCCGGATGCAAGAAGGGGTGATCAGCTTAATGCAGATGGCTAAAATTTCCGGGGCGTTGCAGCGCCATCAAGAAAGTCGGCTGTTGTATATTCCTGTGCTCACCCATCCCACAACAGGCGGCGTTACGGCGAGTTTTGCCATGCTTGGAGATATTATCATTGCAGAACCTAAAGCCATGATTGCGTTTGCGGGTCGGCGCGTCATCGAGCAAAACCTCCGCCAAAAGCTACCCGACGATTTTCAGACCGCCGAGTATTTACTCAATCATGGGTTTGTAGACGCGATCGTGCCCCGCACTCAGCTTAAAAAAACGCTGGCTCAACTGATTCGGCTCCATCAGCCGATTGTGCCTCCGGCGAGCGTGCAGATTCCCGGAATCAAGACCTTTAGCGCGGTTGCTCCAGAATAAGGAAACGGCGCTCGAAGGCGTTCTCAAGCGGGCGCAGTTGTTTTGCAAGTCTCTAACGGTCATTGCGATCCCCCGGATTTTCACAATTCTCAAGATTGGTCAAACCATTGTCACAGCGACGTGATATTGATATTAAAGAGGTCTATTCTCGCTATCAGCAACCGCGATCGATTTGTTCGTGATTCTGACCGTTGACAGTGGACGGTTAGCGTCTTGCGTCCGATCTGTGCGCTGAGAATGCCATTATTGACTGTTGTGTTGTGATGATTGATTAACTGAGCCACATTTAAGGAGAACCATGCTTAAAAGATACCTTTGGCTCACTGTAGCCACAGTATTTTTTGCCTTTCAAATCTTTGTGCCCGCCGTCA
This sequence comes from uncultured bacterium, assembly GCA_964250455.1. Taxonomy (GTDB): domain Bacteria; phylum Cyanobacteriota; class Cyanobacteriia; order Leptolyngbyales; family Leptolyngbyaceae; genus CAXUFL01. The sequence continues at coordinate 40,781 of CAXUFL010000003.1, forward strand.
ATGCCGCAGAATTAGATGCTGCAATCCGGACGGTTCCCAAAGATGCCGACGGAGGCACGACCACGCTGACCCTCAAGCAGGTTAAAGAAGGCAAGCGGTTGTTTCAATACGCTTGCGCTCAATGTCACGCTGGAGGCGTTACCAAAACCGATCCCAACGTCGGACTTGACCCTGAAGCGCTTTCGCTTGCGACCCCAAATCGCAACAATATTGATGCTTTGGTCGATTACATGAAAGATCCAACCAGCTACGACGGAACGACGTCGATCGCGGAAGTGCATCCAAGCCTTAAGAGCAAAGACACCTTCCCGGAAATGCGCAACTTGACCAACGATGACTTAGTGGCGATCGCGGGTCACGTTCTGCTTCAGCCCAAAGTCGTCGGCGACAAATGGGGCGGCGGCAAAATCTATTACTAAACCTTTGAGCGCTAACGATTGCTTTATGTTGATTCCTGCTTTGTTTCGATTTCGCTGGCTTCGTGGTCTATTGATATTCGGGTTTGCCTGGATCAGCATGGCGATTGTTAGCGCTCCGACTTTTGCGGCGGTTGATCCGTACGTGCGAAATTATTTACAAGTGATCGATCCGGTGCCAGTGGTGATGAACGATCAAGGGGAAACCCGATTGTTCTCGGCAGACGAAATGATCGCTGGAAAGAAATTATTCGAGCAGCATTGCGCGGCGTGTCACGTTGGCGGCGGCACGCTTCCCAATCCTCCAGTATCGCTGGCGCTCGATGCGCTCAAGCAAGCTACACCGCCGCGCGATAGCGTAAATCAACTCGTTCAATTTATGCGCCATCCGATGACCTACGACAACAGCGAAGAAACGCTGCTGTGTCGCGAAGTCCCGGAAACTTGGCTTCCTCAAAGCGATGTGCAAAACCTAGCAGGCTTTATACTCAGAGCGGCCGAGAAAGCGCGAGGGTGGGGAACCGTCAGTTTTTAGAGAGATTTCTCAACCAACAATCTGCAAAATAGAAGTACGACAGGCTGTAAAATATAGGAACAAACTTAAGATTATTGCGTTCCGAGAGACTCTTATGAAATCGATCGCTTCTGTGATGCGGGGCTTGACCCTGGCTTTCTGTGCCGTTCTTCTGATGGTTGGTAGCCTGTTTGCTTATGCTGCCCCGGCTTCGGCGGATACGGTGAGTATCAAAATGGGTGGTAAGAAAGGATTGGTGTTTGAGCCTGCGGCGGTCACGGTAAAACCGGGCGACACGCTTCACTTTGACGTCGGTCAACTACCGCCGCACAACGTGGTTTTCGACGCGGCCAAAGTTCCGGGGGGTGACAAAGATTTGGCAGCATCGCTCTCGCACAAAGGCTTAGAAGGCGCAGGTAAGAGCTTTGACGTGACGATTCCGGCAGATGCTCCGGCAGGCGACTACACCTACTACTGCTTACCGCACCGTGGAGCGGGTATGGTAGGCAAAATTACGGTTGCAAGCTAGTTTTGTTTTGATTCTTCTCGATTTGCATCTTTGTGTGAAGGTGATTGTAACGGTCCTACAATAAAGTTACTGGGTGCCTTCTAACCCAATACTGATGCGATATCGAGGAGAAATCACTTTGAAGCGACTGGCATCCGAGTTTTGGCTGGCGGTGGTTTTCTTCCACCTGACGATCGCGCTTTTCATCTTGGGATTTGCTTCTCCGGTTTGGGCTGATTCTGCTGATGGTCAACGGCTCTTTAATTCAAACTGTTCTGCTTGTCACATTGGTGGCAATAACGTGATCATTTCTCACAAGACGCTGAAAAAAGAGGCGTTGGAGAAATATGAAATGAAGTCTTTAGAAGCCATTCGCAATCAGGTGATTAACGGTAAGAATGCGATGCCTTCGTTTAAGGGGCGCTTAAGCGACGAAGAAATCGAAGCTATTGCAACTTATGTGTTAGGTCAAGCTGAAGCGGGTTGGTAACTTCTGAATTGATTAGAAAAAAACCTCTAGGAAAACCCTGGAGGTTTTTTTCTAGAGTTTCCTGTTTTTTACCGAACGTACTCTTAACGTGAGTTTGGGTTAATCGATAACCGTGGGCGCGGTTTGTGCAACGACCCGCCCATCCACCGATTCAGACTCCATTCAAGTGATTTGTAATCCCGAACTCACGTCAGTTCAAGTACTGTAATTCTTCCAAGATGCCGGGAACGGTTGAATGCAAAGCTTGATAAACCGCATCGAGTTGTCTTAGATCCGGATCATGCGTCCATTCATTCATAAAAAATTTCTTGACCTCGATCGATAACACACAAGCCGATCGTGGAAAGTGCTGGTGAACCCATCGCGCCATGTGCCCACCGCCGAATTTTACGTTCTCACGCACATCAAGCTGACGTCCCAGAAAATCAAATTGGCGTAGCTCGACCAAGACTCGATCGATTACTGGCGACCAGTAGGCTCGATCGTTTCGCAAACTTCCAAAAGAACCGAGCGTTTTTGTACCGAGGTTGATTTCAGGATTGTCGCGGGGGGCGGCAACTCGCCCGTTGCGGCAGTGATTGTAGGTATGCAGATCCAAAATCACAAAGCGCCCAAACTGAGCCTCTAAGCTACGGCACACTTGCGCTAACTCCGCATAAAACGCATCGTATTGCGCCAGCGATCGAGCGATCAGCGATTCAGGCAACGGTTGATTCCAAATTTGCAAACCCCACGCATCTTGCGGCTGATGATAAATTGCTTTTTCACGGGGACGATTGAGATCGACCTCAAAGCGCGATCGCTGCACAATGACACGAGTTTGAGCGATCGGCGTCCATTGGGCAGTAAAGGGGTCTTCTTCGCGACGCCGATCGCTCCACTTGATCGCGAAATGGGCTGCCACTTCTTCACGCACCCGATGTCCGTCATGAATGGCGGCGGCAATCAAGGGTTGATTGCCGATCGTCCAAGTCCAGGGCTGTGTCAAGTCGATCGAGGATTGCAAATTCGTCATTGCTTCAGTCATCAAAATCACGCTGTAATATTGCCGATCGAGGCTGATTCAGGAACGATTCCACTTGCGCCTCTAGTTTGTCTTTGGGAGTGTGACCGAACTGAACCCTACAGTACATTTATGTAATCGCTTCCAAATAATTTGATGACTGTCTAAATGCTGTCGCTTTTTTACTTTGTTGTACAGACTCACGATTCGTTGACTTAGATCGATTGCGACTTCGGTTGACAGATCGGGCAAAAGTGCGACGATCGACCCGCTAGTTTGACGCGCTCGATCGAAGTTTGACAGGTTCGACACGCATTGCCGTCGCGCCCATACACCCAAGCCATCGCGCCGTAATTTCCGTTTACGCCCGACACATCGCGAAAATCACTAAACGTTGTGCCGCGTGCCGCGATGCTGTCTTTCAAAACGCGAATCACGTTGTCGCGTAGCCGATTAATTTGAGTCGCATTAAGATCCGCACAAAGCGTTTCGGGATGAATGCCGCTTAGAAACAAAGCTTCATCGGCGTAAATGTTGCCCACTCCAGCCACCAGCGATTGATCCAGCAAGGCATTTTTAATCGGACGCCGCCGATTTCTAAACTGTTGAATTAGATACTCGGTTGAAAAGTCTTCGGAGAATGGTTCGTGTCCCAACCGTTGCAGTCCGGTGATAATTGTTTTTGGATCGAGATCGTCGCTTACAAGCCAAATCTGACCGAACGTGCGCTGATCCACAAACCGCAATTCTCGATCGTTCTCAAAGAAAAATCGGACTCGCGTATGTTTGTGCAATGGCTCAGATTGATCTAGCCACAAAAGCTGACCTGTCATGCGCAAATGCACGCCTAACCATCCCGCAGGCGCTAACTTCGCCAGTAGATATTTACCGAAGCGATGCCATTCTGTGATCGATCGATGCTTGATTTCGCTCAGAAATTCGATCGAAGACGGATAGGCGATCGTGCGATCGAGCAAAACTTCGCCGCCGATGATCGCTTGATGCAGCGTGACTTGATTTAGACCAAGACGAACCGTTTCAACTTCTGGGAGTTCTGGCACAGAAAATTACAAATCAGAAACATTTTTGTAAAATAGCAAGCACTGATCTCAAAGCTTTCAAAGGGAACTTTAGAGGGTACAAACTCCTCCTCAAGTTCTGACGCTCGAAGAATTTTTGGCGCTTCCTGAAACAGAGCCTGCCTGCGAGTACATTGACGGACAAATCATTCAAAAACCAATGCCTCAAGGTGAGCATAGCGCAATTCAAACCGAGTTAGCACCCGCGATCAATTCTGTTGTCAAAGCAAATCAAAGCGCACGAGCGTTTACAGAACTGCGCTGCACGTTTGGAGGAACATCGATCGTGCCTGACATTTCAGTGTTTCGATCCGCTCGAATTCCGCGCAAAGAAAACGGAAGCGTTGAAAACGTTTTTCCACTCGCTCCAGATTGGGCGATTGAAATTCTTTCTCCGGATCAGAATCAAACCAAAGTGACGAGAAATATTTTTCACTGCTTGAAGTACGGGACGCAAATGGGGTGGCTAATCGATCCTGCCGAACAGTGTGTATTCGTTTACTTGCCGGATCAACCCTCGGCGCTTTATGACGAAGCGAGTATGCAGTTGACGGTGCCACACGCGATCGACTTCACGCTAACCGTACAAAGCTTATTCGACTGGCTGCGTGTGTAAAAAAAATCGAGCAGGCGCATCTGAAAATCAGAGTTCTGCTCGATCGAGAGTGCTAGTTTCCAGAAGTTGCAGACCAAGAGCGCGTTATTCGCTCTTGGGTTTTGCAGCAGGCTTTGCGGCGGGCTTTGCAGCGGCTGCCCCAGCTTTCTTTGCGGGTGGCTCGACTTCTTCGAGTTCGTTGAGCGCGTAGTTATTGGTGTTCACGCCCGAAGCGCTGCCACTGTAACCCGTGTAGTTCACGCGATCGAAGCGCACGATCACCGGATATTTAACGCCGCTTTGGTCGATCGACGCAACGGTACCGACATCGCGATACCAGTAAGATTCTTTGCGCAAAATGCGGACTTTAGAACCACGTTGAACCATGACTGTTCTTTTCCTTTTGTTATGAAAAGTGAACGACGCTTAAAAGCAAAAGCATTAAAGAAATAATGCCCAGGGTGCCTTAAGCGGAGGGGTCAATTTTCCTCAATTTACTATGGTCTGGGGACGGTTCAGCCGTTGCCGAACTCGGTTGCAACAATCTGAAACAATTAGCCCAGCGTGACATCGAGAAACATCATCAACACAAAGCCGACCATGACGCCGATCGTGGCTTGCTGTTCGCGTCCTAAGGTGTGCGATTCGGGGATGATTTCATCGCTGATCACAAACAGCATTGCCCCTGCGGCAAACGCCATGCCCCAGGGCAAAACCGCAGTCGCGATCGACACAATGCCTGCCCCGATCAATCCGCCTACTGGCTCAACCAGTCCGGTCATCAGCGCAATGCCAAATACGTCGCGTTTGCGGTAGCCCTCGGCAAGAAGCGCGATCGCAACGACTAATCCTTCTGGAAAGTTCTGCAAGCCGATTCCCAACGCCAGCGTTAATCCGTTGGCAACATCGCCGCCGCCAAATCCTACCCCAACGGCTAATCCTTCAGGAAAGTTGTGCAGCGTAATGGCGATTACAAACAGCCACACTTGTCGCAGTCGATCGACGTTTGCGCCTTCTGCCCCTTTTGAAAAATGCTCGTGCGGAAAATAGCGATTTCCGAGCCACAAAAACGCACCCCCGATTAAAACGCCTGCGACGATGATCAGCCCCGACGCAAATCGATTTTGAGTCTGCGTTTGCGCGGCTTCGATGCCTGGAAGCAGCAGCGAAAATGAAGTGGCGGCTAACATCACGCCCGCGCCAAAGCCAAGCATCATTCCTTGCAGCTCTGAGCTGATGCGTTTAATAAAAAAGACAGGTAATGCGCCTGCTCCGGTTGCCAGTCCCGCCGCTAAACTGCCCGCAACTCCGAGCAGCGTCACGTTATCCGCCATAAGTTCTGCCTCGCCACTGCTTCGGCTTCCGCAGCGAGGAAAGGAAAATTCTCACGGCTGCTAAGGGATCGGCTAAGGGAGACAGCCAGAATAACCAGGCTCCGGTTGCCGAAGAACAATCATAAGATGGCAACACCGCCCAATTCAACGCGATGCGCATTGCGACTAGAAATCCATTTAAGCCAAGCGCGACTAAAGCAGGCAGCGTCGTATTGCCGTTGCTCACAAGCCAAGCTGACCCGATTAGCATCGGCAACGGTAAAGCTTGAACGGCAAACAAAAACGCCACATCACCCCACACCTGACCCGGAGTTGAGGCATCTTTGAGATCAAGCGATCGACCCCATTCTGTCCAGGTTTCCGCCATGCCTTCGTACATTCGCACTTTGAAAATTTTGGCTCCGTCCAGAAAGCCCACTTTCGCGCCCGTTGCCGCCGCATTTCGCACCAGCGTCACGTCATCGCAAAACGAGTTTTTAGCGCTGGTGTAGCCGCCTAATTTTTCTAACAGCGATCGCCGCACAAAGCAACATTGCCCATTCGCCATCACGCGATCAGGCGAAGAATTCCGTTCGCCTGCCGCCCCAAACCGATACACCAACGTCATCAGTAACGCGGGCTGAAGCCACAGTTCGCCCGGATATTTCAGAATAAATCGTGGCGATAGCGTAATTAGATCAAAATTTTCAGCGATCGCCGTTTCGAGCAGGCTACACACCAAACTCGGATGCGGAATCGTATCGGCATCAATTCCTAAAATCCATTCGCTGCGCGGAGAGCTTGCCAGAAATCCAGTGTGAAGCGCCCACGGACGACCGACCCAATCGGGCGGTAACGGGTCATCGTTGATAATGCGAAAGCGAGAATCGGTTTGCTGAGCTTGCCTGACTAAATCCGGAGTGCCATCGGTTGATCGACTATCCACGACGATCGTTTCCCGCACTTCGTAAGTTTGCCGCGTCAATCCTTCTAAACACGGCGATATCCGCTTTGCTTCGTTGAGCGTTGGAACCACAATACTCACGGCACCCAAAAATTCTGGACGCGCTTCACACGGCTGTAGCGGCGGACGACGCACGGCACCTTTAAGCAACCGGGACAGCAAAATCGCCACGGCGGGAACCTGAAAAATCAACACTCCCAGGAAAAACGCATCTTCTCTTAAAAACGCAAAAGCCTGGGAATCAATCACACCCAGGCAATTTATTAAACCCGTCAATCGCTTAACCCGTCCTTGTTGAGTGAAGTTATAAAGAGACGCCCAACCCGGACGCCTCTTGCGAATTTATTTTTGAGGAACGCTAACGGCAACGGTGGTGACGTCCGTGTCGCGAGGCGTCACCGATTGCGAGACAGCGCTCTTGATCGAATCATCGCTTGAAGTGGGTTTAGCAAACCACCAAAGCGCGATCGCAGGCACTACGCCAAGCATAATGCTCATCGAAGTCGGAATCCAGTAGCGGGCGTCGAGTTCTGTAACCGTAATAATCGCACCAAACGCAAAGTTGATTAAATAAATCACTAGCGGAGTGATTAACTGCGATCGACTTAAGCGAAGCGGGGCTTTCCCCCACAGCAGCGAAGCCACCGTCATGAAAAGCGCACCAGTTCCCAACCAGCCGCTCACATTGCGATACGGCATTCCAAAAAACGCGCCGACTTCGCCGAATTCCCAAAACGGGTAAGGCGCTTGGCTCATCGCTGGATCAAGCACAAAATCCCACGCAGTCAGCAGCAAAGAACCGAGCGCGATCGCCCCGCTTAACTGCACCCACTTGGGCAATTTCAGATTTTCGAGTCCAACTCGCGACAACACATAGCAGCAAAAACCCACATAAAACCACGACAACGGAATCGTAAACGGCACCAATCCCGCGATTTTGTAGCCCAATCCGTTCAAATAGCCATAAGCTCCAAACGGAAAGCCAGTACTCGTGCCCAACAGTTCGCTACCCAGCGATAACACGATCGACGGCACCATAAACGCCAGCCAGTGTCTTACTCCCAGAGTCCGATAGGCAAACAGCGCAACCGTAACCGCTCCCAACAGAATGTAAGCCACTCCGCCGTTTGCCATGCTCCAGCCAAACGCCGTTTGTCCAAACGTCGGGAGTGCGGCGATAAATTCTGGATTTGGAAGCACAAGCAGTAATCCTGCCAATCCAAACGCTAACGCCACTGTGTGACCTATCAGACAGGAGCGCTCAACAGTAACCAGATGCTTCATACGGGACTCCTCAGAAAATGCGGCACCTAAAATTTGCCTGCTTTATAGTTTACAAATCTTTAACGAACTTCTGACGGCTGAAGGTCGCTTTTCTCAGATTTTTGAGAACTGACTGATTTCGTCATCCGTCTGAATAACTCCGGATGTGAGCGCAAAATCTCGATCCGGCTTCAACCCATTACTGTATCTCCTTTTATTAAGTTGTGGAAAAGGATTTCAGCTTGAATATAGATTGTGGTGCGATCGCTGACGTCAAGATAAGAGGCCGGAAGACAATCCACGTTCCTCGGTGTTCCTTAAAGCCAGGGCATAAATCACGATCGATCCGTTGCGTCGATTCTGAATTAAGCTATGATCCCCTCAATCTCTTTTTGTCATCCGCTTGCTGAATGGCTCAACTGACTAGTGCGTTTACGCTCTTTTTGAGTTTGCTTGTCGAAGCAATTCCCTTTTTGTTATTAGGGGTTTTGTTTTCTGGATTGCTTCAATTTTTTGTGGATGAACGGCAACTCGTTGCTATTTTGCCAAAAAATCCGCTTTTAGGCGCGTTTGTTGGAAGCTGCATTGGCTTTTTGTTTCCGGTGTGCGAATGCGGTAACGTTCCCGTTGCGCGGCGGCTTTTAATGCAGGGTGCGCCTGTTTCCGTGGCGATCGGCTTTTTGCTTGCCGCGCCAACGATTAACCCGATCGTATTTTGGGCAACCTGGACGGCGTTTCGCGATCAGCCCGAAGTTGTTTTTTATCGCATCGGCTTTTCGCTGCTGATTGCGACGATCGTCGGAGCCGTTTTTAGCTATCAAAAAGATATGCGTCCTTTGTTGCAGTCGGGCATTGCGGCTGTTTTATCGCGCCGACAAGAAGCGCCCCCAACGTCGAGTGCGTCTCCTGCTTCACCGCTTCTTCAGTCGGGAACGTATTTTCTCGGACAGTCGGCAAAACCTTTAATTACCGATCCAAACGAACTGCAAGCGGCAATGGCAGCACCGAACGCGGCATGGGGCGGCACAAGCGTTAAGCCGATGAACTATCGATTGCGACTTTTGCTCGATAATACCGTGCAGGAAATGCGTGAATTAGGTGGCGTTTTGGTGTTGGGAAGCGCGATCGCGGCTTTGCTCCAGGTCTTTGTTCCCCGTGAAGTGATTCTCAGCTTAGGACAAGATTCAGTCACTTCGATTCTGGCGATGCTGCTTTTGGCGGGCGTCGTTTCGATTTGCTCAACTGTGGATTCGTTTTTTGCGCTGTCGTTTGCTTCAACGTTTACAACCGGATCGATCGTTGCCTTTTTAGTGTTTGGCCCGATGATCGATCTCAAAGGCGTTGGCTTATTGGCTTCGATTTTTAAACCGAGAGCAATCATTTATCTGTTTGTATTGGCGGCTCAGTTAACGTTTCTGTGCTCGTTGTTCGTCAATCTATTTGTGAGTTAATTCAGTGATGACGCGAATTTTCCGCACGGTTAGCCCCTGGTTGGATGTAATTGCGATCGCGGCGTGGGGCGTAGCGTTGCTTAAGTTTTGGCTGACGGGTGAATTGTTTTTGCTGATTCACCCCAACTATAAGTGGCTGACCGTCGTGGCGGCGATCGCACTTCTGCTCGTTGCATCAATGAAAGGCTGGTTTGTGTGGCGGGCGTCGCGCTCGGTTCGCATCGCTCCGCCACCGCAGCATTTAACGCTGTTTCCGCCTGCGATGAGCAGTGTTGTGATGCTAATTGTTGCGATCGCCGGATTGCTGATCACGCCTCGCGCTTTTGCAAGTCAAACGGCGATCGATCGGGGCGTAAATGAAGCAATTACCTTAACTCGCGTCAAGCCGCAATCGTTTCAGGCGTCGGCAAAAACTGAAGATAAAAGTTTAATCGATTGGATTCGGACGCTTCAGGTGTATCCCGAACCCGACGCCTACACCGGACAAAAAGCGAAAATCGAAGGATTTGTGGTTTATCCGCAGAATTTACCCGAACAGTATTTTCTCGCGACTCGGTTTGTGATTACGTGCTGTGCGGCGGATGCTTATCCGGTCAGTCTGCCCGTGAAGTTGACAAGCGGAAACCGGAACGATTACCAGGTTGATTCTTGGGTGTCGATCGAAGGCACGATGATCACGGAAAACTTAGCGGGCAAACGACAGCTTACGGTTCAAGCTGCTTCGCTTAAACCGATTCCAGAACCGAAAAATCCTTACAACTACTAGCGTTCTTAAGTTCACCCTCTCCCCCTTGATGGGAGCTACTGTGTACGCACAAATTGATCGTTGCTTCGTTTCGTCAGCTTCCTAAATCCCCCGAATCGGGGGACTCTGAACGCTCGGAAGTTCTTCAAGTTCTGAGCGTTCAAAGTCCCCAGTTTTGACCTATTTAACGTGAGTTCGGGCTAACAAATGGCTTGAATCGAGCCTGAATCGGTGGATGGGCGGGTCGTTGCCTCAGATGCGGGTGCGGTTAAAACCGCGGCTACACAGACAAAACCCGCCTTTGCGGGTTAAGAGCGAATGGTCAAGACCAGTCCCCGCAGAGGGACTTCGTTTGTGTAGCCGCGTTGCCGCAGGCAATGCGCGAAGCTAATAGCAGTCGCGCCTGCGTTTATCGATAACCCGAACTCACGTATTTGGGGAGCGAAGATCCAAGCCATGACCGATCAAGAGGCTTGTGCGTGCACAGTAACGTCAAGGAAGAGTGAAAAGCTTAAGCGCGTACCTGCGGTGATTCTAAGTTAAACAACACTTCCAGCGTTTCCATTGCTCGGCGGCGGGCTTCGATGTCTTGCTGAGCGCGAAGCTGCACCATTGGATCGTGCAGAATTTTGTTCACAATTCCTTTGGTCAGCGCTTCGATCACTTCCCGATGGCGATCGCCAAACTCAGTTCCCAATCTCGATAAGGCTTTCTCAAGCTCCTGCGCCCGAATCGTTTCGACTTTATCGCGCAAGCTGCTGATTGTAGAAACCGTTTCGAGCGATCGCCACCAGCCATCAAAAGCGTCGACTTCTTCATCAAGCAAGGCTTCTGCTTCCATTGCCATTTGCCGACGGCTTTCTTGATTTTGCGCCACCACCGCCTTGAGGTCGTCTACGTTAAACGCCCGTACTAAGGGCAGTTCGTTCACATCGGTTGCCACGTTGCGCGGTACGGCGATATCAATCAGCATCAACGCTTGAATCGGATCGAGAACCGCTTCAAGCTTAGCGCGATCGAGAATTGGTTCGGTCGAAGACGTGCTTGTAAAGACAATATCCGACTGCGCGATCGCGTCCATCATGTCGGCGATCGGCAAGAGTCGCAACGGTGCATCAGGAAACTGGCTCGCAAGTTCGCGGGCGCGATCCATCGATCGATTCAGAATCACAATATTGGTCGCACCTTTAGAAAGTAAATGCTGCACAAGCAAGCGCGACATTTTTCCAGCCCCGACGATCGTAATGCGATTATCGGCGAGGTTTTCGGTTTTCATTTGTGCCAGTTCAACCGCCGCCGAGCTAATTGAAACGGCTCCGGTTCCAATGCTGGTTTCAGTCCGAACGCGCTTTCCGGCGGAGATTCCTTGCTTAAACAGTTGATTTAGAATCCGACCGACGCCGTTGTGCTGCTGTCCGAGCTTGTGGCAATGCTTGACCTGCGCGAGAATTTGCCCTTCACCGAGCACCAAGCTATCCAGTCCGGCTGAAACGCGCATCAGGTGCATGACCGCATCTTGGTGCAGCAGCGTGAAAAGGTACGGGCGCAGACTCGATGACGGAAGCTTGCTGTGCTCAGAAAGAAACTGAGTGACTTCGCGGATACCTTGCTCAGTTTCCGTTGTGACTAGATAAATTTCTAAACGGTTGCAGGTGCTGAGAACAGCGACCTCTTCGATGTGAGGAAAATTGCACAGCGCGGCGATCGCGCGATCGCACACGGGTTCTGGGATACTTAGTTTTTCTCGAACTTCGACGGGAGCCGTCTTATGACTTAGCCCAACAACAGCAATGTTCATATTAAAAAGACACTCTATTATCTCGAAACGGTGAAGGGAATAAGCAAGGGATGAGAAAGAAGAGAACTGCTTTGATCGGTAAGAATCAAAATCGCTTCATCCCTCATCCCTTATTCTCGCATTTAGTGCAGTTGAACGATCTTTGGTTGGTCGAACATATGAATCGTGTCTACAAATCGCGCCGTCTTCGATTGACTCGAAATTACGAGCGTTTGGGTTCTTGCGCCGCCTTTAAAGAAGCGCACCCCGTTCATGATGTTACCCGGAGTAATGCCCGAACCCGCAAACAGCACGGTTTGACCCGATGCCAGTTCTTCTGCGGTGTACACTTTATCCGGCTCGGTGATGCCCATTTCCTTGAGGCGAGCGATATTCGCTTCTTTCGATTCTCCGATTAGTCCGGTTTTCACAACCTCTGGATCATAAATAAGCTGTCCCTGGAAGTGAGCGCCGAGACAGCGCAACGCTGCTGCCGAAATCACACCTTCAGGAGCGGCACCGATGCCCATCAGCGCGTGAATATTCGTTCCCGCAAAGCCGCAGTTAATCGCCGCGCCCACATCGCCATCGCTGATTAATTGAACTCGTGCGCCTGCTTCGCGGATTTCTTTGATTAATTCGTTGTGTCGATCGCGCTTCATCACCACGACCACGAGTTCGTCGATTCCGCGATCGAGGCATTCCGACAAGATTTTCAAGTTTTCGGTTGCTGACTTATTAATATCAACTTTGCCTTTTGCAGCCGGAGGGGCTGCGAGCTTTTTCATGTAAAAGTCGGGTGCTGCAAACAAGCCGCCTTTTTCGGAAATGGCCAGCACGGCCATCGATCCGGGTTGACCGTAGGCGCAAAGGTTCGTTCCTTCGCACGGGTCAACGGCGATATCAATTTCAATTAATTCATCGACGTTACAGAATTTTTCGGCGTCGGGCTGCGAACAAATTCCCACTTCTTCACCGATGTAGAGCATCGGCGCATCATCGCGCTCCCCTTCTCCGATCACGATTCGACCGCGCATATAAATTTTGTTCATGCGTTCGCGCATTGCTTCGACTGCCACGCGATCGGCTTCGTTTTTGTCGCCTTTGCCCATAAGTCGAGCCGAAGCGATCGCCGCTTGTTCTACGACTTCAATAATTTCTAACCCAAGCGTGTTTTCCACGAAGTAGTCCTCCAACTGCTGATTTTTCGCCGTTTCCACGAGCGGTCTCAGTAAACAATCCTACCAAAAGGGGGTGATGAGATTTGCGATCGGTCCTTTATTAAGTTTTGCTGCTAAATTTGAACCTTCAAGATCTGCCTGCGGTGCCAATTTGGAATGGAATCGGATCGTTAAATTAAAAAGTAAGTTTCAGAACCATCAAAAAACGAGTGCAGACTAAACAGTAAGGACTCAAATTTCTTTAATAGAGGTGAATAGAATGGCTCAACTAGAAAACGGCAATGCGTCGATCGATCAACGGCTCGAAGAGTTAATTAATCAAGCTCGGACGGCTTGCAGCACCAACGGCGCAGTTTCAACCGAGTGTGCGGTTGCATGGGATGCGGTCGAGGAAGTTCAAGCGGAAATTTCTCATCGGCAGGTTGACCAGAAATCGAGCTTTGATCGCTACTGCGAAGAACGCCCCGACGCCGCAGAATGCCGCGTTTATGATGTCTAAACCGTGAATACGGTTCTTTGGTTGATTGTGTCGTGGATCGGGGGCACAGCAATCATTTTAGGAAGCTTGATGACCGTTGCGAGTTTTTTATTTTGGCTGTTGCCCATCGATTCACCGCAGGATTGGCAAAATCGAATCAAGGTGAGCGGCGTTGCGATCGGATTAGCGATTGTGGGCTTCATCTTGCTTTGGATCGTTCCGTTTCCCTCGTTCTAGTTTCCGTTCCACTTCAAAACGACGACTTCTTCGCGCAATTGCTCTTTGGTTGCGGTTGCAAGGCGCGTGCGAAATAAATCAATGTTGACCACTTCATAACCGAGTTTTTCGGCAATATCGGCAAGGAGTTCTCCGGTGCGAATCATCACGCGCAGATACGACGCTTGATCGCCCACGACGTAAGCTAGTTGAGCACCCGGACGTAACGCCTGCCGCAAATCGGCTAAATGTTTCGCCATGCCGCCAAAATAAAGTTTCGTAGCGCGGGCATACTGCCGCTCAAAGCCGCTTGTTTTTTTCAACTCAATGCGACGCGCTTCGATCGCGTTTGCAATCCGTTGAATTTCTGGATGATTTTCGACCCAGCGATCGTCGTCATCACCTTTGTAAACGCAGCGCGAATTCGATCGCATCAATTCTCGTTTAAGGGCGCGTAAATCGGCTTTGTTTTGGATAAATCCCAGTAAGACGGATTCTAATCGCGTAGTGCGCGTGTAGTCTTTCTCGTTGGGATACGGCGGCGACGTGATCACAACGTCGATCGAGTTTGGCTGCAATACATCTAAAAGACGACGAGAATCGGCATGATAAATCGTCGCGGGCGTATCGGGAAGCGTTTGTAGATAGCGCAAATCTTCAGTAATTTGATAAATCTCATTAAACCAAAGCTGTGCAACTGGCGCATCGATTTTCGGTTTACCAACGCTGACTTCGGGCGCAAATTTCAGATTCGCGATCGAATACACCAAGCTTTTTGCTAACGCTAACCGTTCATGTTGATAAAACTGCTGATCGCGATGTTGCTCGATTTGCTCTAACAGAATTAGCGTTTTGTGTAAGGGTCGTTCACTAATCGAATTTTTTAACAGCAGTTGCAGCTTTTCTTCAGATAATTCTCGTAGCGTTGACGTTTGCTCTAACGGGTCTTGTGTCGTTTGCTCGGCAGCGCAAGCGATCGCTTCTGCGTGCGCGATTAATCGATCGGGGTTCGGCGTCCAATCGAGCTTTACGCTTCCGGCAAACCACGCCATTCGATTCGCTTCAACGCCAACGCTTTCAATCCCCAGCTTTTTGCACTCCACAACCGTCGTCCCGGTTCCACAAAACGGATCGAGCACTCGCTGATCGTCGCCAATTCCAAATTTGTTTAAATACTCCTGTACCAAGTGCGGCGGAAACGACAGCACAAATCGGTACCAATTGTGCGCCGATCGATCCTGATCTCGAATGTGATTAGAGTCAGAATTGCGTCGATTAACCGTGAGATTCGGAAGGAGCGGCTGATAATACTGCAAGGGCTTAGAGAAAAATCGCTTAGCACTGCATTGTAGACGGGCGATCGTTCTCGTGCAAGCCAATTATTCAAGCCCTTCGTTCAAGAAGAGAAATTTTGGCTTTTCGGTGATGTGCCGCCGCCGATTAGCAGTACGCTGCAATCTTGCTAACAGCGAGTGCAAACGCGCCAGTTTGAAAGTGCGGATTGAGTGCGCCATCATACTCAAATTTACTCAGCATTAATTGCAGCGATCGTAGACTGCTTTTCTGAATCAATTGATTCGATAACGTCTTTGCTCGAAACACCGGAATCATTTCAGCAAACGGGATTTTGACGGTAATCCATTCGTCTTGAACCGTATCAAACGACTGCGAATAGCCAACGCTATCCCACCCGTCGCTGTCGCGTACTAGGAATTTATAACGGTTGCCGTCGCCTTTAACCTGAAGTTCGATTCCCGTGTAAGCGGAAAGATCGATCGCAGGTTCAAAGTTTCGGGTACGAACCGACGCAAAACCGCCAGAATTCGCGGTGGAAACATTGCCAGAAAATATAGCCGCGCCGTTTTCAATCCGAATCGTGCTATCGCTCACGCCGCCCATTACGACGTCATCGAGTGCACCCCACGTATTGCGAATCTCGATCGACCCATTGCTAAAGTCAAACAAAATCATGTCGGTTTCGGTCGCAGTTTTAAGATCGGCTTGTGGCGTTGGGCGGGGTTGAAATTGCTTTTGTAGCCAGCTTACGATCGGGATTGCTTCAAAATAATCGAGCGTTTGAACAAAGCGATTAAAATCCCATTGCGTTCTATTCGTCATGATAATGCTTTTGATCAGGGCTATTTCAATTCTAGTCAATCCAAATCGGGCGTTTGGGGGATGGGCATCGCTGCTGCAATTTGCTTCAATCGGGGTGAAGATTTACAGAACCGCTTATGCTGCAATATCTCCCGGTTGGATTTGGACAGAGAACCGCGCAAACCGGACTGGGCGCAATGGCATATTACACACCTGTCGGCGCACCCTGGACGACCGACGACTCGAAACCGACGATCGTGTTTCTGCACGGCTTCGGCGGCGGTTCGTCGGCTTACGAATGGTCGAAAGTGTTTGCAGCCTTTGCAAACACCCATCGCGTGATCGCTCCGGATTTGATCGGATGGGGCAATTCAAATCATCCGGTGCGCAACTATCGCATCGACGACTACACAAGCACGATCGCGGAATTTCTTCAGCAAGTCGCGCCGACTCCGGTTACCGTCGTTGCATCGACATTAACAGGCGGATTTGCAATTCGATTGGCAACGCAAAAGCCAGAATTGTTTGAATCGTTGTTTCTCGTGTGTCCGTCAGGCTTTTCGGATTTTGGGCAAGATGCGGGACGTCGATTGCCGTCGCAGTTTTTAGAGATTCCGTTGCTTGATCGATTCATCTACACGGTTGGCGCGACAAACGATTTAGCCGTGCGGAATTTCCTAGAGCAATTTTTGTTTGCCGATCGCGATCGCATCACCAACGAAATGGTGAACGCTTATCTTTATTCGGCTCAGCAACCAAACGCTGAATATGCAGCGCTGGCATTTTTGCGCGGCGATTTGTATTTTGATTTGTCGCTGTATTTGCCGCAGTTAACTGTGCCTACGGCGATTTTGTGGGGCGAAAAAGCACAGTTTACCGATGTGAATTTAGGGCGGCGTTTAGCGTCAGTTAATCCGACGGTGCAGAAATTTCAGACGATCGCGAATGTGGGCGTGTTGGCAAACTTAGAACAGCCTGCGATCGTGGCTGGATTGCTGGCGGGCTGGCTGCAATCTAAAAAATCGATTCATTCAGACATAACCCAAACTGAATCAAATGCATAAAAAATAAATCTGTATATTCAGCTACGATTTGTCTTCTTTCCGATAAATTATCAAGGTATGCTGACATCAGTGAAAGCAATGTGCAGCTTCACCGATCAAACTGGCTCAGCCCTGGATTTTTCGCAATGTCGCCATGACGTCTATTTTTAAGCGCGTTAATTGCTCAAATTTTTTATCGAAATCTAGACAGCCGCACTTGCAAAACTCTAAAAGAGCGGTTCGGGGGTTTGCTTATCAACCCAAGTTTTCTTATTCACAAGTTTTATTTTCGTGGCTTGGCAGTTTTTTAGGAATTGCAGCTTTAGCGTATCTTTCGGTTCACACCAACGCCCCGATGATCGCTGCCCCGTTTGGTGCAACCGCCGTTTTAGTGTTTGCCGTTCCCGATAGTCCGCTTGCGCAACCCCGGAACATTATTGGCGGCAACTTGTTAGGCGCGATCGTGTGTATTTTAATGGTGCAATTTTGGGGAACCGCGCCCTGGGTGATGGCGTTAGCAGTTGCAACCACAATTAAGCTCATGCAATTAACGCGAACGCTTCATCCTCCCGGTGGCGCGGTGGCTCTAGTGGGCGTTATGAGCAATGCATCTTGGGATTTTTTGCTCGCTCCGGTTTTGGCAGGATCGATCGTGATTGTGCTGTGTACGATCGCCTTTAATAACCTCGCACCCGGAAGAACTTATCCGCAGCATTGGCTTTAAGCGGCGTTTGACCAGCGATCGTGCGCTTCAGCGAGCTTTTCATCATAGCGATTGGCTTGATAGCTTTCGCCGTTATAGCGCAGCGCAAATCCCGCCCAATCTTGATTGATCAAGAATTGATCGAGCTGGTTGCTTTTGATAAAGTTGAACATTGCTGCAAGCTGTTTGCCTTCGCTTTGGTGCATATCGCACACAAACGCTTCGACGCTCGCGTACCCTGCTGATTGATAATTAAAGCCCATAATTTGGCCTAATCCCCAAGAAGCCGACTTCAACGCGGCTTCACGGCCTAGACGCACTGCACGATAAAGGCGATCCCACTCACCTGCACCACCAACATAAAGATCTGGGTTCCAAACCGGACTCGAAATATCGTCGTTGCTGTTATCAAAGCGTCCATCGGTAAAATCCGAGAACCAGTGCGCTTCAAATAAAATTTTCGGGCGACCGTCATTCAAGAACCCTGATCCGGCAGCTTCAACCTCGATTACCGCCCGCACTGCTGCGACAGAACACCCGATCAACTGCGCCACGGTGCGATAATCTTGATCGCTTAATCGTCGAATCGGTCGCACAATCGGGATTTCTGGCACCGCAGGCTCTAGCAGCAACAGCGCCGCTTGCGGAGAAAGCTCGGTTGCATCAAATTTATAAGTCCTGGAAAATTCGGCATAAGCGGATTGCGTTCCATTGCCCCAAATGCCGTCGATCGCGCCTTGATAATGCCCCATTGCATCAAGACTTTGTTGAACTTGACGCGCAAGAAGATCGCTGGTCGTGATGCGATCGAGCTTCCAAATCAAGCGATCGGCTGCGATCGCTCTTAGATTAACGGGTAGCGGTTGGGTAGCGCTGGCGTAGGGTGGCGCAGGGGAAACAGGCTTTTCGGGCTGAAGCGAGTTTGGGGCAGGCTTTGGCGTGATTTTCAGCAAGATTTGGGCAGCGCGGGGGCTGATTTCGTCGGCTTTGAGTTGGTTGCGTGTAGCAAAGGCGATAAAAGCGGTTTGAGTGCGATTTCCCCAAATGCCATCGATCGTTCCCGGTTGAAACCCAAGCGAAATTAAGCGTTGTTGAACTTCTTTTGTAAAAGCTTGATTGTTGCGTACAGCGCTAAGCGGCGTGGCTTGCGTGCCCGTGGCGATGCGATTTAGGTTCATGATCGTCGTTCAAATGTTTCTGGCATATTGTAGGCACGATCGAATCTGTGTTCGTAGAAAATTCTACGGATATTTAGAACATTTGATACGCCAGTACGGAGAAGGGCAACACTCCTCATTCGATTTTTTAAGGATTATGAATCATGCAAAATTCTGGCATGGTGACGAATGTGATCTTCGATCAATGAAGCAATGAAATAATAGCTGTGATCGTATCCAGGCTGCATTCTTAACGTCAAAGACTGATTCACCTCGCTGCAAGCTTTCTGGAATGCTTCGGGAAATAGCTGAGACTCAAGAAATTGATCGCGATCGCCTTGATCGATCAATATCGTTCCATCAAACGAAGAAACCCGAACGAGTTCGGTCGCATCATAGCGCTGCCAATGCTGACGGTTTGAGCCAAGATAACGCGAAAACGCTTTTTCTCCCCACGGACACTGCATCGGATGACAAATCGGCGCAAACGCTGAAACCGATCGATATCGAGTTGGATTTCGCAACGCACAAACTAACGCTCCGTGACCGCCCATCGAATGACCGAAAATGCCTTGTCGATCGCTTGCTGGAAAATGCTGCTCAATCAACGCGGGCAATTCTTCAACCACATAGCTATACATGCGGTAATGCTGATTCCACGGTGTTTCGGTGGCATCGACATAAAAGCCTGCACCCGTTCCAAAATCCCAATCATCGTTTTCACCAGCAGTTCCGGTATTGCGCGGACTCGTATCAGGCGCGACTAAAATTAAGCCGTATTTCGCCGCAAACTGTTGCGCTCCGGCTTTCGCCATAAAATTCTCTTCAGTGCAAGTTAAACCAGACAAAAAATAAAGCACTGGAAGCGGTTTTTCCGTCGCTTGAGGTGGAAGATAAACCGAGAACTTCATTTCGCTGTTGCAAACCCTGGACGAATGCGAATAAAAGCCGATCGATCCACCAAAGCAAACCGATTTGCTAATGGGTTTGAATGAGTTATCCATATTAAAACGTTAAAACAGTGCGAATCACTTCACCGCGATGCATCAAATCAAACGCTTTGTTGATGTCGTCGATCGGCATGATTTTCGTGACCAAATCATCAATGTTAATTTTGCCGTCCATGTACCAATCAACAATCTTCGGGACGTCGGTTCGTCCTCTTGCGCCTCCGAACGCGGTTCCTCGCCAGACGCGCCCTGTTACAAGCTGAAACGGGCGGGTGCTAATTTCTTGCCCCGCGCCCGCAACCCCTACAATAATGCTTTCACCCCAACCTTTGTGGCAGCATTCAAGCGCTTGACGCATCACGTTCACGTTTCCAATGCATTCAAAGCTGTAGTCGGCTCCGCCTTTGGTTAATTCCACCAAGTAAGGTACTACATCCCCGTCGATCGCGCTGGGATTCACAAAATGCGTCATGCCCAACTTTTCAGCCAAAGCGCGTTTTGCGGGATTGAGGTCAACGCCCACGATCATAGTTGCGCCGACCATTCGCGCCGCCTGAATCACGTTTAATCCAACGCCGCCTAAACCGAAAACCACCACGGTTGCGCCAGGTTCAACTTTTGCGGTATTCACCACGGCACCAAGTCCAGTTGTGACGCCGCAGCCGATCAAGCAAACTTTCTCAAACGGGGCATCTGCGCGGATTTTTGCAACCGCAATTTCTGGCAAAACGGTGTAATTTGAGAAGGTTGATGTGCCCATGTAGTGATGAATCATTTGCCCGTCGATCGAAAATCGACTCGTTCCGTTGGGCATCACGCCGCGTCCTTGCGTGACTCGAATCGCTTGACATAAATTTGTTTTGCGGCTGAGGCAATATTCGCAGTTCCGGCATTCTGGTGTGTAGAGCGGAATCACATGATCGCCGACTTTAACGCTCTTGACGCCTTCACCGACTTCAACCACAACGCCCGCGCCTTCGTGCCCTAAAATCGCTGGAAACAATCCTTCTGGATCGGCTCCAGACAGCGTATAAGCATCGGTATGACAAACCCCGGTCGCTTTGATTTCAACCAATACTTCTCCGGCTTGCGGTGCTTCTAGTTGCACGGTTTCTAGAGAAAGCGGTTTTCCAGCTTCAAACGCAACCGCAGCTTTGACATCCATAACTCAATCCTTGATCTTGCCTTTTGAAGTCTAGATCGATTCTAGAAAGAGCGCCCTGGATTTCAAGAATTTGCAATATTTGGACGCAGATCCAAGCTGCGCCAAAGATACCAACTTGCGATCGTGCGGTACGGTTGCCAAGCTTGCCCGATTTGCTCAACGGTTTTTTTATCAGGAAGATCGGGTAGTTCATAAATGCGACGAAGGGCTGATCGAACTCCTAAATCATCAACAGGCAAAACATCCGGGCGATGCAGTCGAAAAATTAATAGCATTTGCACCGTCCAGCGTCCGATACCTTTGATTTTGATTAGCGTTTGCACGATCGTTTCATCATCGAGTTGATTTAATTCTTCTAGCGTTGGTAATCCGGTTAACACTGTTTGCGCTAAATCTTTGAGATAAACAATTTTTTGACGCGATAATCCTACACTGCGTAGCGTTTCATCGGACGTATTGAGAACGTCTTCAGGAGTTAAATGTTTCGGATTGTCATAAAGTTGTAGAAAGCGTTGATAAATACACGTGGCCGATCGGGTCGAAAGCTGCTGAAATATGATCGATCGCGATAGCGAATCAATCACGTCGCCTTGATGCTGATTCTGATTTAACGTACAAAATCCAACGCGATCGATAATGGGTGCCAACTTTGAATCGTTTGCTTGTAGCGTTGCAATCGCCGTTTTGTAAAAATCGTGCTCGGTGTTAATCGAATTATTCATCGCGTATTAAGATAGCCGATTTTACAGAACGACTTACCCGATTGCCGTCTTTGTCTACCTTGCCATAAACAGTTTGATTTTGTGTGAACAGCGCTGACGATGTTCCGCCATCCAAATTCAGCGCTTGTTGAACGCCTAAACGCTTCATAAACTCTGTAAGTTCAGGAAGCGAAACTCCAGTTCGATGCGATTTTTGCGCCGCCATGATTAATAAAATCGAGCCGTCGCCCAAAATTCCGATCGCGCTTCGAGCATTGCGCTGATTAATTCCGATCGCATCACGATTTGCGGTTTGATCAACAAAGCCTTCTGTCTCAGCCGTCAGAATCGGTAAAAGCTGAGGGCCGCCCCCGATCGCATCGATTAATTCACAATTCGCAGGCACGATCGCCGAACGCGGCACGATCGCGTATTTCACCGTTTGCCCACATTGATATCGGCGAAACTCTGATCGATTCCAAATCTGAGCTAGGTACGGTTGCAGCGTTGGGTTTTCCGTTAAGCCTTCGTTTTGTTTTGGATCGGCAATCAGCTTGCCGTTTTTGATTGCGATCGAAGTCGTTTTTTGATTTTGGGGATCGAAAAAGCCAGCGTTTAAAACAGCGATCGCCCGATTTGTTCGAGCAAACTGCTCGATCGTGCTCGTTGTTTCTGAAAGCGCGATCGACACCCGAAATCGACTTTGAGCGGGCAGCCCGATCGTATAAATTTCGCTGTTTGGCAACGAATAACGCCGATAATGCGGTTGCTTGTTTGAATCAATCTGAAGTGTCGATTCGATCGAATGCTTGCTCGGCAATCGCTCACTTGCCGCGTGCTTTAAGCACGCCACCGCCAGAAGCACCGCTCCAATACTGCCAACGCTCAACCAACCGATCCATCTACGCTGTTTCATTGCCAAAAAGCTTTACGGGTCTACGTCAAAATTCATCCTGATCGCCTCAAAAAGCGTTGTAGGACTAAAAGAGTCTACATGCTAAAAGTAAAACGCTGCCTGCATTTTGACACGCCTTTTCCCTTGTCGCCGAGCTGACGGATGAGCCTATGAAATTAACGCCTACCCGTGTTTCTATTCTCGCTTTGAGTGCCTTTTCTGCACTGATTGCACGGGAATTTTTGCGCTCAGACGTCACTCCGTCGAACGCCGCTCCGCCGAATCCGGCTTCTAAGCGACCCTTATTCACGCAGCCTCTTGTTTCAAGCGTACCGCCGTTAGCTCAGCCAGAAAGCATTGCGCCGATTAATGCGCTGCACAACTCCGGAAACGTGCCCGTTCCGAGCTTCAACCCAGTCGTAAAAGCTCCCCAACTGCCGACTCCCCCTCAGTTTTTGACCCCGATCGCGCCGATCAACGTCAACGCGCTTCCGCTCGACGCGATCGTGGCAGACAGCATCGGAAGCACACTGTCCCCTGTCCAACCAAAGGCGCTTCCGTCTGCACGAGAAAAGCCACCCGCACAAGCGGCATTTCAAGATCTGCAAGGTCACCGCGCCCAAAACAGTATTAAAGCGCTGATGCAGCGCGGCATTATGCAAGGCTTCACAGACGGCACGTTTCGACCCGATGCCCGCATTAGTGATGCTCAATTTAAGGCAGTGTTGAAAAAAGCCGCTCAGAAATTGCCGTCGATCGCCTCGCTCAATCGTCCGAGTGATATTGTTACCCGTGCTGATGCTGCAATTTACGTGCATCGTCAGCTTCTTCGAGCCACTGCTATTGCTGCCGATCGCAACGCCACAAACGCGCCACAGTCCGCCCTGCTTCCCGCGTTAGCTAGCACTTCGATCGTTTCAACTCCAATGCCGCCGTCGTCCGCTTCGTCTGCCCCGTTACCCCCGCCCCCAGCGCAAACTGTGCCCGAAAATTCCCTGCCAGCCGTTGCTTCAGCGATTCGCAACGCTGCAAATCCACAACCCTACACGTCTAACGCAAGCAATCGCGCTCAGGCTATTAACGTTGCGATCGCTGGAGAAGTAGGCAAGCCCGGTACCTATGCGCTCACGATCGACAAAACCGCTCCCACGCTGACAACGCTCATTCGCGAAGCAGGCGGAATGAAGCCGCTTGCCAATCTTCAAAACGTGATCGTGCGGCGATTGTCGCCTAACAGTGCACCGCAAACGATTAACGTTAATTTGTGGAAGCTGCTGAGCGAAGGCGATCGCTCTCAGGATGTGACGTTGCAGCCCGGAGATAGCGTCGAAGTTCCAACGGCGCAAGCTGTATCAGCAGGCGGACTTAACGAAAAAGCTGCCAGCTTCCTACCTGACAAAATGATGATCAATGTGGTCGGCAATGTCCCCAAACCAGGTTTGCTTGAAGTACCGCTTCATACGTCGCTTGATTCAGCTTTAAAGGCGGCGGGTGGCTTGAGTGAGACCGAAGGCACGATCGAAGTAATCCGCGTCAACGCAAACGGCATCACAACTCGACGTGAAGTTCCCTTTGAGTTAGCCCGCAGCTTAAATCAAGACGACGCTTTGCAGCATGGCGATGTTGTAGTTGTTCGCACAAGCCAAACTAAATCCGGTGCGAAACCCAAAGCGGCTCAATCTCCGGCTTCTTCACAGTTTTTGTTTGAGCGCTAAAGATTAACGTCAATTTGACGGGCGACGTAGCGCGAAAGCTGAGACTTGGTTTGAAAGAGATGCAACGTGTTTCGAGCCTCAGCAATAGAACCGAGCGTCGGGCGCTGACGGTAATCTTCTTGGCTGTTTGCCAGCTAGTTGAGCAAATCTGGTCTGCGCCCGTGCCGTTCGCTTCCCTGAGACTGCTACCCGGAAACGCCCTTGAATTTGAGTCAAACCTTACCCAGAAACTGCAACGACAAGCAGCAGTAATGCAACGATCGCGAAAAACCCTAACATTAGCAGCGTCATGATCACGCCAGAAGTAGACAAAGGCTCTTGATTGGACGCTTCTTGAGGCGAAATTAAACGAGCGAGAATATAGCGAAATTTGCCGTAGTAAACGGCTCCCCACATCGGCGTGTGTCGCACAAAATAAGTCGCGCCATTGCTTAAATCGATCGCAGCCGGAACGTAAAACTGCGCGAATTCTAAACGTCTACTTTGTTCACAAATCTTTTGAGCTTCGTGCTCAACCTGATCCGCTAGATACACGACTAAAATGGCGTTTCCCGACTGAAATCCTCGCGGTAACGGGGAACGATTAAGCTGCTTAGCCTCAGATTTAAGCTGAGGTCGATCGAGATCGATTAGTTGCGCCGATAGCGTGGTCACTCGCCGTAGAAAAACCGTGTAGTTCATCCATGTCAATAAACAGTCCCAATAAAATGAACGGCGACTTGCAATCAATTTCTCATAGTCCGCTTGTAGAACTTGAAACCCTAATCGCTGCAATTCAGCTTGTCGAGCAATAAAAGATTGATCCAACGCCATTGTGTCTTGTTTTAATCATTTTTGGTTTGAGACTGTGCTGCAAAAGCAGAGCCATCATAAAAAACCGAGGGTTTTGGTCTTCCCCCGGTTTTTTATGATTAAACTTTACACAAGCTAAACCGATAGCGATACTTTTTCAGTATCTGGATTCGCTTCAGGCGTGTCTTTCTCCGAAGGTGGAACAACTTGCCAAAACTTCGGCAAATACTCTGACCAGTTCGCTAAAATAGCTTTCGCTTTTGGACTGCTGGTTCGATCGGCGTGCGCCTCGATTAGTTCTTTTAATTGCTGCTCACCCGCAGGCGTAATTACCCGTTGCACCTTCACAATCTCCGGATTAACTTTGGATTGAAAGCTGCCATCTTCATCAAGAAAGTAAGCCAAGCCTCCGGTCATGCCTGCACCCACGTTGCGACCCGCACGACCCAGAACGACGACAACGCCTCCGGTCATGTATTCGCAGCCGTGATCCCCCACACCTTCGACCACTGCTTCAGCCATCGAATTGCGCACCGCAAAGCGTTCACCCGCTTGACCGTTTGCAAACAAGCGCCCGCCCGTCGCACCGTATAAACAGGTGTTGCCGATGATCACGTTGAGCGCGGGATCGTAAGTCGCTTCGGACGAAGGTTTGATCGCAATTTCGCCGCCGTGCATTCCTTTGCCCACGTAGTCGTTTGCTTCACCCACCAAGTTCAAAGTCATACAGGGAAGATTAAACGCACCAAAGCTCTGACCGACGCTTCCGGTGTAGTTCAGTGTGATTTGACCCCCAAAGCCGTTATTACCGTACTGCTTCGCGATCGCGCCTGCCAATCGAGCGCCAACGGTCCGATCAGTGTTCACCACATCAACCGTCTTGGTCAAATTAAGCTGATTTTGAATTGCTGCCTGCACTTCGGGATCGCTTAAAAGCTGATCATCTAGTACAACACCATTGCTGTGCACCGTTTCGTGATTAAGCCAAGCTCGATCGTGCTTTGTATCCGGAAGCTGCGTTAAGCAATTTAAGTTCAGCGCTTGGGTTTTAGTCAGCGTTACGCCTTCACGCACTTTCAACAAATCTGCCCGTCCAGTAATTTCGTTCAGGGACTTGTACCCCAACCGCGCCAACAGCGATCGAACTTCTTCTGCCACAAACAAAAAGAAATTTACCACATGCTCCGGAGTGCCAGGAAATCGCTTTCGCAATTCTTCTTTCTGGCTTGCTACACCAACCGGACAGTTATTTGTGTGGCAAATCCGCGCCATAATGCAGCCTTCTGCAATCATCGCGATCGAGCCAAAGCCAAATTCCTCGCCGCCCATCAGGGCCGCCATCAAGATATCCCAACCAGTTTTAATACCGCCATCGACCCGCAGAACCACGCGATCGCGCAGTTGATTTTCCATCAAAACGCGATGCACTTCGGTTAAGCCCAATTCCCACGGGCTACCTGCGTGTTTAATCGAGCTAAGCGGCGATGCGCCCGTTCCGCCATCGTGACCGGAGATTTGGATAATGTCTGCGTTTGCTTTTGCCACCCCTGCCGCGATCGTGCCAATTCCCACTTCCGCCACAAGCTTTACCGACACTTGCGCCTGTGGATTAATTTGGTGCAAATCGAAAATAAGCTGCGCCAAATCTTCGATCGAGTAAATGTCATGATGCGGCGGCGGCGAAATCAGCGTGACTCCGGGCTTCGATCTGCGCAGCATCGCAATATACGGACTCACTTTCGGGCCGGGAAGCTGTCCGCCTTCACCAGGCTTTGCTCCTTGAGCCATTTTGATCTCAATTTGCTTGGCGCTCATCAAATATTCTGGCGTGACCCCAAATCGCCCCGACGCAACTTGTTTGATCGCAGAGCTTGCCGTGTCGCCTTTTTTCAAGCCCTTCAAATGCGGCAATAACTGCGACAAACCCGTTTCATCAACATCATTCAGCACGTTAAAGCGAACCGGATCTTCGCCGCCTTCCCCAGAGTTTGACTTTCCGCCTAAACGATTCATGGCGATCGCTAAAACTTCGTGCGCTTCCCGCGACAACGCCCCAAGCGACATTCCACCTGTACAAAAGCGCTTCACAATGTTGATCGCGGGTTCTACGTCATTGATCGAAATCGACGAACGATCGCTCTCAAAGTCAAGCAAATCGCGCAGTGCAGTCATAGGTCGATCGGCAAGATAGCGCTGATAAAGCTCGTAGTGATCAAAGCTCTTTGTTTTAACGGCGTTGTGCAAATGCTTGGCCATTTCCGGGCTGTTCATGTGATACTCACCGCCCGGACGATACTGCACAAATCCGTAGTTTTCCAGCTTTTTGAGCGTCAATTCTGGAAAAGCGCGGCTGTGAAACGATAAAACTTCCTGCGCCAAATCAGTGACGCTCAATCCGCCTAAGCGCGATGCCGTCCCCGAAAAGCCCAAGTTGAGCAAATCGCCACCAATGCCGATCGCTTCAAAAATCTGGGCACCTTGATAGCTTGACAGCAGCGAGATTCCCATTTTTGAAAGAATCTTTAGCAAGCCGTCTTCGATCGCTTTTCGGAAGTTCGCTTGCACTGCCGCTAAGCTTGCAGACTTGATTTTGCCGCGCTCCATCATGCCTTGCGTTTTCGGGTCTGCCCACCATTGACGTACCGTTTCGAGCGCCAAATACGGACAAACCGCACTCGCACCATAGCCGATCAAGCAGGCGAAATGATGCGTGCTCCAAGCTTGCGCGGTATCAATCACGATCGACGCTCGCATCCGCAACCCTTGACGAATCAAGTGATGATGAACCGCCCCCACCGCAAGTAAAGGCGGAATGTAGCTAAAATCTGCACTCAAGCGCGTCGGATTGCCCGCTTTACCAAGCCGATCGCTCAAAATCAAAATCTTCTTGCCCGATCGCACCGCTTCGGTAGCTTGCTGACAAAGCTCAATTACAGCCTGTTTCAATCCTTCAGGGCCTGCCGCAATTTCAAACAGCGTCGATAAATTGGCGGCGTTTAAGTCTGATTGACGAATCTGAACTAACTCAGCATCATCGAGCACCGGAGATTCCAGCCGTAATAGTCCAGCATATTCAGGCTTTGCTTCTAGCAGATTTCCGCGTTCGCCAAGCTGCATGGTTAACGACATCACGAGCTTTTCGCGCAACGGATCGATCGGCGGATTCGTCACTTGTGCAAAGCGCTGCTTAAAGTAGTCGTACAGCAAATGTGGACGCGAAGACAGCACCGCTAACGGAATATCATCACCCATGCAGAACGTCGGCTCTTTGCCTTGTGCTGCCATTTCTTGAATCGTCATTTCCACATCTTCGGATGTGTAGCCGAATGCCGTTTGATGCGTTAGAAGCGATCGCGTTTCTTCTCCGGTTGCTTCGGCAAACGGCTGAGGTTGAAGTTCACGCCGATTTTGCCGCAGCCATTCTCCATAAGGTTGAGCACTGGCAACGCGCTTTTTGATGTCCCAGTTCTTTAGCACTTCATGAGAATCCAAATCAAACGCAATCATTTGACCCGGGCCTAACCGCCCTTTCTCAACAATGTCGGATTCAGGTAAATCTACGACTCCCGCTTCCGATGCCACCACAATGTAGCCGTCACGAGTCACGCTATAGCGAGCCGGACGCAGCCCGTTGCGATCGAGCGTTGCCCCGACCGTTTTTCCATCACAAAACACCAACAGCGCTGGGCCATCCCAGGGTTCTTGAATGCCACTGTAATATTCATAGAAATCTGTGATTTCTGGATGCTCTAGCAGTTCAGGCTGATTTTTGTACGCCTCTGGCACCATGATCATCAGCGCTTCGATCGGGCTGCGTCCAGACCGCACCAGCAGTTCCATCACGTTATCCAAATTCGCGGAATCGCTATTGTTTGGATTCACCGTCGGCTTGAGCGCACTAATGTGATCGCCCCAGTAAGGATGCGCTAAATCCGATTCTCGCGCCATCATCCAGTTGACATTACCCAACAGCGTATTAATTTCGCCGTTGTGTCCGAGCAATCGCATCGGCTGAGCTAGATGCCACTTTGGCATCGTGTTTGTGCTGAAGCGACGGTGGTACACCGCAAACGTACTTTTGTAGCTCGGACTCTTCAAATCTTCATAAAAGTCGCAGAGGACAACCGATCGCACCATGCCTTTATAAACGATCGTGCGACTCGAAAACGAACAAACGTAGAACTCTCTTAACGCTGCTTGGTCTTCGGCTTTGATCGCTCTTTGAATTTGTTTGCGAATCAAATAAAGTTTGCGCTCTAATTCGTCGCCTCGAAGCAGCCCAGATTTCACTAATAACTGCTCGATTTGCGGTTGATTGTCTCGCGCCTGCACGCCTAACAGCAATGGCTGCACCGGAACAACCCGCCATCCTAAAACGGTTAATCCTTCTTCAGCAACGACTTTTTCAACGAGTTTTCGGGTTGTTGCTGCGATCGCGTCGTCTTGCGGCAGAAAAATCATGCCAACGCCAACCTGATCCGCATCGAGCACTACGTTATTTGACGTCGCCCACTGCTGCAAAATTTCCCACGGAATCGCCGTCATCACCCCCGCGCCGTCACCCGAATCTTGGTCAGCACTACACCCGCCCCGATGCTCTAAACACGACAATGCATTCAGTGCTTTTGTCACCAAGTCATGACTCGATCGACCTTGCTGGTCAGCAATAAAGCCCACACCGCAGGCGTCGCGTTCTTCAACGAGCCATCGCTGACCTGCATATCCGTTGTCGTCACAATTCTGGCTTTGGAGATTCACACTGGCTTGATTCATAGAAGAGTTGACTTGGTTCATTTCAACGATACGGTTGGGGTAAAAAGACGGAGATTTGCTCGAACGGCTGGAAAAATCAGTTAGCGAAGCTTCTGTAAAGAAATTAAGGAAATCGATGACATTGATCCAACAATCAAGTAAAAATTTCTGCTAGTCAAGCAGTTTTGGCGCAAAAATCAGCAGAACGCAAATGACTCCTATGACGCTAAAGCTAACAAAGGGATTTGCATAAACGACCACTGCGAAGCGATCGCTAAGTTTGGACGTTAAGCCAAGCATTCAGATTTTTAGCCTCTTCTTATTTCTATCGAATCGGTGTCGCTTGCTGCGTGCGGCTTGTCTAACAAAAATTTAGACGGCAGCGACCCAAACTCTAAGCGCTCTATAAGAATAGAATCGCTAGAAGGACTTTAAAAATGCGCTAAATCTTAACCAAGGCTGGATTATGAATATTATAAAAAATCCTGCTTTCTGGCAATCCCCGCAATCTTACGGTGCTTGAGCGAATATTCACTGAATGCCATTGTTATGTGAAATGATTGTTTCGTAAGCTACCAAAAGCGTTTCTATCGCTGCTAAAATTCACTCCTCAAAATACTTAATTTCTTGGAATACCAACACTATCGCGAAAAACTTAAGAGACAGCAACCAATAGGTTATCGTTTCATGATCTAACGCTTGTCTAAAATTTCTGTTGCTTTAAGCACATTGATACCGCAAAGCTCAAACGCGCACAGCACCGTAAAGTACTCTGCAACAATGATTGAATTCTTCCCTAGAGCTTGATTGATCAAGTATTGAAATCAACTTTTCATATTTGCATCCGAAATTGTAAGGAGAAACGTGGTTACAGCTCGAACGAGTAAATGGTGTTTTTCGATCGTCATCATTGCGGTCATTGCCGAAACTTTGTCTCCGGTTCTGCAACCATCCCGGGCTGCCGACCTAAGCCCAAAACCCGCCAGCGCTCACCAACTCGCGCAAAGCATCAACGCCCCGATTATGCAAGGCAATCAGCTTGTCTTAAATAATCGATCAATCCCGGCAAACTGGAGCCAGTGGCAAACTCAAGGACGATCGCGCATCGCATTAAGTGATGCTGCGCTAATTCAGCTTTTTGGGGTCGAATTGCTCAGCACAAACGATGCGAGTCAGCAACCCGTGCACTGGTTTTCTAACGCTTCTAGTTTAGCAACTCGATTCGTTTCACCGCTTCGTTACATCGACATTACTGAACTGGCTCAGCGTGCGGGATGGCAAATCCAAACGAACGGAAATACGCTACAGATTTCAACGCCATCAGCAAAGGTTTTAGAAATTCAGCAAGGGCCGTCTGCTAATTCGCCCACGGATCAAATTGTGGTTCGTCTCGATCGCGCCGTTCCTTATCAAATCGATCAGCAAAGTCAAGAGCTTTTGTTGACGATCGACGCCGCGATCGATCCTGCTCTCGCAAAAACCTTTAAGCCAAATCCCGCCAGTCTCATTCGATCGCTGCGCATCGAAGCCGCACCGAAACAAACCATTCTCAGAATCGGAATTCCAATTACTTTACGTCCACGCCTTACAACCGCAAGTAGTCAAATTACGATCGAAGTCGGTGCCAATCCATTAGCACCAAAAGACATTCTGTGGGCGAACGGTTTACGCTGGCGACAGCAGTATTTCACGGTTGGAGGGGCGCAGTTGCCGATCGTTTGGCTCGAAGCTAATCCACGTCAACCCGGATTGAGCCTTCGTCCAATTCTTCCCAATGACACCACCGTTGAAGGAACAGCACCTCTAATTCAAACGGCTCAAAAAGCGTTGGCAACGGCGGCAATCAATGGCGGCTACTTCAATCGCAATGAGCTATTACCGCTTGGCGTGGTGCGGCTTGAGAATCGCTTTGTGTCAGGGCCAATTTTGAATCGAGGCGTGGTTGGATGGGATAACACTGAAAATTTTCGCTTCGATCGACTCGCTCTACAAGAAACGCTAATTCTTTCATCGGGTCAACGCTTCCCGCTCACCACGCTTAATAGTGGATACGTTCAAGCTGGAATCGCTCGCTACACTTCGGATTGGGGCACCACTTACACGACGCTTTCTGACAATGAAATCCTGCTAACGGTTCAAAACAATCAAGTCGCGACTCAACAAACGATTCAAAAAGCAGGAAGCGCTGTTCCAATACCGACAACAGGTTATTTACTGATATTTCGATCGAACCGCACCGCCGCAAATTCTTTCACGGTTGGTCTTTTAGTTCGGCTTGAAAGCACGCTATCACCCTCTGCATTTAGCGCATTTCCAAACATCGTTGGGGCAGGGCCGCTTCTGATTCAAAACGGTCAAATCGTACTCGACGGCAAAGCCGAGCGTTTTAGCGATGCCTTCGTTCAAGAGCGAGCGGCTCGAAGCGCGATCGGGCAAACCGCCGACGGTCGAATTCTGATTGTCAGCGCTCAAAATCGCACGCTTGGAGCCGGAGCAACGCTGAGCGAAATGGCGCAAATTATGCAGCAGCTTGGAGCGGTCAACGCGCTAAATCTTGACGGTGGAAGTTCAACAACGCTTTATCTGGGGGGACAGATTTTAGATCGCCCGCCGCGATCGTCTGCCCGCGTTCACAACGGGATTGGCATCTTTTTACAACCGTAAAGCGGTATACCCGCACTGCTAATAGTTCTGATACAGGATGAAGAGTTCATAAATTTCTTTCAAATTGTCGCAATTGTATTGGTGTGCGTCAGGATCGTTTGTTAGTCTGAGTGGTTGGTAAACCTAGTTCCTGGGAAGGCTTGATTTTTAGCACTTAATCAGGCTTAGTTGCGCGAAGTTAATTTGTTAGAGGAGAGAAACGGTGGCTCAGGCTCAAGAAAAAACTCAAATTTCTGCACTTGCACTGTCTCCAACAGCGCTAAAGGGTGCGGCTGCAACTGAACTCCGTCCCTGGGGTTCGTTCACCGTTCTTGAAGAAGGACGCGGTTACAAAATCAAGCGGATCGAGGTTAATCCTGGACACCGCCTCAGTCTTCAAATGCACCACCATCGCAGCGAACACTGGATCGTAGTTGCAGGTACGGCTAAAGTCGTTTGCGGCGATCAGGAGCTTACCCTGGGCAGCAATCAATCTACTTATGTGCCTCAATGCACCGCACATCGGCTCGAAAATCCTGGCGTTATTCCACTAGTGTTAATTGAAGTTCAAAACGGCGAGTATCTCGGTGAAGATGACATCGTGCGCTTTCAAGACGATTACTCTCGAACAAAATAAATAGTAGTTATGCTTGCTAGTGAGGCAGTTTCAACAAATTGCCTCGCTTATTTTTTGCTTTAAATTAAGGGAACTTCAGAGCACGATAAGATGATTGCAGAAGATTTCCGTGTTGTGCATGATTGAACTCAGCCGCGCTGCGATCGATGAAATTCATCGCCTCCGCACCCGATACCCAAACCAAAGCGCATTTTTTCGTCTGCAAGTTGAATCTGGCGGCTGTTCCGGGCTTCTGTATATCACCAAGTTTGAAGATGAATTGAAACGGGGCGATCGCTTAATCGAGTGTGATGGAATCCAAGTCGCGATCGATCCCAACAGCATTGCTTATCTCAACGGACTTGCCCTCGACTTCTCAGACGACTTGATGGGCGGTAGTTTTCGCTTCCACAATCCGAACGCGAAAAAAAATTGTGGCTGCGGCGTCTCGTTCTCGATCGACGAGAGCTAGAATAGAAAAACTGACATTTTATTGCCCAGCGTGACTGCCTCGCTTGAGAAAGTGTTTGACAGCCTTGCTGGAATATTGGTATGTTGGATCTTTGTTGAAAGCCGGAACAGTCTAAAACTGTATATTTCATAAAATGCCCACCATTCAGCAACTCATTCGCGATGAGCGCAGTAAAGCTCGTAAAAAGACAAAATCCCCGGCTCTGAAGAGTTGCCCTCAGCGTCGTGGTGTCTGCACTCGTGTTTACACAACTACACCCAAGAAGCCGAACTCTGCTTTGCGTAAAGTTGCGCGGGTTCGTCTCACTTCTGGATTTGAAGTGACTGCTTATATTCCGGGAATCGGTCACAACCTGCAAGAGCACTCAGTGGTGATGATTCGGGGGGGTCGTGTAAAAGATCTACCCGGTGTCCGCTACCACATTATTCGCGGTACGCTCGATACTGCGGGCGTGAAAGACCGCAAACAAGGACGATCAAAGTACGGCGCAAAGCGTCCGAAAAAGTCATAATCTCAGTAGACAAATTTATGGTTTGAGGTGAACCTCGTCGCTCAGAATTTGAGACAATGAGGTTCGTTTGTTGGCGATCGAAGGTAGGAGAATTTTCTCACGGCGTTCTCCAAAGCTTCATTTGAAGTCGCGGCTTCACTTGGTTTGCTGACCGAACCCCCAATTCACTTATCGTTTTTTCCTTGAAGGCTCATTATGTCTCGTCGCGTTGTCATCAAAAAACGTCCAATTCCACCGGACTCCGTTCATAATTCCCGCCTCGTTACCATGATGGTGCGGCGCATTATGCAAAGCGGTAAAAAATCTCTGGCTACCCGCATTGTTTACGATGCCTTTGAAACGATTCGCGAGCGCACGGGCGCTGATCCGCTAGAGACGTTTGAGCGGGCAGTGAGAAATGCGACGCCGCTTGTCGAAGTGAAAGCGCGTCGGGTCGGTGGTGCAACGTATCAAGTTCCAATGGAAGTGCGTGCCGATCGAGGAACTGCGCTGGCTTTGCGCTGGTTGATTCAATATTCTCGCGCTCGTGCTGGAAAATCGATGTCAGCGAAACTGGCGAACGAGCTAATGGATGCCGCCAACGAAACCGGGAGCGCCATCCGAAAGCGCGAAGAAACGCACCGTATGGCAGAAGCCAACAAAGCCTTCGCACACTATCGGTATTAAAAAGTATAGAATTGTAACAGAACGGTAGTGTGATTTTGATTATGCAACAGATGCTAAGGAGGTAGCTGTGGCTCGTACCGTCCCGCTCGAAAGAGTACGCAATATTGGGATCGCCGCGCACATTGATGCGGGCAAGACAACAACGACTGAACGAATTTTATTCTACTCCGGCATTGTCCATAAGATCGGTGAGGTTCACGAAGGAACTGCAACCACCGACTGGATGGATCAGGAGCGGGAACGGGGAATTACCATTACTGCTGCTGCTATTAGCACCCAGTGGACTCGCCGCGATGCAGACAAGCCGAACCAACCCGGCGAAGGCGAACAAGAACACAAAATCAACATTATTGACACGCCCGGACACGTAGACTTCACGATCGAAGTTGAACGATCGATGCGCGTGCTAGACGGTGTGATTGCCGTGTTCTGCTCGGTCGGTGGCGTTCAGCCTCAGTCTGAAACCGTGTGGAAGCAGGCGAACCGTTACAACGTGCCGCGCATGGTGTTCGTGAACAAAATGGATCGCACCGGCGCAGATTTCTACAAAGTCTACGCTCAGATTCGCGATCGTTTGCAAGCCAATGCCGTACCGATTCAATTGCCGATCGGCGCTGAAGATCAGTTCAAGGGCGTGGTTGACCTCGTTCGGATGAAAGCTTACATCCACAAAGATGATTTGGGACGTGAGATCGAAGTCACGGGCATTCCCGAAGACATGGTGGATCTCGTTGATGAGTATCGCACCAAGCTGATCGAAGCGGTCGCAGAAACCGACGAAGCTTTGATGGAGAAATACTTCAGTGGTGAAGAATTCACCGAAGAAGAAATCAAAGCAGCGATTCGGAAAGCGACGATTCAAGGCGTTGATGGTGAGTTTTTGGTGCCGTTGCTGTGCGGCTCTGCGTTCAAAAACAAAGGCGTTCAGCAAATGCTTGATGCCGTGATTGACTATCTGCCGGCCCCGATCGACGTTCCCCCGATTCAGGGAATGCTGCCGAACGGTGAAACGGCAGTGCGTCCGGCAGATGACAAGGCTCCGTTGTCGGCGTTGGCGTTTAAAGTCATGACCGATAAATTTGTGGGTCGCTTAACTTTTGTGCGCGTCTACTCTGGCGTGCTAACGAAAGGTAGCTACATTTACAACTCCACAAAAGACAAAAAAGAGCGAGTATCGCGCTTGATTATTCTCAAAGCCGATGAGCGCATCGACGTGGATGAGCTGCGTGCAGGTGACTTGGGCGCAATTCCTGGATTGTCGGATACCTTAACGGGTGACACGCTTTGTCCTGAAGGCGACAACATCATTCTAGAATCGCTGTTCATTCCTGAACCTGTGATTTCGGTTGCGGTTGAGCCGAAAACCAAAGGCGACATGGAGAAACTTTCCAAAGCGCTGAAGGCTCTGTCTGAAGAAGACCCGACGTTCCGCGTCAGCATTGATCAAGAAACGAACCAAACTGTGATCGCTGGAATGGGCGAATTGCATTTGGAGATTCTGGTCGATCGCATGCTTCGCGAATTCAAGGTCGAAGCAAACGTGGGTGCTCCACAGGTCGCTTATCGCGAAACGATCCGGAAGTCCGTGAAGGCCGAAGGTAAGTTTGTACGTCAAAGCGGCGGTAAAGGTCAGTACGGTCACGTTGTGATTCAGCTAGAACCCGGTGAAGCGGGAACTGGCTTTGAATTCGTGTCGAAGATCGTCGGCGGTACGGTTCCGAAAGAATACGTGGGCCCGGCTGAGCAAGGCATGAAAGAAGCTTGTGAAACAGGCATTCTGGCAGGCTATCCGCTTATTGACGTCAAAGCAACGTTGGTCGATGGGTCTTACCACGATGTAGACTCTTCTGAAATGGCCTTTAAGATTGCTGGATCAATGGCAATCAAGGACGGCGTTCTAAAAGCTAGTCCGGTACTCTTAGAGCCGATGATGAAGGTTGAAGTGGAAGTGCCCGAAGACTTCTTAGGAACTGTGATGGGCAACCTTATCTCTAAACGAGGTCAAATCGAATCTCAAGGCGTGGAGCGAGGCATCGCCAAAGTATCCACGAAGGTTCCATTGGCAGAAATGTTCGGATATGCTACGGATATCCGCTCAATGACTCAGGGACGCGGTACATTTACAATGGAATTTAGCCATTATGATGAAGTACCGAAGAACGTCGCAGAGACGATCATCGCAAAAAACAAAGGGAACGCTTAATCAGGAAGAGGAATTGTAATTCATGGCACGCGCAAAGTTTGAACGAAATAAACCCCACGTTAACATCGGCACCATTGGTCACGTTGACCACGGTAAAACCACGCTGACGGCTGCAATCACGATGACCCTTGCAGCAACGGGTCAAGCAGCAGCGCGTAAGTATGAAGATATCGATGCTGCTCCTGAAGAAAAAGCACGGGGTATCACGATCAATACGGCTCACGTTGAGTACGAAACCGCCGAGCGGCACTATGCTCACGTAGATTGCCCTGGACACGCTGACTATGTGAAAAACATGATCACGGGTGCTGCGCAAATGGACGGCGCAATCTTGGTGGTGTCAGCAGCAGACGGCCCGATGCCCCAGACGCGCGAACACATTCTGTTAGCGCGTCAGGTCGGCGTTCCTCGTCTCGTCGTCTTTTTGAACAAGAAAGACATGGTAGATGACGAAGAACTCCTCGAACTCGTTGAACTTGAAGTGCGTGAACTGCTAAGTTCCTACGACTTCCCCGGCGATGATATTCCGATCGTGGCGGGTTCTGCGCTGCAAGCTGTGGAAACCATGACCGCGAATCCGAAAGCTCAACGCGGCGAGAACGAGTGGATCGACGCAATCTACAAGCTAATGGACGAAGTCGATGCCTACATCCCAACGCCAGAGCGCGACATCGACAAGCCGTTCTTGATGGCGGTTGAAGACGTGTTCTCGATTACGGGTCGGGGAACGGTTGCAACCGGACGAATCGAGCGTGGAAAAGTCAAGGTCAGTGATGAAATCGAAATCGTTGGCATTCGACCGACTCGCAAGAGCGTTGTAACCGGAATCGAGATGTTCAAGAAGTCGCTTGAAGAAGGTTTGGCTGGCGACAACGCGGGCATCCTGCTTCGCGGGATTCAAAAGGCAGACATCGAGCGCGGTATGGTGTTGGCTAAGCCGGGATCGATTACGCCGCACACGCTGTTTGAATCTGAAGTGTATATCCTCAAGAAAGAAGAAGGTGGTCGTCATACCCCGTTCTTTCCTGGATATCGTCCTCAGTTTTATGTGCGGACAACCGACGTGACTGGAACGATCAGCAACTTCACCACTGATGAAGGTGGCGAGGCTGAGATGGTGATGCCGGGAGACCGTATCAAAATGACGGTTGAGCTAATCAACCCGATCGCGATTGAGCAAGGAATGCGTTTCGCAATTCGTGAAGGCGGTCGTACTGTGGGTGCGGGTGTGGTCTCGAAGATCCTCAAGTAAGCACTAGCTATCTTAAAAAAGCTACCAGTGGATTAGTCTACTGGTAGCTTTTTTGTTTTCGGTTGTGAACAGGCTCAAGGACTCTTACGCAGGAGGGAAGCATCCTCAAATGCTTCGTGATGATCTAACCGTCATCTTTTCTAACCAACATGAGGGAGATATTAGTATACGAACTGAAACTTCTATGGTCACTCGATCGAGTTTTCCAGCAAAAGATCGAGTCTCAAACGGTTTTAGCGTTACAATAGTCTTCTTGCCTGAAGCCGCCGAAGCGGTCTAGCAAAACGGGTTTTTCGCTACGATAAGAAAGGCTTGAAACCGAATTAACTGAACCTTGACAACTTGGGAACTGAATTTCGATGGCAACTATTCAACAGCAAAAGATTCGCATTCGTTTAAAGGCGTTCGATCGTCGTCTTCTTGACACGTCCTGCGAAAAAATCGTCGATACCGCAAATCGGACAAACGCCACTGCAATCGGGCCGATTCCGTTACCGACTCGCCGCAAGATTTATTGCGTTCTGCGATCGCCCCACGTCGATAAAGATTCGCGGGAGCACTTTGAAACACGGACGCATCACCGCATTATTGACATTTATCAACCGTCTTCTAAAACGATCGATGCCCTGATGAAGCTCGATTTGCCTGCGGGTGTAGACATTGAAGTTAAGCTTTAACGTCTTTAGATTTTGAATCAGAGGATGTGTTGAACCGCAACGCATCCTTTTTGTTTTATCGGGAGTTGACTTTGAAATCTCAAGGATAGATGGGCTAGAGTAGAGACAAGAGCACCTAGTTTTAGTTATCAGAGAATGACTTCTTCCTCATCGATCGCGGTTCGCGAACTTCCCTTATTTCCCCTTCCTGATGTCGTTTTGTTTCCGGGGCGTCCGTTACCGTTGCACATCTTTGAACCTCGCTACCGAATCATGATGAATACGATTCTGGAAAGCGATCGACGATTTGGAGTTTTGATGTGGGACCCGGTCAAAGGAGAGCCAGCGTCGATCGGATGCTGTGCAGAAATTATTCAGTTTCAGCGCTTGCCCGACGATCGCATGAAAATGTTAACGCTGGGTCAACAGCGATTTAGAGTTCTGGAATACGTGCGCGAGAAGCCATATCGCGTGGGACTTGTGGAATGGATTGAAGATCATCCGCCCACACAAGATTTAAGACCGTTGGCAAACGATGTAAGTCAGCTATTACAAGATGTCGTTCGGCTTTCGGCAAAGCTAACCGGACAAGACATTGAAATTCCTGAGCAGATTCCGGATCTTCCAACCGAGTTGTCTTACTGGATCGCCAGCAACTTGTACAATGTCGCTGATGAACAGCAATCTTTGCTGGAGATGCAAGACACGGCAGCACGGTTAGAGCGCGAGGCAGAAATTTTGACCTCGACGCGCAACCACTTAGCGGCTCGGACGGTTTTGAAAGACACGCTAAAGGATGTTGCTGATTAGTTTGTTCGTAGGACGTCGTAGCTACCAAAAATTTTGAGGGTTTCGGTACAGTCAGCGAGTTCTTTTAGTGCAGATTGCGTAGATGTATCTCTGGCGTTGGCTTCTAGATCTAAGAAAAATAAATAGTCACCCAGCGATCGCTTGCTCGGTCGTGATTCAATCCGGCTCAAATTTACGCCGCGCTGGGCAAAAATCTGAAGCGGTTTGACCAGCATTCCGGGCTGATTCGCACTAACACTAAAGGCAAGCGACGTATGGCTTCCCCCTGGAGACGGCTGCAAACTCAACACGATAAATCGAGTGCAGTTGTCTGGATGATCATTAATCGGGCAAGCGAGTACCGGAAGATTGTAGAGTTGAGCGGCCCGTTGGGATGCGATCGCCGCGATCGTGGCGTCATGCTCTAGGTGTTGCAGTGCCTCAGTTGTCGAATTTGCTGCAATTAATTGTGCCGTGGGTAAATGTCTATCGAGCCACTTTTGGCACTGTGCTAGGGCTTGAGGATGCGAATAAACGGTTTGAACATTTTCTAAATTCGGAGCGGTAGAGATCAACGTGTGAGCGATTGGCATGACGATCGCACGCTGAATTCTGAGTTGATCAAGCTGCCATAGCGAATCAAGGGTCATCGTTACGCTGCCTTCGATCGAATTCTCAACCGGGACAACGGCGAAATGAGCTTGTTCTTTAGCAACCGCTTCTAACGTTTGGGCAATGCTGGGATACGGGCACAAAAAAGCGGCTTGACCTGTGGATTTGGTCAGCCAATTAAGGCAATTAAGCGCAGCCGCTTCTGCGTAAGTTCCGTGGGGCCCCAAATGAGCAATTGAAAGAGACATGGTTGAATTTTTGATAGGAATAGAATCAAGCACCCACTTTTTCGTCGCTGAGCTTGGTAAAACCGTAATCTTTATTCAGTTAATTATGTTTATATTTCAGAAGGCTGACTTTAATTTATGAGAAGGTCTTTAAAATTGATTAATAATTAAGACAACTATCGTGTTCTCTTCCTCACCTAATGGATATTCGGTTTGCAGCAACTCAAGCGGTTGAAATCATTGTTCCAGAGCAACCTATTCATATCACAAACTATCTGCGACAACCGCAACGGGTAGTCAAGGCTTTAGCGGCATCTAGCCAAATTGAGCCACTGCGTGAGCATGAGTATCGATTAAAAATGCGCCCGCTAAATTTTATGACGCTTTGCATTCAACCTATTGTTGACCTGCGCGTGTGGGCAACGGAACCCGCGATCGTCAATTTGCAGTCGATCGATTGCGAACTCCGAGGAATTGAATATGTCAATCAAAAGTTTTCACTTGACTTAAAAGGTCAGCTTTATTCGTGTCAGCAGCATGAATCAACGTACCTTAAAGGTCAAGCAAATTTAACCGTTCAAGTTGAACTTCCGCCACCGTTTATCTTTACGCCTCGCCCGTTGCTAGAAGCGGCTGGAAACGGTTTGCTGCTGAGTGTTTTATCAACGATTAAGCAGCGTTTACTGCATCAACTGCTGAGTGATTATCAGGCGTGGGTTAAAGCACAAATGAGCGAACCGCCTGTCGATCCGATTGCAGTAAATCGATCGTTTTTCTAATTCAATCGCTCTAACTGCTGAATTATTCGCTGCACAGGTGCATAAGTCCGTCGATGATGCGGAGTTACGCCGAGGGTTTCGATCGCGCTTAAGTGCTGCTGGGTTCCGTAGCCTGCGTTTCGCTCCCAACCGTAGCCCGGATAGCGTTTAGCTAAACGCCGCATAAAGCGATCGCGC
Source organism: uncultured bacterium (assembly GCA_964250455.1). GTDB lineage: Bacteria > Cyanobacteriota > Cyanobacteriia > Leptolyngbyales > Leptolyngbyaceae > CAXUFL01. The sequence continues at coordinate 82,347 of CAXUFL010000003.1, forward strand.
CGCACTTTCGCCACGATCGACGCGCACGCGATCGCGTATGACGTTGCATCTCCATCGACGATCGCGGTATGCGCTCCCAAATCTGCTTGTTTAATCGGTCGCCCGTCAATTAGCGCCTGATCATAAAATCCAATTCGACGCAGCGATCGCTGCATCGCTAGATATGAAGCTCGCAAAACGTTGAACTGCTCGATTTCTTGAACTGTTGCAATTCCGACACCAACCGCGATCGCTTGCGCCCGAATCTGATCAAACAACCGTTCTCGCTGCGTGAGCGAAAGCAGCTTTGAATCCCGAACGCCATCGATCATCGAGCAATGCGGCGGCAACAAAACTGCTGCCGCCACAATCACTCCTGAAAGGCTACCCAACCCCGCTTCATCGACTCCAGCGATGCGCAGTTTGCCTTGTTTCCAAAGCGATCGCTCCACTTCTAGAGTCGGGGTTTTAACCATCGTTATTCGGCGGTTGCCGACGATCGACGCCGACGCCGACGCGGAGCACCATCATCTTGAGGTTCTGGCTCGATTGGCGCTTCGCGCAACTCCGAAGCAATCGGCTCTGGTGCCGCCACTGGAATTTCGGGTTCTGCACTAGGTTCGGCAACGTCTGGCAACTCCATCATTGTCTCGGCAGGCGGTTCTTCTGGCTCAGCTAAGTCAATATCCGGTGAGGAAACGGGCTGAACGACCGGAGGCGCTTCGCCGGGAAGAAGAACCGATACGATCGCGGACTTAGGATTTTTAACTTCCTGCGTCGCTAGAACAAGCGGCGAAATTCCCATCCAAGCGTAGACGTCTTGTTCTTCGGGCGTCATTTCAACGAAAACCGATTCGGGCGGTTCTGCGTTGGGTTTGAGTGCTCCCCGACGCGGAGAGCGACTGCGCCGATCTTCGTACCGACTTTCGCGCACAGGTTCTTCAACAGGTGCATCGCCGTTCGATTCGATTGCTTCGGAGTTGCGCAAAGCGCTAATCGGGTCTGCGTTGCGCTCTGGACTTAAAGTGGGATGATCCGCTCGTCGATCGATTGGGTTAAGCGTTGGGGCAGGCGGCGAATAGCGTCCGGGTTCTTCCCAACGATTCGGTTTTGGCGTAGCGGTTTCGCGAGGGTTTTCGCGCAGATTCTCACGCGGGGCGTCTTCACCGATGCGACGCCGCCGACGCCGATTTGATCGATTGCGTTCTTGATAGCTTGGATGATGCAGCAGTTCTAAATCTTGATCGTTTTCAAAGTCTGCATCATCGCCATTGTCCCAAACTGGTTCAGCAGGTAAGGCGGGAAGGTCTCGGCGGGGTTCAACGCGGCGTGGAGATTCTTGCGGAATCTGTCTTGCAGTCCGCTCCGGCATCGTCTCCACCGGAGCATATCGAGTTGTTGTCCGCTCTAGGCTTTCGCCTTCTTCTTCGTGGGATTCGCCAGGTAGATGCACCAAAAGACCCAAGCCAGCGCAGGTTGGACAGGGACGCCCGAACAATTCGTAAATGTTCTTTCCTTGACGCTTACGAGTTAATTCAACCAATCCAAGTTCAGACAGTTGAGAAATCTGCGGTTTTGCTTTGTCAGCGCGTAAAGCTTTATTGAAGTGCTCGAGCACCTGCAACTGATCGCGGCGAGAATCCATATCGATAAAGTCAATGATAATGACGCCTGCAATATTCCGCAAGCGCAGTTGTCGGGCAATCTCGGTTGCTGCTTCGCAGTTTGTCCACAGCACGGTTTCGCGGGCCGTCGCCGATCGCGTAAACGAGCCAGAGTTGACATCAATGACGGTCAATGCTTCGGTGCGCTCAATAATGATATAACCGCCCGACGGCAAATCGACTCGCGGCTTGAGGGCTTCACGAATAGCAGCGTTGACGCGGAAATAATCGAGAATGGGAATGCGATCGCGGTGATGATCGATCAAAACGCCTTGCGGAGCTTTTCCGCCGCCCCAGTTTAAGAGCTGCTGCTTGACGCGCTTGAGTCCGGTGTGAGAATCAACCACAATGCGATTCACATCGGCACTGTATACATCGCGCAAAACTCGTTGAATGAAGTCGTCATCCCGGTTAAGCAGTGCGGGTGCTCGCGTTGAACCCGCTTCTTGTAGAATGGCTTCCCACTGACGCTGCAAGGATTCTAAATCCTCCATGATTGCTTCTTCAGGCATTCCTTCAGCTTCGGTGCGAATCACCACCCCCATGCCTGCGGGTTTGATTAAAATCGCCAAAGCGCGGAGACGGTTGCGCTCGTTTTCGTTACGGATTCGACGAGACAAATTAACCCCACGACCGTAAGGCATTAAAACGAGGTAGCGTCCGGGCAGCGAAATATTTCCAGTAAGGCGCGGCCCTTTGTTACCTGTTGGCTCTTTCATCACCTGAACGAGCACTTTTTGCTGAGGTGCCAGCAGTTCTGTAATTGAGCCTGCGGCACGCTTTAGGCGCAACGGTCCTAAATCTGAAACGTGAATAAATCCGTTGCGCTCGGAATCTCCAATATTGACAAACGCAGCATCGATACCGGGAAGAACATTTTCAACAATGCCGAGATAAATATCACTAACTTGATGGCTTCCGGTGGCAACAATAAGTTCTTGAATTTGATCTTCCGAAAATACAGCAGCAAGTCTGTGCTGCTCAGCAATCACAATTTGCTTAGACATTCAATTTCCTCAAAACAGGGTCGCGATCGAAGCACTCGAAGTTTCTGCTTCTTTCGCGAAAATTCTTTCAACACAAAACCGCACAAAATCTTGAAATTAGCAGATCGGTTAGGGTGCGTTCTCGCATGAGCTGTTCTAAAACCAACAGCTCCAAGCCAGACAAGACCCTAACAAACGAGTCAATTCATGAGCTTCAGACCAAAATGAAGTGCCGCCGAGTCAACGAGCACTCCTTCAGGCGAAGAATGAGCGAAAAGTTCAGGGAGTAAGCTGCTTGGGGTCTAAGACTGCACATCCGTTGGCAACTACGGCGCTTCCTAGTCTATAACAGCCTCCAATGCATTGCATTATAGCGCGTGGATGCCGATTTGCACCAAGTCAATTAATTCAATTTGGGTGGATTCGGTGAGAAGCTAAGTTTATTGATCGTTTAAGTCAGAAAAAGTTGCAGTCGATGAATGTGCAAAAGTCGAATTTCTCGATCGGCAACTTGCTCTAAAAGCGTCACGATTTGCTCAGGACGAAGAAAGGTTCCATCGTTGCGACAGCTTCCGACGTAGGAGATTTTTGCGCTTTGGGGTGAGGCTTCAACAAGCTTGAGATCGAAGAGGCGATCGCGCACATTGATCGCATACGTTTTTCCTGATTTAGACGTTTGCTCTAACCAAAGCTCAGATTGTGATAAGACTTTTTCGATCCAGTCTTGCAGGTCTTTTGATGTTAAGAATTCTGAATCAATCGTCAGTTGATATTCTGCTTTTTCAAGCAGCTGAGTCGCGGCAGGGGTTTGAAGACTCACTTCTTCAACGTGGTAAACCGGAAGTTCAGCCGGGAGTTGCGCGGTGAGTTTTTCGCGGAACTCATCAATGCTCATCGTTTCTGTAAGTTCAAAGTCCACAATTTCGCCCGTGCTGCTCACGCCTAGCGGCAACGCATTCGCCGGAACAATTCTTGGACTGGGGTGAAATCCTCCGGTAAAGGCGATCGGGATCGAAGCGCGACGAATCACACGATCAAACAAGCGCATCAGATCTAAGTGGCTTAACAGCGCCATTTCGCCGTGCTTTCCTAATCGAACGCGCAATCGCTGTGCTCGATTTTGGTTCGGCTGAAAATGCCCCTCGAATTCGGGAATCGGCATCGGCGGAATCACGATATTGTGTCCAAAATCCACGCCGCAAACGCCGCAGTGTGAACAGCCTTCAAACGAGCAATCGGGGACGATTGCCGCTTCAAGTGCCCGTTGCAAATCTTCTTGAAGCCATTTTTTATCAATTCCGGTATCGAGATGATCCCACGGCAAAGGCGCATTGATCGTGGAATGCTCTACCGAATCGAACACATTCCATTCGCCGCTCTCTACTTGGCGATATTTCCACGTTAAACCGGATTCGTCGATCGCTTGTGTCCACGCCCCAAACGCTTTATCTAAACTTTCCCACCAAGCGTCCATGCCTGCGCCGAGTTCCCAAGCACGCTGGACTACTAAAGCTAAACGCCGATCCCCTCGTCCAACAAAATCTTCCATTGCCGAAATGCGCACGTCGGTAAAGTTAACTTTGACGCCGCGAATCGATCGAAACGCTTCTCTCAGCAGTTTTTGCTTGCGCTTAAACTCTTCTGTCGAAACTGAATGCCACTGAAACGGCGTGTGCGGTTTAGGCGTAAAGTTAGAAATCGTCACATTAAAATCTAATCGTCTTCTGCCCTGGTTGCTGCATTCGCGCCGCAGCCAACGAAGCGTTTCTGCAATTCCCAGCACATCAACATCGGTTTCACCTGGCAAACCAATCATAAAGTAAAGTTTTACTTTGTCCCAGCCTTGCTCGTAAGCGGTTTTAACCCCCCGCAGCAATTCTTCATTGGTGAGTCCTTTATTGATAATGTCGCGCATTCGTTGCGTTCCAGCTTCGGGCGCAAAGGTTAGCCCCATTTGACGAGTGCCACCGAGAATGTGCGCAATGTTTTCATCAAAGCGATCGACCCGTTGACTCGGCAACGACAGCGAAATATTTTCGGTTTTGAGGCGATTTTTAATTTCAACCCCAACCGCAGGCAGCGCCAGATAATCTGAACAACTCAGAGATAAGAGCGAAAATTCGTTGTATCCGGTGGCTCGCATTCCCGACTCGATCGCGTCTACCACGGCTTCGGGTTCGACATCGCGAGCGGGACGAGTCAGCATTCCGGGTTGGCAAAATCGACAGCCACGAGTACAACCGCGACGGATTTCAACCGTGAGCCGATCGTGTACTGTTTGCACGTAGGGAACAAGCCCGATCGAATACGCCGGAATCGGTGTAGCAACGCGGCGCAAAATTCGAGCGGGGACATCCGATCGATTCGGATGCACTGCTCCATCCGGTGCCATGTCGTAAAACTGAGGCACATACACACCGGGAATCTGCGCCAAATCCAGCAGTAATGCTTTGCGGCTGAGGTTTGCGAGTTTTCCTTCTTGAAGCACCAGTCCGATTTCCGGCAGTAATTCTTCTCCGTCACCGAGGGCGACAAAATCAAAAAAGTCGGCGTAGGGTTCTGGATTCGAGGTTGCGGTTTGTCCGCCTGCAAAGATAAGCGGATAATCGGTATTTGCTCTGGCTTGCCAAGTAAGCGGAATGCCTGCTAGATCAAGCATTTCTAGAATGTTTGTTGCGCCAAGTTCGTAGCTTAGGCTAAAGCCAAGAATATCAAAGTCGGTTAGCGGGCGACGCGACTCAACGGCAAACAAAGGCGTTTTGCTGGCTCTGAGTTTCGCCGTTAAATCTGGCGCAGGAAGGTAGGCACGATCGCAGAGTTGGCGTGGTTGAGCATTTAGGATGCTATAGAGAATAATGTGTCCTAAATTCGACGCACCGACTTCGTACACTTCGGGGTAAGTCAACACCCACCGAACCGTCGTATCGCTCCACGGCTTATGAACCGCTCCCAACTCGTTACCGAGGTACCGAGCCGGACGTAGAATATCCGGAGTCAGTAAGTCTTCAACTGCAATTGCCACGGTACCGCCACCTTACTTTTGCTGGATTACCTTAGATCCTATCTTGATTCTGCAAGGATGTCTGAAGCGGCGGGTGCAGAACTTGCAACGGAAACCGTGGGGTTACGCCACTCCCCGATCGAACGCTGAGCAATCCTCAAAAATTTGAAACACGCCATCAAGTTGAGTTAATTCAAAAATAATCCGAATCGACCACGAAACCGAACATAAGCTTAATTGCTTATCGTTTGCTTTTGCCAAATTTAAGGCAGAAACTAACGCCATTAAGCCTGCGCTGTCAATTGCATCAACCTGGCTTAGATCAATTAGTAAAGCTGAACTTTGCTCAGATAGAACGGCTGCGGCGAGTTGGCTTTGAAACTCAGCCGCGATCGCGCCGTTGAGTGAACCGCTTGGGCGAATGATGACTTGTGGACGAACAAGCAAATTCTGCATAACCTTACCTTTTGGATCTCAAACTTTGTGACCGACGCCTTTGAAGATAACTGCCTGTTCTCAGAACACCTAGCGTAGCTTCTGGGTTTCGTGAAAACTTTATTAGATGAACAGGTTTATTTAAAGGTTTCGGTAAGCCATTCTTTCAAAGTGTAAAGTAAAACACTTCTTTGCAGGCACGATCGTAGTCACAAGGCTGTGTAATGGTGATGCATTAATTGGTAGCTACTACGGCTTTAACGCTAATTTTAGTAATATCTTATACTTCTCACTATAATGGCGTTGCGAATGCGTCAGGTCTCGCTTTCCAAACCGATTGGATAAATTCGTGCAGCGAGGCGTGAGCGGTTGTCAGTTTAACTTTTGTTTCTAAACTCGAAAGTTGGGCGAGTAACGGAATCACCTCGACATCGATCGCGGCTTGAAACAAAATGATCGGACACACCAAATCTGAGCCTTGCCGCAAATCCTGAAGCGTTGGCTCGTTTACATCGATCGCGTCTGAGCGCGTCACTAGGGCGAGTGGACGTACCCAGCAAAGGCGTCTGGCTGTCACAACTTGAACAACTTCGGCATAAAGGCGAGTCGCGCTGTGTTCGAGAAACACAATTTGGTTGGGTTGAAAGCTGGGAATTCGATCGCTTCGGGTTTGAGAGGATGCAGCGTCCATAAAATACAAATTGCTCAGAACTGTTACGATTCTAAAATTCTGATTTCCCGAACCGCTACTGTTTATTGTCCTGAACATCGCGTTCTTTCTTGTATGATCGAAAAGAGTAGAAATGCTCTATAAAGAAACGCTAAGCTAAAATGGAGTCGCCGCGCTGATTCTTTCTTCGGTGGCTGCTTTTTTGCTGCGTTTGACGCTTGGACTGCGTGATTAGAAACGGTTTCGGCTGTGTTGCGCAACCCTGAGAAGTCAAAGCATTTTCCCAAACCCATTCGTCGTTGATAGCTTACGGAGAGGATAGAACTGTGTCTGTCGAAACAATTGAACAGCGTTCAACATCTCGTAAACTTGCACCGCGCTACCGTGTCTTACTTCACAACGATGACTACAATTCGATGGAGTATGTAGTACAGACTTTGATCGAAACGGTTCCAAGCCTGACTCAACCCCAGGCCGTGAACGTGATGATGGAAGCCCACACAAACGGCGTCGGTCTGGTGATTACGTGCGCTCAAGAGCACGCTGAGTTTTATAGCGAAACCCTAAAAATGAAAGGGTTAGATAGTACGATCGAGCCTGACGAATAACCCCTAAATTATCTTTGGAACTCAATTTTTCCCGCATTGCTCGCTGCCCAACTCCGATTCGGGTTGGGTTATTTGTGCTGCTGCTGCTGCTGCTGTGGCTGCCGATCGCGCTTCCCATCAGTTGGATGATTAGCGATTCTAATTTAGCGACGATTCTCACCATTCCCGTTTTATACACAGAGTTTCTGCTGCTTGTGGTGTGGTGGGGGCGATCGGTTTACGGTGAGCCAAACTTAATTAAAGTCTATGGGCTAAGACAACCCCGTAAAACTGCTCGGAACGTACTGCAAGGATTAGCAATCGGGCTTTCAAGTTTATTCGCGATGTTTATTGTTGAAAGTCTTTGCGGTTGGGCCATTTGGCAACCGCAAAGTGATTTACCTCGAATTGTGCTTGAAGGCGGAATTGTCGCGATCGCTTACGGATTTGCCGAAGAATTATTGTTTCGCGGCTGGTTGCTCAATGAACTAGAGCGAGGCTATCCGGCTCAAACAGCCCTTTGGACAAGCAGCATTATTTTTGCCGCTCTGCACGGATTTCGACCGCAGTTTCCCGCATTAGTCATTTTGGGAAGCAGTTTGGTTTGGGCAAAACGATCGGCGGGGCGATTAGGAGTCGCGATCGGTCTTCATGCGGGCTTGATTTGGGGCTATTACATTGTCAACGTGGGGCAGATTGTGAAGTTTACAGGTCGTGTGCCTGATTGGGTGACGGGAATCGATCGCAATCCGTTGGCAGGCGTTGTGGCGATCGTGGCGTTGAGTGCGATCGCGATCGCGATGAGAAAAGCGGCAATCGATCGGCGTTTTAGCTAATCCTATATTAGTCGGAGGTAAAAAATGGCTTGAATGTGCCCTGGCGATCGCTGTAATCCCGAACTCCTAAGAAACAAATTTTAGATGTAGGACTAAAACCGATCAGCAGCAGAACTTTTGTTTCTTGCTCCCTTCCCAAAGTTTTACCGTTGTTGGAGACTCAGGTTAGTGAATGCGGGAAAAGCAAGAAAATTCTTAAGATTCTCAACTCGTAAGAAATTGATTTGCACCACAACTAACTTGATTTAAAGACGCTCTCAAACAAAATAAAAATAGTTCGCAGCTTGCAAGCCACGAACTATTGATCGGGTTTTGGTTAAAACTTAGTGCGTGTCGTTGTGATGCTGAACGGCAGCAGGTGACTTTGGAGCGGGCTTTGTAGCTTTAGACATCGTAACGACGGGTCGATCGAGCGCCACCATTAATCCATCCGTTTCTGGAGCTGCCTGCGCCTCAATTGGGGGCTGAGGTGCCACCGGATTTTTAGCAATTTGCGTTCTCGGAGTCATCAGCGTCACAGCGCCGATGAGCATTGCTGCAACCGCAGCACCCCCTCCCCAAATCAAGCGGAGATTCGGACGGCGATCCAAGCGGGCTAAAACCTGATCCACGGTCTGCTCAACAGGCTGACTCAGCGGCGGCGTGGGAAGCGATCGAAAACTTTGGCGGAGTTTGAGCAACCGCGCATGAAGCTGTTGAACAGAAGCATCGGTGGCAAGCCATTCTTCAACCTGCTTGCGCTCGGCTGCGGTGACTTCTCCATCGAGGTAGGCACTAATTAATTCAAAACGATCGCGCGGTTGTGCGTTCAACTGCGAAGAATGATCGGGCGAAGATTGCATAGTTTTCTTACACGGATCAAAATTGGAGTTCATCGAAATCTTTGCTGTACTGAGAATACCCAGCAGTAACGATCTTTTAGTTTAATCACCCACTCCTCCTCGCACAATTCTCACGGAGAATTACGCCTGGGAGTATACTAACAAAGCCAATCTGAGAATTTCTACCAATACCACAGACGGGTGCAGAGTTACTGTCCGTCCAGATACTGCTGAAGTTGAGACTGTAGGCGATGACGAGCACGCGCAATCCGAGATTTTACCGTTCCTAGCGAAACGCCAGTTAATTCAGCGATTTCTTCGTAAGCCATGCCTTCGATTTCGCGCAGCACGATCGTGGTGCGAAACACCTCGGGCAGGTCAGCGATCGCGTCCTTGAGCTGATCATAGAATTCCCGCGTGGTCAGGTCTTCTTCAGGCCCCGGTGTGACCGAAGCGATTTCCCAATCCACTTCTCCATCCTCTACCGATAACGGCGCGTCAAGTGAAAGCGGGGTAGAGTTACGTTTGCGTTTGCGAAGCTCATCGTAAAACAAATTTGTGGCAATGCGGCTAAGCCAGCCCCGAAACTTAACGGGTTCGTTGAGTCGCTTAATATTGCGATACACCCGAATCCAAACTTCCTGTGCTAGATCTGCGCGGTCTTGCCAATCGGGAGCGAGGTGATACAACACTTTATCGACATGGCTTTGGTAGCGTCGCATTAATTCAGCAAAGACGGCTTTGTCCGGACGATGCCCGGTTTGACACTGCAAAACCAAATCGTAGTTCGAGAGTTTTTCTGCTTGCACTGGTGTTTGAGGAGCCGTTGCCTCAATCGAAGACCAGGATACAGGAAGGGACTGGCTCATGGGCGGATGTTTCACATGCCTACGGTTTTAATTGACCGTGCCAAATTAAAAAAGTTCCTTCGAGTTTTGCTGATCCCCGTGAGTGATCTTATCTAGCATATCTCGCACACGAATCATTCGAGAGTGCCCCGCAAGATTAATTGTTGTCTTACGGCGTTGAGCTGTGCTGAAGCCACAAACTCGCAATTTGGCGCGGCGACAAGTCAATATGAACGGGGTCTTTAGCGCGTGCGGCTGTTGTTGCCGATAAGCTATGCACGCAGCTCAATGAAAACGTGATGACGATCGCCATTAATAATTTTTCTTTCATCGCTCAAACTCCTCATCCGTCGAAACACCACCGCCAGCATTGTAGATTTCACTTTCTCGGTTGAAGCCGTCTCTACAAAGTCTTCATATCGTGAAAATGAATTGAATCTAGATTGCCCAACTTGCTCGGTTCGCACCATCATGATTTAAAGTTTGGTGAGTGCGAATCGCGTACCTACGTTTTAGGATTCAGTGCGGTACGGATAGTTCCGGGAAAACCACAAGTTTTTATGTGAAGAAACGATTAAATCCGTAAAATCAACGATGGCAGCGAAAATTCAGAATTCATCGTTTTCGAGTGCGCTCATGACGCTTTGCGTTGTCGGCGGCGTTTTGTTACTCAGCGTGCAGTTGCGCCGATTAAAACCGATTTCGCTTCCTAGATTTGAACAATCCAAGCTACAGCTTCTGACACCTGCAAAACCAAAGGCGATCACGCCAAGCCCTAAACTTCAAATTGATTCTAAATTAGTGGTTGATTTGAGCGATCGACAAGTTCAGTTGTATAAAAACGAGAAATTAATCGCTAGGTATCCGATTGCGATCGGCAAAGAAGGCTGGGAAACGCCGACGGGATCATTCAAAGTTCAGCAAATGATCAAAAATCCAGTTTGGCAACATCCGATCACCGGGGAAAAAGTTCCACCGGGAAAAGACAACCCGATCGGCAAGCGCTGGATCGGCTTTACGTCTCAAGGTAAACTGCTCATCGGCTTTCACGGCACCGATGATTATTCGCTGATCGGTCAAGCTGTGTCGCATGGCTGTCTCAGAATGAAAAACGCTGACGTGATAGCGCTGTATCAGCAAGTCCAAATTAATACGCCCGTTGTGGTTCGGCGATAATGAAACATCGAATTCGAGCGGCAGGCTTTGTGGCGCGTGATAACGCCATTTTGCTCGTTAAACATCAGTCTCCGATTTCCGGTCAGGCTTGCTGGATCCCTCCGGGCGGTGGAATTGAGCGATCGGATCATTCAATTTTTGCGTGTGCGGCTCGGGAAATTTTTGAAGAAACCGGACTCGTGGCAACGCTTTCTCGAATTGCTTACGTGCGGGAATTTTATGACGATCGATTCGATGTACGAAGCTGCGAGTTTTTTCTGGCTGTCGATCAGTTTTCTGGAACGCCGACGCTTGATCATCTCCCGCCGACTTCGCCTGATTCAGATCGGATCGTTGAACTGCGTTGGTTTGAGCGATCGCAGTTAAGCGGGATCACGGTTTATCCAGAAATTCTCAACGACAATATTTTCTGGACTGATCTCGCTGCAAATTTTCCGCAGGTGCGCTACCTCGGTTTACAAAAACGGACATAAGACCTAAAAGCCAAATGCTCCTTGATTAAATTTGCTTTATCGGTGCTCTGGCTCAAAGCTTGGTGCATAAGCTTGCAGCAGCGTACTAACCTGCGAAAGAATTTCGTCTTTAGAGGTTTTAGCCCCGATCGCTTGTCGTTCTGGGAAGAAGTCAGGACGGTCTAAACTGCGGGCAATCGCTTCGCTGACTTGCTGCACGATTAAGCCTTGCAGTTCTTCTTTAGCGCGTTGCCGTTGGTAAGTCGCGCCTTCTTCGGTTGTGGCATAAAGCGGCGGTAAACGGTTGAGCGCGTATGCCGCAATATCACCGAGATCAAGCGTGCGATCGCTTGTTGCTTCGATTTCGGCAACGCGGGCGATTGCTTCGGTTAAAACTAATTCTTCCATCACGTTGATGAACTGCTTGCGCGGCACGGCGACGACTTCCCCGGTCAGCAGCGACCCCATGAGTCGATCCAACGCCATATATTCCTCGATCGACAGTTCTGAGGCTGTATCGCAGATGCGCCCAACTTCGGCTTCCATCGCTGGTGTCAAATACCCATCTTGCAGGGCTTGTTCAACGATTTTTTCAATGCTCATAGCGCCTCTTAAACTCCATCGCAGCAGTTTGTTGTAGAGATAACCCCGCACCCATTTTGCCCTAGTTTGAGTGACAAGGAACACTTTGATTAAACCTTAAAAGGAAAATTAAAACTGCAAATTAATTGACCCGTAAGGAATCCGCGAAACGATCGCTGCGTAATTGTTGCATCTTACCGAGTTCGCTTTGTATCGCCTTTATAAGGGATTGCAAAAAGAACCTAAAGATGCATTGCAAGCGCGATCGCGCGATCGAAAAAATGCGAAACAATTGAGGCGCAATTAGTACCGCCCAATTCATAAACCTTGTATTCTAAGTTTATAGAGCGTAATATTTTTTCTCATAAATTTGGAAACCCGTGCAAGAAGACTTCCGTTTGATCGTTGATTTAGTTTCAGTTTTGGCGGCCGCGGCGGCGGGTGGCTTGCTGGCTGCATTGCTGAAACAGCCTGTGCTTTTGGGCTATTTGCTCGCTGGAATTGTTGTTGGCCCGACTGGCTTTGGGCTGATTAAAGAAATCATACAGGTCGAAACGCTGGCTCAGTTTGGCGTGGCATTCTTGCTGTTTGCGCTAGGCGTAGAATTTTCATTCTCAGAATTAAGGAAAGTTAAGGCGATTAGTCTGGGCGGCGGCGGTCTTCAAATTGCCCTTACGATCTTAATTACAACGTTAGCGGCGCTGGGAATGGGCTGGGTGAGTTCTCCTGCGCAAGGCGTGTTTTTAGGCGCGATTTTGTCGCTGTCTTCAACCGCCGTCGTCCTGAAATGCTTGATGGAGCGCAACGAAACCGGAACGCCTCACGGTCAAGTTATGCTGGGGATCTTGGTCGTTCAAGATTTGGCGTTGGGCTTGATGCTGGCGGTTTTGCCCGCCCTTGATAAGCCGCCTGAAGAGATTAGTTTGGCGATCGGTTGGGCGTTGCTGCAAACCGGATTGTTTGCCCTGGGTGCAGTGGCGGCGGGAATTTGGATTATTCCTTCGTTATTAAGATTGCTGGCAAAAACGGAAAGTCGAGAATTATTTTTGCTGGGGGTCGTGGCGCTGTGTTTAGGAATCGCGCTGCTAACCGAGCATATGGGATTGTCGATCGAGATGGGCGCATTTGTGGCTGGCTTAATGATTTCCGAAGCCGAATACGCTGATCAAACCTTGACTTATGTTGAACCGTTGCGCGATATTTTTGCGTCGCTGTTTTTTGCGTCGATCGGAATGCTAATCGATCCGGTTTTCCTTTGGAACAATCTGGAACTGATTCTTGAATTAGTCGCAATTGTTTTAATTGGAAAATTCTTGATCGTAACGCCGCTTGTGCGCTTATTTCGCTATCCGTTGAAAACCGCTTTAATTGCTGGATTTGGACTAGCGCAAATCGGAGAGTTTTCGTTTGTTTTAGCGAGTGAGGGGCAATCCCTTGGATTAGTCTCTCGTCGGGTGTATCTGCTAATTTTAGGAACGACTGCGGTCACGTTGGTGATCACGCCGTTTGTGCTCAGGCTCATTCCGAAAGTGTTCGCTTGGGCGGAGTCTTTGCCGTGGTTAGCCCGGTACATCGAGCAAACCGATGTGCCGATCGCCGTTTCTGATGAATTGCCCGTGCGAAATCATGTGGTTGTTTGTGGCTACGGTCGAATCGGGCGCAATATTGTTAGGTTGCTGCGCGATCGTAACTATCCGGTTTTGGTGATTGATCAATCTGAAAGCCGGATTCAACAAGTTCGGGAAGCCGGAATTCCTTATATTTATGGAAATGCGGCCAGCTTATATGTTTTAGAAAAAGCGGGCGTGTCGCAGGCGCAAGGAATGGCGATCGCGCTTCCTGATCCGATGAGTACGCGCCTTTGCCTTAAACGCGCTTTAGAAATCTCACCGGATCTTGATGTTGTTGTGCGAGCCAACAAAGATAAAGACATCGAATTGCTGTATCAACTCGGTGCCCACGAAGTCGTTCAACCTGAATTTGAAGCGAGTTTAGAACTCTCAGCTCACCTGATGGGCGAAAGCGGAATTTCCACGCTGACCATTCAGCGCGAAGTGCAGCAAATTCGGAACTCTCACTATCTAGAACTGCGTCCCGATCGTCCTTTGGCAGAAATTTCACGCGACTTAAAGGCGGCTGCCAACGAAATGAATAGCCGATGGTATGCCCTGCCTCAAACGTCTCCGCTTTTGGGAATGACGATCGAAGAAACCGATATTCGCCGCTTAACCGGGGTTTCGCTTGTGGCAATTCGTCGCGCAGGCGGAATCGAGATTGATTATCCTGATCGTCAAACCACGTTAGAACAAGGCGATCGCTTACTGATCGTGGGCGAAGGCGATGAAGTTGCTGCGTTTGATGAACTCGCAAAAGGCGAAGCGGCGGTTCCTGCGACAAATGCATCGTGTCAATGGCTGCAAATTCCGCCGGATAGCGCGATCGTTGGTAAAACTCTGGCAGAAATTAACCTTCCTGAACAATACGGAATCCGCATTCAAACGATTCGGCGTGAAGGAAAACTGCTGCGATTTCCTGATGGGGAAGAAGATATTCAGGTGGGCGATCGTTTGCTGCTGTGCGGTGGCTTTCATTCATTGAATCAGGCGAGGGAATTAATCGCACCCAAACAGGCTTTATCCGAGTTGCCTATTTCGCTTTCAAACGGAGCTTTGCCAGAATATGTCACTGTAGAAAATTCAGTAGACGCTTGAACGAGGCTTAAGTAACGATTCTGGTTCAGTCTGGCGAAGGCGCGGCTACACAGACAAAACCACCCACGGGTTCCTTTACGGCAAGCTCTGGGGTTTAGTCTACCCGATCGCGAATCTCAGTTCGCGATCGGGCGCAACTCCGAAGGAACCGATAAGCCGCGTAGCCGCTCGTGTCTTGCGCAGCTAATATCAGTCGCCAAGCGAGTTGCTCGATCGCATTGGCTATTTAACGTCAGTTCCGATTAAGCGGGCGCGAATGCTATTAGCTGCGCACATTGCCTGCGGCTACGCGGCTACACAGACAAAACCCGCGATTAGGCGGGTTAAGAGCCAATCTCAAAGACTAGTCCACGAAGGTGGACTTTGTTCGTGTAGCCGCGCCTTTAGTCGCCAGGCGGATTGGGTTTCCTATCCGGAACTCAGGTTATTTAGTGCGCGGAGGCGCATTTCGTCTGTGTAGCCGCGCCTTCAGTCGCTAGGCTTAATCGCGACGTTACGTAATCAACGGCAACTCACGTGCTGCTTAACCGGAACTTGTTGTTAGCCCTTCGTAGGTCAGTGAAATCCTAAAGGCAATCGGACAAGAACCTTCCGGTGAACTGCCTGCCGCTCAGGTTGCTAAAGCTTATACCGAAAGCTTGGAAAGCGTAACAGTGATTGCGGCACGATCGAACAGCTTAGGATGATTTCATCTGAAGCAACTGCTGAATTGCTTCAACATACTCAGGCGCAACGATCGCCGATCCCGAACCCGGATCAAGCACAAAATCGCCGATCGTGTCGCTCGCGTGTTCGTTGATCGCATCGATTAAAAGTTCGGGCATTGTCAGCGATTGTTCGGCAATGTGTTTAAGCGTGGGGTTTGGATTGGGTTGCTGAGCGATCGCTCGCAGTGCTTCGAGTTCTGGTGCGGAAAGCTGCCGCAAAAACGCCGCCCATTCCGGGGGAATCGATGTAACTTTAGGTTGATGACCGGATTCAAGCTGATCGCGCAAAACGGCTAGTTCTTGATCGAGCACTTCTTTTTGAGAGCGTCGATCGAGAATTTGGGTTTCAAGCTGACCGAGTTCGCCATGAAGCGATGAAATCTGCGTTTGAAGCTGTTCGATCGCGCCTTGTAGCGATCGAGAACTATTTTCAACCTGTTGCCGCTTGGGTTCTGCTGATGCGAAAAATTGATTTAATTCAGATCGATATTGTTCTAAATCGCGTACTTTTGGCTGTAGCGTTGTTAGCTGCGTTTCTAGCTGCTGTCGCTGTTTAATTAACGCATTGACTTCTTGAGCGAGCGCAGATTTATTATTTTGCTGTTCAGCTAACTGTGCCTGTAGCTGATTTAATTCTGCTTGCGCTGTTTTTAATCCGAGTTCTGCTCGTTGCTTTGCCGATAGCGTTGCTGAAAGGGATTTATTTAATTCTGCTTCTTTTTGCTCTAGCTCTTGCAGTTTGATTTGCAAACTATAAATTTGATTTGCTGGAGACGCTTGCGGTGATGTGATATTCCAGCTTAACTCTTCTTTTTGCTGCCACAAATTCGCACTCTGAATCTGCAAATTGCGCAACTGAGTTTGCAAAGCATTCAAACTGTTAGAAATTCGATCGTGTTCTTGCGTCAGGATCACGAGCGATTCGTAGGTTTCTTGGCGTCGGCGTTGCAGTGCCCGAATGTGCCCGCGCAGTTCATCCGCTCGAATCGTCAACGATCGACGATATTGAGCTTCAGAAACGGCGGCACCGATTAAACTCGCAAACAGCGTAATGGCGCTCGTCAAAACCGACTTTCCAAAGTCCCGCGTGATCAGCAAGCTGATTAAAAAGCTTACGCTTAACGCAATTAAACTCAGCAACAAGCGACTTTTGAACATGCGGGGCGACACTCTCAGAGTGAACTTGATGGAGATGCACTGCGAGACATCATTTTATCTAACACTCGTAAAATTAAAACAGCGATCGCGCTTGTAAAAATCAAAAATCCCCAAAATCCATGTGCAATCGTCGCGGATTGATCCAGCGCCCAGCCGCCGAGCGGCGGCCCGATAAAGTACCCGATCGCCCAGCATTGTGAATTCACGCCGAGATACACGCCTCTGAGCGATTCCGGTGCGAGATCGACAACCAGCGAAGACGCCGCAGGCATGTAGGTCACGATCGCCATCGCCAACACGCTAAACGCAACGATCGCCCAGGTTAATTGATGCTGCTGCACGGTTCCCGTTATCCAAATCAGCGCAAACGCTAAACTCCAAAACGCGATCGAAATCATCAAAACCTGCGATCGGCGAAATCGATTTAGCCACCGAGCGATCGGCAGTTGCAGCAAGACAGAGAGCGTTAAGTAACCCGTGTACAGTGCGCTAATCGTAGGCGTGGCGAACCCTTGATGCGTACTCGATCGCACAATATTTGTCAGATATAACGGCAATGTACTATCGATTTGTACAATGTACGTTGTGAATAGAATGTTCACGACGGCGAACGTTAATAAACGTCGATCGCTTAGCGCGAGTTTCCAACCGCCGATTTGTGAATGCTTGCTAAAAGCGCGATTTGTTTCAGCAATCATGATCCAAATGACGCCAAAAAATACCAGAAACGAAATCCCATCGATTACGAATAAGGCACGGTATAAGCCCGTTGTGCTAATCAGTAAGCCACCTAACACAACGCCAATTCCCAGCCCTAATGCATCGCATAATCGCGTGACCGAATACGCTTCGTTGCGTTGTTCGGGCGTGGTGAGATCTGCAACAACCGCTTCGGTAGCGGGCCAATAAAGACCCGTCCCCAACCCCATCAGCAAGTTTCCTAAAACAAACGTCGGGAAATCATGCGCGATCGCCAGCGCAAACGACGCGATCGCGGAAACCGCCGCCGAAAGCAACAGCGTGCGTCGTCGTCCCCAAAATTTTGAATCGGCAAACGATCCGCCGATCGCTCGCCCAATCACACCCGAAATCGAGGCGCTCCCAATGCCAACGCCCACAGCCGTTGCCGACAAGCCAACTTGATTAACAAAGAAAATCGGGGCATAAAACAGCGTGAATCCGGTTCCAACCTGCGACAGCAAGCGACCCAACGCCAACAACCAAATTTGCTTTTGAAATCGAGGAAGAAAACCCATGCACATCCCACAGTTATCTCTTTCTGACTGTAGTAGATGAGCGAGATAGTTTCATACAGCAAAAGGATCGATCGCGGCTCTAAGGCGGGTCGTGTTATCTAGAATTGCTTGATATCTAGCAGAAAGACGGTTCCTGCAACTCCGGCTTGAACGGTTGCTTCGGCGTCATCGATTGTCGCAGCATGGCTTGCGATTTTAGCCATCCTCGATCGAGGATGAGACTGCGGCAATAACTGCATCATTTCTGGCGCAACCTCGATCAGAGTCGGCGGCTCACTCACTGGAATTGCACACAGCGATCCTGACAAATCTCGCGTAATAATCAAAAAAGGTCGGGTTTCGGGCACCGATTCGTTTTCTACGGCTATCTGCCGATGCAAATCTAAAAGGCGAATAACGTGGCGACCGATTTGAACTAAACCTATTTTGTTAAGGAGTTCACGAGTAACAGAGGGATTATTCACCACCTGAAGCACTTGTGCGATCGGCAAAGCCAGAGAATATTCCGCAACGGTAAACACAAGCCACTTTTCCGGTTTTAATTCGTTTTGCGTTGTCTCCATTATGACTCTGACGGTGCGGTTAACGGTGCTTGATCGAGCAGCGTGCTGACGATCGCCAGCAGCTTAGGTTCTATAAAGGGCTTAACCATGTAAGCGGTTGCTCCGAGTTGTGAAGCGAGAAGCCGATGTTTTTCATCGCTTTGCGACGATAAAATCAAGACCGGAATGGCGGCTAGATCTGGAGTTTGTTGACGATGCCTGAGAAACTCAAAACCGTTCATCTTGGGCATCTCAATATCGCAAATCACGAACTGAATGTTGGCGTGGTGCCGAAACCAATCTAAACCTTCTTGACCATTCTGAGCTTGAAAAACTTGGTACCCCGCTTTCTCAAGCACAAACACGATCGCATGTCGCGTTGTGATCGAATCATCCACGACTAAAATTCGAGTGCTAACGTGTGATTTAGTGCTTGGTGCCATCGCGTCTGAAGCGTGAGAAAGCAACGGTAGCGGTGCAGGCGATAAGCGCGATCGATTTGCAACTGCCTGATCGCCGAACCTGCCAGGGTCAGGAAAAATCTTTTTCTGAAGCAGCGTTGCAGGATCGATCACCAATGCCAATCGACCGTCAGCAAGCGTTGTCGCTCCGTGTACATATCGAGGCGATTGCAGAATTGCTCCTAAAGGGCGAATCACCAATTTCTGCTCACCCAGCAATCGATCGATCGCGACTCCCAAAACCTGGTCTTGACACCGAACGAGGATGATCGCGTTTACAAGGTCATTCGAGGTAGCTAAAGGCAGCAATTTCAGTACAGGTGACGGGAACGAATACTCTAAAACTTGACTGAGCGAGTAAATTGGAATCAGTTTTTCATCGCTGCCTTGACTCCATCGCAAAAATCTGCCGCCGTTGCGCTCTTGAATTTGATCAGAACCAGGAATCAAAATCTGCTCAACAGCATCATCAAGCAAGGCATAAGTTTTAGAACCTCCCTCACAAACTAGTAGTTGAGCGATCGTGAGATTCAATGGAATCTGCAAAACAAAGGTTGTGCCGTGCTGCGGGGTAGACCGCACCGCAACCGATCCGCGTAAAGCATTGATTTGAGTACGCACGACGTCTAACCCAATTCCACGCCCAGAAAGATCGCTAACCTGCGCGGCTGTGGAAAAGCCAGGTTCAAACAGTAATTCTGCGAGCTGTTCTTCGGTTGCAGAAGTTGCGTGATCGATCGACAAAAGTTGCCGCTCGATCGATCGCTGTCGAATTTGGTCAAAGTCTAGCCCGTTACCGTCGTCCTGCACTTCGATTATCAGGTGTCTTCCTTGATGATAAGCCGATAGCGTAATTTCTCCGCTTTCTGCTTTGCCGCGCTGTTGCCGAACGCTCGTGGGTTCGATGCCATGATCAAAGGCATTGCGCACTAGGTGCAGCAACGGAGCAAATAGTTTTTCAGCGACTGCTTTATCAACCAGAACCTCGTTGCCGTGCAGCGTTAAGGTCGTTGGCTTGCTGTGAAGCGTTTCGAGCTGTTGCAGCATGTGCGGAAAGCGATCAAAGACTTCGCGAATGGGGAGCATTCTTGCTTCGATTAAAGCGTTTTGTGTATTGCTTAAAAGCTGCTGCTGCTTTTCTAGAATTTGGTTGGCTTGAGTATTCAGTAAGTCAACTGCCGCCGCCGTTTCTGATAGCTGTACGGTGTGATCTAACAGCGATTGAATGAGCTGAACTGAATCTTCTTTAGAACTGGCAAAACGCTTTGACGAGCGGCCTTTTTTCGATCGACGCCCTGACTGACTCCATGATTTTGCAGAAGAATCGGCGGAACGGTTCGCAGTCGTTTTTGACGGTAGCAAGCTGTGTGCCTGCTGCTGCTGCTGCTGCTGATTCTGAAGTTGAGCGAGGAGATGTTGATGGTGTTTGATCTGAGCGAGTAGGGTTTGACTGGTGGTTTGAAGCTGCTCGGTTTGGAGCAGTTGACGATTTTGGTTGGTAACAAGTTCTGCGATCGCATAATTAATCTGGTCGAGGTGCTTGATGCTCACCTGCACCGATGGCGACAGTGAACTCGCGCTTTTCTGACTTTGCGAATTTAGGGGACTAGTCGGTGGTTTAGGGGCGGTGGAGACTAACTCAAAAATTTGTTTATCGAGTGCAGTTGATAAGGAATCTTCTGGAGGCTGCGCGATCGTGTCCTCGACTGCTCCCCAAATGCTTTCTAAAAGCGAATGACTCGCTTCTAGCGGCACCTCAGAATCACGAGTAGCCGCAAGTGCTTGAAGAATGCGAGACGGTTCGCCGCCTTGAGCGCGATCGCCTGCTAATACCGATGCCTGTCCTGCTTGAAAATCAGTTAACGCTGCTTGGGCGATCGTCAAAGCTTGCTCAGGATGCTGATTTAACGCCGCGATCGTGGCGGTGGCGATTGCGCCAAATCCCGTCAGGTTGAGCGATTCGGCTAACCCTAGCAGCACTTCGGCTTGGGTTCGCAGCACGATCGCCACTGCTTCAGAATCGTCAGTCTGATTCAGACGAGTTGCGATTTGCTCTAAGCATTGAGTAACGCCGACTTCAAACAAAGATTGTGTCAAATCAAACCCTAGCTCTGCTGAGGTGGGCAGAGACGGTTCTTGATCAAAACAGTCTCCCAGCTTTTCTTGCAGCAGTGCGAAAACTGCCGCAGTGCGATTCAGCACTGCGGCGTGATCGACTGAACTTCCGCTTAGCTCGGCCATCAACGGCAGGCGAAGACATTCTAACCCCTCGAAAAGTAACGCTTCAACTTCTGGATCAAGCAACGAATTTGGTTGACAAAGCGCTCTGAAAATATCTTCTAGCGAGTGGGCAATCTGAGCGATCGTGTCTAAGCCGATGCTAATTGCTGCACCTTTTAGCGTATGGGTGACTCGCATCAAATCATTGACTTGAGCAATTCCCCAATTGCTTCGGAGGTTGAGCAATCCTTGCTCTAAAACATGCAGAAGTTCAGGTGCTTCTTGCAGAAAATAGTGATAGGTTTGTTCGCGAATAATTGGATCTAAAGACATAGCTGAAATCGCTGAATGTGGCAATTAATCGACCTTGAATTGTTCACCTTTGGATTGGAGATCTTGAGCGGTTGCTAAAAGCTCCTTAAAAGCCCCAGAAATTGCTGCGGCATCGTGAGAGGTTTTGTTGGCGATCGCGGCAACTTGAGACATGGTGTGAGTCACAGATTGACACTGCTCAGTTTGCACTTGGGTCGCTTGAGTAATGCTGCTAACCAACTGACTGATTTGAGCCGTAGCCATCACAATCTCACTGAGATTTTCACGAGCTTCGGTTACTACTAGCGTTCCAGAAGCAACCTGTTCGATTCCTTGTTCCATTGCCGTTGCCACTTCAGCCGTGCTCGCTTGAATATCTTGCACAAGCTGCTCGATTTCGGTCGCCGCCGTTGCAGATTGACGCGCCAGCGATCGCACTTCATCGGCAACCACGCCAAACCCGCGCCCATACTCTCCGGCTCGGGTCGCTTCGATCGCGGCATTCAGCGCTAAAAGCTGGGTTTGAGTCGTAAAGCTGCTAATCAAACTCACGACTCTCGAAATCTTTTGAGAAGATTCGCTCAAGCGTTGCAGTCGCTTGCTGGTTTCAACAACCGTTTCCCGAATGTCTTCCATTTCATCTACGGTGCGATCGATCGCGGCGTCACCTGCCATAACGGTTTGATTCGCTTGCTGAACAGCCGCTTCGACTTGTTGAGCATTTGCCTCGACCTGCTGGGTTGAACTCACCATTGTTTGAACTTGCTCGAAAGCGTGCTCTAAAACTTGAAGTTGAGCTTGCGCTTGAACGGCCAGTTGAGTAATTGCCACATTATTTGCTTCAGAGGTTTGCGTGACTTGATTAGCAGCGCGTTGCATTTGAGTGACAATCTGCCGCAAGCTGTTGAGGGTATTGTTGTAGGCATCGGCAACGGTTCCCACTTCGGTATCGGTAATCGGAGCACGAACCGTCAAATCGCCGCTTAACGCTGGTCGCACCGAGGTCAATAGCTCAATAACTTCTTGCTGAATCTGCTCTTTAGCGGTTTTTTCTCGTTCGGCAGCTTCCGCTAACTGCTGCGATTGGTGTCGAAGCTGCTCGACATACTCGCCCTGCTGAATTGCGATGTTGAGCTGAGATGCAATTTGTTTCGCAAATTCAATCTCGGCAGGTTCCCAGTTGTGGGCTTCGGTGCAGTGGTGAATGCAAAACAACCCCCAAAGCGCATCGCCTTTGAGCAGGGGCACTGCTAAATTTGCTCGAACTTGAAACTGCGATAAAACTTCAATGTAGCACTCTTGAAGTCCGGCTTGATAGATATCAGGAGTTGCAAAAACGCGCCCTCGTCGATACTGTTCAGCAAATCCCTCGCTAAAGCAGTGATCGACAACTTTTTTGCTCAGAGCAGAAACGAATCCTGGTTGAACATCCTCAGCGATCGTTTCTCCGGTGCTGTAGTTTGATTCGAGGTCAAACTTGAAGATTGCGACTCGATCGACGTTCAAGAAATTCCGAACTTCTCGAACTGTGGTTTTTAACGTCGCTTGCAAATCCAGCGATTGTCGAATGCGATCAACTGCTTTGGCAACAAGGCGTTCCCGCTTTGTCAGATTCAGCAGTTGTTCAGATTGCGCTTGTAGCTGGTCTAAGTATTCAGTTTGCTGAATCATCAACCCAAACTGTCGCCCTACTTGAACGAGCAACCTAACATCGGTTGTTCGCCAGTGGCGTGGGCCTGAGTTTTGGTAGGCAGCGAGCAAGCCCCACAGTTTCTCGCCTTCAAAGATCGGCGCGATCGCATACGCTTTTGCTTCAAATCCTTCTAAAACTTCCAGGTGGCACGGGGCATAGTTGGCGTGGTAAATGTCGTCGATCGCCAACGTTTCATAATGGCGGTATCGACCGCCTTGAGTTTCTTGCAGATGCGTATCGCTCCAGGCGGTCTCTAAATTGAGTCCCACAAGTTTAATCCAGCTTTCACCGACCGATTCTGCAACAAACTGACCGCTCCAGTCAGGATTAAAGCGATACACGGCAACTCGATCGCACTTCAACTGCTGCCGCACTTCGTGAGTCGTGGTTTGAAAAACGCTTTTCGCCTTGACCGACTCCTGAATTTTATAAATAATTTTTGCAATCAGCTTGT
The DNA here is from genome assembly GCA_964250455.1 of uncultured bacterium. Classification (GTDB taxonomy): domain Bacteria; phylum Cyanobacteriota; class Cyanobacteriia; order Leptolyngbyales; family Leptolyngbyaceae; genus CAXUFL01. The sequence goes on from CAXUFL010000003.1 coordinate 105,898, forward strand.
CTTGTTCAACCTGCTGTTGTTGATGAGCACGCGCCTCAACAGGCTGAAGATTCAATCTGAGTTCTTGAAGGATTTGTCGAAGCCGATTGATTTCAAACTCTTCCCAGTTTCTCAAATAAGCACATTGCTGCACTACGAATAATCCCCAAACTTGCTGATCAAGGACGATTTGGAGACTTAAGCTTGCTTTGACCTGAAAGCGCTCTAGCAATTGAGCTTGATGAGGCGTGATTTGTTCTAAATTTGCTCGCGTGATGACAAACGGCAATTGCTCGTAGTCGTGCCGCGTTTTAGCGCCAAACGCGATCGCCGGAAGCACTTCATTTCGACTAGGTGTATAGCCGTTGACTATCGACTCAGCCATCACGACTCCTTGATACTCCCCTTCAAATCGATAAATCAGCACGCGATCGACGTTCAAGAGTTCGCGAACTTCGGAGACGGTAACGGCAAGCAGCGTTTCTAGCGTTTCTGCTTGCTGCATTCGACGAGACAGACTAAACAGTGCATCTAAACCTAGCTTTGGGCTGCTGTGAATAACAACCTCAGCGTTTATGCCGTTGGGCGATGAAGAATCGACAGATTGAGCAGGCTCTAGCTTTTGCATGGAAGGTTCTAACGTGGTTTTGATAGCATCAGCCGTGGAGGGCACGGCTGTAGAAAGCGGCTTTGAATCAGGAAGAAATGAACGCTCTAGCGAGTTAGTCTGATCTGAATCGTCTGAGGCATCGCTGATCAATCGGTTCACAAATCGTCGAATCGGAGAGCGGGTCATCGTTGTTCCTCCGGGTGTTTTTTCCATAGCGGAGATTGCATCAAGGGATTGAGATTTAAAACCGCATCGCAGCACCCTGGCAGCACGCCGCGAACAAGCGGCGCGAGATTCGGTGGGAAAAACCCGATCGCGGCAGGTTGCAACCGTTGTAGATCGTGCAGTTCAATATCTTGAACTTGTGAAACAGCTACGCCGATCGTTTGCTCATTGCTTTGAGTCACTAAAACGCTGAGCGGTGCAGCGTGCTGCCCAATTAAAGATGGATAGCCAGCGAACTGATTGAAATCAACCAGCCAAAGCATGTCTCCGCGCCAGTTGCAGATTCCGATCACAGCGTTCGGCATGTCGGGAATCGGCAGTATGTTTGCAGCTTCGACGCTGAGAATTTCGATTAAGTCTTCGAGCGGCAGCAGCACGCTGTCTTGAGCATCTAGCGAAAACCGAACCAGCCGCGATGCTTGAGGGCGCAGCGAAACCGATTGTGTTTCCGCAAGAAGCGAATCTAAAAGCAAAGTATCAAGACGACTAACATCTGTCTGCTTTGAATCAGGAGATAGCATGATCAAGGTTCTCTAAACGGCTGTTAAGCGCAAAACGGTTCTGGTTAGCTCTTTTTGATCGACGGGTTTGGGCAGATAAGCATCTGCTCCCAGCATTGATCCCCATAGTTTGTCAACTTCGGTGCCTTTGGTAGAACACAAAATGATCGGAATTCGTGCAGTACTCGCCTGCGTTTTCAATTCCCGGCACAGTTCAAATCCACTTTGCCCGGGCAAAATCACATCTAGCAGAACGAGATCAGGCAGATGCAAGCGTAGCCGAGTTCGAGCATCCTCGCAGTTCGTCGCGCTGATCACGATTAGTCCAACTTGCCGCAGGTAGCGGGTGAGTAACTCAGTCTCGGTCAAACTATCTTCAACTAAAAGAACGGTCGTCATACTTTAACTTCTCGCAGTGCAACAGTCTTGATTGTGTTTTCGCTTTATCCGCCTGCTTTTACTTTGTGCTTTCGCATTTCGTTTGAGCAAATGTGGGTAAATACCGTTGCAGCGCATCGATCACTTTGTTTGACTCGATCGGTTTAGCAAGAAAACCCGAAGCCCCGGCAAGCTTTGCCCGAACTCGATCCACAATGCCATCGCTACTTGTCAAAATTACAATCGGAGTCTCTTGAAATGCAGTGATGCGCCGGATTTGCGTGCAGACTTCGTATCCGTTGGCGATCGGCATCAGCAAATCCAGAAAAATCAGATCTGGCTTGCGCTGAAGCAGCACTGGAAGCGCCTGTGTCGCGTCGCGAATACTCACGTATCGATAGCCAGCCTGAGCCAAAATGTGACTCATTGCCGCACTGTCAAAGCGACTATCTTCGACGTAGGCAACTAAAGGCGAATAAATGGGCTTTTGATAAAATCGGAGATCCTCGATCGAGTTCAGCCCGATCACGCCCTGATTAACATACGGCAGCAACGATTTTGTTAAAGGGGCAAGCGGTTGTTTGAGTTTGACGGCAATATCTCGCAGCGTCCAGCTTCCGCTTGCTAGGGTGCTGAGGTTGTGATAGGTCAGGAGCGATGTTTGTTGTCGCAGTTCTTCATCGTCGCAAATCACAGGTGCCAGGTTTGGAGAAAAGCGGGTCAAGCCCGATTGCTGCCAGATTGACCAAGCTTGCTCGGCTCGCCGCCAAGCGCGTTCGGTTGCGATCGCCGGAACGCGCAGCGCTGAGTTAATGAATTCGGGTGGAGCAGAACGGTACGTTAGACGTAGTTCTGAAGGTTGCGATTGCGCTGTTTGAATGACATCAAATAGCAGTTCTAAAATGTTTCCGATGACGATCGCCGACAAATTACTTTGCTGAAGTTGCCCTTGTTTAATCAATCCAACCAGCGATCCATAGCTCCAGGAAGGCGGACAAGCGGTTGTTTGCTCTAAACTAATCACCAAATTAGGGCAATACTGCGATAGTTGCCGATTCCAGCGTCGAAATGGGTGCAGTTCTCCTACGCTCCAAATTAATTGACCGAGGTGAAAAAAGAAGCTCCACATCAGTTCTGAGTGATTCAGAACATTTAAATCTAAGCGTCCAGAAAGTTCTGCACGGCTGCAAACCTGAAAGTGATTTGCAAGGTCACGAGTGCCATTGACCGAGTAGGCTGCGATCGCAGGCTCGATCGATCGAATAGAAGAAGGAGTAAACATTCTCAGGGTATCGGAATTTTAAGCAGCGCAAATAACACCGGACTAGAGAGGTTGCGCAGCGAAATACTACCCCTTTAGTCGGTCAAAGAGATTCAGATCTTGTTAAACCTACTGAACAATCGGTGAATTTAATGAATTGAGCACGGATGCTCAATTTACCCTGATGCGTCGATCGTTAGAATCAATAGATGCGGAAGCTAACAGCAGAGATTTCTGTGAAAGCGCTTAGATAAGGGGAAACGGTGGTACTGCAATCGGGTTGATTTTGCTAGATGCACAGACTTATCTTGAGTAATTCGTCGTTTTCACAATCAAGTTGAGCTTTACTCAGCCTTAACTGTAATTTTACTGAGTTTAATTCAAGATAAAAGATACACTCACCCCTGATGATTCGCTCTCAACCGTAAGTCCACTGAATTTATCATAAATATTCTTCACTGTCTAGAATTCATTAACCGAGTAACAATTAATATTTATACGAATCATTTATCGGAAATCGGAAGAGGTTCTAGACCTGCGTACTGGATTGCAGAACAAACCCATTTCTACTTACTCCAGACTCTGCATAAAACTGATTTGCTGCAACTGTCCTAATGCTGTAGAAAACGATAAGCGCGATAAAGTTCAATTTTCGATCGCACCGCAAACGGCATCACAGTTGATCAAGGTTTCATTAATGTGTGGTCTACAGCTATCTCTTCCTGAATAGGGAAGCGCTAGGGTTAGTAGAGCTTCTATCTATTGAAAGCATTCGGGGTATATGCGGCACGATCGAGAACGCTATGACTATCCAACAATCCACCCAACCTAGCATCGAGATAGCAAATCAAGAAAATGCTGCAATTCAGGCAGCAACAGTCTTTGGCTGGTGGCGCAACGCGGTGCCGCTTGATGTTTCCTACCGCTATTGGCGAGATGTCCACAGCATTATGGTGTCTCGCATTCCAGGCATTTATCAATATCGCCTTTTGCAGCTTGCTGCAAATCGAGTCAATCTAGGCGCAGAAATCAGCGACATCGACTTTGCCGTGTCGGATGCCGATCAAGTTCACGGCGTTGCAGAAATGCTGTTTCTCACCCAAGCCGATCAGCAAACCTTTGGCAGCAGTCCGATTAATACTCAATACGTCTTCAAAGACGAGCAAAATTTATGCGATCGTAATGTCACGCGATCTGCCAGTGGCAACAACGCTCATACCTACGTCGATCGTACCGGAGAACCTACGCCAAACGGAGCACCAACTTTTCCCAGCTTTATGCTGTGTTTTAGTTTGCGAGAATCGATTAGTTTAGAGCAATTTCACCAGCAGTTTGTTGAGCAAATCGCACATCCGTGGAGCCAAAACGCTGCGGTGATGCGGCTACGGCTGCATTTGCTTGAACCCTACAGCGAAAAGGAAAACTCACCCTGTGTCTCGCACGATTGTGCAACTGCTCAGCAGTATGAAGCTTGGATGGAGCTAATGATTGACCAGCCACCCACACTACGATCGCTTTTATCGAGCCGTGACGTGGCTCGATCGGTTCGCGCCATCCAAATCTTTGAGATTTCTGCCTATTACACAATGGTTTATGACGGCAAAGTAACCGAAGTCGGGCTGCGAGGATTTCCCGCCGTGCAGACGATTTTAGAAGCGGGTGCAGACCTTCAACGGCAACCCGACTTACTCAAAGCGCTTTACGGTTCTGTTGTTCACGACTAATAATGCTACTCAATCTGTGCTTATGCAGAGTGTGAATTGAGGAGCGGTAAGTATTTCCGAATCAAACCAACCGCTACGGCAGGAAGTTCAAGGTGAGGGGTTAATCTGGCATCATTGAGATACTGGGAAACTCGAATCGCGTTGGGATTTAACTGAGCAAAACGCTCTCCCAACTCAGGACTTGTGTATTCAGTTTTCTGTCCCCAAATCAAAGCAGTCGGCGTAGTCAAGTTTGGAACGTACTGAGCTAGATCAAAGCTTAAGTCTCCGCGCACAAAGGCTAGGGCTGCATATTCAGCATTTGGTTGTTGTGCTGATTGTAGGTAAGCTTCTACGATTTCTGGGTAGATGCGATCGCCATTTGCAAATTGTCGCTGTTCTAGAAAGCTGCGAATGCCCGTCGAAGTCGCGACCCCAGCGCTGTAAAATAGCCGATCCAAAATCGGCACTTTAATAAGTTGAGCAAAAAAGTTCTCGCTATAGTTTCGCCCAAAATCATTTAATCCTGCTGCATTCGTTAGAATCAAGGACTTGAATAAGTTTGGAGATTTCACTGCTGCTCGCACGGTAAACGCGGCGGTTAATCCTGATGCGATCGCGGTAACTGGAGCACTGCAAGTTTGTTGAACGAATTCGATGATGGTTTGCACATAGTCTTCGACGCAGTAGTTTCGATCAGGATGATCCGATCGTCCCCAGCCGATTAAATCAGGAGCGAGAATGCGATAGTCAGACGCAAAAGCTGGATAGGCTTTTGACCATTCATAAGCAGAAGATCCACCGCCTAAAGCGTGAAGAAACACTAATGGCTCAGCAGTTTGATTCCACAACGGTTCTTCCGCAGTGTAGTACACGATGCGTCCAAGCGTTGTCGTGAGCGATTTTGACCCAAATCCAAATGGCACAAACATCAGATTAACTCCGGTTTATTATGATGAACGCTTCTCGCTGTTTCTCAAAATGAGCAAAAACGTGACTTAGGATACAAAAATTAAGTGAGTTAACGCTTCAGTTCATTTCACATTACCCCGCTCCGGTAAGTCAGGACAATCGATCGTTTCGGATTGTCCGCGTGTTGATCACAGTTCAAAACCCGGAGTGAAATACGGTTAGGACGCTCACTTGTTTTAAAGCTCGATTAAGAAAGGAATCTAGATCAAGTTTAGTTTGCGATCGCCAATAGCCGCGCTTTTCTGGGTGACGATCGAGCGATTTCGTTCGTCGCGGTTCGAGGTGAAATGCCTCAACGTACCCGCAAAGCGATCGTTGGTTCCGTTGAGCTTGATGATTTTTAGGGTTGGATGCTGAACTCGATGCTTTTCATTAGCCAAGCCTGAAAACGGCTATGTTTAAGCCATTTTTAACGATATACCCCTAAAGAAATCAATGCAACCTGGCTTATATGAGTCGATAAAACGATTGACGTATCCGATCGAACCCGTTATTCTTCTACCAACACCATCAGTCAGCCTAATTCATTGCTTGCCCGCCCTAGTGCGATAGCGTGAGCTTGAAGCGGAGGAACCACTTTTGGGGCGCATTTCTATCTGATTTCTGATAGTCAGAAACGTATAGAAAGGGACATCTCTCAGTCCTAGCCCGTCAGCTAACTTCGTCGGCATTGAGCGGAGACTGCACCTTCAGGTTTTTTATCTCCTGATCGTCAGTGTCCCGGTTGGTATAGGATCGCTTCGAGATACCTAACCCTCGACATTGAGGCAGATATCTAATGCAATTTCAGCAGAAGCGGTCTGTTGACTGGTTGTACACCCATTCAGCGAGGCCAAACTATGTTTAATATTGGCGATGTCGTTCAGCATGAGCGATCCGGTCAGCGCGGTCAGGTAACCGGATACGGGCATCAGATTGTCAATGACGTTTATCTATCCACCCTAAGAGTTCGGATTTTAACCGCCGAGAATCATCAGTGGCAGACGATCGAAGATGTTTATTCAGCTTGGACGAGCGTGAAAGCCGCTAACATTGAGCACTCAGCTACTCCGTTTTCTGCGATCCGGGCCCGAAATGATTTTTCTATGACAAGCGGAGGGGAGTATGGATACTCTAAAACGGCAAGCGCTGATTGAGTTTTTGCAGCATGAGTTAGCGTTGCCGCGATCGTCGATTCAGCTTGCTCTGCGTCGCGGTCAAGCCCAGCGTGATCCGCTTCCGATGGTGCTGTGGCAATATGGATTGGTGACATTAGCCCAACTCGATCAAATCTTTGATTGGATCGACGAAAAAAGGTACGAGTCTTAAGCTGAATGTCGCTGTAATACGAGTTCAAGCAATTTGCTTGAACTCCTGCTGATGGTTAAATGGTCTGGTGGTTGACGCCTGGCGATTCAGGCAATTAACCGAAACTTACGCGCAGTACAGCTTCGACGCGGGCCGTGGCTCAGACTGACGGACTCTCAAGAGGAGTCCGTCAAAGGTTCGTCGTCAGCAATGCGTTTCGCTGAGGCGCGGCCGCATCTTTGATCGCCATTGCAAGCTTTGAAACGAACTCTTTCAAGCAATAAATTTAGGGCACCACGATCGATTGAGAAACGTTTCCCGCAGCATCAACGGTAAAACGTCGGTTAGAATGGCTCCTCGATCGTCGGTTGTAACCGGAGCATCTAAAGCAACGCCCCGTAGCCGCTTTTAATTACGCCGATCGAGGATTGGATTTGCGATCGACGGTCTCAGCCTTTTGGGGTTTGCCATTCTGCTGCTGTTTACGCTTGGATTAGGGGACATTGCCAAGCCGAACGCCCAAGAATTACAAAAAACTAGCCGTTGAATAGTAACCAGATGTAATGTTTCTACTGCTCGGTCAACTTGTGTATACCAGTTTTCCTAAAGTAGGATTTCAAGCGCTATCAAGCGCCGCCATTCCGCTTGAGATTCGCCAAGCTTTTGTTGAGCAGATTGTTTATCACTATTGGGATTCTTACAGTCCTCCGGAGGCTGATTATCGCGCCGTTTATGTGTATCGACTGGCTCAAGATCAAATCCTGTTTGGCTGGTTGTACAACGATGGCATTGATGATCTGGGTCGGAGTCATGTGCCTTATTTTGTTTGCTATTATTTTGCAGGCGAACTACAAGCAGATCAGCTTGAAGCGATTTTTACGTGTTTAGCGACCGGACCAATCACGATCGTTGATCGTCATACCTTGCCAGATCACATCGACAGCATTGCAATCGCGAATCATCAATCTTATCAACCCGCCCGACTAGGAATTGAAACCGCATCTTTGCTGCAATCCGCGTGTTATGTGGGCGTGCAGCAAGGAAAACTGATTAAACTGTTTACCTCAAGCGAAGGACGTTTAGAGTTTGTGGAAGCGCCAGCGATCGTCAAGAAGCCGCAAGAAGCGTTAAACAGTCCGATCGACGGCGCTAACCTGAATGTAGCGATCGCTCATCAGCCTGATTCAGTCGAAGCTTATGAGCAAATTTTGTTAGCAAAAGCCCGAAGCGTTCCCGCTCCAACTGCGGATTACAAGGTTGACAAGCTGAGGATTGCAGGCGTTGCAGTCTTGCTGACTGCGCTGATATCAAGCGGCTTTTATCTACTTCGTCGCGCTCCGATCGCGACACTTCATCCGGCAGCGACACAGCCTCACTCAGTCGCAACTCAACCGCCGCTACCGCCGTTAAAAGCGCTGAGCTTAGATAAAACGCTAACGCCTGAGTCTGGAATTGTTTGGTCGGTGATTTTAAGTCCGGATGGCAAAACGCTGATCAGTGGCAGCGCTGATTCAAGCATTAGAATCTGGAATGTTGAGACCGGAACCCTTCGCAACACACTCGCTGATCATTTGTCGATCGTGCGATCGCTCGCGCTCACGCCCGATGCCAAAATGCTGATTAGCGGAAGCGCCGATCAAACCATCAAGCTCTGGAACTTTGAAACAAACCAACTTATCCAAACGCTACCGCAAGGTAGTCCGGTTTGGACCGTTGCTGTAAGTCCGGATCAGCAAACGCTTGTAAGCGGTAGCGAAGACGGCATTCTCAAAGTGTGGAATCTACCCACTGGAAAACTGCTGTACACGATTCCCGCTCATGAAAACCGAATCTGCACAGCCACCATTAGCCCCGATGGAAAAACCATTGCAACGGGTAGCCTCGATCGTACCCTCAAACTCTGGGATACTCAAACCGGAAACCTGCTAAGAACGATTACTGGACATTCTAATACCGTTCGCGGTTTAGCTTTTAGCCCCGATGGTCAAACGCTCGCTAGTGCAAGCTGGGATACCACTATCAAACTTTGGAATTGGCGCACCGGAGACTTGATTCGCACCTTCGTTGGACATCGTGACAGAGTGGTTACGGTTAAATTCAGCTTAGATGGACAAACGCTGATCAGTGGTAGTGATGATGACACGATCAAGCTTTGGTCGGTTGAAACTGGAGCGGTAATGCAGACGCTTGCTGATCACACCGATTGGGTGATTACTTTAGCGATCGATGCGACTCACTTAATTAGTAGCGGCCGAGATCAAACGATTCGGATTTGGCAAGTGCGTTAGAACGTAGTTTGATGATTTCTGAATCGATGAAACTATATCAAAGCAGTGAAGAAATCAGGGTTTGTTTGATCCCAAAACCAAAGAAGAACACAGCGATCGTAAAGCAAAATTCGGAACAGGGCGATCGCAATCCTTCATTAGAAGGACGCGATCGTAACTAATGCCTTTTTAGGATTGTATGTGTTTAAACAAAGCTTCACGCTAACGGTTAGTCGCGATTTCGTCGCATCGCTTTGAAAGAGCCGCAGATTCACCGAACCCCTGAGCGTGGAGCAATTCTATACGACCATCACTAGGACGTGTCATCAATGAACAGTTCGTCAAATCGCCCTTTAGCGGTTGTGACTGGTGCTTCGAGCGGCATCGGACACGAACTCGCAAAACAGTTTGCCCAAAATGGCTTTGATCTTGTTATAACCGCTACCGGATCGAGCTTAACCGAAGCGGTTCCTGCCTTAGAGACGTTGGGTGCTCAGGTCGAAACCGTGCAGGCTGATCTAGCGACCTACGATGGCGTTGAGACGCTTTACCACAAAATTAAATCGACAAACCGACCTGTCGCTGCGATCGCCATTAATGCAGGCGTCGGCGTGGGCGGGCCATTCATTGAAACCGACTTGCAAAAAGAACTGAATTTAATCGAATTAAACATCGCCTCAACCGTGCATTTAGCGAAGCGGGTGGTTAAAGATATGGTCGATCGCGGCAACGGTAAAGTGTTGTTTACCTCCTCGATCGCGTCTCAAGCTCCGCATCCGTTTCAAGCGGTTTATGCTGCTTCAAAGGCCTTTGTGCAGTCGTTTTCAGAAGCGCTACGAAACGAGCTAAAAGAGACTGGGGTGACCGTTACTGCCTTAATGCCCGGAGCAACAGAAACTAACTTTTTCCATCGGGCTGACCTTGACGATACCAAAGTTGGAGCCGACAAAAAAGACGATCCAGCAAGCGTCGCCAAGCAGGGCTTTGATGCGTTAATGGCGGGCAAAGACAGCACGATCGCCAGTTCGTTGAAGTCCAAAGTTTTGGGCGTGGTCAGCCAGGTTTTACCTGATGTTGCGGCTTCTGAAGCGAATCGTAAAATGAATCAACCGGGATCGGCTGATTCTTGATTTAGCCGCACTCAGTTAAACGAGCTTCTCACAGCCCACCGAAACCCAAACCGCGTCTAGGACGCAATGGTAATGAATCAAAGTATCAAGGTTGAAAAGTCAGTTACGATCAACAAATCGCCCGAAGAACTTTATCAGTTCTGGCATAACTTCGAGAACCTCCCGCGCTTTATGAAGCATCTGCAAGCCGTACAAGTTCAGGATGCAACGCGATCGCATTGGACAACGAGTGCTCCGTTGGGCGCACGTGTGGAGTGGGATGCTCGAATCGTAGAAGATCGCGAAAACGAATTCATTGCCTGGACGTCTGTGGAGAACGCAGACGTGGCAAACTCGGGTTCGATTCAATTCATTCCTGGATACCAGGATCGCGGCACGATCGTTAAAGTCGTGATGGAATACAGTCCGCCTGCGGGGGTCGTTGGCGATATCGTTGCCAAACTGTTTGGTGAAGCTCCAGAACAGCAGCTTGGCGATGATTTACGCCGCTTCAAAATGCTGATGGAAACTGGCGAAATTGCGACCACCGAAGGACAGCCTAAAGGGGGTTAATTCTTGTGGGTGTAGGCGCGATCGCATCGCCGTAGCTGTTTGGTTTGACTGACGATGCCTTTCTAATCTTCGGTTTATTCGCCCTTTTGCAACCCGAAGCGATAGCCCTAAGTCGGTGAACCCACTTAAGGCGGTCAATTATTCTGTCCATCTACTCACATCAATCGAATTCGACAATAATTACTTAGGAACTATGAAGCTATGAAAGCAGTTTGCTGGAACGGGGCTAACGATGTCCGAGTTGAATCTGTACCCGATCCCAAAATTATTAATCCCCGCGATGCGGTGGTCAAAATTACCTCTACGGCGATTTGTGGATCTGATTTACACCTTTACGACGGCTGGAATCCCACGATGCAAAAAGGCGACATCTTGGGACACGAATTTATGGGAGAAGTCGTTGAACTGGGAAGCTCGGTGAAGAATGTGAAAGTCGGCGATCGCGTGATCGTGCCGTTTTCGATCGCCTGTGGTTCGTGCTTCTTTTGCCAAAGAACGCTATGGTCGCTGTGCGATAACTCGAATCCAAACGCTTGGATGGCAGAAGCAGAAATGGGTCATTCGCCATCGGGTCTGTTTGGGTATTCGCACTTAACCGGAGGGTATGCGGGCGGTCAAGCTGAATATGCGCGGGTTCCGTTTGCTGATGTGGGCTTGTTTAAGGTTCCTGATGGATTAACCGATGAGCAAGTTTTGTTTCTCACCGACATCTTTCCGACCGGATACATGGCAGCCGAAAACTGTGATATTCAGCCAGGGGATACGGTTGCCATTTGGGGCTGTGGTCCAGTTGGACAGTTTGCGATTAGAAGCGCGTTTATGCTGGGTGCTGAGCGCGTGATCGCGATCGACCTCGTGCCCGAACGGCTCCAAATGGCAAAAGACGGCGGCGCAGAAGTTCTCAACATTGCTGAGGTCGAAGTGGGAGATGCCCTCAAGGAAATGACTGGCGGAATGGGACCGGATTCGGTCATGGATTCGGTTGGCATGGAGGCGCATGGGTTTGGGCTAGAAGGCTTTTACGATCGCGTCAAGCAAGCCGCTCGTCTAGAAACCGATCGACCTTCAGTGTTGCGTCAAGCAATTTTGGCTTGTCGCAAAGGCGGAACGGTGTCTGTTCCCGGTGTTTACACCGGATTAGTTGATAAAATCCCGATGGGAGCTTTTATGAACAAAGGCTTAACGATGAAAACCGGACAAACCCATGTGCATCGCTATTTGCGCCCGTTAGCGGAACGAATTCAAAACGGCGAGATCGATCCGTCATTTTTGGTTACGCATCGTTTGCCGCTAGAGCAAGCTCCGCAAGCTTATGAAATTTTCAAGCACAAGCGGGACAACTGCATCAAGGTTGTGCTGAAGCCAGGTCAGACTGCTTGACCCCCTACAACCGTTTGATTCTCATCTTCAAAGGAATTGCAGCAGTGCTGTAGGAGACGCAAAAGGATGAGTTAAAATCCGCCCACGATCGAAGCCGTTGGGCACGCTAGAGCCAGTTGCTTACTTGACGTCAGTTGCGGTTAAGCGGGCGCGAATGAATTCGCGCCTACACAGACGAAGTGCGCCTTCGCGCACTAACAGCCAATGCGATCGAGCAACCCGTGGGTGGTTTGGTTTGTGTAGCCGCGCCTTCAGTCGCCAGGCAGGTTGAAATTCTTATCCAGAACTCAGGTTACTTTGACGCAGTGCTACTGGCATGACAGTTTCGCATCGAGGGCGTTAAGACGGGCTGAGATAATCGCTAAATTGAGCGGCAAGATGCACAACTGAATTTGATGGTGTGTTGCAAACGTTTATTCTTGCTGCGTTAAGTCCATCAAATTACACAGCTTATAAGCCGTTCTCGCGGCAACATTGCCATCCCATTCTGCGTTGCCCACTTCTACAACATCAAAGCCGATAATCTTTCGACGGCTATTCACGACTTCGCGGAACAAGCAAAAGATTTGCTCAAGCTCTAAACCACCGGGAACAGGCGTGCCCGTGTTCGGGCACAGTTTGGAATCTAATCCATCCACGTCAACGCTAATGTAAACCTCGTGGGGCAACTCTGACACAATTTGTTTGCAGACGTCGAGCCACGGCACGCCCGCATACAGCTTTTCCTTTAGCATCGGATCGAAATACGTGGAAATTCGACCTTCAGAACCGCGAATCAGATTTACTTCATCCAAACATACATCGCGAATCCCGACCTGCACAAGTTTAGAAATCTGCGGCAGCTTTAGCGCGTTGAACATAATCGAGGCATGAGAAAACTGAAAGCCTTCGTAAGCGTCGCGCAGATCGGCATGGGCATCAATATGCAAAATGCCGAAGTTAGAATGCTCAGACGCCATTGCTTTTAAGCAGCCTAACGGCACGCTATGGTCGCCACCGATGAGCGCCACTCGTTTTCCGTCTGCGATCGCGCCTTTCACCTGGTCAAACACCCACAGATTCAGGCTTTCACACGCTCGATTAATTGTTTCGAGCAGTTGACTTAGCTCTGAGGTAAGCGATGCCCCGGTTTCGAGATGGTCGATAATTTGGGTCGCATCTTGGCGGAGTCGATCGCTCTTGTCTAAAATCTCGTGCGAAATCGGCAGCATAAAAATGCCTTGCTTCCACCCGTCCGGATTGTCAAAGTCAAACAAATCTAACTGAGACGACGCATTCAATAGCGCCTTAACGCCGCGAGCCGTTCCCGCGCCATACGATACCGTAACTTCCCACGGCACGCCAATCACAATTAAATTTGCCGAATCATAATCAAACGGCAATCCAAACAATGCACCCACACGCCCGACGCCGCTCGGATCGTAGGTTTCAAGCAAGTTACTCATTTTACGCTACGACAAAATTGACCAGTTTTCCGGGCACCACGATAATTTTTTTGATGTCCTTTCCTTCAATATAGCGACGGGCAACCTCTGACTGTCGGGCAAATTCTTCTAGCGCAGCTTTATCGTCTGCGATCGACGTTGCCGCTTGAATCGTGCCTCGTGTTTTGCCCAAGATTTGAATCACGATCGTTTTTTCGTCGGCAACTAATGCAGAGGAATCTAGAATCGGAAACGCTTGCACATGAATCGAATCGCTGTGCCCGATTAAGTGCCACAGTTCCTCAGCAATGTGGGGTGCAAACGGCGCTAATAACCGCAGCAATGCATCAATTCCTTCAGCGTAAACCGAGGAATTTTTCTGATTGAAATCGCTCAGCGCGTTGCTCAGCTTCATTAACTCGGAAACGGCAGTATTGAACTGATAGTCACCCTGCAAATCTTCGGTGATTTCTTTGATTGCCGTATGAATCGATCGACGCAGATCCTTCTCGTTTTTGGTCATTTCACCAAAAGCTTTCGGATTTAACGATCCGGCTGATTCGCTTACCAATCGCCACACGCGATTAAGAAAGCGAAATTGTCCTTCAACGTCTGCATCTTCCCACTCTAAATCTTTTTCAGGCGGGGCTTTAAATAAAATAAACATCCGAGCGGTATCAGCACCGTATTTATCAACAACATCACCCGGAGCAATGCCATTGTATTTAGATTTAGACATCTTCTCGAATACCACTTCCAACGCTTCCCCGGTTTCTGGATCAGTTGGATTTAATGGATCTTGAACACGAGCGGGAATCACATATTTTCCAGTACGCCGATTTTTGTAGGTTCGACCCTGTACCATGCCTTGCGTTAACAAGCGATCGAACGGTTCATCGACGTTTAGCAATCCCCGATCGCGAAATACTTTTGTAAAGAATCGCGAATACAGTAAATGCAAAATTGCGTGTTCAATGCCGCCAACGTATTGATCAACCGCCATCCAATCGTTTGTGATTGCCCGATCGAATACTGCGCGATCGTTTCTCGCATCAGGATAGCGCAAGAAATACCACGATGAATCGATAAACGTGTCCATCGTATCGGTTTCACGTTTGGCGGGCGTTCCACAGTTCGGACACGGCACATTCAGCCACGATTCTAGTTTCGTTAACGGCGATCCTCCACGTCCGGAAAACTCCACGTCTTCAGGCAGCGTTACGGGTAATTCTGAATCAGGAACCGACACTGCACCGCAGTTTGGGCAATGCACGATCGGAATCGGTGCGCCCCAATAGCGCTGACGCGAAATCAGCCAATCGCGCAATCGATAATTTGCGGTTCCTTTGCCTTTGTGGTGGGCTTCGAGCCACGCGATCGCGGCTTCTACACTTTGACCTTTACCTTTTCCCGCCGCAACGCCATTTAATACATCCGAATTGACCATCACTCCTTCGCCGGAATAAGCTTCGCTCATCGTGGCGGCATCAAGGCTTTGATTCGAGGGTTGAACGACGACTTCGATCGATAACTCAAACTTGCGTGCAAACTCAAAATCTCGCTGATCGTGAGCCGGAACCGCCATAATCGCGCCCGTGCCGTAATCCATCAGCACATAATCCGCGATCCAAATCGGAATTTTCTTACCGTTGACCGGATTAATCGCATAGCTGCCTGTCCAAACGCCCGTTTTTTCTTGACCTTCAGCCGTGCGATCGAGGTCACTTTTAGCCGCCGCTTCTGCTTGATACGCTGCGATCGCTTTTGCTTGCTCTGAAGTCGTCAACTTCTCAACTAACGGATGCTCCGGCGACAACACCATAAACGTTGCGCCCCATAGCGTATCCGGACGAGTGGTAAATACGACAATTTCATCGCCCATTTCTGTGTAGAACGCGACTTGAGCACCTGTCGATTTGCCGATCCAGTTTGCCTGCATCAACTTAACGCGATCGGGCCATCCCCCCAATTTGTCTAAATCCGTTAGCAACTGATCTGCATAATCTGTGATCTTGAAAAACCATTGACGCAGCAATTTTCGTTCGACTTTTGCGCCCGATCGCCAAGATTTTCCATCGGCGTCTACTTGCTCATTGGCTAAGACGGTTTGATCGATCGGGTCCCAATTCACCGTTGCTTCTTTCTGATACGCCAATCCCGCCTTAAAGAACTCCAGAAAAATCCACTGCGTCCATTTATAATAATCCGGTGAACAAGTCGCGACTTCTTTTGACCAATCAAACGAAATGCCCAACTGTTTGAGCTGATCGCGCATTTGATCAATATTTTGGTACGTCCATTTTGCCGGAGGAATTCCCCGCTCGATCGCGGCATTTTCCGCAGGTAGCCCAAACGCATCCCACCCCATCGGATTTAGCACCCGAAAGCCCTGCATTCGTTTGAGGCGAGCGATTACATCGACGATCGTATACACGCGCACGTGTCCCATGTGGAGATTGCCCGACGGATACGGAAACATCGACAGCGCGTAATACTTCGGCTTGCTGCTGTCTTCGGGCGTTTGGTACAGATTTTGCGCTGCCCAATCTTTTTGCCACTTTGTTTCAATTTCGGCAGGGTTGTAACGGAACTCCACGAATACGTCTCCTACAGGTAAGACCGTTTGCCTCACTATTCTATGTTGTGCTGAGCGATTCGGGGGAGTTTGCCCGTTGTAAGACGCGGTTGTAGATTGAGTTTTTTAACGATTTTCCATCATTTCAACTGTTGGCAGCGATAACCTGGTGGCGCTCTAATTGGACAACGGGAATGAACAAGCTACAAGGATTCGTTTATTTCACTGTTTTCTTGGTTTTGGGATGCTTGATCCTGACTGGCTGCGCTGATTTAGAGCAAAATTGGAGCCATACAAAAAGTTCATGGGTCGGGCTTGAGCGCAAAATTACTTTGTACTCCAATGACGGTCGTGTGATTCGCGAATGGAATGGCCGATACAATCTCGAAGTCAATGGAAGTGCAGCGCGATTTATTAATAATGGAAAAGCGGTTCACATTTCAGGAACTTTTGTGATTGAAGAAAAGTAAACTTCTCGATCGAATCAACCGGATCTGCGGCAAGCATTAAATCATTGCCAAAACGCGATCGATCCTCAAATCAACCCATTATTTTTATGATCATTCAATCCACTAGTCCGTTTAATCGCTTAAAGGTTCGTAGTCTTGTTTTAGCTTGGCTGTTTATTAATATTTTGCTGGCGATCGGTTTAGAGATAGTGGGTTTATCGCCTGTGAATCCGCTTTATACGGCGATCATTTACATTTCGCTGATGATTACGCTTTGTTTTTGGGTACTGCAACGCTGTAAACGCTTAGATATCAACGTCAAGCAAATTATAGGGCGACTTCCAGCGCGGGTTGATTGGCTCGGAATATTCGGGCTAATGTTTGCGGTGCTCATCTTTTCGTCAGGTTCAGCGCTAGTTTTCTTTTCTGCGCTGTCTTATGCTGCTCCTAAATTTGTTGAATCTGCTTTAAACGATCGAAGCCTGCCCGTTGAAGCAACCGCTCCGCTCTTACAAAATGCGCTGCTGTTTTTGTGCATGGTTGGGGTTGCGCCTCTGACCGAGGAATTTATCTTTCGAGGCATTATTCTGCATCGTTGGGCGCAGAAATGGGGAATCAAAACGGCATTAATTGCGACCTCTATTCTGTTTGGATTTCTTCATGCCAATGTGATTGGATTATCGATGTTCGGGTTAATCATGGGATTGCTTTACATCAAGACTCGAACGCTGCTTGTTCCGATTGCTTGTCATGCGCTAAACAACTTATTTGCATTCAGCATGATGGCGCGCAGATCTGCTCCAAGCACAACTCCCTCGCTTGAAAGTATCCGATCGATCGGGTGGTTTGGTGTTGTTCTGCTTGTGCTTTCTCTACCGTTTCTACTGCGATTTATTCGGAAAAACTTTCCAAACAAGCAAGCCCTGATGCCTTATGTTCAAAACAGCGAAGCTTATTCTCAATTCTGATACAGAAATCTAGAATATCATTTGACTCTGACCCTAAAAGAAATCATTAAGATGTGCGTCAGATTTTTTGTTTACGGAACGCTCAAGCCTGACCAGCTTCAGAAACCGACCGCGAACGAGTATCAGCGATCGTGCCTTTCTCAGTTGTTCAAAGCCGAAGCTGCAATCGCGTTTGGGCAGCTTTATGATCTGCCATTCGGCTATCCTGCAATGACACTTGGGAACAATCGAATTCATGGATTTCTTTTAACATTTGAAAACGCCAACGTTTTATCTTTACTCGATGAATATGAAGGCTACGACCCAGATTCAAACGATAACGAATACGATCGACAGCAAATTGAAGTTTTTAACTCAAATCTTGATTCATTAGGATTTGCTTGGACTTATTTGATGACTTGCGAACAAGTCGATCGCTTTGGCGGCGTTCTAATTCCCAATGGCGTTTGGACATGTGAATAAGACTAGCAAAGAGGAAAAAACACGATCGATCGTCAAATTGATCAGCTTGTTTACGAGTTGTATGAGTTAAGCGATGAGGAGATCGCGGTTCCTTCGGAGTTGCGCATTGCGCTAATCGTTGAAGGTAAATAAACGAGCAGGTACGATTACTCAAGAACAACTAATTCCGGTGAGAAGCAGATAAAATTATTTTTTAAGTAAAAGATGATCCCGACGATGGATATGTTGCTCAAGCGATCGGTCAGTCTATTTTTGCCCAAGCTGATACTATTAAAGCGTTGAAAGAATTTGTGCGCGATGCTGTCCGTTGCCATTTTCCCAATCAAGGCGATCGTCCAAAGCTGATCCGGCTGCACATTGTTCGAGCCGAAGTAATTGCTTCATGAATTTACCTAGAGGAGTCGTTCGATCGGATGTTAGTGCTTAAGATTTGCGCCAGCAATTCTGGTGCAAATGAAACTTAACCGATGGGCAGTGAGGGACTCGAACCCGCGACATCCTGCTTGTAAGGCAGGCGCTCTACCAACTGAGCTAACCGCCCGAAGTTAATCGTGCTTTATTAATATAACAGATAATTCAAAATCAACTACGATTTGAACTGAACTTTGTTTTAACTTTCTCATGCCTTCGGGTCGTACCCATGACAGCATCACGCTTTGGAGCTTACCGATCGTGGCAGGCACCACGTTTGTGCTGACCAAAAGCGGAAATTTGACGTTGCTTGTGTCGGGTGGATTTCTGTTTGGGGGATTGATGTTTGGGCCTGATTTGGATATTCATTCGCAGCAGTACAAGCGGTGGGGGATGTTGCGCTGGATTTGGTTGCCGTATCGCAAGCGGTTAAAGCATCGATCGATCTGGTCACACGGTTTGATCGTGGGCACGATCGGGCGCATTCTGTATCTTGCGCTTTGGATTGCAACGTTTAGCGCGGCGATTATTTTGATCAGTGCGATCGCTCGACATGGTACAGCAAACTGGCAAATTTCTGCACAACAAGACTTTTTAGAGATTTTTCAGGTTGTTGCGCGATCGGTGCAGCAGTTTTCGATCGAATGGGTTTCGCTCATTGTGGGACTTGAACTTGGAGCAATGAGCCACAGCCTGAGCGATTGGATTGGATCAGCAATCAAGCGGCAGAAAAAACGCTCGAAACGTTAAAGTATTGAGGTGAAAATTCTTGGGACTGATATGAGTAGCCAATCTGCGTCAATGTCTGCCACTTTAGAAACGCTGCAACACTTAATCGAAGTGGTGGCAAAATTAAGAGACCCAAACGGCGGCTGTCCGTGGGACTTAGCGCAAACGCCGCAGACCTTGATTCCGTATGTGATCGAAGAGGCTTACGAAGTAGTCGATGCCCTTCGGAGCGGCGATCAATCCGCGATCGCAGATGAACTCGGTGATCTTTTACTTCAGGTCGTGCTGCAAGCTCAAGTTGCTCAAGATAACCATCAGTTTGATTTATCAAGAGTCGCTCAAAATATTACAGAAAAGCTGATTCGCCGCCATCCGCATGTGTTTGCAGAATTGGAAGTTCAAAGCATTGACGAGGTTCATCAAAATTGGGAGCGCATCAAAGCAACTGAAAATCCTGCCGTTGATGATTCTAAGCTCAGCAACAAGTTGAAAAAGTATGCCCGATCGCTACCCCCATTAATGGCCAGCATGAAAATTTCTCAAAAAGCTGCTAAAGCTGGATTTGAGTGGGATTCGATCGACGGAGTGTGGAACAAGTTTCACGAAGAGTTAGCCGAATTTCAGCACGCGCTACAGCATGAAAGTAAAGAAAATCAACAAGCAGAATTAGGCGATTTGCTGTTTACGATCGTCAATCTGGCTCGATGGTGCGATTTAGATCCGGCTGATGCGCTGCAAGGCACAAATAATCGGTTTATCCAGCGTTTAGCCAAAATGGAAGGCGTGGTTGATCGACCGCTATCAGAGTACTCGATCGACGAGCTTGAAGCGCTTTGGCAACAAGCCAAAGCAACGTTAGCAAGCGACCCATCATCGCTCTAAAGCGAAAAATCAACTTGTCTTTCTCTATCTTGTGATTGGTATGCGATTTGAGTGGCATTCTTCCTTTGTAGTGAGGAGGGAAAAACTGCTTACCAATACAGTGAAGCATAAGACAGTAAATTTAATTTTTAGTTTGGGAGCGGTTTGATGAAGACGAAAGGAATGAAGACTGGACAGTATTTTTCGTTAATTACAGGAATTTTACTTTTATCGCTTGGAATTCTGGGATTTATCCCCGGAATTCAACACCCCGTTAATTTTGTTGAAACTCACGATGGTATCGATATCCAAGTGAGCTATTTATTTGGGTTAATTCCCACCAATCCGACGTTTAACCTTCTTCGGATGTCGCTTGGCGTTTTAGGATTAGTCGGCTCGATTGGACTTGGCGGTGCCCGTATCTTCGCTCGTGGCGTGTTCTTTGCTTACTTGATCTTTGCTGCATTGGGCTTGATTCCGAGCTTTGATACGTTCTTTGGGTTGCTTCCACTTTACGGCAGCAACGTTGCATTTCACGCCGTGTTTGCTGCGCTTGGATTCTACTTCGGCTTCATTGAATCGCCAGGACTGCTCGAAATCGCTGCTGTCCCGCCTGAAGGTGCAGTGCCGATCGAGAAGTACTAATTAAGCTTTTCTAAACGAAACGAGGCTTCAATTTAAGAAGCCTCGTTATTTTTGTGGCTTCGCGAAAAGCAGATCCTTCGCTAAGATTCAGAAATACTGTTATCAATCCGAGAAGATATGACCGTTACTCAATCTCAAGGGCGATCGCTCCCCGCTACAATCCTCGAATCAAATCTCAGTCAAAATACGACATTTCAAATTATCTGGCTGATTGTTCGAGTGACTGTTGGCTTATTCATGATTCATAACGGATTCAGCAAACTTGCTGATGTTTCGGGCTTTGCCACTGGCGTTGTACAAACGATTGGGTTTCCGTATCCGGTCTTTTTTACTTACTGTGCCGCTTACACTGAAATTGTGGCTTCGATTCTGTTAGCGCTTGGATTCCTGACTCGGTTTAGCGCAATTTCTTTATTCTTTACGATGCTCGTTGCGATTTATTTTCACCTTAAAGCGACTGGCTTAGCGATTGGCAAATACGAAACAGCAACTCTGTACGCGCTTCACTACTTGTTATTTGCGATCGGGGGAGGCGGTAACTTCGCGATTGACACGCTTTTAGCTCGCTGGTTCGATCGCAAATAAATGTACGCTCATTAACTGCCTGGCGATTGTAAATCAGCCCGAACTCACATTGATTTAGAACCCTCGAATCCAGACTTTTTCAGCGCTCAGAGATCCGAGTAAAAAGCGAGTTAAAGCCGTCTACTCGGATTTCTGATTCTTCGTTTTGTCGCGGAATCATGCAGTTGATTCGGCACTTATGCCATCACTCGGGTAGGCGAAGTCGCAACGCGATCGCCCGTCGAACCATCAAACCAATGCACCTGCTCGCTCGGAAACGCTAATCGAACGTGGCTTCCAGCAGAAACGCTGCGAACTGGCAGAATTGCTCGCACCGTCACTGGCTGATTATTGTGGTCTGCAATTCGCACGCTGGCGAGTGTGTGCATCCCTAAGTTTTCAACCAGGAATACTTCACCGTTTAGCGTCGGCTCATCTTGACCGTTTGCTAGTTGAACGTGCTCAGGACGAATGCCTAGCACGACTTCTTTGGCGCTGTAGCCGCGTGGAACCGGAATGCGGTTGGTGCCCACGATCGCGCTTCCGTTGCTGCAAGGCACGCGCAAAAAGTTCATTTGTGGACTGCCGATAAAGCCTGCCACAAACTCATTTGCGGGTTCGCTGTAAATCATGTCCGGTGTGTCAAACTGCTGCAAATAGCCGTTGTTTAGTACGGCAACTCGCGTCGAAAGCGTCATCGCTTCGGTTTGATCGTGCGTCACGTAAACCACCGGAGCGTCTTGCGTTCCGAACAGTTGCTTTAACTCGGCGCGAACGTGTTCTCGCAGCAACGCATCTAAGTTAGAAAGCGGTTCATCGAGCAAAAAGACATCCGGGCGACGAACTAAGGTTCGAGCCACTGCTACCCGTTGCCGTTGACCGCCGGAAAGCTGGCCGGGTTTACGATCCATTAGTTCGTGCAAACCGAGGAAATCTGCCACGTCGCGAATGCGCTCTTTGATTTCTGCGTTCGGCGTTTTCTTAAGACGCAAACCTGATGCGATGTTTTCGTAAACGGTCATATGCGGATAAAGCGCATAGCTTTGAAACACCATCGCGATGTTGCGATCGCCCGGACTCAGCCGACTGACATCGCGCCCGTTAATCAACACTTCGCCGCTTGTCGGTTGCTCCAGTCCTGCAATCAAGCGCAGAATCGTGGATTTTCCGCAGCCAGAGGGCCCAAGCAGCGTGAGAAACTCACCCCGCCCGACGTGCAGATTCATGTTTTTAACCGGAATGACCTTTGGCGTGTAAACTTTGCGCAGGTCTTTGAGTTCAAGTTGTTTGTCCATGATGCTGTTTGATTTGAAGATGTGAATTAACCTTTGACCGCGCCAGCCGTCAGACCCTGCACGATTCGACGTTGGAAAAATAGCACCAGCAGCACAAGCGGAATCGTTCCAAGCACGGTTGCGGCCGCGATCGGGCCGTAGGGAATTTCAAACGGCGATGCTCCACCCAACTGAGCACCCGCAACCGGAACTGTTTTCATATCTTCGCGGGTAATAAACGTTAGCGCAAAAATGAATTCATTCCACGCAGAAATGAACGCTAAGATTCCCGTTGTGACTAATGCTGGAATTGTCATCGGCAACACCACTTCAAGCAACATGCGCGGCGTGCTGTAGCCATCCACCCGAGCAGCGTCTTCTAGATCTTTCGGGAGTTGCTGAAAGAAACTCCGCATCACTAAGATTGTCAATGGTAAATTGATTGCCGTATAAGGAATAATCAACGCTAGAAAATTATTGCCTAAATGCAGGTGCCGCACAATTTCCAGCAGTCCGAGAAACAATAGAATCGGTGGAAATAGCGTGATAATTAAAACACCTGCCAATACGTATCGTTCGCCTTGAATTCTGAGCCGCGCCAATGCGTAAGCTGCCGGAGCACCAAACCCAAGCGCTAAAAGGGTTGATGCAAACGAAACAAAGGCACTGTTGAGAATATAGTTGAGAAACGGTCGCCGCTCGAATAATTTTTGATACTGATCGAGCGTAAGCTGGCTGGGGTTTGGAAAGTAAACGCTGGGAATTGACGCGATCGCGGCATTGGTTTTAAGCGAAGTCAACAACTGCCACAAAATCGGCGCGAGGCAAAACAGAACCGTTAAAACAACCGCGATCGGCAATATAGCTTTGCGAACGATTTGATGTTTACCGCCCGCAGGCGCTTGGCGATTAGCATCTGGAAAGGTGGTTGTCATGGTTATTGTGCTCCTGATGCGTTAATGCGCGATCGACGTAACAAATAGCTGGCGATTACAACCACTAACACCAACAGCAAGAACGTCACGACTACCAATGCTGCGCCATAGCCAAAGTCAAGGTACCGCATCACGGTAGAGTAAATGTAAAGTGAAACCGTTTCGGTTGCGCCTCCGGGCCCGCCTCCGGTCATCACCGAGATTAAGTCAAAGATGCCAAACGCTTGTGCTAAGCGAAATAAAAGCGCGATCACGACTTGAGGCAGTAAAAGTGGAAGCGTAATGCGCCAGAAGCTTTGCCAGGGACTCGCGCCGTCGATCGCTTGCGCCTCATACAAATCACTGGGAATCGATTGCAATCCCGCGAGCAGCAAAATGCTAATAAACGGCGTTGTTTTCCACACGTCAGCAAACACGACGGCAATCATGGCAAGCGTGGGATTGCCGAGCCAGTTTACACCCGTTTTAATCAATCCCAACCGCAACAGCAAATCATTTACGACTCCGTACTGATCGTTAAAAATCCACGTCCAAGCGAGGGCAATTAACGCAGTCGGCAACGCCCACGGAATAATCGCGATCGTTCTCACAATGCCGCGTCCTCGAAAGGCTTGATTCAAAACGAGCGCAATGCCCATTCCTAAAATTAACTCGACCACAACCGAGGACACCGTAAACACGGTTGAATTCCACAGCGTTTGCCAAAATCGACCGTCTTGAGCCATGCGCCCATAATTCGCGAGTCCGTTGAATTCGGGTTGAAGCTGCGTGCCTAAGTTAATCGTGAAAAAGCTTTGCCAAACCGCTCGAACCACCGGATACGCAAACACCAGCGCCAAAATCACCAGCGCAGGAATCGTCAAAAGCCAGCCTGTGCGCCGCTCTTGTGCGCGAATATAATCCACCATCGTTTTACGCTCCTAACAACGATCGAGTTTCACGAGCCGCCGATCGCATTGCGTCTTCCGGCGATGTGCGGCCGGAAATCGCAGAACTCAAATAACGCTGCAAAATGTCTGACACTTGAGCGTATTGCGCGATCGGCGGACGCAGGGCGGGATTTTCTAGCACTTGCAGCACGAGCGGGAAAAAGCTGTACTTTTGCAGAACTTCGGAATCTTTGTACAGCGATCGACGCGCTGGCAAATAGCCGGATTTCATCGTGCTGTACTTTTGCACGTATTCGCTCGTGAAGAACTGCACCGCTTTCCAAGCTTCTTGCGGGTGCTGGGTTGTCGAAGCAATGCCCCAACCCCAACCGCCGAGCGATCCAGTTTCTCGTTGATTCGGAGCGTGAATCATGGGTGCAATGCCCACCTTGCCGCGCACCGGGGAACCTTCTTCGTTAAGCTTTGACCAAGCGTAGGGCCAGTTGCGCATAAACACGGTTTTACCGTTTTGAAACAGCAGTCGCGCTTCTTCTTCTTGATACGTGCTAACGCCACTCGGAGAAATGCCTTGATTTACCGTGTTGGTTAAGAATTTCAGCGCCTCGATCGCTTCGGGTCGATCGAGTCCAACTTCGTTAGTTTTCGGATCAACCCAAAAGCCACCGTTACCTTTGAGAATTTCAACGAACATCGCAGCAACGCCTTCATACTGTCGCCCCTGCCAAACAAAGCCCCAATCCACGTTTTTGTTCGAGTCTTGAATCGTTTTTGCCGTTTGCGTTAAATCCGAAAACGTTTTTGGCGGCTGTTTTCCAGCTTGCTGCAACAAATCGGTGCGGTAATAAAGCACGCTGGCATCGGTGCGCCAGGGTAGGCGATACAGCTTGTTTTTGTAGCGTCCGCCTTCGATATCGCCGGGAAGAAACTTTGCGAGTTCTGCTTGAGAAACCAAATCATCGATCGGGCGCAACCATCCCGCCGCCGCGAATTTTGGTACCCAAACGATATCCATGTTGATTAGATCGTAGGGTGAACTCCCAAGCAAAAACGAAGACGTATTGAGGTCTTCGACCAAGTTTGTTGCGTTCGGAGCTTCGATCATGTTGAGCTTGATTCCCGGATTCTGCTGCTCGAATTCTGCAATCAAAGGTCGCAAATTCGGTACTTCTGGCGCGTTCATCAGAAACGACAACACGACAGGCTGCGATCGTGCAGGCAGCATGATCAGCAATGCAGTGAGTGTAAATGCACTCAACACGGTCAACGTGCGAAAGACGATCGAGTTACGCCAAAATCGCACGAATTTGTATTGATATTCTTGCAGCATTTCCATAAAAATAGGTAAGCGATCGAGGGAGACTAAACCAACCGCGCTAAATTTGATAAGACTAATTTCATGAATTCCAAGTTGCTCGCATTAGAAAGCAATTCGTTTCGGCTAAAGTCAGTATTTCAGACTCTACGAATTCGGTGATCCCCGTTACATCTCCACTAAGAGAGAGCGTTCAAAATGTTAATAAAACTCAATAAAAACATTCATTAGTTCAGTGGTTATAGCTGAATGTTTTTGATAGAAATGGAAGCCTTTTTGTTAAAGTTTTGTTACATTAACCTAAGTTCTAGATAAGGACGCGCCCTGGCGACTGAACGCGCAGCTAACCAGACAAAACCCGCCTTTATCGGGTTAAGAGTACGTTCCAAAGACCAGTCCACAGAGGTGGACTTCGTCTGTGTAGCCGCGTAGCCGCAGGCAATGCGCGAAGCTAACTTAATCGCCAGGCTTAACCAGAACTGACGTTACATTATGATTTCAGATACCGTCGATAAAATTAACAATTTTGGTTCAACTTCAACGGCTTGTAATTGCGGCTGAGCAATTCAACAATAATCAAATCACGCTGACCGAAGCGCAACAGCATTATCTCAATCGAGTTTTGCGGCTGCGATCGGGCGATCACTTTATCGCGATCGACGCTCAAGGACAAAGCTGGATTGCTCAACTACAATCCCAATTTGCAACAATTCTCGAAGCGGTTAATACAATTTCTGAGTTACCGATTTCGATCACGCTGATTGTGGCGCTTCCAAAAGGCAGTGGATTCGATGAAGTTGTGCGGCAAACAACCGAACTCGGCGTGACTTGTATTGCTCCGGTGATGAGCGATCGTACGTTGCTCAATCCCAGCGCTAACAAGCTCGATCGCTGGCGTCGCATCGCTCAAGAAGCCGCCGAACAATCCGAACGTCAAATCGTGCCAACGATTTTAGAACCTGCTTCGTTTGTGGACGCAATCAGCACGCTGAACGCCGATCAAAAATTCATTTGTACCGAGCGGGGATCATCGCCGCATTTAATTAATTGTGTTTTATCCTCGAATTCGATTTTGATTGCGATCGGGCCAGAAGGCGGTTGGACTCAGCAAGAACTCGATCGCGCGATCGCGGCACAGTTTCAATCGGTTTCATTAGGAAAGCGCATTCTACGAGCCGTAACCGCACCGATCGCAGCGCTCTCGATCGTCGCTGCGGTGGTAGAAACTCAAAGCGCGAGTGCAGACTAACAACGAAGCATTTTCAGATTAGGGTTATGTCGCTGGATCAAATTGCTGAAGCGCTCGATCGTCAGGATTACAAAACATCAGCGCAGCTTCTCAAATCGTGGTTAGCGCAGTTTCCTGATGATCCCTGGGGGCAGTTTTACCGAGCGCGATTGCTTGAAGCGGGCGCTCAGTTAGATGCGGCAAAATCAATTTATCAAACGCTGCTAAAAACCGTAACTTATCCGAAACTTGTCGCTCAGGTGCGGCAGGCGATCAAGCGCATCGAAGCTCACGAGCACGCCCAACATCAACAAGTGATTCGAGAAGCGATCGCCGCGCCGCAAAATGCAGAACCCGGATTATTAATTCTCGAAGCGATCAACCCCGACCATCGCACGATCGCCGCTCAAACGCTCGCTCGTGTTTTCAAAATCGATGCTTACACCGCACGAATGCACTTACCGAATCGCGGGTGGCGACTGTATCGACGCGGCGCGATCGGAGAATTAAACCTTTACGGACAGCACCTTCAAAACGGGAACGTGTCCGCCTTTTGGACCCGCGATCGTGATTTACAAGCGATTTCTGTTTTTGAAGTGCAGTACTTTTTAAACGATGAGCCACAAGCCGTTGTCGTTTGCCAAAACGAAGCCGGACAGCTTGGCTCACTCACATTTAATTGGTCAGAAATCAGTCAGCAAGTGCGGGGTCAATTACCTATTTTTGAACAAGTCATTGAGTCTACAATGCGGCAGGGCGTTCAGCGTCAGCGCAAAGCGCAAACTCAAGACTATGTTCAAATTTGCGATTTACATTTACCGTCGAGACGATGTATTTTGCGGCTTTGTGATTGGCGATATCGCTTTGATCAAGGCATCGAATTTAGCGATTCAGATGCAAGGTTGACAGAGATTGATCAATCAATTAATCGCTTTCATTGGAACGAATTGATGAATTTCCTGAGCGATCGTACACCAGGAAAACCAATTTGGTCAGATTTTGCGCCGTTTGCAGAAACTGCGATCGAGTTTTCAAGTTTGCTGAATCGAATTCCTGCAAAAATTGCCTCGATCGGACAAGATTCTAATCTGTGGAATTCTGCCTTTCAGCTCTACAGCACGCTTGCGTTTGTTCGACGTTAATTTAAACCATCAAAGGGTTTAGCAAGATGCCAAACCCTGAAAACGGTAGTTTGATTGTAGGATGTAGCTAATTCAATCAATCACAAATAAGGTGGACGGTAAATCGCAAATAACCGCCAAGAGTAGCAATGTCTTCAGCCGATTCAGGCTGTAGTATTAGCTAGGCTTGAAAATGTCTCTAGTGAAGACAGAAACTGAAGTGAAAAAGAGACAAACCTATTACTAATGGTTTAAGAACGTTGCCTCAAGTTCGGCTTTGCGAGTGGATTAAAGCAGGCAAGCACAGGCTTTAATCTAGAAATGGTTTAGAAGCAAGTTGGCTTCCTTTGTGCTTGTTTTTAAATTAGCATCCTTGCTTGGGTGCGAATCTTTCGGTTTACCAAAGTTTAGATCCATTTATGCGCTGCAACACTTCATTTAGGAATGATCATCTTGAGCGGAGGATCGCTGTCCAAGTTGCACCGCCAACCACACCATCGGGATCAAGCTGATAGCGGCGTTGAGCCGTTTTAACCGCTTCTTCGGTACCCACCCCAAACACCCCGTCAACTTCACCGCTATAAATCCCGATCGCTCTTAATCGCTCTTGCAGTCCGCGCACGCCGTCTCCGCGCATTCCTTTGCGCAAAATTGGAAACGTAGTTGAAGCTGTCTCTGGACGACTCGGCCGCGACGGAACCGGGGCGGTTGAGCTAGATTGCGCAGGCTCTGTTGTGGGAAACAATCGATTCCAAGTCGCACTGCCGACCACGCCATCGGGTTCTAATCCTGCCGCTTGCTGAAATTGTGACACCGCGATCGCGGTGCCATTCCCGAAAACGCCGTCCACGCTGCCATCAAAATAACCTAAAAGCTTGAGCGCGGCTTGCAGTTCGCTCACGTCTGCGCCTTGAGTGCCCGATCGTAAAATCGGACGAGTTTGACCCAAAGCAAGGGTTGGCAGCCCGAAAACGAGCATTGCCACAATGAAGATTTTCAGGACACTATTTTTTGCTTTTGAATGCAGTCGAGTCATGACGGTGATTCCAGAATGTTCAAGGCTCAAAAATTGACGATGCTAAAGTTCATCTAGAGATTGCATTTTTGTTAATGCAAATGCGAATGAAATCAGCGAAAATTTTACACTAAGTTTTTGATAAAGATCATGCAGTCTGCTTTAATTTATCGATTTGAGGCGGCAATGGCGGGCGCGATCGTCGGCGAAGCGATCGCCACTCAACAAACAGGACGCTTACTCCGTCAACGGTACTCACTCAAACAATTGATGCAATTTTATGCTGAATCGCTGATTCACCCCGATCGCGTTGAGTCGCCAACCGATCCGATTTTTCAAGAATTGCTGACTCCGGCTGAAGCCGCGATCGCGCTTGTCCCCGTGTTTCTGTATTTTCACGACGACTTTGGTAAACTTCGGCAAAACGTTCAGCGTGTTCTCAAACTGTGGCAAGCTGAGGCATTTGAGCCTGATGTACTAGCAGTCGGCTTTACGATCGCTCAAGCGCTCCTCGAAACGCTAAATCCGCCACATCTAATCACGCAACTGCTGATGACAACTTCAGCCACGCCGCCTGAAGGCATTCAAAATCTTCAGCGCCTACAGCAAGTCGAGGCGCTGATTCAACAACATGTTGGACTTGAAGACGCGGTACAGTGGCTTTTGACACTCAGCGATACCACGACCGGAGACGCCGCGATCGCGCTTGCAATGTATTGCTTTCTCAGCACGCCCGGAGACTTTCGTTTATCCGTACTCAGAGCCGCTCGTACCGGATACCAAGTGCCCGTTGTCACTGCTTTAACCGGGGCCCTTTCTGGAGCCTACAACAGCACGATCGCGCTGCCGATCGAATGGCGACTGAATCAATCTTCAAATTTGCAACCGTTAGCAGCAGCACTGTTTGCGCAATGGGCAGGCGTGCATCGTCAAGTAAATTTAGAAAAACTTAGTCAAAGCGCGATCGCTGCCCCGCAGGTGATTCGTAAGCTGCCATTGTAATTTTCTAGTCAAGCAAAATACTTGATTTCGGTGTAGCTTCCTATAATGAATGCGTGCTCAAAGGTGCTTTGGATAGTCGTTAGCGTGGAAACTTGGTATGAAACCCCTGCGGTCGTGGATGAGACAACTTCAACAAGGCTGTACCAACTGGGGGAAATCGCTGCATCAGTCGGCTTCTACGCGATCGGTGCGGCGCGTGATTCTGCTGCGCAAACGGCTTCGTCCGACCCAAGATATTCCAAAAGCGATCGTGCTGGTAATCGTAGCGGCTTTTTTAACAGGTGCGCTGGGGGGGCGATTTTATAATCAGCCCAAACTCAGCGTTGGTCGCGTTGCCCCTGAAACGATCGCAGCGCCGACCGATGCCCGCGTTGAAGATAAGCAAGCAACCGAAGAAAAACGCAAAAACGCTCGATCGGGCAGCGTTTCGATGTTAATGCTCAATGCAGATGTGAACGAGCAAAATCGTCAAGCGGTGCAAAACTGGTTAACCAAAGGAACCGCTCTTAGACAGCAAGCGGGCAGCATTCCGTTTGCTGATCGTGCGATTATTTCTGAACCCACGCAGCGCTATTTGCGCAAAGCTGAAGATTGGGAATGGAAAGCAATTTTGTCGGTTCTGCAAGATCGATCGGCTAATTTTGAGGCTCGATTAAATCAGCTTGCCGATCCAACTCAGCGCAAAGCCGCGATCGAGCTGCAACGATCAAAAAATCAGCCGTTATCCGGGGGCGTTTCTGGGTTAGCCACTCGCGTCAACGCTGCACGCCAACTCTACAACGATGCTTTAAGCACAATGCAATCGCCAACCGAGCCATTGACCCGCGTGTACGACGTCTCGATTTTTGAGATTCTGGATGCGATTTGGCAAAAAACTCAAACGGAAATTGTTCAGGTCGCAGATCGAATACTGGCGCAAGGCATTCCGCCCGGATTACCACCCGCGCAGCTAGAAACCGCGATTAATCTCAATTTGCAGCTTGCCACGCCGCCAGAAACGCGCGCGATCGCGGCTCGACTTTTGCTCGCGTCGCTGAAGCCAAATCTGGTCAAAGACGAAGAACAAACTCGTTTGCAGGCTGAAAAAGCCGCTCAAAGCGTTCAGCCAGAGTTTGTCAGCGTGCAGCGTGGAGACGCGATCGCCATTGCGGGACAGTCGATTACCGCTCGTCAGTTTATTTTGCTCGATTACTTTAACCTGAGTCGTCGCGAAACGAATTGGTTTGCCTTAATTGGATTTGGGGGCTTGGTAAGCGGGGCGGTTGTGTTGTTTTGGCAAATCGAGCAGCGTTTTCACGTCAAAGGTTTGCGCAATCGAGATTATTGGCTTGTGTCGCTGATGGCGATGAGTACGCCGTTGCTGATTTTAATCGGCGCACCCTCAACTAATCTTGCGGCGATCGGCTTTTTGATGGGCACGTTTTACGAATCAATGCTTGCTTTAGCTTCAGTGGGGTTGCTGGCGATGCTGTTGCCGATCGGGATGAGCATCGGCGTAACGCAGTGGTTGCCAAGTGCGGCGGCAGGGTTGCTGGTTGCCGTTTTAGCCGAGCGAGTGCGATCGCGTGAAGAATTAGCGCTGCTTGGCTTGGGGGTTGGCTTAGTGCAGGGCGCAATTTACTTGATGGTTGGAGCGCTGAGCGGGTTGGGGTGGTATGGCTTACTGTGGCGATCGCTGCTCGAAGCGCTGCTGGGTTTGGCGTGGAGCATTGTCGCGATCGGCATTAGTCCGTATATCGAGCATGTGTTTGATGTTGTGACGACGCTGCGACTCGTTGAACTCGCAAACCCGAATCGTCCGCTTTTGAAGCGTTTGGCGGCAGAAACACCGGGAACGTTTCAACATACGCTGTTTGTTGCCAATCTCGCTGAAGCGGCGGCGCGTGAACTTGGCTGCAACGTTGAATTAGTGCGGGCGGGAACGTTGTATCACGACATCGGTAAAATGCACGATCCGCTTGGGTTTATCGAAAATCAAATGGGCGGATTGAATAAGCACGATGCGATCGATGATCCGTGGATTAGCGCGGCGATTATCAAAAAGCATGTGACCGAGGGGATCGCAATGGCGCGTCGAGCCAGATTGCCGAAAGCAGTGCAGGCGTTTATTCCCGAACATCAAGGAACAATGACGATCTCGTACTTTCATCATCAAGCAAAACAGCGTGCTCAGGCAGATTCGTCGATCGTGGTTCAAGACGCTGACTTTTGCTACGATGGCCCTGCGCCCCAGTCTAGGGAAACGGCGATCGTGATGCTGGCAGATTCGTGTGAAGCGGCACTACGATCGCTTAAAGACGCTACGCCGGAAGAAGCGCTTAATATGATTAACAAAATTCTCGCGGCACGCTGGAAAGATGGTCAGCTAGAAGATTCTGGGTTAACTCGTCGGGAAATAACTCAAATTGCAAAGGTTTTTGTGCAAGTATGGCAGCAATCAAATCATCAGCGCATTGTTTATCCAAAAGCAGCAAGCAAATAGTTTTGGGCTGAATTGATCGACTGTAGCCAGCTTAATTTAATAGTTTGGACAATTTTAGAATTAGCCGTAGCCCGAAAAGCCATCCTTTAGAGTGCAAATTGAAACTGCACCCGATGCAGCATGAGTATTGTGCAGAGCTTACTTTGAAGCGGGCATTTTCGCAAACCTCAATAAAGGGTAATGACAACCTTATTTGTCACGATTTTGATGGTTTGGGGCAAGGTGAACTTTACCAATTTGACTCAGTGCGATCGGTTTTCGACGTTATTTTTAGGGCGATCGCTTATAAGCTTTTACAAAATTGCGCTCCCCCAGTAACGAGCGGTTGCTTTGCCGTTTCCCGATGAGTAATCGACCCGAACTTGGGCATCTTAAAAATGATTTCCCACCGTTGTCGGACAAGGGGATCGCGCTTTGCTGCATTGCTTAGGATTACCCCCAATGGCTCAGACCCCCCCCTCGACCCGTGCCCGCGCCGCGAAGCAGAACTCGCAAGAATCGTTTCCTTTGCAGACCAATCCAACTCATCCGTTTCTGCGATCGCTGAATCTGCGTGAAGGCGAAGGCAAACGCACGTTTTTAATGTTTGGCTTTTATGGTTCGACGTCTGCGGGATTGGTGTGGCTCGAAGCGTGTGCAGTGGATTTGTTTCTATCTCAGTATGGTGCAACCAATTTACCGTTAATTTATCTTGCGAGTTCTGCTTTTAAAATCGGATTAGGCTTGCTTTACTCATGGATGCAGAAATTCTTGCCGTTGCGCTGGGTGATTGTGTTAATTGCGCTTCTGATCGCGTTGCCGTTACCGATATTTTGGTTTGGACTGCAAAACGGCACTGCGCAAATGGGTGGATTTTATGTTGTGCGATCGACCGTCTTACTGATGCAGCTTTGGCTTGAAGCCAGCCACACGCTCAACGAACTCAATACCTCGATTACCGCAAATCAACTCTTCAATGTTCGCGAAGTCAAGCGTACCTTTCCGTTAATTAGTAGCGGAAGCTTAGTGGCGGATGTCGTGAGCGGATTTACGCTGCCGATCGTGTTGACTGTATTTCCACGGGGGCAAGGCGTACCGTCGGTGATTTTAATGGCGGGTGGATTGATGTTTGTCGGGGCGATGATTTTGACGTATCTTAGCCAAACGCATCAGCAATCGTTTCCCGATATTCATCGTCGCCGTGACGATGCCGGATCGCCGTCGTCAACGCCTCGAATTCGGGGAAGAATGCGGCGCTACGTTTCGCTGCTGCAAGCATTCTTTGGACTGGCGCAAGTATTTGTTTTGCTGGTTGAGTTTCAGTTTCTCAATCATCTTGAGCAAAACGCATCGCTGTCTCCGATCGGGGGAAGCGGCGATATTGCCAGCTTTCTAGGGTTGTTTAATGGAGCGTTGGGAATTTGTGAATTAGGAATGCAGTCGCTATTTTCGAGTCGGATTATCGATCGATTAGGCGTGTTTGCCTCGGTGATGCTGTTGCCGATCGTAATCATTGTGATGAGCGGCGTTTCGATGAGCGGTATGATTCCCGTTTTCATTGGCGTCGTGGGCTTGCGATTTTTGTACGAGCTTCTTCACTACACGCTGTTTAGCGCAGTGGGCCCTGTTTTGTTTTACTCGGTGCCCGAACATCTGCGCAATCGAGAACAAGCGCGAGTTCGTGGACTCGCTGAACCTGTGTCAACGGCTGTAACTGGATTAACACTGTTTGGCTGGGTGAATTTACACCTACAAGACGTTGGCGCTGTGGGTCAAAATTTCAGCTTTGGAATTATGATTTTGCTGGCGATCGCTTGGTGCGTGACGATTTGGCTGCTGAAAAATCAGTATGTTGAACTGCTGGTGCTCAATGCCGAGCGCGGACAGCTTAGCAGTTCAGAAGTGGACTTGCGAGCGCTGCGCCAAAAAGTGATCGATACGCTCGAAAAACCAGGCGTTGAAGCAGATAAGCGATCGTGCATCGAACTTTTGAGCCAAATCGATCCGAAAAATGCCGCAGACGTATTAGCACCGATGCTGACGAAACTCTCCCCGGTTCTGCAACACAAAAGCCTCGAAGCCATGCTGAATTATCCGAATGCGTCTCATGCGAGTGCCGTTACTGCTTTGCTTAAAGAAAAGCTTGCGCCCGAAGTAATGGCGGTTGCATTGCGTTACGTTTGGCTCACCGACTCTGCGCCCCAAATCGATCAGATCACTCGCTATCTGGATGCAAAAACGCATCCGATCGTTCGAGGAACGGCCGCTTCGCTGATTTTGCGTCAAGGGTCGCCGACTGAAAAAGCCCACGCTACGAATACGCTCCGATTAATGCTGACCCACGCGCAAACGCAAGAGCGCGTGATGGGCTGTCGGGCGTTAGGAGAAGCGATTTATTTGCAGGCGTTGCGTTTGTATATTCCGAATTTGCTCAAAGATTCGTCGATTCAGGTTCAGTGTGCGGTTTTAGAAGCGATCGGGGCGACGCGATCGGAAGAATACTACCCCTGGTTGCTGCGCGGATTGCAGTTCAAACCCACTCGCGAAGCCGCAAAAAAAGCACTGGTTCGCCTCGAAAACGAAGCTTTACCGAAACTTGTTCGATTAGCAGACAACATTCATCGCTCTGATTTGGTGCGCAGTGAAGCTTTAAGCACGATCGGGCAGATTGGCACGCTAGAAGCGATCGACTTATTAATTGCGCGGGTGCAGTCGTCGTGGGGCAACATGCGCCGGAGTTTGTTGAGAATCCTGTTGAGAATTCCCGAAGAGCGGGGGATCGAAGCATTAGTCGATCGATTCGGTCGAAAAGGCATCGAGCAGTTAATCGATCAGGAATTAATGTTTATCGCTCAGGTGTACGCGGCACTCAGCGATTTAATTCCAGAGCGCATTCGCTGCGAAGAAACGGATTTACTGCGGAATGCGTTGTCTTATCTTCCGCCTGACGGAATCGAACGCTTATTTTTGCTCATGAAATTTCTGTATCCGATCAGCGCAATTCAAGCGGCTGAATTCAATATTCAGTCGGGATCGCGATCGATGATGGCTCAAGGTTTAGAAATTCTTGATAACACGCTGGATGTTACGAGTAAAAGAGCGTTTCTTGCGCTAATCGATCGCCCGTTAATGATGGATAAGCTTCAAAGCTTGTCGGATTTGGTACCGTATACCCCGATGCGACCGCACGATCGCGTTAATCATTTGTTAGATTTGCGTCACTTTATTTCAGATTGGTCGCTCGCGTGCTGTTTTCATTTAGCGAATCGAGCACAGTGGATGCTCACCGACGATCAAATTCGGGCTGGGCTGCATCATCCGCGTGGAGCGGTGCGGGAAGCCGTATTAAGCTATCTGCAAGCGCGATCGCCGCAGAACTTGATCAAAGTCTTGCCGTATTTCCAGCACGATCGCGATCCGATTGTGGCAACCCAAGCCAAGCAACTCAGCAAAGCGTTTGGATTAACTTCAATGAACAGCAATCCATTCCCCAGACGCCCGATCAAAGTCCTTTAACTGCATTAACGCGATACCGATTATGTTGAACAGTTTTGAACGTTTGCTGCTGATTCGCGGCGTCCCGATTTTCAGGGAACTGCGCGATGATTTTTTAGTGCGATTGGCATCGATTATGGAAGAACGATCGTTTCTCGTGCGCGACACGATTTTAATCGAAGGACAAGAAGGACGATCGCTCTATGTAATTGCGTCTGGCGAAGTGCTGGTGCATTCAGGACGGCAAGAATTAGCGCGGTTCAAAAAAGGTGATTTTTTTGGCGAAATGTCGCTGTTTGATGCCGAACCGCGTTCGGCGTCGGTAACGGCGATCGCGCCGTGTGATTGTTTAGTGCTAACGCAGCAGCAGCTTTACGAAGCGATCGACGAAACGCCAGGAATTTCGCTTAACATTATCCGAATCTTTTCGCGTCGAGTGCGGGAACTCAATCAAACAATTCGAGAACGCGATCAAGCGTTAACCCTTTTGCGCGGTCAAGTTAAGCCACCTGAGATTACAGGCTTAAAACATTAGATTCGTCAAACGAAGTAGAAGCCAGTGCAAAAGCTTGTCGATCGCATTGTTTGCGGTGCGATTTCAGCCTTCGATCCAAAAGCTCAACGGATCGCGGCTTACGATGTCAATTTGCGCTTCTCGATAAAGCTCGATAAAGGCATAAATCAAATTGACGTGAACCTGTTCTAAATAAGTGCTTTCAGTCAGTAAAGTTAATTCTGATTTTCCAGGATAGAGGTGTTTTATATCGATTAAGCGAAAAGACTGATTTCCAAGTTTCTCCTTCAGTTCATACTTAATCCGGTTTATTTCGTTGCGCTCCATGTTCTCGTCTGAAGCTTTACCGACTGCAAACACTTTTTATCTCCTCAGCATTTTGTTATCATAATTTTACATTGCAGTGGCAAAATATCAACAAAGATAATGCAGAATATAGAAAATTTTCAATAGATAAACGATTGTGTTCCCAGCTTGAGTTTATGAATAGACAGGCACGATCGAGCGCAGGTGAGGCAAACGAACTGCGGCACGAGGGATTTATCGAGATGCCATGCGCTTAAGCGATGAACATTCTGTCAAGACGAGCAGACTCAGAAATCTGTAACCAGAATCAACACCGGAAAAAATCAAACATCATCCCCGCTCTTGAAGACAGACTGATCGAGTTGGGGTGAAAAGATAATCGAGTGCCGCTCCGCGCATAAGCTCGATCGTTGCCGATATAGATATGAGCATTCAACCCAGGCAAACTGCTAAATAAAGGATTAATCACTCTTAGAAATCTCTTAAGTCGGTGAACGCAGTTAAATTCGTCGTGGGTTTCGGCTGCGCTCAAGACTGCTACCTTCGCGAGTTGAGCGCAGCCGAAACGTGGCGGTCAATCATGCTGCCCATCGACTTAGAGATTGCTTGATGCGATCGTTGCTGACTCGCCTGTAAATAAATTGAAGGCTATCGTTAAATCATGCGCGGGCGGACTGAAAACTAAAAGCACAGCGTTCTAAGACACGCCTTAGCATCTAAATTGTTAAATTCTTTGAAGTTTTTCCTTAAATCTAAGGAAACAAAGCGAACAGTCTGAGGTTCTTAGCGGGGTCATCAATCGCAAAAGTTAACAGCAAAACTTGCCAACGTCGATCGAGTACACAAAATTAAACGATGGGAACACAACAATGGCAAAATGTGACTACTGTGGAACACGACTTTTATTGGGTGGACGACAAGCACATAGATACCGTTTTTGTAATCAAACGTGTCAGCAAAACGGCTATGCGCTGATCGTTAAAGAAGTTCCTCAAGACTATTTGTGGTCGCAAATCACGGCGATTCATCAAGTTCAGTGTTCTCGCGGCAAAGGCGCACCTGTCGATGTTCACACGTCGTATCATGTTTGGTCGATTTTGTATTTCACGTCGTGGCACAGTCAGCCGCATGTGTGTTGTCAAAAATGCGGACGATCGAGCCAGATCAAAGACTTGTTGTTTTCGCTTTGTTTCGGATGGTGGGGATTCCCCTGGGGGATTATCTTCACGCCGATTCAAATCGCGAGAAACCTGAAGAATTTGTTAAATCCACCTGATCCAACAAAACCCTCGCCACAGCTTTATCGCTTAGTTCAAATTCACATTGGCGAATCTATGTTTGCGATCGCGCCAGCGTTAAATTGAGAAATACACGCTACAGTTGCAAACCGCATCACGGCTTCATTTAGTTTCTGGTTTTTTTGAGGCATTCATCATGGAATATAAGCGACCCGGTAGCGCTTTGTCTGCTCGACCCCTGCATTTTATTTGGATTTGTGATTGCTCAGGATCAATGTCGGATAGCGGCAAAATTCAAGCGCTAAACAATGCTATTCGACAGGTGATCCCGTTAATGCGCGAAGTGGCTTCGGACAATCCGAACGCGCAGGTTTTAACTCGCGTCATCACTTTTTCAGATGGCGCACAGTGGAAAGTTTCGCAGCCAACTCCGATCGAGCAGTTTGAATGGACCGATCTCGCGGCAGATGGCGTTACCGACCTGGGCAAAGCCCTGTCGATGGTAGCTGATCAGCTTGATGTGACGAATATGAGCGATCGCGCGTTGCCGCCCGTTTTGGTGTTAATTTCCGACGGGCAGCCGACCGATGACTTCAATGGCGGACTGCAAAAGCTAATGAATCAGCCCTGGGGCAAAAAAGCGGTGCGCGTCGCGATCGCCGTTGGACAAAATGCAGAATACAACGTGCTGCAAAAGTTTATCGGCAATGCCGAACTCAAGCCGTTGACGGCAAATAATCCCGATGCTTTGATTAATCGAATTAAATGGGTTTCAACGGCGGTGTTAAAATCAGCATCGACTCCAGCAGCGCAAACCGTTGTCGATCCGGTGCCATCGAGCAATGTCCCCATTCCCGCACCCTACGAAAAAACCCTGGCAGACCCCGTTGCAGACGTATGGTAAGGAGGCGCAATGACTCATTTAGAGTGGTACTGCGGCGGCGAATCGGTTCGAGGCGCATCGCATCATCGCCAGCATCAACCCAACCAAGACGCGATCGCGTGGTTTCCTAACTATCCAGAAATCGGACACGGTGCGCCTTTGATTGTGGCGGTTTCAGACGGGCACGGCAGCGCAAAGAATTTTCGCAGCCAGGTTGGAGCACAAAAAGCGGTTGAAGTCGCGATCAAAGTTTTGTCCGAACTGTTTCTTGATCGCTCGATCGACAACATGAATTTATCGACGATTCACGACATCGCGCAAACTCGCTTGCCGCAACGGTTGGTTAAAGAATGGACTCTCGAAGTCGAACAGCACTGGCAGGAATTTGATCCGCACCGCGATCCGGCGTGGCACGCTTTAATCGATCAAGACAAACCATCTGAAAGCGCGATCGCGGCGATGCCGCAGATTGCCTACGGTGCTACGCTGCTCACGGTGTTGATTACCGATGCGTTTTTGCTGTACGTGCAGCTTGGCGACGGTGATATTTTGTGCGTGAATGCATTGGGTCAACCGTTTCGTCCTGTTCCTCGCGATCCCCGACTGCTGGCAAACGAAACAACGTCGCTTTGCTCGATCGACGCTTGGAAAAATGTTCAAGTTCGCTTGGTGCCGTTTGCGGGGTTATCCGGGGATCAAACTCCTGCCTTAATTTTGCTCACAACCGATGGCTACGCGAATTCTTTCGCCTCAGACGCTGCTTTTTGCGAGATCGGTCGCGATTATCTCGATTTAATTGCTCAATCCGATTTTGCAACGCTGATTCAGCAGATCCCTGCTTTTTTAGAAGAAACGTCGCAAGACGGAAGCGGCGACGATATTACAATCGGACTCATTTACCGAACTGACTTTCAAAACCAAACGACTATGATTCAACAACCGACCGTGCGCGATCGACGCTCAGAAATCGATGCATTGCGACATCGCTATCAAACGCTGGTAAAGCAACTCCGATTGCTGTGGGGCGGCGTAGGATTAGCGATCGTGCTGACTTTAGCGCTGATTCCGCTCACGCTGATGCTTTGGTTCAAATCTGCCGAGGCAGAACACCTCGTTGACAAGCAAGGTACGCAGATCAAGCAGCTACAGCAGCAAGTCGCTGCGCTGAGCACCGCTCAACCCAAATCGCCAGAATCGCCACCGCAGGCCGCTGAGCCGGATGCTGAAATTCAGACCGGGGCAAATGCGGCAAAATCCCTTAAGAAAAAGGTAGGAGTCGGACCGTGAGCGACGATCGCGCTAGTAGGAGTGTCAATCGCGCTAGTAAGAAGGGTTCTTTCCGGTTGCAATAATCGGTCAAATTGCAGTCAAGCGAAAACAGTCGTAGCCACTTAAAGCGTGTCAATTTTATGACTTTGAGAAAATCACAGCGACTTCAGCAACGAATCTGCAACCTTTAAAACAACGGCAATTCGTCAAAAGAAGATAGCTACGATCATAAATCTGGGAAGCCGAGCACTTTCAAACACAGCAACAAGGCTTGTCGGACGTCCCTCAAAACAATCCTCGGATAACGCAAACGTTAAGACTTTGTGATTAGGACTCGTATTGCATCAGCTATGCACGGCTAGAGCGATAAACTTATGTTTAACCTCGGTGTTAGCACTTTAGGTTTTAGTTAAACCAGTAATATTCGCGCTATTAACCTCGATCGCAGAGGATTTCACACACGCCCTTTACCGCCCAACCGAGCCTAGCCGTTACAAATTGTTTGCGTTTCTCGCAGCGATCGTCTATCCGGTTCGTGTTTGAGTAAAAATCTAAACAAGTCGGTTCTACATTACGGATTTCTGCCTTAAATCATCAGGGCGATTTGCACGTTCAAATTAGCTTAGGCTGCCCCTCGACATCGAAAAATATTGTTGCGTTGGACTGTTTCACTCAATTTATTCGCGGTTTGATTTTATGCTGCCAACTTCTCAAAAACCGTTTTTGCGCCAAACAACCGGAGCCGCCTCGACCTTTCCGATCAATGAAAATCGACCCACTACGATCGGGCGTGAAGCAAGCTGTCAGATTGTGCTGGACTCGACGCAGTATCAAGGCGTGTCGCGGCGGCACGCCGAAATTCGTCCGATTCCAGGGTCAAGCGTGCCGCAGTTTGAGATTTGCGATTTAGGCAGCTCGAATGGTACCTACGTCAACCAGCAGCGCATTGTTCAACCGCATCGCCTACAACCTGGCGATACGATTCGGCTCGGAAACAGTGGTGCTCAGTTTGTGTTTGAATCTCCGATGCCCGTTGCCGCGTATGGTGCCCCCGCTCAAACCGTGCTCGAAGCGCCCCAAGCCCAAGCGCCATATGCGCCTGTGCAGCCTAACGCCTATCCGCCCATGACGCCTCAGCAAAGTCCAGTTGCCGCTTCGCCGAATGCCAATCGCAACAAAATCATCGCAGGCGCGATCGCGGCGGTGGTAGTGCTTGCTTTGGTCAATCCGGGTCGGCTGATTGGGCGACTCGGCGGTGGTGGTGCGTCTCAACCCACGCAGCCCGTTACGGTTCCGGATTCGCCAAAACCCGATTCAACCTCTAAACCCGACTCGTCAGACGATTCGCCAAAATCCGATTCAGCTCCGACAACCGCGAACAATATCACGATCGACGCCAGCGAACTCGATGCGTATCTGCGCATCACGTCAAAACCTCAACAGCGCGTTAACGAAACCGTAACGACTAAATCAAAAGGAACCTTTAAAGCGGATGTCCTGGCGTTTGAGGTCGAAGCAAAAACAACGTTTAATCCGCGATCGGGTTGGTTTTCGGTTCGCTTTTTAGACGCCAACAATACTGAAATTGGCACGCAATCAATTCTTTATGTGGAAGATCCACCTGCACAGCAGTGGGATCAAGGACTCAGCAAGCGAGTCTTTTTTGTGCTACCTCCGAATCGATCAACGCTCAAAACCGTACAGTTTGTGCGCGTTTCATAATGTTTCACTTTTATCGTGTTTAAGCTTTAACGATGACCCCCTCACCTTATCCAGCCACGCTCAAACAGCTTGCGCCGATTCCGACTGGACAATCAATCTACACGCTGTCACCGCATCAAGCGATCGTAATCGGGCGCGATCGTTCGGTGTGTCAAATTGTGCTTGATACGGCTCAAGGCGTTTCCCGCCGCCATGCTGAAATTCGACCGGATAACGGCGGGTTTTGGTGCGTGAGCGATCTCGGTAGCTCGAATGGCACTTACGTAAACGGTCAGCGATTGCAA
Organism: uncultured bacterium; assembly: GCA_964250455.1. Classification (GTDB taxonomy): domain Bacteria; phylum Cyanobacteriota; class Cyanobacteriia; order Leptolyngbyales; family Leptolyngbyaceae; genus CAXUFL01. The sequence goes on from CAXUFL010000003.1 coordinate 148,179, forward strand.
AGCGTTTATCGATTACAGTCAGGGGATCGGCTTCAGCTCGGACAGCAAGGCGCAGAATTTGTGTTTGAAATGCAAGGTGCTCAAACGCCGATGTATGCAGGAGGGCGCGAAGCCCTTGCTCAACCGATCGCGTATAATCCCAACGATGCGCTGCACCTGAGCCAAATGCTGCCGATCGTGTCTACGCGGCAGGCGTTGCTCACCAAAGGCTATTTGATTCCGGGAATCGCGACCGTGCTGTTTGTGGTGAGTTTGTTTGGCGCGATCGGCAAGCCAGTGCTGTTTAATGCACTGCTGGCATTGTTTCTAGCGACAGGCGGCTTTTACGTGATTTATCAGCTTAGCGGCAAGCGCAAACCCTGGTGGCTCTTGATAGGAGTCGCGATCGCCACGATCGTCCTGCTCGTTTCTCCGGTGTGGAGCGTTTTTGTTTTGGTGTTTCGGCAGATTTTGCCCGGGGGAATTCCTCGCGATCCGAATATCGGCTTTGTGCCGTTGCTGATTCATATGTTTTTTGGTGCGGGACTTGCCGAAGAACTGCTGAAATCGCTTCCTGTTTTTGGCTTGTTGCTGTTGGGTCAGAACCTGCGATCGTTGCGCAGCGATATGGGGGTTTGGGAACCGTTAGATGGCATTGTGCTCGGTGCTGCTTCGGCAGTGGGATTTACGCTGTTTGAAACCCTAACGCAGTACGTCCCAGACACGGTTGCAGCCGTCGCTGCCCAAAATGGGGCAGGCGTCGGAGAACTGCTCGGCATTCAGCTTTTGATTCCGCGAATTGTGGGATCGGTGTTTGGGCATTTGGCGTATAGCGGCTATTTTGGGTATTTCATCGGCTTGAGCGTGCTGATTGGGTCGCAACGGTGGCGCGTGTTGGGCATTGGCTACGGAACGGCGGCGCTGCTTCATGCGCTATGGAATTCGGTCGGCGCTTTGGGGGTGCTGGCTCAAGCGATCGTTGGCATTTTGGCGTATGTGTTTTTGATGGCGGCCATTCTCAAAGCGCGTCAACTCTCGCCAAATCCGCCGCAGTCGCGACTTTACCGACCTTGATTTTACACGCTGATTGAGAAGCCAACTTTTATGAATGATTTAGCACGACAAGCGTTATGCGGTGTCCTTGCTCAATACGGACACACGATTTACCTAGACATTCCCCGGTGTGAAGCGCTTTTGCTTGATCGCTGTGCCAGCTACAAAAAAGAGCGATCGGCGCTGATTGCCGCTTTGCGCGAACGCATTCCCGAAGAATTAGTCGGGTCGCAAAATTCTCAGCCGTATCCGAGCTTAGCGGCGCGATTGGCTCGTCGGCTAGAAGATCATTTGGGGTTAGATGCAACGGTGGCGCAGTGGGCAGTTGAGTCTTGGGCGATCGCGCTTGGCGTTAGACCGCAAGCTTTTGCGCCACCTACATCGATCGAGCCGCCAGCTTTTACACCCCCCACGTCGATCGAGCCGCCAACGCCGCCGACGTCGATCGAGCCGCCAACGCTACAGAATACTGTGTTAGACGCTTATCGGCGTGAGGATGTGTTTCAAACTCCGATCAAACCTGACTTTGTTGGGCAAAATAGAGCGATGCCGCCTGCGGCTCAATCGCATTACGCTGGATTTTGGCAGCGATTTGCAGCCGCATTTATCGATGGATTGATTTTACTGATTCCGATCTTGATTATCTTTGTGCTGGCAGTTGCGGCGAGTTCGAGTGATCCAACCTTGACTGCGCGAGAGCGATCGTCTTCGGCAATCTGGACAACCCAGATTATCGGAGGGATTGTCGGCTGGCTTTATTTTGCCACGCTTGAAAGTTCGCCTGCGCAAGCCACTTACGGAAAACGCGCTGTCGGACTCAAAGTCGTCGATCGCAACGGAAATCGCATCGGTTTCGGTCGGGCAACCGGACGCTACTTGAGCAAAACGCTGTCGTCGTTTTTCTACATTGGCTACATTATGGCGGCGTTTACCGAGCGGAAACAAGCGCTGCATGATTTGATCGCCAGCACGTTTGTTGTGAATACACAGCCATGAATGAAATTCTCCAAATCGGGCAGACTGTTTACACGAATGCTTCGCGAATTGCCTGCACGGTTGAGCGATTTTTAGGCGGTGGGGGTCAAGGCGAAGTTTACCAAGCGAATCTGAACGGACAGCCGATCGCTCTAAAGTGGTACTTCCCTCATTATTTACAATACGATTTGAGCTTGCGCGATCGCTTAGACATGGCGATTTCATCCGGAGCACCGAGCGATCGCTTTTTGTGGCCGCTAGAGCTAACCTCGATTCCGGGCATTGCCGGATTCGGCTACATTATGCCGATTCGTCGATCTGATTTTGTTGGCATTATCGACTTAATGAAGTGCCGCACCACGCCCACGTTTCGATCGCTGTGTACTGTCGGATTTGAGCTTGCGGATAGTTTCTTTCAGCTTCATGCACGCGGATTGTGCTATCGCGACATTTCGTTTGGCAATGTCTTTTTCAATCCGGATACGGGTAACGTTTTAATTTGTGATAACGATAACGTTGATGTTGATCACGGTGGTGCTACTGGCATTTTAGGAACGCCGAGATTTATGGCTCCTGAAATTGTTCGCGGTGATGCCCGTCCGAGTACTGCAACCGATTTATTTTCGCTTGCGGTGATGTTGTTTTACATTTTTATGATGCATCATCCGCTCGAAGGACAGCGCGAAGCCGAAGTTAAATGCTTTGACCTTCCCGCTATGACCCGCTTGTATGGTACCGAACCGATTTTTATTTATGATCCCAACGACGATCGCAATCGTCCCGTTGCGGGGTATCAAGACAATGCGATCGTGTTTTGGAAACTTTATCCTGCATTTTTACAGCATCGATTTATTCAAGCGTTTACCGATGGATTAGCGCCAAACAAACGAGTTCAAGAAACCGAATGGCGATCGACGATGATTCAGCTACGCGATTCGATTTTATATTGTTCTCGCTGCGGGGCAGAGAATTTCTACGATGTCGAATGGCTCAAAGCTCAAGGCAAAGCGAAACCCTGTTGGAACTGCAATCACGATGTGCAATTGCCGCCGCGCATTCGGTTTGGTAAACAGCTTGTGATGCTAAATCACAACACTCAACTGTTTCCGCATCACGTTGATGATTATCGACGATTTGATTTCTCAACGCCGATCGCAACCGTAACGCAACACCCTACGAATCCGAGCATTTGGGGATTGAAAAATCTTTCAGCTCAAAAATGGGTGAGCACTACGATCGACGGCACCGTGAAAGATGTTCCGCCCGATCGCAGCGTTACGCTTGCATCAGGTACCAAAATCAATTTCGGAACGGCTGAAGGCGAAATTCGCTATAGCTAGAAACCCATGCGGAACCGTGGTGAGTTCTTTTCGGCAGGGCTGATTTATTCAATAAAAAAAGCTGTAATTAACGTGAGTTCGGGTTAATTTATAAACGCGAGCGCGAATGATATTAGCTTCGCGCATTGCCTGCGGCTACGCGGCTATACAAACGAAGTCCCCCTTCGGGGACTAGTCTCTGTGATTGACCCTTAACCCGCGCAGGCCGGTTTTGTCTGTGTAGCCGCGCCTTCAGTCGCCAGGCGTTTAAGGCAACGACCCGCCGATCAACCGATTCAGACCCGATTCAAGCCATTTGTTAGCCCGAACTCACGTTAATTAGGAGTACCAACTGGTTTACCTGCACTGCAACTTCGCAAATTTCCACAGTTTGCAACCGCTCCTTTAATATTGAAATAACTATTCTGCTTCGGAATTTAACATGAGTGCCTTTACTATCAGTCTGGAGCCAGTAATCGATATGACCGACGAGCAGTTTTATGAACTCTGTCGTGCCAATCCAGATGTGAAGCTTGAACGCAATGCGATCGGAGAACTCATTGTTATGGCACCGACGGGCGGAGAAACGGGCAGCTACAACTCAGAAATCAATGCTGAGTTTGTAATTTGGAATCGTCAAACTCGCTTGGGTAAAGTGTTTGATTCTTCAACGTGCTTTAAGCTGCCGAACGGTGGAGAACGATCGCCCGATGTTGCTTGGGTGGAGCTTGATCGCTGGAATACATTAAGCCGTGAGCAGCAACGAAAATTTCCACCGATCGCGCCTGATTTCGTTTTAGAGCTACTTTCCCCATCCGATAGTCTAGAGAAAACTCAAGCCAAAATGCAGGAGTATTTACGAAACGGGGTCCGGCTAGGCTGGCTGATTGATCGAGATCATCGCTACGTTGAAATTTATCGCATCAACCAACCTGTAGAAGTTTTACACGAGCCAGAACAGCTTTTTGGAGAAGCCGTTTTGCCCGGATTGATTCTAGATATGAGTATCGTTTGGTAACGGCAAAAATTGTGACTCAATTTGATTTATTGCTAAAGCTGGGTGTCGCTGCTGTTGTTTTGATTCTCGGTGCGATCGCCTCAAATTTGATCGATAATCTAGGCGAGTTAGTGCATTTCAACTGTCGTGCCCAACTCGATCGCGTTCAATGTGAACTCACTCACGAACCTTTAATCGGAACGCTTCAAACGCTGCAATTTGACAAAGCGGATTTGATCAAAATAACGCAGCAATCAAAAAGCAATGTTTTCGGTAAAACGTCTCGACTCGTTTTAGTGACTCGATCGCACGGCGAAATTCCCTTAACTCGTAACTGGTCAAGAAGTGCTAACGATCAACTAATTGCCCAGCGTGATCAGATCGATCGCTTTCTCAATACTCAAGCCCAAACCTTGAGTGTGCGAACGCATCGACCCTGGCAGCTTTGGGCAATTTTAGTCGGATTGGGAATCGTAGGATATGGGTCGATCGCGCTTTTATGGAAGCGATAATGGCAAAACGCTCGATCGTGTTTGAACGATCGAGCGTCTAAACCATTCTAAAATTCCGATTAGTACGGATTGACTGCCAGCGAGGAATTAAGACGCAATCCTAAATCCGTGCGGGGATTGACAACAACAACTCGATTATTGTTGCGTCCAAACAGCAATCCGCCCAGTCCGCCTGCACCCGCTCCGATTAGAATTTTACCGAGCGTGATGCGACGATTGCCCGTAACGCCCGAAATAATGGCGGCGGCACCTGACCCGATCGCAGCACCTTTTAGAATTGCATCTGTGTTTACACCGCGTCGAATTTCCTCAGTTCGCGAGATGACATCAGATTGAGCATCAAAATTGAGTCGATTGCCGTTGGGCAAAGTGAGCGTTTGCGCTACAAATTGAGTTGCATCGTTGTTTCCGGCAGGGCGAAACTCACCGTCTACTTTACTGCCTGCGGGAATCAGCAGTGCTCCATTCGACGCCCGGATATTGTTCGGAACCGTCAGCGTAATTTTTTGGGTTTCATTGGGTGCAACGACAATTTTTTCTGCGTCGTTGTAAGCTAGGCGAATCACGGTGCCTGCGGGAATTCGCACCGTGCCGTAGTAGTTAGTGTTGGTATTTCGCTGCGGGAAAAGCTGAGCAAGCTTTATGGGAGCGGGCGTTGCGGTCGCAGCGTTTGCCATTATCAATGGAGCAACCCCAGTGGTGGTCATTCCCAGGGTCAACGCCAGCGCAGTACTGGTTTGTAGTTTCTTCAGGTTCAACATATATGATTCGAGTGGCGATAATTCAGCAGACTTTAAAGCACTGAGTTTAGTTCCTAGTGATAGGAATAGAGATTTCAAGAAGAGAATGAACCTATCTAAAGTGTGATTACGGTGTCGCTTTTTAGATTTTTCTCAGTGCTGACCGTTTTGATTTGGGTATTGTTGCCGTTACGTTGAGAATATGTCAACTCTATTAGTTTTAGTGTGATTTAATCATGTACCTCAAGCGATCGCTTTAATCTGTTAAAATCAGCGCTGTTTGAATTTACTCGACGTCGATCGATAAAAATCTGACAAATCCTGCTGACAAGCGATTAAACTCAATACAAGTGCTGTTGTACTTTCGTGCACCTGTACTGACGCTTTGAGGATAAAGGCGATACTTTTAGAATGATTCCGCAACGCCTGACGCTAAGAAATTTTTTGAGCTACCAGGAAGCAGCGCTTGACTTTCGGGGGCTGCATACGGCGTGCGTGTGCGGTGCCAACGGTGCCGGAAAATCTTCGCTGCTAGAGGCGATTTCGTGGGCAATTTGGGGTGAGAGTCGGGCGAATTCTGAAGATGATGTGATTCACCTCGGCGTTAACGAAGCGCAGGTTGAGTTTATTTTCAGCATTCACAATCAAACGTATCGCATTTTGCGAACTCGACAGCGATCGCAGGGCATTTCCCTAGAGTTTCAGATTGCGCAGGGAAACGGATTTCGATCGCTCTCGACCAAAGGTGTGCGATCAACGCAGCAATTAATTCTTGATCACTTAAAGCTAGATTACGAAACGTTTGTGAATTCGGCTTATTTGCGGCAGGGTCGAGCCGATGAATTTATGCTGAAACGTCCGGCTGAGCGCAAACAAATTTTGGCGGATTTGCTGAAGCTGAATCAATACGATGAACTAGCGGAGCAAGCGAAAGATAAATCGCGCTACTTTAAAGGACAAGTCGAATTACTAGAGCGCAGTCTAGAATCAATTCGGGTGCAGTTGCAGGACGGAGACGCGATCGCGACTCAGCAAGCCCAACTCGAAGCTGTTCTCAATCAACTGCAAGCGAAACAATCCGCCAGCCTCGAACAGCTTCAACGATTGCAGTCAAGTCAGCATCAACGTCACACTTGGCAACAGCAACTGAGTTTACAACAGCAACAGCACCGCAATCTGCATCAAGATTGTCAACGGCTTCAGCGTGAAATTGCCCAAGCTCAACAGCAACGCCAAAGTTTAGAGCAACTCTTGCAGCAAGAAAGCGCGATCGTCGCTGGATATCAGCATTGGCAGAATTTGCAATCGCAAGAAGAAACGCTGTCAGCAAAATTTCAGTTGCACCAAGCTGCCCAAACGCAGCGACAGCAGTATCAACACCAGCAAACTGAGAAAGTACGTGAGCTAGAAACCGAGCTTCAGCAACTCCACGCGCAAGAAGTCACGCTGCAAGAACAGCTTCAAGACACGCAAAAAGCATTGATCAAAGAAGCGGAAGTTGAAACGGCATTAGAGCAGCTTAAAGCAGCACGGCAGGAATTAAGCAGGCTCGATCGCGTTCAGCTTCAGGCGTCTCCGTTGCTTCAGCGTCGTCAAGAATTGCAGCGCCAACTCGATCGCGCTTTCACTCGATTATCAGCCCGCATCGAAGAACTCCGCGCTTCCGCTCGTCAGCTTGAATCACAGCAGCAACGACAACCAAGCTTGCAAAAAGCCGCGATCGAGGTTGCCGTCAAAATTGAAGAGTTAAACAAACTGCGATCGTATCAAGAGCAAGTGCGCGAGAAAGGATTAGAGCGCCGCAGCTTTATGGAACAACTGCAAGCACATCAACGCAACTATGAAGCGCAGATTGCCGAGATTGATTCTAAAATCCGAATGCTACAGCACGATCATTTGGCGATCGTGAATGCGTCGGTTGAAGAACTTGCTCAGGCAGGATCAACTTCAGTTGTACAGCTTAAGCAGTATAGTTTTCCGCCTTGTCCGTTGTGCGATCGATCGCTTGATGAACATCACTGGCATTTAGTGCTTGAAAAGCATCAAGCGCAAAAACAAGACATTTTAACCGAGATTTGGGCGATTCGTGAACAGCTCACCGTGTCAGAACGAGAAATTCAAGTTCTCAGAGATGAATATGCAGAAATCGAAAAAAAACTAACGCAATATGGATATACCTTGCAGCGACGCGGACAATTACAAGAGCAATTGCTATCTGCTTCAGAATTACAGAAAAAGTTAGCGCAAATTCAGATTGAAACGATCGATTTAGAAGACCGCTTAAGCAATGGTGCGTTTGATCAAGAGTTGCACGAAGAATTACATCTTCTTGATCAAAGTTTACAACAGTTGAATTATGACGAGCGAGATCACGCGCTGGCTCGTGGAGCGGTCGATCGCTGGCGTTGGGCAGAAATTCGCCAAGCTGAAATCAAGCAGGCAAAACGGCGACAAAGCGCGATCGCGGCTCGTCAACCCGAACTAAAATCGCAAATGTTGCAGCTTGAGCAACAACTTGATCGCGCCAATCACGAAGTACAACTCGGATTGCGAGAGTTCGATCGACAGCTTCAAGACATCGCCTACAACTTAGAGCATCACAACGCAGTTCGATCAGCAATTCGTCAAGCGCAAGCGTGGCAGCTTCGATATCAAGAACTGCGTCAAGCAAAACAGCAATATCCTCAGATTCAACATCGATTGCAGGAATTAACGCACACGCTGCAAGGTCGATCGCACGATTTGCAGGTTGCAACTTATCACTGTCAGGAATTGATTCACGCACTCGAACATTCACCGGATTTAACGTCGCACATTCAATCTTTAGAGCAACAAATTCAGCAGCAACGGCGGCAACTCGATGAGCATCTCGCGCAGCTTGGACGCCTTCAGCAACAGCAGCAGCAGCTAGAAATGCTGATTGCGCAGTATGATTCTTTGAGCATTGATCTGCGATCGACTCGTCAGCAATGCCGCGTTTATCAAGAACTCGCACAAGCGTTTGGTCGAAACGGCATTCAAGCTTTGATGATTGAAAACGTGCTGCCTCAGCTTGAAGCAACGACTAATCAAATTCTGGCGCGGTTGAGTGCAAATCAGCTTCATGTTCAATTTGTCACACAGCGAAACCGCAAATCGAAAACCGCGAAAGCAATGGAAACGCTAGATATTTTGATTGCCGATGCACAAGGAACGCGACCGTATGAAACGTATTCCGGTGGTGAAGCGTTTCGGGTGAATTTTGCGATTCGCTTAGCGTTGGCGCGATTGTTAGCGCAGCGATCGGGTACGGCATTGCAGCTTTTGATCATCGATGAAGGATTTGGCACGCAGGATCAAGAAGGCTGCGATCGATTGATTGCGGCGATTAACGCGATCGCGTCCGAATTTGCTTGTATTCTGACGATCACGCATATGCCATATTTCCGGGAAGCGTTTCAAGCCAGAATTGAAGTGACAAAGACTCAAAATGGCTCGCAGTTGATGCTGTGTCTTTGATAAAACTTTATCAATTGTGCTCGTCGCATAAATTTTGTAGAACCGTGCATTATTTATACTTCAATCGAGTATATTAATTCAGCATGGTCACGGGTGCATTGATTATTCTCCAACATCAGCCACGGGACATCTACCTGCATTCAATTTAGATTTCTGTTGAAATCTGTCCCTAATAGTGGTAACTAACGCATGAACATTAAGACGATGGCCCGCTTGTCAATTCTGGCAGGCGCAACCGTTGCGATCGCGGGGGCGAACAGTCCCGCTCAGGCAACGATGCTGAACTTCTCTTTTGATACGGCTTCTTTTACGGTTTCTGGTTTCTTTACCATTCCTCCACAAATGGGTTCTTTTACCTTGAATACGGCTACGTCCGACACGAGCAAAGACCCAAATGCAGGTTCTTACCCCGGAGCTATCACAAACTTCAAAGACTCGAATGGAAGTTCCTACTCAAGTCTGGATCTATCTACTGCTTTAGACACCAGTACAAATGTTTCGCAGTGGGCGCTTGCTTCAGGCAAAACGACAATTCTTCAATTGGCGTTTCAAGGTGATAGTTTAATCAAAACACTCGCCTCTGATCCAGCAAGCTACAAGTTGAGCAGTAGCGGCACCAGTCGGTACGGTTCCTTTGCCGTAACGGGATTGAAGGTCACCGATCCAACGGCTGTGCCAGAGCCAATGACGATCGTTGGCGGAATTGCTGCTTTGTCTTCGGGCTTACTGATGAAACGCAAACAAAAGCGCAATCAAGCTGCTTAAATTCAACTCATGCCCGATCGAGCGCATTTTCTCGATCGGGATTTTTTTTAGAATCGAAAGCCTAAAAAATTCCAATAAATCAGCAAGCTGATAAAACCGCACGACGCTAGTAACAGCAATCCTGACAGCGATCGCTCTAATCTTGACCAAGTTTTATCGCGCCAAGCGAGCACTCCTAAAAGCGGTAAGCAAGTGGTGAGTCCTGTTGTCACGATCGGAACGTAAAGTAAAGCAACGATCGTTTTGGGCATTCCATCAAAGAAGTCCCATTGATTGGTTTGCCATACTGCAAACAGCATTCCAACCAGAAATAAACCGTTTAGACCTGCAATTAAACTCGTCGATTGTTGAACCCATCGCACGCTTCGAGTTGGATAGTGAGAATCACATTGTGATCGTACTAAGAATCGATAAATTGGAAAAACGTATCCCGCAACAATAAACACGATTGCGCACAAAATAAACAACGCTCGATGTAATTTTAGCGAATCATACCAGGCGAGTTTTTCATAAGTCACAAACACATAGTTGCTAAGCGACATTGACGTAACTTTGCCATTGGTTTGTCGAAAAATGAGGTAGTTATTATCGTCTTGATATTTCAGCAACCAGGGTTCAATTTCCTGCCAACGAGTTCCGCGTGGCAAAAATGTAATCGTTTGATCCTGGTTTAGTTTAAGCTGCACATCAGGTCTTGGACCAAACCAAACCGCCCAAAATTTCGCAATCGACTGCTGCGGATAGCGCACAAACCGATACCATCCTTCGATTTGCTGCAAGCGCGATTTATGATCGGTTTCGCTGAGTTTCGCGGCTCGAACAGGCAACTTTGGATAATATCGATCAAGAAACTGCGTGATCAGCGTTTCTCGAAAATTTCCCGTGTCTTCGTGGTTAAATGCAACAAAAAAGCCTAAGTTTTGCTCAGGTATTAGAAACAATTGACTTGCGTAGCCGTTCAAACTGCCGCCATGCTCGATCGCACGCTGATTGTTTTGATACCGTTCATACCATCCGAGCGCGGCCCCGGATGCTTTGTACTGCGGTGGAAAATTCCGAAAATGCGATCGCTGCATTTCATCTAGGGTAGACGCTTGCAAAATTCGTTTCGGCTGCAACTGCTCAATCATGAACTTTGCCATATCTTGTGCCGTTGTACTCATTCCAACCGTCGGTGCACTATTGCCACAGGTAAACGGAACGGTTTGATAAGTCGCGTCTTGAAAGCGGTATCCGGTTGCAAGCTGCCGACTTAGCGACGGCGGCAACGGTTGTGCAAAAGTACTTTGCTGCATTGAAAGCGGATCAAAAATCCGTTGCTGAATGACCTGATCAAACGCCATTCCTGATTGCACTTCTACCAGGTAGCCTGCGAGGGCGATTCCTACATCGCCGTAAACGTACAGTTCTCCAGGCTGTCGGACGCGATCGGGCAAGTGCTGTTGTAGCCATTCGCCAAACGCTGCCTTTGTTTCGCAGCGACGACTCGCGCCGATCGTCCAAGCAACATCATAGCCGTCGGTGTGGGTGAGCAACTGTTCTAAGGTTAATGATTGTCGATCAGGTTGATCGATCGACCAGTCCGGCAAATACGATTGAATCGATTGATGAAGCTGCAATTTGCCTTGTTCAACAAGCTGCATCACTGCCGTTGTCGTGATGATTTTTGAAATCGAGCCGAGGCGAAACAGAGTTTTATTTGGATCAACCCGGGCGCGTTGTTCTAGATTTGCGTATCCATAGCCTTTTGACAAGACAACCTTGCCGTTTTTGACCAATACAAAAACGGCTCCAGGCATCGGCATTTCTTGCTGCGCTTTAGTGAAAATCTGGTCAATAAACGGTTCGAGTGATGCTCGATCGACTGTTTTTGAGGCTTCAGAAAGCGTTGCGGCAAAACCAGGAAAGTCGATTCCTAAAAGAATGATTAGCGTCAAAATTGCGACGAGAATCGGCTTGAAAATAAGCTGCTTGCACGGTGCCATAGAAATGAATTGTCTAAAAGCGTGATTTTAGATACACGCTTTTTTCTATCTACGGTTAGCTTTGCTTAAATCCGGGAAGCTTGAATTCGAGGTTGCACCCGAAATCAATGAAGAGATGAACACCTTCTTAATTACAAAATCTAATTGCAGTTCTGTTGAATTCCGCAAAGCAAAAAGAGGCAATCCGCCTGAATTGCCTCGATCGTCTGGAAAGCTGAATTTGACATACTCACCGTTCTGAAGGAGCGGTAATTCTTGACGCTTCACTGACTGACGCTTGCAAGCAAGTCTTACTCTGTCTCTGCGTCCGTTTAGAGTCTCCCAATGCCCGATGGCGACTTTGCTCGAAGGCTTTGTGTTTAGTCTTGGTGCTTGCCAGGGTTAGACTTAACCATTGCCTTCTTAAGCGGTCTAGGTGCGCTCTCAACGTAGCTGTAGTAGCTTTCGCTGTTCAACGTGTACTTGAGCCTGTAGACTTCTCGATTTTAATTCAAAGCCGTCGTAGAACGACGGGGTTTTAGACCCAAGTTTTCGATAACCTCACTGCTGAAGCAACCGATTACACCGCTTCAAAGTTCTTTTCGCCCGTCCGAATCCGCACGACTTGATCCACGGGTGTAATGAAAATCTTACCGTCTCCGATTTCTCCGGTTCTCGCCGCAACGATGATTTTGTCAACCACCATATCCACCTGATCGTCATCGACCACGATTTCAATCTTGAGCTTTTGCAAAAACTCAACCGTGTATTCTGATCCTCGATATCGCTCGGTTTGACCTTTCTGCCGTCCAAATCCTCGAACCTCAGAAACCGTCATTCCAACGATTCCTGCGTTGACCAACGCGATTTTGACTTCATCAAGCTTAAAAGGGCGAATGATAGCTTCAACTTTTTTCAAGCGCCTACACTCCTTATCTCTGTCTATTGTTCCGGCATGACACTATCTATCATCGATCGAAACCAATATTTTGTAACGATCGATACTCTGACTAGCTAAAGCGTCCTTGTGCGATTCTGAGTTTCGCACGGATAACCCAAATTCGGAATTTCCGATTCGCAATTCGTTGCACTACTTAGACGACGGCAACAACGGACGTACTACTAGAAATCCAGCTCCAAATGCAGTGACAACAATCATCACGATCACTAATCCAAGCCACCACCCGTTTAAGTCGCGCCCAGATGCTTTTTCAAGCTGAGCTTTGCGACGCGGCTTGCTGTCTTGTTCGATCACTAACTCTTCGGCTGCAACTGCGGCTTCAACGATTTTTGGCTTCGCAGATGGACGCGGCGGCATCGTGGGGAGTTGGAATACAGGTTCGGAATCAGGCGCACGATACGAGGCTTGAGACGCTTTGGGCGGTTCGACCGTTGGCAAGTCTATCTCGATCGATCCGATTGCGTTCGCGGTTTTCTGAAGCGTTAGTGCAGACTGCACGGCTTTCTCGATTTCTTGGCGCAGAAATTGATTTTGTTTAGCAAGCTGCTGATTTTGAGTTTTCAGGGCGTCGATCGTGGCTTTGCTTGCCTGAAGCTCTGCCGTGACTTCGCGATACAGTGAAATCGGCACCGAGGGCGAATAGCTCGGTGCAGGCGTCGCGGGTGCTTGTCCAGAAGAATTAACGTTTCGTGTAGAAGGTTTTGGCGTCATTGCATTCATATCGAGTTCAATCGAGACTAAATCGGCTTTAGCGCAGCGTGTATGCCCCAGAATAGCTGCAATTAGAGCAAGCAATGTCAATTTAGTCAAGAATTTTTGGCAAAATTCGCGATTTTTACGGATTTTCTTTTTGCAGCGCAGAAATTATCGATTCAACGGGCACGCCTGCCCCCAAACCGCTTGTTAAAATCGATTGGTTCTCATAACTGACTCCCAATGACTCAAACTCAAGATAACGTGACTCCTGAAGTAAAATATGGCGAACGTCTGATCGAAGAAGGCAATCTAATCACGTTTCCCAATCCCCGACCAGGCCGCCGCTACGAAATTCAAATCACCCTGCCTGAATTCACCTGCAAATGTCCGTTTTCCGGCTACCCGGATTTTGCAACGATTTATGTCACTTACGTTCCTGATCAGCGAGTGGTAGAACTCAAAGCGATCAAGCTTTACATTAATAGCTACCGCGATCGCTACATTTCGCACGAAGAATCCGCTAACCAAATTCTCGATGATCTTGTAGCGGCGTGTGACCCGCTAGAAGTCAAAGTGCGAGCCGATTTTACGCCGCGTGGAAACGTTCACACCGTTGTTGAAGTAACTCACACCAAGTAACGTTTTAATTGACGTATCCCAATCCACCCTAAAGCGCTACCAACAAAATAGGGTGGAAAATCTGACCACGAGAACGTATTGCCCAGCACAAGCCGACCGGGAAGCGTAGCGCGAATCGCTTGCAAAAGTGGCGGCTGCCAAAGCTGAAGAAATTCAATCGCGCAGGTTGCGAGACAGACCGCGACTGCGGTTTTGACAATTGACGCTTTTGGATAGTAAAATTGTACTAAAGCAATCCAAAAGATTTCGTAAGCAACGCTTCCCGATGCATCATGCAGCCAATCGGGAAACGCGCCTTGAGAAAATCGCACAAGATAGCCGATCGGAACGAGGATCACAATGCTGAGCAAGAGGGCAAGTCGATACGACATAAAATACTCGCGTTTAGCCATCCAAGTTTGGCGCAATTATCATGGAGAAAGATAGCGCATCGGGTGAGTTTTGATAAAAATCCGGTCATCGTTCTGATTTAGATTGTTTTCGCCTCGATTAAAGCCAATCAATTTCTTATTTACAGAATGCCAAAAGTACGATCGACGTTTGTCTGTAACGAATGCGGGTCAGAATCCTCGCAGTATTTTGGTCGCTGTCCGTCCTGCGGCACTTGGAATTCGCTCGAAGAACAAGTCGTTCAACCCGCTCCGCCGACTGCTGCTGTTGCCCAAATGACGCGGATTCGAGCCACCAACGGCAAAACCCGCACGGCAAATGCTCCGTCGCGTGCGGTGTCTTCGATGAAGCTGAGCGAGATTTCTGAACAGTCTCAGTCGCGCCTCGCGTCTGGATACGTGGAACTCGATCGCGTTCTCGGTGGCGGCATTGTTCCCGGTTCGCTGGTTTTAATCGGCGGCGATCCAGGAATTGGTAAATCTACGCTACTGCTGCAAACCGCGAATCGCTTATCAACGCGATACCGCACGCTGTATGTTTGTGCGGAAGAATCCGGGCAGCAGGTAAAATTACGGGCGCAACGGCTCGGCGTCGGAACTCAAATAACGCCTGACGAAGCCGCTCAAATCGAAGAAAACGGACATCCAAAACACGATGGCAGTCTACATTTATTGCCAGAAATTGATCTCGATACGATTTTGACCGAGCTTGAATCACTCAAGCCCGCCGTTGCCATTATCGATAGCATTCAAGCCCTTTACTACAGTGCTTTGACTTCGGCTCCGGGGTCGGTGTCGCAGGTGCGCGAGTGTACGTCGGTTTTAATGCAGGTGGCAAAACGACAAAATATCACGCTGTTTATTGTTGGACACGTTACCAAAGAAGGCGCGATCGCAGGTCCCAAAGTGCTTGAACACTTGGTCGATACCGTGCTGTACTTTGAGGGCGATCGCTTTGCCAGTCATCGTTTATTGCGGTCTGTCAAAAATCGCTTCGGTGCAACTCACGAAATCGGCGTGTTTGAAATGGTCGATCAAGGCTTGCAAGAAGTCTTGAATCCGTCTGAGTTATTTCTGGGCAATCGCGATGATGCCTCGTCGGGAACGGCGACGATCGTCGCTTGCGAAGGCACCCGCCCGATCGTCGTTGAACTGCAAGCGTTGGTGAGTGCCACGAGCTATAGTTCGCCGCGTCGATCGACGACCGGAGTCGAGCACAATCGACTGCTGCAAATTCTCGCTGTTCTCGAAAAGCGCGTGGGTATTCCGTTATCGAAACTAGATGCTTATGTCGCGTCGTCGGGCGGTTTGAACGTGGGCGAACCAGCAGCAGATTTAGGAATGGCGGTGGCAGTGGCAGCGAGTTTTCGCGATCGTATCGTTGATCCTCATACGGTGATGATCGGGGAAGTGGGTTTAGGCGGACAAGTTCGATCGGTGTCGCAAATGGAACTCAGGCTTAAAGAAGCGGCGAAACTTGGGTTTAAGCGAGCGATCGTTCCTAAAGGCGCAAGTTACGGCGATGTTGGAATGGAAGTCATTCCTGTAGCGCGGGTGTTGGACGCGATCGGGGTTGCTTTAGCGGGAAGTCGAGCGCGGCAACCGGAAGAACACGAAACCGAGGAATAACGAAATGAGAAAGCGATTGTTCGAGAGCGCGATCGCTTTTATTATTTCTCAAGCAATTCGCAATACCCAAAGTGTAGTAGAAACAATAATGGCTAACTCACTAGATTTAGAAAAGAACGATGTTGAATCGTGATCCCGAAGTTCTTGCTTTAGATTTTGATGGCGTCGTTTGTGACGGATTAAAAGAATACTTTCAAACCGCATGGAAGGCATATTGTCTAATTTGGCAACCGAGCGACGTGCAAGCCGATGAAACGCTTGCACCAAAATTTTATCGACTGCGCCCCGTGGTTGAAACAGGTTGGGAAATGCCGATTTTGATCCGAGCATTGGTGATAGGAATTGAAGAAGAAAGAATTTTGCAGGATTGGACAACGATCGCCGCTCAAATCACAAGCGAAACCAATCTTAAATCATCGGAAGTGAGCACGATCGTTGATACGATTCGCGATGAATGGATTGCACAAGATTTAGACGGTTGGCTTAATGAACATCAATTTTATCCAGGCGTCATTGATAAGCTTCATCAAATTCTAGGTAGCTCAACAAATTTTGTGATTATTAGTACAAAAGAAGGGCGATTTATTAAACAGCTATTACAAAAACAAGGAATTGAATTAGCTGATTCTCAAGTATATGGAAAAGAATCAAAACGCCCAAAATATCAAATTCTACAAGAGCTTAAACAAAGCTATGGCGAAGCAGCCGAAGTTTGGTTTGTTGAAGATCGATTCAAAACGCTGCAAGCGGTGAAGAATCAAGCAAGTTTAGAAACGGTACAACTTTTTTTAGCAGATTGGGGATACAACACCAAAGCCGAGCGACAAGCGGCGCAGAACGACGATCGTATCCATCTCATTTCGCTAAAACAATTTGATCAAGATTTCTCAACCTGGCTTTAGGATGAGTAGTAGTTCAGAATTACTGCTTGATCATGCTGGATCTCACCAAACTTGCTCAACAAATGCAGGGCATCAGCCAACAGCTAACCGTTGAAGCCACTGCTACGCGGCAACGATTAGACCGAGCGCAACTGATTATGAGACAAGCGTTCGATCGACAATCCGAACTCGTGGAAATGCAGGAGCTTTGGCGCGATCGATTGAGTTTTACCGCCGCCGTCCCGATCGAGCCGCTCAACACGCGATTAGAAATCAATTCTCCGCCGATCGCTCACACCGTCATTGCTACCGATGGATCGCAGATCGCACCAAGCCACCACGAAATTGCTTATTGCTATCTGATTAATGTGGGTCGAATTGTGCTGCACTACGGACAAAGTAAACAGCCGTTGCTTGATAGCGTGCCCGAAGTGTTTTACCGTCCTGAAGATTTGTACATTTCGCGTCAGTGGGGCATTCGGACGGAAGAATGGATGGGGTATCAACGCACTGCGCTCGAAGCCGGAATGCTGGCAGAATTGGGAGCCGCGTTAAAAGTTGAAAAGCAGTCTGCACCGACGATTGCTTTGGTCGATGGCTCGTTGATTCACTGGTTTTTAGAGCCAATGCCTAGCGACGCCCGCGATCGCATTCTCACGCCAATTCTTGCTGCTTGGGATCAGCTCAGAGCCGTTAAAATCCCGCTTGTCGGCTACATTAGCGCCTCTCGAAGCGGTGAAGCACTCAACTTTTTACGCTTGCAAAGCTGTGCCTATCTCGCTCCAGATTGCGCCACAAATTGTAATGGACAAGCTGAGCGAGCACCCTGCCAAGTTCTAGATCCCCTAAAAGACAGCGCATTGTGGGCAAAGCTACTCGAACCTGGACAGCGTAGCCCACTTTGGCGCAGTTCTGCCAGAATTCAAGAATTTTATGGGGATCATGCGATTCATTTTTGCTATGTGCATGTTGGAAGCGAAATTGCACGAATTGAAGTTCCCGCTTGGGTAGCAGAAGATCGATCGCTGTTTGATTCAGCGTTAGGTTTAGTACTCGCGCAGGTTCAAAAAGGCTACGGCTATCCGGTTGCGTTGGCGGAAGCGCATAATCAAGCCGTAGTACGGGGCGGCGATCGTGCTCGTTTCTTCGCGCTTTTAGAACAGCAAATGATTAAAGCGGGTTTGAGAAATGTGGGAACGTCTTATAAAGAAACTCGTAAACGGGGAAGTATTGCATAGGAGAAATGCCAATGAAAATCGAAGAGTTAGTTCAAGAAAAACGTAAAGAAATTCTCGAACTTGCAGCCAAACATGGCGCTTGTAATGTCCGAATTTTTGGGTCAGTCGCTCGTGGTGAAGCAACACCAGAAAGCGATATTGATTTTTTGATTGATTTAGGAGACAAGTTAAGCCCGTGGTTTCCAGTTGGATTAATTGACGATTTGGAAAATTTGCTAGGGCGTAAAGTTGACGTTGTAACCGAAAAATCTATTCATCATTTTATTCGCGATCGTGTTTTGAACGAGGCAAAACCGCTATGAAAGATAATCGGCTTTACCTCATTCATATTCAAGAGTGCATTGCAAAAATTGAAGCTTACACGATCGAGGGTAAAGACGTGTTTTTCAGAGACACTAAAACTCAGGACGCTGTGATTAGAAATCTGCAAACAATGTGTGGATCAACTCAATGGCTTCCTGACCAATGGAAAGCTGCACATCCTGAAACCGACTGGCGAGAAATTTCGGGTTTTAGAAATGTTCTAACACATCAATATCTTGAGATTGATCCTGAACTCGTATGGAGGATTATCGAAGATTACCTGCCAAATCTGAAAGAAACGATTAGCTTAATCGTACAAGAATTTTGAAATGAGTTATTATCAAATCTAGAATTCTGGTTCATCCATGAGCGTTTCAATTAATAATTCGACTTGCTGCTGTCGTTCAGTTAAAAAAGATTCGCATTGACGTAAATGTTCAACCGCGATCGAGAACTCTTCAAATACGTCGGCTAACTCTAATTCTCCAGACTCAATTCTTGCCAAAATCTCTTCAACTTTGGCAACCGTTTCTTCATAATTCCAATCGTTAGGAGAAACGCGAGTCCGATTTGCAGACGCGGCAACATCGGGATCAGGAGAATGGTTCATCGTCAGCCCCGCTTAACGGCATCTACTTAGTTATAATCGCTAATCGTTCGGATAAATTGCCCGCTCTGAGACTTCGGTAACGCTCACGCGAATTTGCCCGTCTCCAAGCTGAATTGTTAAAGGCTGATCGATCGCGATTTCTTGAATCGATCGTACAATCCCTGCCTCGGCTCTGACCACCGCATAACCTCGATGCAAAACCGCTTGCGGATCGAGCGTGATCAGCTTTTCTCGTAACAATTCACAATGCTGCGTTGCCGTTTGTAATCGCTGCTGCGTGGATTGAATCAAACGCTGACGCAGCCAAGACACGATTTGAGATTCTTGTTTGAGCAATCGATCAAGCTTCAATCGCAAAATCCGATTCCGCAGAATTTCTAAGCGATCCTGCTCGGTGCTAACACACTGAATCATCGCGATCGTCAATGCTTTTGATCGTTCTTCATGTACTGCGTACAAATCCGCCAAACAAGGAACCGCTTGCTCTGCGGCCGCCGTAGGTGTATGAACATAAACATCGGCCGCTAAATCCGCCAGCGATTCATCACGCTGATGCCCGATGCCTGCAATGACCGGAATCGAGCAGGTTGCTACCGCTCTCACAACTAATTCATGATTAAAGCAAGCCATATCTTCGATCGCGCCGCCCCCGCGTGATAGAATTAGTACATCCGCTCTGTTATCGCGCTCGACCCGTCGGATCGCCGACACGATCGACGCAGGCGCTTGATCTCCTTGAACAAGGGCGGGAGAAAACAACACGCGCAAACCGGGATACCGCCGTTTGAGCGTGCGTTGTATATCTCCCCAAGCGGCAGCCTGCGGTGAAGTCACCACTGCAACAGTTTGCGGATGCAGGGGAATCGGTCGCTTACGATCGGGATCAAACAATCCCTCCGCGTCTAAGCGATCGCGAAGCTGACGGTATCGAAGCGCCCGCAAGCCTTCGCCCGCCGGAAGCGCTTGCCACACGATGAACTGATAACTGCCCCGGTTCGGCTGTACATGCACCCGCCCCAGCAAAATCAACTGCTCACCTTGTATCGGTAGCGTCGCGAGCTTATGCAACTGACTATTCCAAACCACACACCCAATTGCGGCTTTCGCGTCCGGGTCTTGCAGCGTAAAAAACAAACCACTGCGGTATCGGGTGGCGCTCGAAACCTCGCCTGTCAGCCAGACTTGGCGCAGTTGATCATCCTGCTCGATCAAATCTTGAATGTAAGCCGTGAGACCCGCCACCGAAAGGGCGGTATCCGGTACCAACAAACTCGGCAGTTTCGAGGTCATTCTCGTTACCCTAGAGAAATAGCGTGGATCGATTTCTCCATGCTACAAAGTTTGGGAATCAGATGATCCGCGATCGTGCGAGTTAGGGTACCATTTCCCCACTGTGACCCGTGTTGATGCCCCACAATTTCACAACCTTTCTGAGGCGCTAATGGCAACTAAAACTGAAAGTAACGACAAGCAAAAAGCCCTAAATTTGGTGCTCACTCAAATTGAGCGCAACTTCGGTAAAGGCAGTATTATGCGTTTGGGCGACGCCACCCGCATGAAGGTGGAAACGATTCCAAGCGGTGCGCTAACGTTGGATTTGGCGCTCGGCGGCGGACTGCCCAAAGGTCGAGTCATCGAGATTTACGGCCCAGAAAGTTCGGGCAAAACGACTGTGGCGCTTCATGCTGTGGCTGAGGTTCAGCGTGCGGGTGGGATTGCAGCTTATGTGGATGCGGAGCACGCCCTTGATCCGAAATATGCAGGTGAATTGGGCGTGGACGTTGACAATCTGTTGATTTCACAGCCCGACACCGGAGAAGCGGCGTTGGAAATTGTGGATCAGTTGGTACGATCGGCAGCCGTAGACATCGTAGTGATCGACTCGGTAGCCGCGCTTGTTCCCCGTGCAGAAATCGAAGGCGAAATGGGCGATGCGCACGTGGGTTTGCAGGCGCGACTGATGAGCCAAGCGCTTCGTAAGATTACCGGAAACATGGGCAAATCTGGCTGCACGGTGATTTTTATTAACCAGTTGCGTCAGAAGATCGGCGTTACCTACGGAAGCCCGGAGACGACCACAGGTGGTCAAGCGCTGAAGTACTACTCTTCAGTTCGTCTCGATATTCGTCGGATTCAAACGCTCAAGAAAGGCACCGAAGAGTATGGAACTCGTGCAAAAGTGAAGGTTGCGAAGAACAAAGTCGCGCCGCCGTTCCGCATTGCTGAGTTTGACATCATTTTTGGTAAAGGCATTTCGACGCTGGGCTGTTTGGTTGATTTGGCAGAAGAAACGGGCGTTGTGGTTCGTAAAGGGGCTTGGTACAGCTACAACGGCGAGAATATCAGCCAGGGCCGCGATAACGCGATCAAGTACATGGAAGAAAAGCCTGACTTTGTAAAAGAAGTCGAAAAGCTGGTGCGCGAAAAGCTAGAAATGGGTGCTCAAGTTTCGGCAAACTCGGTTGGTCATGCGGATGATGACGAGGGCGAAGAGGAGCTTGACGAAGAATAAACGTTGATTCGTTAAGATTCAATTGCGTTTGGGTAGGTGCCTCACCTACCTTTTTTATTGGCTGATTCTCAAGGGTTCAACTTAACATAATGCAAGCGGATTCTGGAATCGGTAAAAACGATGGCAATGAGTGGACCTAAATTTGTTCGATTCTTTTCCCCGGTCTTGCAAGCACTAAAAGAGTTGGGGGGATCGGGGCGTCCTTTAGAAGTGCGTGAGTTCATTGCAAAACAGCTTAGTATTTCTGAGGAAGAAAGAACCGAATTATTAGAAGGTGGCGCTCCACGATTTGACAATCAGGTAGCATGGGCACGATTCTACTTGGTCAAAGCGGGATTAGTGGATTCGTCAAAGCGTGGAGTTTGGAGTTTGAGCGATCGAGGACGGGAGATTGAGTCGCTCACTTGGAATCAAGCTCTAACGTTGTTTAAACAGGTTCATGCAGAGTTTGAGAGTGATCGACCCCCTACGGATCAATCGGCTGAAGATGAAACGGTTGAGGACAGTATTGCTCCAGCAGATACTATCGTTAGCGAAGATGGTTCATACCGAAAAAGGCTTTTAGAAACAATGATGTTGCTTCCGCCGACCGGATTTGAGCGTTTATGTCAGAGATTATTAAGAGAATCAGGATTTGAGCAAGTTGCAGTTACGGGGCGATCGGGCGACGGTGGCATTGATGGGCATGAAATTTTACAGGTTAATCCTTTTGTGAGCTTCAAAGTGCTGTTTCAATGCAAGCGGTATTCAGGCTCAGTATCATCATCGCAGGTGCGGGATTTTCGAGGAGCAATGATGGGTCGCGCAGATAAAGGAATTATTATTACGACTGGAACATTTACACCTGATGCACAGAAAGAAGCTGTCCGAGACGGAGTTCCACCGATCGAGCTTGTACACGGTGAAAAGCTATTAGATATGTTTGAAAATTTGGAGTTGGGGCTTATTCCTCGAAAAACTTTCGATATTGATGTTCATTTTTTCAAAGAGTTTCAAACTTAAATAAAACTATTCTTGCCAAAATGTTTGAGTGAGAATCGAATCAGCGCTGCGATCGAATTGCCACTCATCGGGAAACTCTACCCTTTTATAATCTTTGCGAACGATCAAAAGGGCGGTTTGATAAGCAGTATCAAAGATGGACTCGAAGTAATTTCTTAGACTTGGAGAATCTTCAAGCACGGCAATTAATTCTCTGCGTTGTTCGTCGATCGTATTTCGCCAGCCACCGTTATCGTCGGTACTGTCGATATAAACCCGTTTTAAGATGTGAGCCAAAAGCACAATTAATCGACTCTTAACCTCGCGTTTGTCCGACTTTCCCAAACTTCCAATCTCCTCGATCAAATTCTCAAGGTCAATCTGCTCAAAATCCCGCGCTTTAAGTTTTGCAACCGTATCATCGATCCACAACGCAAAATCTTGATCGTACAGTGATTGAGTGGTTAATTGGTTCATGATTTTATAACTCCCGGTGATTGCATTAGTTTCGCCAGAATTTCTCGTTCAGAATGGCATCGACATCTCGCTCAAATTGCCACTCATCAGGAAACACAACCCCTAAATATTCGTTTCTTACTGCTTCTAACGCCTCACAATGCATTTCAGAAAAAACTTTTAAAAAGTAGCCTTTGAGACTCGGTGATTCTTCTAGCAAAAATCTTAGTTGACGACGCTGTTCGACGATCGTATTCATCCAGCCGCGATTGTCATAGGTACTACCAACATAAATTCGCTTAAGCAAGTGGGCAAGAAGAACTGCTAATCGATTTTTCAATTCGCGCTTGTCCGATCGCCCCAAACTCTGCATCTCCTCAATTAAATTCTCAAGATCGATCTGCTCAAATTTCCGCGCTTTAAGTTTTGCAACCGTGTCATCGATCCACAACGCAAAGTCTTGATCGTACAGCGATTGAGTTGTGAATTGATTCATATTTGCTCCTGCTTTTTAGTCTTGCCAAAGTGTCTCGTTCAAAATGACATTGATATCTGAGTTAAATGACCAATCGATCGGGAAATTAACTTCTGGATATTCTAGCTTCGCGCTTTCTAATGCATCTTGATAGATTTCAGCGAAAACATCGTTCAAGTAATTCTTTAAGCTAGGCGACTGCTTGAGGAGCCGTTTTAGTTGTCGACGCTGTTCTGCGATGGTGAGAATCCAGCCGCGATAATCTTCAGGACAATCCACATACGATCGCTTGAGAATGTGAGCTAAAAGCACTTCTAAACGGTTCTCTAGCTCACGTTTGTCTGATCGCCCCAAGCTCTCAATCTCCTCGATCAAATTCTCAAGGTCAATCTGCTCAAACTTCCGCGCTTTAAGCTTTGCAACCGTATCATCGATCCATAAAGCAAAGTCCTGCTCGTACAGCGAATCCGGAATGACAGATTGAGTCATAGCAGTGGCTCTGGCTACGGTGCTATTCCATCATAAAGTGAATCCAAAAGCGCGATTGTTCCAAATATCCGGTAAGATTTGGGGCAATTGAGTTGCGAGAGTTGCGTGTGTTAGCTGCCTTACTGTATGGTCAAGAAGATTTGCGCCTAGAAACCGTCCCCGATCCCACGCCGGAGCCTGGAGAAGTGGTGATCGAAGTCGGAGCGGCGACCACTTGCGGAACGGATCTTAAAGTGTGGCGGCGCGGGGGACACGCGAAAATGCTGAACCTGCCAACGCTGTTTGGACACGAGGCAGCAGGGCGAATTGTGGCGATCGGTGCCGACGTTTCTCATTGGAAAATTGGCGATCGCGTAGTCGCAAATAATTCTGCTCCGTGCATGAAGTGCTTTTTCTGCCAGCGTCAAGAATTCTCGCTGTGTACTGATTTAAGCTTTAATAACGGCACGTTTGCCGAGTATTTAAAGATTCCCGCGCCGATCGTGCGCCACAATCTGTTACCGATCCCGACGCATTTATCAGACGCAATGGCCGCGATGACCGAACCATTGGCGTGCGTGCTGCATGGTGTGGCGCGATCGAACTATAAATCGGGCGATCGTGTGGTTTTACTCGGTGATGGTGCGATCGGCTTGATGTTTGTCGCAGCAATGGCGCAAGAAACTGAACTATATGTTTTTGGCGGTAGCGAATCTCGGTTAGAAATTGCCGCAAAGTTTGGAGCCGCAAAAACCTTTTTGCATCGTGAAGTAGCGGATATTCCAACAACTGTAAAAGAACTGACCGATGGATGGGGTGCGGATATTGTGATCGAAGCAACCGGGGTTCCGGCGGCTTGGGAAACGGCGATCGCTTGTGCGCGTCCGGGTGCAACGGTGAATTTGTTTGGCGGTTGTCCCCGCGATACAGCCATTACGGTCAGTACCGAGCAACTGCACTACAATGAACTGACTTTAAAAGGGGTGTTTCACAATACGCCGCAGTTTGTGCGATCGGCGCTATCTCTTCTGGCAAGTGGAACCGTGCCGTTTGAATTGCTGATTAGCGATCGCGCCCCGCTTCAAAATCTCAAACAAGTGTTTCAAGACATGAAGCAGCGCAAAGTGATCAAAGTTGCGATCGAGCCGACCCGTGCGGGATGAATAAAAACGTCCTGCACATGGAGTTTTCTTATGAACGTGGTAAAGAAGCTGGCGGTCATGTTTGGAATTTTACTAACCGCAACGCCTGCATCGGCAATTCCAGGACAAACCACCGATGAAGCAGCCGCATGGATGCAATCGAATTCAACGCTGCGACCGAACAGGGGCGAAAAATTTCTGATTCGTCGCAACAATACCGTGATTCAGGGCTTTAGTTTTGAGGCATCGATCGTGCCTCCGGGCAGAATGGGCAGAACGCGGCTCGATCGGGTGATCAAAAGCGAAACGTTAACGCTGTTTGATATGCGAAATGGAGTTACAATTCCTCGATTGCGCGAAGCGGTGCGATCGATTTACGGCATCGATATTGCGCAGGACTTCGATCAAGCTCAAATGGTGCAGACGTATCCAAGCGATCAAAAAATTGCGCAAGCTGTGCAAAACAGTGATGCTCAAACGGCGGCACTACAAGGCGAATTGCGTCAAGGAGAGCGCTTTGGCTATTGGATCGAAATCGCACAAACCTCAAACGGACTCGCGTATTCTGGGCGATTAACTGTGTTTCTCAAAACCGATTTAGACAAACTTGCGGCGGAGCTAAAGAATCGATGAAATGGCGTCACCTCATTCCGTTTTTTGACACGACTGCACTGGATTGGTCGTTCACGGCTCGATCGCTGCGCTGGCTGACGTTTGTTTGGCTGTTTGTTGGGCTTGCCGTCATGTTTAGCGCGTCGTATCCGGTTGGAGATTCGGCGGGAGATGGATTGTATTACGTGAAGCGGCAGATGATCGCGATCGTTCTTGCCATGATCGCCTTTAATCTCTTGGTGCATCTGCCGTTGCGCTACATTCAAGGCATCGCAGATTGGGGCTTTATTTTACTTCTGGCGGGCATCTTTCTAACAACCGTAATCGGGCGTCAAGTCAACGGCGGTCAACGATGGTTTGAGGTCGGCCCGTTTTTGATTCAGCCATCAGAATTAATTAAGCCGTTTTTGGTGTTGCAAAGTGCCCGAATTTTCGGACAGTGGGAGCGGCTTTCGTGGCGAGTGCGCCTGACTTGGATTGCGCTGTTTGGATTGACGCTGGTCGGAATTTTGCTTCAGCCGAATCTCAGTACAACTGCGCTTTGTGGCATGACGCTGTGGCTGGTGGCTTTAGCGGCAGGATTGCCTTACCTCTACCTGAGTGGAACCGCGATCGCAGGCTTGGTTTTAGCGACTCTTAGTATTAGCGTGCGTGAATATCAGCGACGGCGCGTGATGTCGTTTCTCAACCCCTGGTCAGACCCGATGCAGGACGGTTATCAATTGATTCAAAGTTTGCTGGCGATCGGCTCTGGCGGCGTTTGGGGAACTGGCTTTGGTTTGTCGCAACAAAAACTTTTTTATTTGCCAATCCAATACACTGATTTTATTTTTGCCGTTTTTGCAGAAGAATTCGGCTTGGTCGGATGTTTGCTGCTGATGGCAATGCTTATCGCTTATGCAACCCTGGCGCTCGTGGTGGCGCGAAAAGCGAGAAATCCCGTTCAGAGATTAGTGGCGATCGGCGTGATGGTGGTCATGGTCGGGCAATCGCTGCTCAACATTGGCGTTGCGACCGGAGCGTTACCAACCACGGGCTTACCGTTTCCGCTTTTTAGCTACGGTGGAAGTTCGATGATTTCGAGCTTGGTTTGTGCGGCGTTGCTGATCCGGGTGGCCCGCGAAAGCAGCGAAGCGAATGTGGTGTCGATCGGCGATAAAACCAAAGTTGTGTCGCTAGGCGCGGCAAAATCAAGGCGATCGTAGACGCCGATTCCTGTAAAAGGCAAAATCGGGATTCTTAAGCCGATAGAATATGAGTAGCGCTTTAAGTCGCTTAACAATTCATGGCTTTGCTTATGTTCGATGCGCTTCAGACCCAACTGTACGAACTATCCCAGTTTGCCGATCGCTTAGTCTCTAGCCAATTAATGCATTTGACGCCGCTTAGCATCGGGGTGATTTTTGCGGCGGGATTGCTGACGAGTTTAACGCCTTGTACGCTGTCGATGTTGCCGATTACGATCGGATACATTGGCGGCTACGAAGCAAAAAGCCGAGCGGCGGCGGCGGTACAATCAACTTGGTTTGCGCTAGGGCTTGCAACGACGCTGGCAGGACTTGGCATCGCGGCAACGCTACTCGGAAAAGTATACGGACAAGTCGCGATCGGGCTTCCGATTATCGTGAGCATTGTTGCGATTTTGATGGGGTTGAATCTGCTCGAAGCGCTGCCGTTTGCCTTGCCGTCGATCGGGGGAACCGACTGGATTTCTAAAGATTTACCCACAGGTGTTCGGTCTTATCTGCTCGGTGTCACATTTGGCTTGGTTGCGTCTCCGTGCAGCACGCCTGTTTTAGCAACCTTGTTAACGTGGATTGCGACAACCAAAGATCCAGTTTTGGGCGGAACGCTTTTGCTGGGCTACACGGCGGGCTATGTTGCGCCATTAATCATTGCTGGAACCTTTACCGCAGCGATTAAGAAACTGCTAGAACTGCGGCGTTGGTCGGGTTGGATTACGCCTACAAGCGGTGCGTTGCTCGTCGGGTTTGGTGTGTTTTCATTGATGTCGCGATTTCAATTTTAGATTGCTTAACATGATTTTTTCAGAATTTCTAACGGTTCCAAAACGGTATTTCAAAAAAGAACTATTGCCGTTGCTGTCGGATTTACGCTTAGCGATCGTGCTGCTTTTGGCGATCGCGGTTTTTAGCATTGCGGGAACTGTAATCGAGCAAGGACAATCGATCGCGTTTTATCAAGCAAACTATCCGGAACATCCCGCGCTCTTTGGCTTTCTAACTTGGAAAGTGCTGCTCACGGCGGGATTCGATCACGTTTATCGCACGTGGTGGTATCTAGCGCTGTTGATTCTATTTGGTGCCAGCCTCACCGCATGTACGTTTACGCGCCAGTTGCCCGCTCTGCGCTGGTTTTCACGCACCTGGAATTTTTATTCTCAGCCGCGTCAGTTTCGCAAATTTGCTTTGAGCGCTGAGTTTCCTAACGGCAATCTTGATGCAATCGTTCCTTTGCTTCAAGCGAGAAAGTATCGCATTTTCCGCGAAGGAGACAAACTTTATGCCCACAAAGGCATCGTCGGCCGAATTGGTCCGATCGTGGTTCACGCGGCAATGCTGCTGATTCTGCTAGGTGGCGTCGTTGGAGCATTCACTGGATTTATCGCACAGGAAATCGTTCCGAGCGGTCAAACGTTTCAAATCAAAAACATTATCGAGGCGGGCACGTGGGCGGCTCCTCAATTTCCGAAAGATTGGTCGGTGAAAGTCAATCGCTTTTGGATCGATTACTTACCGTCCGGTGAAATCGATCAGTTTTACTCGGATTTGTCGGTTCTTGATAAAAACGGTCAGGAAGTCAAGCGCAAAACGATTCACGTGAACGAACCGCTTCGCTACAAAGGCGTCACGCTGTATCAAGCGGATTGGTCGATCGCCGCAGTGCAGTTCAAAGTGAATAACAGCCCGATTCTGCAATTTCCAATGGCAAAACTAAACGCTGTGGGCAGCAGAATCTGGGGAACGTGGATTCCGCTCAAGCCCGATGGCTCTCAAGGCGTGTCGCTGATTGCTAGAGATTTGCAAGGCTTGCTACTCGTGTATGGCATGGACGGCAAGCTTATTTCGACGGTGCGGCAAGGAATGGCGGTCGATCTCGACGGCGTGAAGCTCTCGATCGTTGATGTTGTTGGAAGCACCGGACTGCAAATCAAAGCTGATCCGGGCGTGCCTATTGTTTATCTCGGCTTCGGATTGCTGATGATGGGCGTGATCATGAGCTACATTTCGCATTCCCAAATCTGGGCATTGCAGCACGAAGCCGCGTTTTACATCGGGGGCAGAACAAATCGCGCTCAAGTCGCGTTCGAGCGAGAATTTCTCGGTGTTTTAGAAGAAATCGATCGAGAACCTTCGTTTAGCACGGAGCGCAACTCCGAAGGGATCGAGCCTCAAAAACCGCAGTTCACTCAGATCGAAGCTTGATCCCCTGAGAAGTCTACGCCACAATAGATGTAAAGTTTCGTTTCAAATATGGCTATGTCGTTTGCTGAGACTGAATTTGATGTGGCGATCGTCGGGGGCGGCGTTGTAGGAATCACGTTTGCCTGTGCGATGAAAGCGTCGGGACTGCGAATTGCGCTGATCGAAGCAGAAACGCATTCTCAAGCAGTCGCCCGATCTCAAGCGTATTCAATCTCACTGTTGTCTAGCCGCATTTTTGAAGGCATAGGCATTTGGCAATTGATGCGATCGCAAATCGAAACCTACAAAAAAGTTCGCTTAACCGATGCCAATCATCCAAATCCGGTGCAGTTCTCCCCGCAGGACATTGGCACCGAAACGCTGGGATATGTCGCCGAACATCGCGTTTTGCTCACAGCGCTGCAAGATTTATTGCAGCGCTGTCCGAACGTTGAATCGATTTGTCCGGCAAAAGTGACCAAAACCGACAATCAATCCGATGGTGTCCTGCTGGATGTAGATTTTGCAGGCAAAATTCGTCAAATCAAAGCGCGATTAGTGGTTGCTGCCGATGGTGCACGATCGCCGCTCCGTCAACAAGCCGGAATCAAAACCTACGGATGGCAGTATTGGCAAGCGTGCGTGGTCGCAACGCTCAAACTTGATCAATCCCACGAAAACACTGCTTATGAATGGTTCTGGAATACTGGCCCTTCCGGAATTCTGCCGCTTTCTGATAATCGCTGCCGCATCGTTTGGACGGCTTCGCGGGATGAAGCTCAGAAATTATTGGAGCTAAGCGATCGAGACTTTATTCAAGCGTTTGTCGATCGCTACGGAACCCGATTCGGAACGCCTGAAATCGAGGGCGATCGCTTTTTATTTCCGATTCAATTAATGCACAGCAGCCGCTACGTCTCTTCGCGTTTAGCTTTAATCGGAGATGCCGCCCATAGTTGTCATCCGCTTGGCGGACAAGGTATTAATATGGGCATTCGCGATGCAGCAGCGTTAGCGCAAGTGCTGCAAGCCGCTCACGCAAACGGCGAAGACATCGCGAATCCATCGGTTCTCAAGCGGTATGAGCGCTGGCGTAAATGGGAAAATTTGCTAATCTTAAGCGTAACCGACATTCTCAACCGCACATTTTCCAATCAAATTGTCCCGATCGTTCAGATTCGTCGCCGGATGCTGTGGATTTTGCGCCGCATTCACCCGCTCCGAACGATCGTGTTTCGCTTAATGTCGGGCTTAATCGGACGCAGTCCACAACTCGCCCAACGCTAAATTTATGAAGGCAATTGTTTTACTGTCTGGCGGTCTTGATTCTGCAACCGTTGCTGCACAGGCAATCAAAGACGGCTACGAGGTGATTGCGCTGTCGTTTCGCTACGGGCAACGGCACGATCGCGAACTGCAAGCCGCCAAGCAAATCGCTGCGCATTTTGGAATCAGTCAGCATTTTTTCATCGATGTCAACTTAGCGCAGTGGGGCGGATCGGCGCTAACCGACGAGCAAATCGCTATCCCAATAGATGGCGTAAAAGCGGATGAAATTCCGATTACGTATGTACCTGGACGAAATACGGTTTTTATTGCGATCGCCCTTTCGCTTGCTGAAGCAAAATCTGCTGAAGCGATTTATTTAGGCATTAACGCCGTTGATTATTCTGGCTACCCGGATTGTCGCCCTGAGTATCTCACCGCCTTTCAGCAGCTTGCTGCGCTGTCCTCGAAAGCAGGTTTAGAAGGCAGAGCACCCGAACTTGTTGCGCCGCTTGTGATGGATTCTAAAACGGATATCGTGCGGCGAGCGTTGCGGTTAGAAGTGCCGATCGATCTCACTTGGTCGTGTTATCAAGGTGGGGAAGCTCCTTGTGGAGTGTGTGATTCTTGTCGAATTCGAGATGCGGCTTTAATCGAGGTCGATCGAGCCGATTTAGCAACATCGCAAGGACGAGAGCTTCAGAGAGTGCCAGAAAAAGTTGGTGATAGCTAAGCTGGAAAGCACATCAGCTCATTTGTCTCGGAAACAGCAATGCTTGATATGAGAAAGGCTCCCGTAAAATACGGGAGCCTTTTAGTTTAGCCAGACTGACTAGTGATTAGTCAAGGTTCGGCATCGACAATACGGGTTCGGTCTCACGATCGAGTCCTTTCTCGAAGCCAGCAACCGCCGCACGAGCGCGGCCTGCGTGCCACAAGTGACCCACCAAGAAAAAGAATCCCATCACGAAGTGGAATGAAGCCAGCCAAGCACGAGGATTCACGTAGTTAAACGAGTTAATCTCGGTTGCCACACCGCCCACGGAGTTAATCGAACCCAGAGGCGCGTGTGTCATATACTCAGCAGCACGGCGCACCTGCCACGGTTGAATATCGTTCTTGATTTTGTTCAAGTCAAGCCCGTTCGGACCGCGCAACGGCTCTAACCACGGACCCCGGAAATCCCAGAAGCGCATGGTTTCACCACCAAAGATGATTTCGCCCGTCGGAGAGCGCATCAGGTACTTACCCAGACCTGTCGGACCTTGAGCAGAACCGACGTTTGCACCCAGCTTTTGGTCACGAATCAAGAAGGTCATGGCTTGCGCCTGCGACGCTTCTGGACCCGTCGGACCGTAGAACTCGCTGGGGTAAACGGTGTTGTTGTACCAAACCATACAGGCAGCGATAAAGCCCATCAGCGACAACGCACCCAAGCTGTAGGACAGGTAAGCTTCACCCGACCAAACGAACGCACGACGCGCCCAGCCAAACGGCTTGGTCAGAACGTGCCAGATACCCCCTGCAATGCAGATGAATCCAACCCAAATGTGACCGCCAACCACGTCTTCGAGGTTATCCACGCTGACAATCCAGCCATCGCCGCCAAACGGAGACTTCAGCAGATAGCCAAAAATAATTGCGGGATTCAGCGTCGGGTTAGTAACGACACGGACATCACCCCCACCGGGTGCCCACGTGTCATACAAGCCGCCAAAGAACATCGCTTTCGCTACCAGCAGTAGTGCACCAGCACCCAACAAAATCAGGTGGTAGCCAATGATGTTGGTCATCTGGTTTTTGTCCTTCCAGTCATAACCAAAGAAGGACGAGTACTCTTCGAGCGTTTCGGGTCCGCGAATAGCGTGGTAAATCCCACCCAAACCGAGAACTGCCGAAGAAATCAAGTGCAGAACACCGACAACAAAATACGGGAAAGTGTCAATCACTTCGCCACCGGGTCCAACGCCCCAACCTTGAGAAGCCAAGTGAGGCAGCAAGATTAGACCTTGCTCATACATCGGTTTTTCGGGAATGAAGTGAGCAACCTCAAACAAGGTCATTGCTCCAGCCCAAAATACGATCAGACCTGAGTGGGCAACGTGCGCACCCAACAATTTACCAGAGAGATTAATTAAACGGGCATTACCCGCCCACCAGGCAAATCCGGAGGATTGTTGGTCACGGTTGCCTGCGATCATCGAATTATTAGAGAGCGTTACCACGGGGGAGAACCTCTTCAGGGAATACAAAGTGTTC